>NZ_CP088018.1:2134464-2845952 GCF_021049265.1 Ruania suaedae
CCGGATTCCACGGCATGGTCTCCTCCGGCACCACCTCCAAGCAGCTCGACACCGAGCCCGACGCACGGTTCGTGGGCTACTTCGGCGCCGTCGGTGAGGGCATGCTCGCCCTCGGCGCGATCATCGCCACCACGGCCGGGTTCCAGAGCCTGGCCCAGTGGGAGGAGGTGTACACGGCATTCAACGAGGGCGGCGTCGCGGCCTTCGTGCAGGGCGGCGGCAACCTCGTCAATGCCGGTCTGGGCCTGCCGGTCTCCCTGAGCGCAACGGTGCTGGCCACCATGGCCGTGCTGTTCGCGGCCACCACGATGGACACCGGCGTGCGGCTGCTGCGGTTCGTGATCCAGGAGGTCGGCGAGGTGGCCGGGGTGAAGGTGAACAACGTCCTCGGCACCGTCCTCGTGGTGGTGATCGCCGTGGCCCTCGTCTTCAGCCAGGGCGCCGACGGCTCCGGTGGCCTGACGATCTGGCCGCTGTTCGGCACCACCAATCAGCTGCTCGCCGCCCTGACACTGTCCATCGTCGCCATCATGCTGATGCGCCGGCGGAGCAACCCCTGGCCCGCGCTGGTCCCGCTGGCGATCGTGTTCGTGATGGCGTTCTACGCCGCCGCCGTGCAGGTGGGCACGTTCGTCACCGACGGCAACTGGCTGCTGCTGGGCCTGGACCTGGTCATCATCGTGGCCACGCTGCTGGTGGGGCTCGAGGCGGCGCTCGGGATGCGCCGGGCTCGCCGCGACCCTCCCGACGACGCAGCTCACCCGGGTGAGTCCGCCTCGGCCGAGACGGACTCCCGGCGGCGATAGGCCGACAGCGCCCGCACGACAAGACCGACGTCGATCCCGATCACTAGCGTTCGCACGGGGTTTCCACACCTGGCTCTCCGATCACCAGCATGACATCGCGATCACGACGGTCTCGATCGCCGAACTGCTCCACGGTGCCCAGCGGCTACCTCCCGGACGCCGCCGCAGCGGCCTCTTGGCCGCGATCGAGCACCTCGTCATCTCAGCCGGGAGCCGGGTCTACGACTTCGACGCGGCCGCAGCGAGCGCCTACGCGGCGTTGCGGACCGAGGGCGAGCGACGCGGCCGGCCAGGGACCACCGAGGACCTGATGATCGCCGGCATCTGTCAAGCACGGGGAGCCACGCTCGCCACGCGCAACGTGCGCGACCTCGCCGGATCCGGTCTCGACCTGCTCGACCCCTGGCAGCAGGAGCACTGACGCCGCTCGCCATCACCGCGCGAGTTCCGGGCGCGGGCCGAACCGCTCGTGGACCTCGGCGTTCAGGCGACCGTCCGCGCTCAGGTGGGCTCCGCCGTCGTCGGCCACCTGCTGAGCGCCGACGTAGACGGCGCGCAGGTTGCGCAACGTCATCGAGAGCACGTAGGAGGCCAGCGGATCGTGCAGCGGGCCCACGTCGGGGCGGCGGGGGTCGACCACGAGCAGATCGGCGCGCTTGCCCATCTCGAGGCTGCCGACCTGGTCGGCCACGCCGATGATCTCGGCGGCGCCGAGGGCCTGCATCCGCAGCACGTCGGCGGCCGCAGCGCGGTGGTGCCAGTGGCAGCGCGGGACTGGTACAGGCCCCACCCGCATGTTCTGCCAGGCGTCGCTGACGTCGGAGCAGGCATGGTCGTCCAGACCGAGCCCGAGGCGCACGCCCCGATCCCGGAGGCCGATCACATCGGCGGCGCCGGAGGCCAGGCGGCCGTTGGCCACCGGCTGCCGCGAGACGACGCAGCCCGCCTCGGCGCAGGCGTCCACGATCTCCTCGCTCGGGTGGACGAAGTGCCCGACGATCATCCGCTCACCGCGCGCCCCGGCGCGCACGTACCAGTCGAACTTCTCCCGCTGGGCGGCCAGCTGTTCGTCGGTCTCGAGCAGGTGCGCCTGGTTCACCAGGCCGAAGGTGCGCATCGCCTCGGCCTCGGTGACGGCGAGGGTCTCGTCCACCGCCCACTGCGCTACCCCGCAGATGGCGGCGTCGAGCAGGTAGTCCCGGTCGCCTGCGCGCACGTAGGAGACGGCGTCGCTGAGCCTACGAGGCACGGTCGGCGAAACGCAGGTGTTACCTGATGGTCATACCGCGGCATCGACGCCTCCATAGCCTCGGTCTGACCACTGACCAGGAGGACCCGCCATGGCTGAGATGCCCACCGTCAAGGACACCCGCGAGCTGACCGCCTACCGGATCACCGCCGAGGACACGGTGGTGCTGTGCCCGCTCACCGGCCCGGTGGACGGCTCCCCCACCAGCGTGTTCTTCGAGGTGTGGGATCCCCTGGGGGTCCAGTCGGACAACTCCCACCCGGCCTCGGTGGAGATCTTCTTCATCGTGCAGGGCGAGGGGCTCGCACAGTCGGACGAGCACCGCGTGTCCGTCTCAGCCGGGGACGTGCTGGTGCTGCCGGCCACGTCGGTGCACCACATCCAGAACACCTCGGCCACCGAGCGGCTGTATGCGGTGACGATCATGTGCCACGACCTCGGCTCCCAGCCGCAGGATTCCCCCATGTCCGGCTTCTACGAGTTGGTCACCGCCGGTGTGCCGGTGGAGCTGGACGCCCAGGCGCGGGAGGTCTTCCACCGCAACGCCGGCCGGATCGCCTCGTTCGCGGCCGCCCACTGAGGAGCGCTGACCGGGGCGACACGAATGCGTGGGGTGCGGGGCCATAGCGCCGCAGACTGACGCAGCCGTGTCGATGGCGACAGGGCCGCTGTCCGGCTGCCCGTAAGGTCATGCCATGCGACACGCGCAACTCCTGACGGCGGTACTCGCCGGCCTGCTCGCGCTCGCCGGGTGCACCGGCACCACCGAGCAGCAGGAGACCGGCCCGGTGCGGGTCGAGTACGGGTCGGCGCCGGAGCAATTCGGCGACCTGAGCGTGCCCGAGGGTGCGGCGCCGGACGAGCCCCGCCCCGCCGTCGTACTCATCCATGGCGGCTTCTGGCAGGACGCCTACGAGCTGGGCCTGATGGAACCGCTGGCCGCGGACCTGGCGGGGCGCGGGTACGTGGTGTGGAACATCGAGTACCGCAAGGTCGGCGAACCGGGCGGTGGATACCCGGGCACGATGGAGGACGTCGCCGCCGCGGTCGACCACCTGGCCGTACTGGCCGAGGAGCACCCGATCGACCTGGAGCAAGTCGCCGTGGTGGGTCACTCGGCCGGTGGCCACCTGAGCCTGTGGTCCGGCACCCGCGAGGACCCGGCGGTGCAGCCGGCGCTCGTGGTCGGGCAGGCGCCGGTGGCCGATCTGGCGGCCGCGGCCGGCGCGGACCTGGGCGGGACCGCCGTCACCGATTTCATGGGCGCCGCCCCGAACCAGGACCCGGAAGCGTATGCGGCGGCCTCCCCCGCACAGCGGCTCCCCGGCAACGCCCCGCAGCTGATCGTGCAGGGCGGTGTGGACACGATCGTTCCGCCCGCCTACGTGGCCGGGTACGTCGAGCAGGCCCAGGAGGCCGGTGCCGAGATCGAGTACGTGGTGAGCGAGAGCGCCGACCACTTCGCGGTGATCTCCCCCGAGCACGCATCGTGGGATGCGGTAGTCGAGCGGCTGCCCTCGGTGGAGTGAGGCTCAGCGCCACCCGTCCTGACGTCCGATCGAGCCGGTGACGTCGCGCCGGTAGCGCCCGGGCGAGCGGCCCATCTGCTTCTTGAACGCGGCCCCCATGTACTCGGCGTGGCGGAAGTCCAGGCGCTCCGCAATCCGGGGGAGGGTCCAGTCGGTGGTGGTGAGCAGTTCGGCCACCCGGTTCATCCGCACGCGCAGGATCTCAGCGTGCACCGTGCGGCCCACTTGCTTGACGAACCGCAGGTCCAGCGCCCGGCGGGACAGGCCCACCTCGCGCAGCACCTGCGGCACGGTGATGTTGATGTCAGCGCGGTCGCGCACGTACCGCAGCGCGTGGGCCACGAGCTCGTCGTCGACCGAGAGCAGGTCCGAGGACTGGCGGGCCACCACCCGCACCGGCGGGATCAGCCGCAGGCCGGGCTCCACGGGTTCGCCGGCCATCATCCGGTCCAGCAGCTCCGCGGCCAGGTAGCCGGTGCGGCGGGTGTCCGGCTCGATGCTCGACAATGCCGGGGAGGACAGGGTGCCGAGCAGCTCGTCGTTGTCCACGCCGACCACGGCGACCTCGTCGGGAACGGCCAGATCGGCTACCTTGCACGCCTCCAGCACCTCGTGGCCGGCGATGTCGTAGCAGGCGAGCACGCCCACGGGTTTGGGTAGGTCCATCAGCCAGCCGGCGAGCCTGTCCCGGTCGGCGGCGCGGGTTCCGGTGGGGCGCATCGTGAACTCGTGCGCGGGCGAGCCGTGCCGGTCGGCGTGCTCGGCGAATCCGCTTCCCCGCTTGACCGACCAGCCGTACCGCGGGTCCCCGCAGAAGGCGTAGTTGGTGATGCCGCGCTCGGCGAAGTGCTCCACCGCCCAGCGTGCGATGTGGTCGTCGTCGGTCTCGGCCCCGGGCAGCTCGGGTAACAGCCGGCCCGCGCTCAGATCCACCGTGGGCAGCCCGAGCCGTCGGATGAAGGCGGCCGTCTCCGGGTTCTCGATCCGGGCCAGCACCCCGTGCCCGTGCCAGCCCTCGAGCCAGGAGAAGTCGGTGTCGAGCCGGGAGTGCTCGACCAGGTACAGCGACCAGTCCCGATGGGCGGCGACGTACTCGTGCACGCCGCGTAGCAGCCCTCGCGCGTAGGCGTTGGAGGTCTCCACGAGGAGCGCGACGTGAGTGGAACGGACGTCATCGACCATGTAAGAATTCTACGTATCCATGCGCAATCACGCATGGTCTTCCCATGCACGGCTGCATAGCGTGGACGTCAGGAGGTCAACGATGACAAACACGATCCGTGTAGCACTTGCAGGGCTCGGCTTCGGAGCCGAATTCATCCCCATCTACCAGGCGCACCCCGACGCCGAGCTAGTCGCCGTGTGCCAGCGCTCCGAAGGGGCGCTGACCACGACGGCCGACCGGTTCGACATCCCGGGCCGGTACACGAGCTTCGATGCGATGCTCGCCAACCCGGACATCGACGCCGTCCACATCAACACCCCGATCCCCGATCACGCGGCCCAGTCGATCGCAGCTCTGCGGGCCGGCAAGCACGTGGCGTGCACGGTGCCGATGGCCACCACGGTCGAGGAGTGCCGGGCGATCGTCCGCGCCGCGCAGGAGAGCGGGCGCAACTACATGATGATGGAGACGGTCGTCTACTCCCGCGAGTTCCTCTACGCCAAGCAGCTGGTCGAGGAGGGCACGATCGGGCGCATCCAGTTCATGCGCGGCGCGCACCACCAGGAGATGGCCGGTTGGCCCGGCTACTGGGAGGGCCTGCCGCCCATGCACTACGCCACGCACGCCGTCAGCCCGATCCTCGCGCTCACCGGCACGCTGGTCGACAGCGTGGTCTGCCAGGGGTCGGGGCGCATCTCCCCCGAACTGACGGCGAAGTACGGCTCCCCGTTCGCCGTCGAGTCGGCCCTGCTGACCCTGCGCGACTCCCCCGTGGCCGCCGAGGTGGCCCGGTCGCTGTTCGAGACCGCACGTGAGTACGTCGAGAGCTTCACCGTCTTCGGCGAGAAGGCCACGTTCGAGTGGGAGCAGACCCAGGGTTCGGGCCACGTGCTGCACGTCGGCGAGGACCCACGACCGGTCGAGATCCCCGACTTCGCCCACCTGCTGCCGGCCGAGATCGCCCCCTTCACCACCCACGGGGTCTACGACGCCGAGACCAACCAGCACCTGTCCTTCACCCAGGGCGCCGGCCACGGGGGCTCCCACCCCCACCTCGCGCACGAGTTCCTGCGCAGCATCGTCGAGGAGCGACCCAGCGCCATCGACGCCCCGACCGCCGCGAACTGGACCTCGGTCGGCATCTGCGCGCACGAGTCGGCCATGGCCGACGGCGCCCGGGTGCAGCTCCCCGACTTCGCCAAGGTTCCCGCATGAGCACCAGGCCAGGAAGTCACGACGACGGCCCTCGCCTCGCGATCGCCACGATCTGTTTCGACGGGTTCGGGGACGAGAACTTCGAGCCCACCTTCGCTCATGCGCCCGAGATCGGGGTCAGCGAGATCGAGTTCAACGCCTGGTACCCGCGCACGCTCACACCGGCGGGCCTGGACTCGATGCTCGATCGCTGCGAGCAGACCGGCCTGCGCCCGGCCACGCTGCAGGTCTCCCCGATCGCCCCCGGCCCGGACAGCGCCGACCTCACCCGTGAGGTCTCGCGCTGGCTGTGGCTGATGGCGGCCGCAGATCGGCTGGGCGTGACGATGATCAAGGCCACCGGCTCGGGCCGGGACACCCGCGGCGGGCTCGCCGGCGTGATCGACCTGATGCGCGAGATCGTCCCGATCGCCGCCGAACGTGGGCTGGTGATCGCCGCGGAGAACCATTTCGGCAACGTGCTCGAGCATCCCCAGGACTATGACGAGCTGTTCGCGGCCGTGGACTCCCCCGCGCTGGGGATGTGCCTGGACACCGGGCACTTGGTCGCCTCCGGGCACGACCCGGCCGCGATCGCCGAACGCTACGCCGGCAAGCTCATCCATCTCGACCTCAAGGACTGCGCCGCCCCGGACGGGCACAGCGCGAACTTCGTCCGCTTCGGCGACGGCGTCGTCGACTTCGACGCCACCCTCTCCACCGCCATCGACGGCGGATACACCGGGTATCTCGTGATCGAGCTGCCCCTCATCGACCGCTCGACGATGGCGGCCGATCTTCGGGCGGGAGCCGAGCTGGCCTCCCGTCACATCCCCTCCCCCCACCCCCTCAACAGAAAGTAGGGAACTGCCATGTCGCACGTTGGCAACGAAGCCACCGGCCGGAACCGTCGCATGCGTCTACCTGTCGCAGCCGCGAGCGTCGGGGCCCTGGCCCTGCTCGCCGCCTGCAGCGGCGGAGACGACGATGCCCCCTCCAGTGACGAGGTCCCCTCCGAGGGACCGATCGCGATCACCTGGTACGGCTCGGACGCGCGCAACGCCGCCGTCCAAGAGGTGATCGACAACTGGTCCTCGGAGAACACCGACGTGGACATCACGTCACAACCGACGACATTCGACTCCTACTGGGACCGCGTCTCGGTGCAGGCGGCAGCCGACAACATCGCCTGCGTGGCCGCGATGCAGTCGCGCTACCAGGCACGGTATGAGGAGCGGGACAGCCTGCTCCCGCTGGACGGCCTCATCGAGGACGGCACCATCGACGTCTCGGGCATCCCCGAGGCGGTCCTGGAGAGCAACCGCAACGACGACGGCAACCTCTACGTGATCCCCTACGGGATCTGGTTCGAGGGTGCCACCCTGAACGTGCCCCGGATGGAGGAGTTCGGCGTCACCCCGCCCGACGCCGACGGCTCGTGGACCGACTACGTGGACTGGGCGATCGAGGCGCAGGACAGCTTCCCCGACGACGCCTGGGCGATCGCCGACCGTGGCGACCAGATCACCCAGTTCCAGGCCTACGCGATGGGTGAGGGCGAGGACCTCTACGGCGACGGTGAGGTCGGCTTCTCCCAGGAGACCCTGACCAGCTGGTTCGAGCTGTGGACCCGGGCGGTGGACGAAGGCGCGGCACCGCCGCCGGAGGTCAACGCCGAGTACGCCGGGGTGCCGACCTCGCAGTCGCTGATGGCTGAGGGCCGCATCATGGTCGGCAGCACCGGTGACAACAACATCTCCGACATCCAGATCGCTCTGGACCAGAACGAGCTGGGCACGATCTCGATCGTGCGCTCCCCCACCGACGGCGTGCCGCAGGTGGTGGGCGCGAACGGCTGGTCCATCGCCGCCAACTGCGAGAACGTGGCCGACTCGGCGTCCTTCATCGACTACTTCATCAACACTCCGGAGAATGCCCTCATCCTCGAGACCCAGACGGGTCTGCCGCCGGTCACCTCGGTGCTGGAAGGGATGCAGGAGAACCCGGACGTGTCGCAGGCCATCAAGGACCGCATCACGCTCTACTTCGACCTGCTTGACCAGGGCGCCACGGTCGACATCTGGCCCGACGGCACCCAGACTCTCGTGAGCCAGATCGCCACCAACTACGAAGAGGTCGCGTTCGGGCAGACGAGCCCGGAGGACGCCGCTGCCAGCTTCATCGAACAGGCCAACGCGGCCTTGTCCGGGTTCTGATCCAGAACCTCACCACACTGGGTTCTCAGTGACGGGTGGGGCCCGCTCCGGCGGGCTCCACCTGCGGAAAGGATCGACGATGATCGACACCGACCGTTCCTCCACGGGGGGCACGGCCTCAGGAACCGGCCGGACCGCGGGCTCCTCCGGCGGCTCGTCCAGGCGCCCGGCCCGCAAGCCGTGGACCGAGGCGCAGCGCAGCACCGCCGCCGGCTATGCCTTCCTGACGCCCTGGCTGGTGGGCTTCTTCGGCATCACGCTGATGCCGATGCTCGCCTCGCTGGTGCTCTCCTTCACCAATTTCTCCGGCTCCTTCCGCAACGTGGAATGGATCGGGCTGGAGAACTACCGCTTGATGTTCACCGTGGACCCGGCGTTCTGGCAGTCGGTCCGGGTGACGTTCGCCTACGTGCTGATCTCTGTCCCGATCATGCTCGTGTTCGCCCTGGCCATCGCGACGCTGCTCAACAAGGGCATCGCCATGCTGGGGCTGTACCGGACCATCTTCTACATCCCCTCCCTGCTGGGCACCAGCGTGGCGGTGGCGGTGCTATGGCGCTTCGTCTGGGGCGAGACCGGCCTGCTCAACGGCGTGCTCTCCGTGGTCGGGATCGCGGGCCGGAGCTGGATCGGACACCCGGACACGGCGCTGTTCACGATCATGGTGCTCAACGTGTGGACGTTCGGCGCGCCGATGATCATCTTCCTCGCCGGGTTGCGCCAAGTGCCGGCCGATCTGTACGAGGCCGCCGCCCTGGACGGCGCCGGCCGCTGGCAACGCTTCCTGCGCATCACCCTGCCCTCGATCTCGCCGGTGATCCTGTTCAACGGGATCCTCTCGGTGATCGGCGGCTTCCAGGCCTTCACGCAGGTGTACGTGGTCAGCGGCGGCGACGGAGGCCCAGCCGGCTCCACTCTCTTCTACACGCTTCTGCTCTACCAGCGAGCCTTCGGTGAGCTGCGCTTCGGCTACGCCTCGGCGATGGCGTGGGTGCTGCTCCTGGTGATCGGCGCCGCCACCGCGGCCGTGTTCGCCAGCGGACGCTTCTGGGTGTTCTACGGAGACGAGAAATGACCAGCGCCATCAGCATCCGCCGCCGGCAGGGCACCGTGCCCTACGTCGCTCGGCGCACGTTCATCCACGTAGGCCTGATCGGGGCCGCGTTCGCCATGGTCTATCCGCTGCTGTGGATGACCTCGACGGCCTTCCGCCCCTCCGAGCAGGCGCTGATCGAGGACAGTCTGTGGGTGCCCAGTCCCACCCTGGAGAACTTCGTCGGTGGCTGGAGCGCCGTCGGCCAGCACGGCTTCGGGGTGTTCTTCGCCAACTCGCTGATCATCTCCATCCTGGTCATCATCGGGAACCTGCTCTCCTGCTCCCTGGCCGCCTACGCGTTCGCGCGGCTGCCGTTCAAGGGGAGGAAGATCTGGTTCGCCTTGATGATCGGCACCATCATGCTGCCGATCCACGTGCTGCTGATCCCCCAGTACCTCCTGTTCAACTCCCTGGGCTGGGTCGATACGTTCCTTCCCCTGGTCGTACCGAAGTTCCTGGCCACCGAGGCGTTCTTCGTCTTCCTGCTGGTGCAGTTCTTCCGGCTCATCCCCCACGAGCTCACCGAAGCAGGAAGGATCGACGGATGCGGGCACCCCCGCATCTTCGCCCAGCTGATCCTGCCGCTCTCGGTCCCGGCACTGACCACAGCGGCGGCCTTCTCCTTCATCTGGTCCTGGAACGACTTCCTCAGTCCGCTGATCTACCTGACCAGCCAGGACAACTACACCGTGCCGATCGCGCTGTCGCTGTTCGTGGACTCCACCGGCACCTCGAACTACGGCGGCCTGTTCGCCATGTCACTGCTCTCGCTGCTTCCGGTGATCGGGTTCTTCCTGGCCTTCCAGAAGCTCCTCCTCGACGGCATCTCGACGACGGGAATCAAATGACCACTGCCACATCCCCACGCTTCACCGACCGCACCGTGGCCATCACCGGTGCCGCCTCCGGCATCGGCCGGGCCACCGCGGCCCGGGTGGCCGCCGAGGGCGCCCGGGTGCTGCTGCTCGATCGGGACGAGGAAGGCCTGGCCTTCACGGCGCAGGCCGTGCGAGCCGCGGGTGCCGAAGCGCACACGTGGCGCCTCGATCTGGCCAACACGGACTCGGTGAGCGAGGTGGCCCGGGCGATCGCCGCCGATCATCCGCAGCTGCACGGGCTGATCGGGTGCGCCGGTCTGGTGCACATCGACGGCGTGCAGCAGAACCCGTTCCTCGAGAAGGGTATGGCCGGCTTCGACCTGCTGTTCGCCGTGAACGTGCGCGGGATGGCCCAGCTCGTGCATGAGCTCGTGCCGGCGCTGGTGGCCGCGAAGGGGGTGGTGGTGACGGTCTCCTCCGAGGCCGCCTACCGCTCGCGGGCGGGCCGGTGGGTCTACGACGCCACCAAGGCCGCCCTGGTGTCGGTGACCCGGTCCATGGCCGCGGCCCTGGCCCCCGACGGCGTCCGCGTGGTCGGCGTGGCACCGGGAGGCACCATCACCGAGATGCACCTGCAGGATCACGATGATCCCGAGTCGGTGCGAGCCACGATGCGCACCGGAGGCGGATCGAACCTGCTCGGCCGACTCGCCGAGCCCGAGGAGATCGCCGGGGCGATCGCGTTCCTGGCCAGTGACGACGCGAGCTTCGTCACCGGCACCACGCTCGCCGTCGACGGCGGAGGGGCGGGAAGCAAGTGAGCGCCAGGTATGCCCTGATCGGGCTGGGAAACGTCGGCTCGGACCTGACCACGGCGGCCGTGGCCGCCGGGCTGGACCTGCACGTGTTCGACATCGACCCCGCCGCGCGCGAACGCGCCGCGCAGGCCGGTGCGGTGGTGCATGAGAGCGCGGCGGAGGCGGCCACCGGCGCCGATGTGCTGGTGCTCTCCCTGCCGAACGCCGAGATCGTCCAGGCTGTGCTCGACGACGGCGCGCTGGAGGCGCTCGGCGAGGGCGCCGCGCTGGTGGACATGAGCACGAACCTTCCTGAGAACGCCCTCGCCCTGGCCCAGGTCGGCCGCGAGCGCGGCCTGGTCGTACTCGACGCCCCGGTCAGCTACGGACCGGAGGGGCTGGTCGCCTTCGTCGGCGGCGGCGAAGCGGAGGTGAGCCGGCTGCGGGAGTGGCTGGACGCCGTCGTGGTCTCGTGGGAGCACGTGGGCGGGCACGGCCACGGGCAGTACGCCAAGCTCGTGCAGAACATTCTCAGCGGGGTGCAGATGGGCGTGATCGCCGAGGTGCTCGGGTTCGCGTCCAAGGCGGGCACGGATCTGGATGCCCTCGCCCGGGCGCTGCGGCCCACGGGTGCGCACTCGCGGATGCTGGAGCGCACGTTCCCGGCGATGCGGGAGCGGCGCTACGGCGCCAGCGGCACGATGGCGCTGCACGCCAAGGACATGGGTTACGCGGTGCGTGCCGGGGAGGCGATCGGGGCGCGGATGCCATTCACCTCGGCACTGCTGACGGTGTTCTCCGAGACCTTGGCGGCCGGGGACCCGCGATGGACACAGTCGGCGTTGATCGAGTGGTTCGATCCGGTCAAGCACCACGACACGACGGACGAAGGAGCACGATGAGCGAGCGGATCGGTGTCGGCATCGTCGGCATGGGCAACAGCGGCTGGTTCTACCACGCCGAGGGCAGCCTGGAGCACAGCGAGGACTTCCGCCTGGTGGCGGTCAACGCCCGGACGGCGGAGCGCACCGAGGCGGCCGCGCAGCGGTTCGCAGCGCGCGGGCACGAGACGTGGGAGGCGCTGGTCGGCGATCCCGAGGTGCAGGTCGTGGTGGTCGCGACCCCGCACGACCTGCACGCCCCGATCGCCATCGGCGCGCTGGAGGCCGGCAAGCACGTGGTGGTGGAGAAGCCCATGGCCACCACGGCGGCCGAGACGGAGGCGATGCTCGCCGCCGCCGAGCGCAGCGGGACGATGCTGACCGTGTTCCAGAACCGGCGCTGGGAGCCGACCTTCCGGCTCATCCGCGAGCTGGTCGCGGCCGGCGAGATCGGGGATCTGTGGCGCGTGGAGGAGCGCCGGATGCACGCGGGCAAGTACGTGGTCTCCGGCGAGCGCGCGCACGCCGGGTCCGAGCTCGCGCAGTGGGCGCACACCACCGGGGGTGGCGGCGGGGTCGGGTACCTGATCGCCCCGCACCTGATCGACCATCAGGTGGTGCTGCACGGCGGGGCGCCGGAGACCGTCTCGGCGATCACCCACACCTACCCCGGGGACGAGGTGGAGCACTACCTCGACCTGCGGCTGCGCTTCCCCGGTGAGCGGGACGCCCGGATCGAGATCTTCCGTGAGAACGCGGTGGACATGCCCAAGTGGGCGGTCTTCGGCACGAAGGGGACGATCATCTGCCCCGACTTCCAGACGTTGCGGCTGGACCGCGCCGACGGCACGAGCCGGCTCGAGACCGGCCTGCAGCCGCTGCAGGCGTGCGACGAGTTCTACGACGCGCTCGCCGTGGCCCTGCGTGACGGCGGGCCGCCGCCGGTGGATGCCGCCGAGGCGGGCGTGGTGGCCGCGGTGCTGGAGGCGGCGCATCAGTCGGCGGCGCAGGGTGGTGCGGTGGTCAGCATCAGCTGACGGATCGAGTCCAGGAGAGCGTGTCATCTTTGGCTCGGCTCAGTGGCTACTCAGCGAGCCCGAACGCGGTCTCCACCTGCTCGATGGTGAATTGGTTGCGCAGCCGGCACGCGCTGTTCTGGTTGGCGAACATGCCCGGCTTCCAGAACGCCTCCTCGCGCGGAACGGTGTGTATCCAGCGCACGGGGAGTGGCCGAGTGCATGTGACACACCCCCGGCAGTTCGACCCACCCCCGACGGCGACTCAGACTGCCGTAGGTGTGTCAGTCGGCCCGGGCGGAGCTGCCCGCATCGCCCGGCCGAGCACCACCACCGCCACCAGCCCGCTGAGCACCCCGCCGAGCACCAGCACGAGCGTGATCGACTGGCCGGCCAGCAGCCACGCCGCTGCCACCGGTCCGAGCACCTGCCCGGTGCGGGCGCAGCTCTGCCACCACCCGAACCACTCCCCCTCGCCGACGGCGCCGATCCGGGCCGCCAGCACCGGGTTCAGGACCCCGTAGAACAAGCCCGTACCCACCAGTGCCCCGACGGCGAGCGCCCCGGGCAGGACGCCGGCACCGACCAGGAAGAGCGCTCCCGCCGCCCAGCCGGCCATCGTGAGCAGCGCGAACCGTCCCCCGCTGCGCCACCGCCCGGTCGCGAACGTCGCGGCCGTGGCCAGGGCGGACTGGGCGGCGAGCGCCCACCCGCGCCAGGTCAGGTCGACCCCGTTCGCATCGAGCAGCAACGGCGTCAGCAGCAGCATCCACCCGAACACGAGCACGTTCATCAGCACGGTCATCGCCAGGATGCCGAGCACCTCGCGCGGTGGGCCGCGCCGGGAGGCGGGGGACGCCGTCGGGCTCTGCTCGGGCGTGGTGGCCGGCAGGGCCCGCCAGACCAGCGCGGCGGCCGGCAGGGCGAGGCCGTAGAAGGCGAAGGGCGCGGCGGTGCTGAACCCGCCGAGTGTGGACCCGATCAGCGGCAACACCACCATCATGGCGCTGACCACGGCCGCGTTGTAGCCGATGGCGCGCACCCGCCGGCCAGGCGAGACCGAGCGGACGATGAGGAAGGACAGCGCCACCAGGCCGCCACCGCCGATCCCCTGCAACGCCCGCAGCAGCACCGCCATCGGGAACGTGGTCACCGCGGCCAGCGCCAGGCCGGCCGCACCGAACAGCAGCAGGCACAGCGTCAGGGCCGCGCGACGCCCGCGCGCTCGCGCCAGTCGGGTGGCCAGCACCCCGGTGACGATGCCCGGCAGCATCACCGCGGTCTGCACGTAGGCCATCCGGTCGACGCCGACGCCGTACCGGACGGCGAGCTCGGGCAGCACCGGCGCCAGCAGGGACACGCTGGAGACGCCGAGCGCGGTGGCGCCGAAGGCCACGGCCATCGTGGTGGCGTCGCGCGTCACGATCCTCCCCTGCTGCCGGTGTCGTCCTCGATGATCTCAGGTGGCCGCGCGGTCGCTGCCTCGCCCTGGTCGTCGCCGTCGCCGCCATCGACGAGACTGGTGCCATGGTGGAGAAGAGCTTGTGGACCCGGCAGGTCGAGCGCGATCCGAACCACTCGCACTGGTACGTGCAGCGCTTCAAGGACATGGCTGCGAAGGGCGCGGACCTGCATGGCGAGGCGCGGATGATCGACGCGGTGCTCCCCCGCAGCGGCCGGGTGCTCGACGCCGGCTGCGGCCCGGGCCGGCTCGGCGGTGAGCTCGCCCGGCGCGGCCACACCACGGTCGGCGTGGACGTGGACCCGGTGCTCATCGAGGCCGCCCGCGCCGAGTTCCCCGAGTGCACCTGGATACTGCAGGACCTGGCCGAGCTCGATCTCCCGGCGGCCGGGGTCACGGAAGCCTTCGACGTCGCCGTGGCGGCCGGGAACGTCATGGCGTTCCTCGCACCGAGCACCCGCCGGACGGTGCTGACCAATCTCGCCGGTGTGCTGGCCGAGCAGGGCCGGCTCGTGATCGGCTTCGGCGCGGGCCGCGGCTACGCCGTCGAGGAGTTTCTCGACGACGCCCGCTCGGCCGGGCTGGCCGAATCCGTGCGCCTGGGCACATGGGACCTGCGGCCGTGGACGCCCGAGGCGGGCTTCCTGGTGGCAATCCTCGAGCGCTCGGCCTGACGGCCGCGGGGCCCGCTCGGGCCCCGCGGACCGATCCGCGTCAGCTCACTCGAGCGCGGCGGACCAGCAGCAGCACGGCACCGGCCGCGAGCAGACCGAGCGTGAGCAGCGCCGGAATCATCGGCTCGCCACCGGTCTCGGGGAGCTCGTCCTGGGCCGGAATCTCGCTGGGCGTCTCAGCAGGTGTCTCAGCAGGCGTCTCGCTGGGCTCCGGCGTCTCCGTCGGCGAGTCGGTCTCGGTCGGCGTGGGGGTCGGCGTGGGAGCAACGTCCACCGTGACGACCGCCTGAGCCTCCGAGGCGGAGTAGGTCGCATCGCCCGCGTAGCTCGCGCTCAGGTCGTAGTCACCCGCCGCCGGCTCCCAGGTGAGGGTGGCCACGCCGTCGACGATCTCCGCGCTTCCGATCGTCGTCTCGCCCTCGACGAACGTCACCGTTCCGGAGACCGGTCCGATGCCCTCTCCCGCGGTGGTCTCGGCGTCGTTGACAGTGGCCGTCAGCACCACCTCCTCGCCCTCGACCGGCGACTCGGGGTCGGTGGTGAGCGTCGTGGCAGAGGCGCGCGGGCCCGCCACCAGCGTGAGGGCCTCAGCGGTGGTGTCGTAGTGCCCGCCGTCGTCGGTGTAGACCAGATCGACGACGTACTCCCCCGTCTGCGGCGGAACGAACTCGACCTCCGCGGATGCCGTGAAGGGACCCGACCCCTCTGTGGTGACGTCCACGGTCTCGATCGTCGTCTGCTCACCGCCGGAGGTGACGAGGAAGGCGAGCGTGCCCGAGCCGCCCGCTGCATCGAACTGACCGATCTGGCCCGTGAGCGTCACCGAGTCACCGGCAAGCGGGGCCTCCGTGGAGGCCGAGACGGTGGCCGCCGTGTGGAGGTTCACGTAGCTGACCTCGATGAAACCCGCTGCTTGCTCGTTGGCGGATTCGGTGACCGCGACGTCTGCCGCCGCGAAGCCGGAGCCGCCGCCGCCGCCGCGGTAACCCGAGCCGGCAGCCGCACCACCGTAGTAGCCGCCGCCACCGCCGCCGGCGCCGGTGCCACCGTAGTTGGCGGCAGTCTGGCCCGAGCCGGGCGTGAAGGTCGCGCCGTCGAATGACGCCTGGGGCCCGCCCCGGTATCCGGCAGCCGACACGGTCGCGCCGGCGGCGTGGTGGTCCGGATCTGCGGGCGCTGCGTCGGGGCCACTGCCGGTGAATCCGCCATCGCCGCCGTAGCCGTCTCCGCCGAACTCAAAGTCCGCGTCCTGGTCGCGGGAGCCGCCGCCACCACCACCGGCGATCAGCAGCGGTTCCCACGAGCCTGCGTCCTCGGCGAACACGAAGCTGCCGCCACCGCCGCCGGCGCCGTAGCCGTTGCCGAAGCTGCTGGCACCACCGCCGTACCCGCCTGCGCCGCCGTCGCTGCTGTTGTGCCCCCGGTCGCCGACGACGAACGCGAGCTCATCTCCGGGCTCCACGCTGAGGACGGTCTCGATCCGGCCGCCGGCGCCGCCGTCGGAGAAGTAGTTGCCGCCCGCTCCTGCGGCCACGGTCAGGGAGAGCTCCTCCACGCCGTCGGGAACGGTCCAGAGCACAGGCTCGCCGGTGACGTTCAGGAGTTCAGTACAGGTGGGCGCCTCGCCGCATTCCTCCGGCGGCGCGGCGGTGGCGGAGACCGGCCCGAGGGCGGCAGTCACCACCAGGGCACCCAGTGCGACAAGGGCAGGCTTTCGTGCGCGCTTCATCGAGGTCGATCTCCCAGATCTGGCGTGGCGGTGCCGGCCAACCGCCAGCAGGGCTGTACGACTGTATCAATGCTCCCAAGTGATGGAAAGGGTCAGACCTCCACCTGCCGGCGATACTCCCGCGGTGTCATCCCGCACGCCCGCGTCACGTGCGCGTAGTAGCTCGACAGCGAGCCGAAACCGGCCGCCTCGGCGATCTCGGTGGAGGACATCGCCGACGTCAGCAGCAGCCGCTGCGCCTCGGCCACCCGGCACATGGTCAGGTACTCCCCGATCGTGACGCCCACCGCCCGGCGGAAGACCGTCATGGCGTGCGACGGCGTGAGGTGGACCGAGCGGGCGACGTCGCCCACGCTCACCTCGCCCCGGAAGCCGTCGACGACGTATTGCGCCATTCGTAGGGCGTGCCCCGCCTCCCCGGCACGGCCGCCCGCCCGGGGCCGGGCGCCGTCGGGGCCCTCGGGACGGTGGGTGCCGCCGTCGGAGAAGCCGGCGACGACGGGGTTCGCGCGCAGGATCCGGCGCACCGCCGCCTGGATCTCGAGCAGGGCGATCCCTGCGGTGGCCTCCTCCCCGATCTCTTCCAGCCAGGTGGAGACCATGGCGGCGAGCCGGTCCCGCAGCGCCGGCTCGTCGGTGACGAGCGGCATCGCCTGCATCAGCCGCTGCATGTCCGCCTCGGCGAGCCCCCAGCTGAGCACCGTGGAGAACGGCACATGCACCCAGCAGGTCTCCCCCGCCATGTCGGACTCCGCGCGATCCTCGACCAGGCCGTGCGGCTGCGTGGCCCAGAACATCGCGATCTGCCCCTCGCGCAGCACCAGCGGTCGGCCGGCGTAGAGGTAGCGCAACTCCCCCCGCAGGACGATGTTGATCTCGAGATCGTCGTGGCGGTGCAGCGTCAGCATCGCGGGCGGCTCCCCGCGGCGGCACCACAACGCCGGCTGCTCGGTGATCACCCGGCGGGGAGCACCCGTGCTTGTCCGGCCCGTGCTTGTCCGGCCCGGGCTTGTCCGATCGGCGCGCATCTGCCGATCCTAGGATCGAAGGATCCTGGAAGAATGACGAACCAGGCCGCGAGATTCCGAGAACCGGCCTGCGTACGTTGACGATATGAGTACAACGACGTTCGTCACGAACCCGAAGATCGCCATCATCGGAGCCGGGGGCTTCGTCTTCCCGTTCCGCCTGATCGGCGACATCCTCAGCTTTCCCGCCCTGCGCGAGTCGACCCTGTGCCTGATGGACATCGACCCGGCACGGCTGGACCCGGTGGCCGATGCCAGCGAGGAACTCGTGGCCCACCACGGCTTCACCACCACCGTCCAGCGCACCACCGACCGCCGCGAGGCCCTGGCCGGCGCCGAAGTCGTCATCATCACCTTCCAGGTGGGCGGCGTCGCCTCCTACAAGCACGACGTGGAGATCCCCCGCACGTACGGCATCGACCAGACCGTCGGGGACACCCTCGGCCCGGGCGGGGTGTTCCGCTTCCTGCGCTCGGTGGATGCCTACGACGAGATCGCCGACGACGCCCGCGAGCTCTGCCCGGACGCGACCTTCATCAACTACGCCAACCCGATGGCCATGGCCACGGCGTACCTGAACGCGAAGGGGCTGAACGCCGTCGGGCTCTGCCACAGCGTGCAGGGCACCACCCGCATGCTCGCGCGCACCCTCGGGGTGCCGTACGAGGAGGTCAGCTACCGCTGCGCGGGGATCAACCACCAGTCCTGGATCCTGGAGTTCCGCCACGGTCAGGAGGACCTGTACCCGCGGCTGCACGAGGTGATGGGCGAGCGTCACCAGCGCGGGCGCGGCGCCGCGCAAATCGCCGGGGACGACGGCGATCACAGCGAGGCGGCCGAGGAGATGAGCTCCTACGAGGGCGGCAACGAGCAGGTGCGCACCGCGATCATGTCCCACTTCGGCAAGTTCCAGACCGAGTCCTCCCACCACGCCTCGGAGTACCTGCCCTACTTCCGCAAGGACGCCGCGACCGTCGAGGAGTACATCCCGCAGCGCTGGGACTACTACGAGATCTGCGCCGCGCACGATGAGCAGGGCGACATCGCCGGGCAGCTGGAGAAGATGAAGGAGCAGCTGAAGGCCTCGGTGGAGTACGGGGCGATGATCGTCAACTCCCTGGTCACCGGCACCCCGAGCGTCGTCTACGGCAACACCCCCAACCGCGGGGTGCTGATCGAGAACCTGCCCGCCGATGCGTGCGTGGAGGTGCCCTGCCTGGTGGACTCCCGTGGCGTGCAGCCGACGGCGGTCGGTGCGTTGCCGCCGCAGCTCGCCGCGCTCAACCGCACCAACATCAACGTCCAGACGCTGGCCGTGGAGGCCGCGCTCCACGGCGATCGCGAGCACATGTTCCACGCCGTGGCGCTCGACCCGTTGACCGGGGCGAAGCTGACGCTGGAGGAGATCCGGGCGATGACCGATGAGCTGGTCGCCGCGCACGGGGACATGCTGCCGGAGCGGTTGCGAGGGGTGGCCGGCTGAGGCGAGAGGCCGAGCCCGAGAGAACGACGCGACTCGACGGAGAGGACCAGCGTGAGCACTCCACCCATCCCGCGCCGCACGATCCTGGCTGCGGCCGGGATCTCCATGGCCGGGGCCCTGGCCGCGTGCAGCGGCGCGGAGACCGGTACCAAGCACCTACGGCTGTCTTCGTGGAACATCCCGCCCGACCTGGTCAGCTACCAGGAGATCGCCGACGAGTTCGTGGCCGCCCACCCGGGCACGTCGGTGGCCGTGGAGGTCACCACGGGCGCCTTCCACCAGTGGTTCATCACCCGGCTCGCGGCGGACATGGCCCCCGACGTCATCCGCCTGACCCCGCAGCAGATCGGCCGGTACGCCGCCAACGGCAGCCTGGTGGATCTCTCGGGGCAGGTGCCCGGGGACTACGAGCAGGACTGGTCGGAGGCCTTCTGGGCGATCGGGCAGCGCAACGACGGGTTGTTCGGGGTGTTCCAGCACACCGACAACTTCCTCACCTACTACCACCGCCCGATGATGGAGGAGATCGGTGTCACCCCGCCGGAGCGGCTGGAGGACGCCTGGCACTGGGACGAGTTCCTCGAGATCGCCCGGGAGGTCAAGCAGGTCACCGGCCGCTACGGCTTCGGCTACGGCTGGAGCGGCGCCGAGACCGCGTACCGCTGGATGCCGTTGATCTACCAGAACGGTGGCGCGTTCCTCGGTGAGGACGGGCAGACGCCGTCGATGGACACCGAGGAGGCGATCGGGGCCCTTGCCTTCGGCCGCCAGTGGTACGAGGAGGGCCTGGTCAGCCCCAGCAACATGGCCAAGTCCGGCGGCGGGCACGTCGCCCACGACCTGTTCACCACCGGCCAGATCGGCATGGTGCTGACCAACCCCGAGGGGATCGGCGACTTCGAGGAGGCGATGCCCGGCGAGTGGGGCGTGGCCCCGATGATCCGCAACGTCGGGGAGGCCTCGGACCTGGGCGGCAACGCCCTCGCCGTCACGAAGTCCTCCAAGCACCCCGAGCTGGCCGCCGAGCTCGTCGCGCACATCACCAGCCGGGCGAACATGCAGAAGTTCTGCCAGGACGGCAACTGGATCCCCACCCGCAGCTCCCTGGACGCGGCCGACATCGGCTACGCCGACCACGAGGACGTCATGCAGTTGTTCATCGATCAGGGCGCGACGATCCCGCTGTCGATGGTGCGCGCCCAGTCCGGGCAGTACTTCAGCTCCCTGAACGCGGTGTTCGCGGACTACCTGGACCTGTGCCTGCTCGGTCAGCTGAGCCCGCAGGAGACCTCGAACCAGATGATGGAGGCGATGCGCAGTGTCACGGCCCGCTGAGACCGCCCGGCGCGCGAAGACCGGTGGCCGGACGGGCAAGTTCACGCCGTACGTGTTCGTGGGCCCCGCCGCGATCCTCTTCGCCGCCTTCTCGCTGATCCCGATGATCATCGCGATCACCCTGAGCTTCCAGGAGACCCAGTCCCTGGGCGACGGGCAGTTCGTGGGCACCGCCAACTTCGAACGGATGGCGGGCGATCCGCTGTTCCACACCGCGATCGTGAACACGCTGCTGTTCACCCTCGGCACCGTGCCCACGTCGATGATCGTGGGCTTGGCGCTCGCGGTCGCGCTGAACCGGCCGCTGCCGGGGCGCGGGCTGCTGCGGGCACTGTTCTTCGTACCGATGGTCGCCGCCGGCGTGGTGGTCGGGGTGGTGATGTCGTGGATCTTCAACGTCGACTACGGCGTGGTCAACAACCTGCTCCGGACACTCGGTCTGGACGGCGTGCCGTGGCTGACCTCGCCGAACCTGGCGATGGTCACGCTGATCCTGGTGGTGGTCTGGACCCGGGTGGGGTTCTGCATGGTGATCTACCTCGGAGCCCTGCAGTCCATCCCGGCCGAGCTGAAGGAGGCCGCAGCGATCGACGGCGCCAACCGGTGGGCGCGCTTTCGCAGCATCACCCTGCCGATGCTGACGCCGACGACGTCGATCCTGATGATCCTCAACGTGGTCTTCTCCCTGCAGGCCTTCGACATCATCTACGTGATGACCGGCGGCGGGCCCGGGTTCTCCACCACCGTGCTCATCCAGTACGTCTTCCGCTCGGCCTTCCAGGACGCCAGCCTCGGGTACGCCGCAGCGCTGGGCTTGGTGCTCGTGGCGATCCTGCTGGTGTTCACGTTCTTCCGGCAACGCATCACCAAGAGGGCGGAGGCCTACCTGTGACCGCGATGACCCGAACCCCCAGCCACACCACCGACAGGGACCGGCGGCGGCAACGCACCAGTCCGAGGACGTGGCTGCTGGTGGCCGTGCTCGCGGCCGTCGCCATCCTGATGGTCTTCCCGCTGTACTGGATGGTGGTCTCCGCCTTCACTCCCGGCGGGCAGTCGCAGAGCTCGGACTTCTACCTGTGGCCGAGCGAGCCGACGCTGACCAACTACGCGGAGGTCTTCGAGACCCAGCCGGTATGGCGCTGGATCGGCAACTCGCTGTTCATCACCATCGTCACCACGGTGATCTCGGTGGTGGTCTCCCTGGGCGCCGGGTACGCGCTGGCGAAGTTCCGGTTCTGGGGCAAGGGGCTGCTCTACACCGCGTTCCTGCTCACCATCATGATCCCGATCCAGGTGACCCTGGTGCCCTCGTTCCTGGTGGTCGCCCGGCTGGGGCTGGTGGACTCACCGTGGGCGGTGATCCTGCCGACGGCGTTCGATGTGGTCGGGATCTTCATCGCCCGCCAGTTCATGCTGTCGGTGCCCGACGCCCTCGTGGAGGCCTCCCGCCTGGACGGCGCCGGGGAGATGCGCACGTTCCGCTCGGTGGTGCTGCCCACGTGCGGGCCGCTGATCGGGGTGCTGGTGATCCTGTCCTTCATGGCCAAGTGGAACGACTTCCTGTGGCCGCTCGTGGTGCTGCAGGGCAACGAGAGCTTCACCGTGCCGGTGGGGCTGTCGACCCTGACGAACAACCCGGCCTTCGGCTCCCCATGGGGCGCGGTGATGGCGGTGGCCTCGTTGACGGTGCTGCCGGTGCTGGCCGTGTTCCTGGTGTTCCAGCGTCAGTTCGTGCAGGGGATCGCGAGTACGGGGATCAAGTGAGGTGGCGCCTCAGACGCCCTGCAGGAAGGTCTCATACCGGCGAGCGAGATGATCGCGGTGCGGGCGATCCCGAGGGCGCCGCGGTAAGGACAGAGTCTGCCCGTGCATCTCTTGCAGGCCGTGCCGCAGCATCGGGCCGTCCTTCTCCTCCAGCAGTCGCCACGCGATGTGCACCCGGTAGTCGGGGCTCACCCCGAGCATGTGCTGGTCGTAGGCCGCGTGGTGGATCTTGCACATGGCGAGGCCGTTGTCCACGGTCGGGGCGCCATCGGGGTGGCCGTCCGGAAGGATGTGTGCGGCGTCCAGCAGCGATCCATGGTGCAGCCGACAGACGGTGCAGCGCGTCTCGTATGCCAGCAGTACCCGGGTGCGGAACGCCGGCTGGTGCAGGCGCTGCCGAGCGAGTCGCAGGGCGTACCGACGCTGCTCGGCCGAGAGCGCGTCGAGGCGCGAGAAGAAGCGAAACGACTCGTCCAGCGCGATCACGAAAGCGCGTTCGTCCGGCCGGTCGTCCACCACGTACACAGGAGCGACCGGCGTGTAGACGTTCGGCACCTCCTTGCGGAAGAGCAGCAGCGGCATCCCGGTCTCGTAGGCGACCCGGAGCTTCCGGTTGTCACCCGACCACGGGTCGCCAGATCGGTAGGCATAGTGCAGGAGCCCGTCCTCGGACTCGACGTCGTCGTACGGGCCGGAGGTCGAGCTCACGATCGACAACGTGGCGGACAGTGCTTGCGGGTTGCGAATGCCCCGCGAGTAGTCGATCACCGGGAGCTTCTCGCCGCCGTGGCGGTACGAGAGGAGCTCCTCGCGGAAGACGAATCCGCCGTTGGCCTCGGCACGCTCGGCCACCCAGCCGATGATGTGCTCCCGGAGCGCCCGCTCCATCGATGACTCCACATGCTGAGCTCAGCAGAGCGCCGGCCGGGGCGCAAGTGTCTGGTGGGCGAACGTCCCGACCGTGCCAGAGGTCTCCTCACCGTCTATCGCCCGAGGAGGCGCCATCCGAGGCTGTCGGCCGCCTTACGGTCGAACGTCACGGTCTCCGTGGCACCGAACTGTTCCATCGAACCTTGGATGAGCGCATCGGGGAAGTCGGCGCCCTGCTCGGCGAGATCCAGCGCTCTGACGACGGTCTCCCCGTCCTCGAACTCGAGGCAGTCGGTCTCGACCAGTTGTCGAATCACGGCAAGGGATCGCGCACGGTGCAGGCGCACGGATCGGGTGAGCACCCAGTACACCTCAGCCAAGGTCACGTGCGTGATGAAGCCTGGCTCCTGCGCGGTCAACGAGCCGAAGACCTCATCGGCGAGGCGGAACTGGTGGTCGTCGTCTCGCAGCAGGTAGCGCAGAAGCACATTCGTGTCGATCCCGACGAGGCGCGTCTCGCCCGCTGCCATCAGTGCGTGGACGATCCGCGCATGGCGTGTTCGGTAGCACCGGCGGCGACCGCTTCGTCCATGTCCTCTACCGTCACCGTGGCGCGGTCGGGATCATGGAGGACGCCGGCGAGATCCTCGATCTTGCCCGTCCGGGCAACCATCTCGTAGTGACCACTAGGGAGCCGGACGAACATCACCTTCGCACCGGGGGTGAGGTGCAGGTCGTCTCGCACGTCCTTGGGGATCGTGATCTGGCCCTTGCTGGTCATGGTGGCGGTGGACATGGGAGCCTCCTGTCATTTCTCAGCAAATCTTACCTTCTGCCCGATGTAAGGCCAGAGCGCGAAAGTGTCTCAGCGCCTCGGTGGGCGACTGCGAAAGCGTCGTCACCCATCTCGACTACAGATTCGTAGTCGCCCATCACGACTACGAAATAATCATCAACAGGAGATCGGGATGGCGATTCTGGGCACTGTCTCCAGGCCGGAGCCCCTGGGCAGGATCCTGCAACAAGCCCGGCTCCTTGTGTGAACCCCAGGTCGAGCTCTACGGCGAACCGATCGGTAGTTTGAGGGGTGACGCCCCCACTTCCGCCTTCGTGGCCTGCCAGGGGGAACCCGAACACGCCCACCGAACCGAACGTCATTCACACGCGCGAGTCTCTATAAGCGACTATTGGCGCCCCAGGTTGACCGACAGATGGTCCAGGGCTCTGCACGGCAGCTGCCGCTTGGCACCGCGGCAATCGCGCACATCTTGTGTCGAACTAGCTCTCGCTCGGTAGGGGACGGTCTCGCAGCAGCTCGGGCAGGTTCGAGCCAGCTTCCAGCAACGTCCAGAGTCGTGGATCGATGAACGTGGCGACATCTCGCAGGTCAGCCAACCGTCGATCGAGATCGAGTGCCCAGATTCGATGGTGGTGCCCCACGCGGTTGCGCAGGTCGCGCAGCCTGGTCACGCGAGCGCTGACAAGAGACTGGTTCCGTCCCGGCATACCCGGGAACGCATTCGCCAGATCGGGCCACAAGAACATCTGCCGACGTGATACGAGTTGGTGCCAGAAGCCGAACGACGTCTCCGAGATGATCTGTCCGGCGTCGACCGACTTTCCGTTCCGACGCACGCGCTCGATCGCAACCGCGACGTCCGCGTAAGGGAAGGCGTGCCGATGAGCGCCCTTGCCGGCGTCGCGGCCGAGTTCTCGCTCATGGTCGAAGATCCAGTGCCCCTCTCGTCCATGCTTGAGATGTCGCAGCATGAGGGTCTTGTCGATCGCGTTCCGAAGTGCTACCTCGAGATGGCCGAGCGCCCACCACCACTCCGCGGAAACTCTTACGCTCCAGTCGTACAGTTCGATGGCACTGCCGCGGTCCCCTGCGGCCGCATCGAGGTAGTGCAGAAGGCGGGTCCGTGAGACGTGCTGCTCGTACAACGCCCACATGTCGGCGTTGACCATCCCGCCGAACCTCCCGTAGTGTTTCCGGTGAACACCCCGGAACCGTCCCTGTAGTCCTCGTCAGAGGACCGATCACACGGCCGGGGTTTTGCTTTGCCACGGTAGGCCACAGCACCGACACGACGGTCGCCTATCCACAGACGAAGCGGTCCTTCGACAATCTGGTCCTCTCCCGTCGGTGCAGCCGATCAACGCCGCCCTGCACCACCGGGACGAAGCCGTCGACCGGCGATACCAAAGCCAATCATCAGTACCGCCAGCCCCGTGCACATCGCCACTCGTCCCGGATCGCCGGACTCGACCAGGCCGGGGGTCAGCAGTATGAGCACGGCGCCGGTCAGCGCGGTGACAGCGATGCAGGCTACAGCGGGCCACGGGCTAGTCATCGCACGTCTCCTTCTCGTCGTCGTCCTGACACGCTACCGGCCGAAGAGCCGCCTCGACCCGCTGCACGGCTACGTGCTCCCTCACCCGTGCGTTCGTGCAGATTCACTTTACAGATTACGTCCGTTCTGGGACATTATCTGTTATGA
This sequence comes from Ruania suaedae, assembly GCF_021049265.1. Taxonomy (NCBI): domain Bacteria; kingdom Bacillati; phylum Actinomycetota; class Actinomycetes; order Micrococcales; family Ruaniaceae; genus Ruania; species Ruania suaedae. Next base: position 2,160,081 of record NZ_CP088018.1, read on the forward strand.
CGCACGAGTTCCTCACGATAGAGGAGACCGCGAGCGCCTTGAGGGTGTCGACCCGCCATGCCCGCCGGCTGGCCGATTCCGGGGCGGTCACCCGAATCTCCCGTGGCCTGGTCGACCGCGCGTCGGTCGACCGCTTCCTCCTGTCCAAGCGCCAAGGCCGCACGCGCGCTTGGGCTGAGCGCACCGCCTGGGGTGCCGTCGCCATCCTGTCCGGCCGCGACGCCGAGTGGCTGGGCGCCACGCAAGCGTCTCGACTGCGCTCCACTCTGCGCGAGATCTACGATGCCGACGAGTTGCTGACCCGGATGCGCGATCGTGCCCAGGTGCACACATTCGCAGCTCACCGCGCCGCGCTCCCTCGCCTGCGTCGTCAAATCGCCTCGGCCAACCTCCGGCTGCTCGGGATCACCGATGCGGTCGACGACAGCGTGGACGGCTACCTCGCCGAATCTGACCTCGACCACGTGGTCCACACTCTGGGCCTGCGAGCCGACGTCGTCGGTCCTGTCGTGCTGCGCACCACCCGGTTCGATGTCGGCCGCGTGCACGACCTCGTCGCTACCAGCACGGTCGCCGCATTGGACGCCGCAACGAGCACAGATCCCCGGCTGCGGGGCGCCGGCCACCGGTCGCTCGCCGCGCTACTGGAGGCGTACCGATGAACGACGATCGCCCCACCATCGAGGTCGCTGGTGCACCCGGCGGATGGCCGGCCCCCTGGCCGAGTCTCGCTGAGCTAGCCGACGTCCTTCCAGACGAGAGCTGGACGCTGGTCGGCGGGCTGATGACTCAGCTCCACACGGTCCACCACGGGCTGGGCATCGTCCGCCCGACCAACGACGTCGACATTGTGCTGCACATCGAGACCCGACGCGGCGTACCGAATGCTGTCGCTACCGCACTCGAGGCAACCGGCTACCGATTCCAGCCCAGCATCGACGAACACAACAAGACTGCGCACCGGTTCGTGCGCGGCTCATCCACCGTCGACCTAGTGGCCAGCGCGGCCGAGGACCAGGTCGACGTGCTGATCGCCGATCACCCCGCGCCACGCGTGATCGAGAAGTTGCGGGGCCACGACATGATCCGGATGGAGGGCGGCACACAAGCCTTACGCCGCACGGTCGACGCCCGCCTGGAGATCGTGCCCGCTGCCAACGCGACGACGATCTCAGTGCCACGCCCCTTTGGTGCCGTGATCCTCAAGGCCGCCGCATACTTCACCAACTCGCGCGACCGAGCGCGTCACCTCTTCGACGCCACCGCGCTACTCGCGTGCATCGACGACCCTTTCGCGGAGCGGACCACGCTCACCGGCTCCGATAGCCGACGCATCGCCACCCTCGCACGCAACCTTCCGATGGAACACCCGGCGTGGCGGGCCCTGCCGGAGGACCACCGCACCCAGGCCCAACTGACTCTCGACCTGCTCGCCAGTCCTGACTCGGACTCGGCGACCGGAGGCACCTCGCTGTAGCGAAGGCCCCTACCTTCCGGCGTCCTCACCCCCGCGTCGACTCCCGCACAATCAACCGGTGCGAGAGCAGCTACTCCTGCACCGCCGAACCCGGATCCCCGATCCGCCCGATCAGAGCCTTCACCGCCGTCTCGGCAATCTCCGCATGATCGGCCGCCACGGTCGTGAGCGGCGGGAACGAGAACGACGCCTCGGTGATGTCATCGAAGCCCACCAGCGCCATGTCCCCTGGTACGTCCACGTCATCCTCGTGCAACCGCCGCAGCGCACCCACGGCGAGCATGTCGTTGAAGCAGATCACCGCATCGGGACGCTCGGCCGACTCCACCAGGTTCGCCATCGCCTCGTAACCGTCCTCGGCGTCATAGTGCTCCACGTACTGGTGATGCCCGGCGACCACAACCTCGGCGTCCGCCAGAGCCGCCCGCACTGCCCATCGGCGATCGACTTCTTGGTCGCCTCATACGCCACCGCGCGACCTTCGATGTGGACCTCATCGAGGTGGTACGCGGTGTGCTCGAGACCGTCGGGACTGTTGCGAATGGCACGCCTGGTGTTGACTCGGCTGGAGAGGTCCAGGGGTCGGTGGCAGCGGCGACGACCACGCCATGCCTCAGGACGACCCAGCGGTGGTCTCCGCCGGTCACCGTGCGCAGCTCCCGGAGAGCGTTGTCGCTGGACCGGTGGTCCTGCCCGTTCTCGGCCGGTGTCGAACCACCCAGTGTCGAACTCTGTCGGATCTCCCCTGACTCTGCCTCCCGATCGAGTCAGGTCCCCGGCACCCCGTGCAGGGCTACGGTCAGCAGTACCACAGCATCCCCAAGGGCCTCCAGGTCATGCCGCGCGGGCGGGATCACGAGGTAGTCACCCGCGCCGCCTTCCCAAGTGTCCTCACCTGCGTGCAGCCTGACCGAGCCTCGGAGCACCTGCAGCGTGGCCTCGCCCGGGCTCTCGTGCTCACCGAGGCGGCGACCCCCGACGAGGGCTATCAGGGTCTGGCGCAGCGCGTGGCCTTGCCCGCCGTACACGGTGTGCGCGCTGCGGCCGGCGCTGTGCTCGTGCGCGGTCGCCAGGTGGTCCTCAATGAGGGTAGCCAGGGAGGTGCTGTACATGTGGATCCTCCATAATCGTGTTCGCCGTGGTTGCACGTGCTCGTGCGGCGACGTCGGCGTCGGCGTCGGAGCAGAAGCCCGATCGGGAGCGCTTGAGACAAACCAGGCCAAGAAGGGTGTGGTCGGCATCGATCACGGCCAGTCGGCGCATCTTGTTGCGGATGAGGAACGCCTGAACGAGAGCGGCTGGGGCATCCGGGGGCACGGTTCGGCCAGGTAGAACCGCTCGGCGGAGCGCGGGCTCGTGGCCGATGGCGCTCAGACAACTCATCGCGAGGTCCGGTCCCAGCCGCGCCGGGAGGAGCGACTACCAAGCGTGGCGTCGTCTCGGGTGCGGTAGACGATATAGGGGCGGGTGAGGTAGCCGACCGGGGCGCTGAACACGTGCACTAGCCGGGTGAAGGGCCACAGCGCGAACAGTCCGAAGGCCGTCAGGGCGTGCAGTTGGAAGCCGATGGGCGCTTCGGCCATGAGTGCGGCGTCGGGCTGAAAGGCGAGGAACGAGCGGTACCAGACGGAGACTCCCTCGCGGTAGTTGTACTCCCCGCCGATGGTGAAGATGGATCCGGCGATTGTGTTCCACATGCCCAGCACGATCACGACGGCTAGGAAGAGGTACATCACCTTGTCCATCATCGTCGTCGCGGAAAAGACCGGTCCTACCGTGCGTCGGCGGTAGATCAGGATGACCATTCCGACCACGGTCAGGGCGCCGGCGATGAGGCCGCCGATGACAGCGACGTAGTGGTAGATGTGGTCGTCAATGCCGACTGCGGCAGTCCACGACCGTGGCACCAGCAGGCCGATGACGTGGCCGCCGACCACTCCGAGCATCCCGAAGTGGAACATCGGGCTGCCGAGGCGCAGCAGCCGGTCCTCGTAGAGCTGCGAGGACCGCGTGGTCCAGCCGAACTTGTCGTAGCGGTAGCGCCAGAAGTGGCCGACCACGAAAGTCGCGAGGCACAGGTAGGGCACGATCACCCACAGGAAGACATCCATCAGCGTGCTCCTCGGGTGGCCGGTGCACGGAACGCCGGCATCGGCAGCGGGACCGGTCCGTCGGGTCGGGCCGGGCCCGGGTCGAAAGCGGGGGTCTCGTACGGCGTGAGACCGACTTCCTCCTCGGGCGGACCTTCGGCCGCGAGCCGGCGGACGGCGTCCCACTCCTCACCCTGCAGCGGCGGCAGCGTGGCGGTGACCGCCTCGACGGCACCGGCCCAGCGAGAGCCGGACTCGCCGAGCGCGATCCGCAGCAACTCGAGACCGGCCCGGTGGTCGAGCAGCAGCTGACGGCCCTGCTCGCGGTCGATCGTGGCGGCGTACTCCAACACGACACACAGGTGGTCGGGCAGCTCGGTGGCGGTTAGCTCGAAGCCGGAGGCGAGGTAGGTCTGCTTGAATCGCAGCAGAGCCATCCCCCGTTTGCGCGTGTCACCGTGGGCGAAGTAGGTGAGGAACAGGTTGTGCCGGCGCCGGGTATCGAAGGATCCGACGTAATCGCTCTCCAGCTCGGTCAGCGGCACCCCTTCGAGGCAGGTGACGCAGGCCCGCAGCGGCTCACCCACTCGGCCGGGAAGCTCGTGCGAAGCCCCTCGGACCAGGTCGAGCCGGCCGAGGAGCTCCTCGTCGGGGTAGCCGAGCAGCAGCGACGCCGACTGCCAGGCGACGCTCAACTCCTGGGCGCTCAGCCGGGTCCTGTTGCGGGTTCTCATCGGTGGTCAGCCCCTCCGGTGAGACCAGCGGTGCCGCCGGGACCCGTCGCCCCGTCTTCGCTCGTGTCCGGCGGCGAGGTGTCCGGGTCAGGCTCCGGTCCGTCGGGTCTGGGCGGGAACAGGCCGCTAGGTGCGCCCTTGCCGTCCCAGTTGAGCAGGTTCACCCGGTTGGCCTTGTCGGCCGGTGAGACGATCGTGTCGGAGGTCTGCCGGTCCTGGAGCATCTGGAAGTTCTCGACCGCGATGGGCGTCAGACCGCCAGACCCCTCGCCGAAAATCTCCGGGTTGCCGCCGCCGTACGCACTGACCGAGCACTCGGTGCCCAGTTCTTCCAGAGAGTGCGCCTGCTCCGCGTGCGCGGTCGGGATGACGTAGCGCTCGTCGTACTTGGCGATCGCGAGGAGACGGTACATGTCGTACATCTCCTCCTCGCTCATCCCGACTGCCGCCGGGATCGAGGCGTCCGGCTCGCGGCCCATGTTGATGTCGCGCATGTAGGAACGCATGGCCGCAAGTTTCTGCAGCACCGCGTCGACCGGGGCGACGTCGCCGGCCGTGAACAGCTCGGCGAGGTACTCGATCGGGATCCGGAGCGCGTCGATGGCTGCGAACAAGTTGCCCTTGTCCTCGGCGTCGAAGCCCGTGTCCTTGACCACGTCGACGACCGGCGAGAGTGGTGGGATGTACCAAACCATCGGCATCGTCCGGTACTCCGGATGCAGCGGCAGCGCGACCTTGAACCGGTTGATCAGAGCGTAGATCGGCGAGCGCTGGGCGGCCTGTACCCAGTCCCGCGGGATCCCCGCTTTCTCCGCCTCCTGCTGCACCTCGGGGTCATTCGGGTCCAGGAAGACCTCGCGCTGCGCCTCGTAGAGACCGGTCTCGTCGGTCGTGGTCGCCGCCTCGAGTACCTTGTCGGCGTCGTAGAGCATCAGGCCGATGTAGCGGAGCCGGCCGACGCAGGTCTCGGCGCATACGGTCGGTAGACCGACCTCGATCCGCGGGAAGCAGAACGTGCACTTCTCGGCCTTGCCGGTCTTGTGGTTGAAGTAGACCTTCTTGTACGGGCACCCCGAGATGCACATCCGCCAACCACGGCAGCGGTCCTGGTCGACCAGGACGATGCCGTCCTCCTCGCGCTTGTAGATCGCCCCGCTTGGGCACGACGCCGCGCACGAGGGGTTGAGGCAGTGCTCGCAGATCCGCGGCAGGTAGAACATGAACGTCTGCTCGAACTCGAACTTCACCTTGTCGGCGATCTTCTTGAGCATCGGATCGTGCTCGAGCGTCGCCGCGGAGCCCCCGAGGTTGTCGTCCCAGTTGGACGACCAGGTGATCTTCATGTCCTTGCCCGACAGCAGCGACTTGGGCCGGGCGACCGGCGTGTGCTCCTGCGCCGGCGCGTCGGTCAAGGTCGAGTAGTCGTAGGTCCACGGCTCGTAGTAGTCCTCGATCGATGGCATCTTCGGGTTGAAGAAGATCGTCGCCAGCTTCTTGAACCGTCCACCGTCCTTGAGCTTGAGCCGACCGCGCCTGCTGAGCTCCCACCCGCCCTTCCACCGCTCCTGGTCCTCGTAAGTGCGGGGATAGCCCTGCCCCGGCCGGGTCTCCACGTTGTTGAACCAGACGTACTCAGTGCCGGTCCTGTTGGTCCACGCCTGCTTGCACGTGACCGAGCAGGTGTGGCACCCGATGCACTTGTCGAGGTTCATCACCATCGCCATCTGCGCCATGACCTTCATCAGTACGTCACCTCCTGGCTGCGCTTGCGGATGACGGTGACCTCGTCACGCTGGTTACCGGTGGGACCGAGATAGTTGAACGCAAACGACAACTGGGCATAACCGCCGATCACGTGGCTCGGCTTGACCAGGATCCGGGTCAGTGAATTGTGAATGCCGCCCCGTTTTCCGGACGTCTCCGCGATCGGTACGTCGATCAGCCGATCCTGCGCGTGGTGCATGTAGACGGTCCCTTCGGGCATGCGGTGGGAGACGATCGCGCGGGCGACGACGACGCCGTTGCGGTTGACCGCCTCGATCCAGTCGTTGTCCACGACGCCGACCTTGGCGGCGTCCTGGTCGCTCATCCAGATCGTCTGGCCGCCGCGGGAGAGCGACAGCATGAACAGGTTGTCCTGGTATTCGGAGTGGATCGACCACTTGTTGTGAGGTGTCAGGTAGCGCACGGTCACCCCCAGCTCACCGACGTCGCCGATCTCCGGTTCGCTGAACAGCGCCCCCATGTTCAGCGGCGGCCGGTAGACCGGAAGCCCTTCGCCTAGCTCGGTCATCCAGTCGTGGTCGAGGTAGAAGTGCTGACGGCCGGTCAAGGTGTGCCATGGCTTGAGTCGCTCGACGTTGATCGTGAACGGTGAGTAGCGGCGACCGCCGGTCTCCGACCCGGACCACTCCGGGGAGGTGATCACCGGCACCGGCGCGGCGACCGTGTCGGCGAAGGTGATCTGCTTTCCCTCGTGCTCGGCGGCGAGGTCGTGCAGCAGGTGGCCGGTGCGCTTCTCCAGAGTCTTGAAACCTTGGGTGGCGAGATAGCCGTTGGTGGTCCCGGACAGCGCCAGGATTGCCTCGCAGGCGTGGACGTCGCGCACCAGCGACGGGCGCCCGTCCGCGGCGCCGCCGCGGACCGTGCCGTTTTTGTGGCCCAGGTAGTCAACCGCCTTCGTGACGTCGTAGGTGACGCCCTTGGTGGTCGTGCCGAGCCGCTCCAACAGCGGCCCGAGGGCCTGCATCTTGGCGCCGACGGCGGTGTAGTCGCGCTCGACCTCGACGATCTTGGGCATCGTCACGCCCGGGACCGGTTCGCACTCGCCGTGCTTCCAGTCGCGGACCACCCCGTGCGGGTTGGCCATCGCGTCCGGAGTGTCGTGGAGCAACGGGACCGCCACGACGTCCTTGCGGGTGTCGAGCCGCCCGGCCGAGAGTTCGCTGAACTTCGTCGCGATCGCCTGCCAGGCATCCCAGTCGGTGCGGGTCTGCCACGGCGGCGCGATCGCGGGGTTGAACGAGTGGATGAACGGATGCATGTCGGTGGTGTTGAGGTCGTGCTTCTCGTACCACGTGGCCGCGGGCAGCACGACGTCGCTGAAGATGGTGGTGCTGGTCTGGCGGAAGTCGAGCGTGAGCAGCAGGTCGAGCTTCCCCTCGGGGGCAGTTTCGTGCCAGGCGACCTCCTGCGGCCGTTGGCCCTCGGACGCCTCGCCGGCGCGCAGCGAGTTGTCGGTGCCGAGCAGGTGCTTGAGCAGGTACTCGTTGCCCTTGCCCGACGAGCCGAGCAGATTGGCCCGCCAGATCGAGAGGATCCGCGGGAAGTTCTCGGGCGAGTCCGGGTCCTCGGCGGCGAAGCTCAGGTCGCCGGACTTGAGTTGGTCGACCACGTGCTCCGCGACCGGGCGACCGGCCGCGGCCGCCTCGTCCGCGACGTCGAGCGGGTTGCGATTGAACGTCGGATAGGACGGCATCCAGCCCATCCGTGCGCTCTTGGCGATCACGTCGGCGGTGCTCATGCCGGCCAGCAGCCCGTTGCCCGTCTTGGCGCGGACCGTGTCGGCGCCGAAGGTGTCGTAGCGGAACTGGTCGCTGTGGAGGTACCAGTAGGCCGTGTGGATCATCTGGCGCGGCGGTCGGTTCCAGTCGAGGCCGAAGGCCAGCTGTGCCCACCCGGTGACGGGGCGGCACTTCTCCTGGCCGACGTAGTGCGCCCAGCCGCCACCGTTGACGCCCTGGCAGCCCGTCAGCGTGGTCAGCCCGAGGAACCCGCGGTAGATCGTGTCGGAGTGGAACCAGTGATTGGTGCCCGCGCCCATCAAGATCATCGAGCGGCCCTGGGAGTCCTCGGCGTTCTGTGCGAACTCGCGGGCGATCCGGGCGGCGGCGGGGGCAGGGACGTTGGTGATCGACTCCTGCCAGGCCGGGGTGTACGGCGCCGAGGCGTCGTCGTACCCGGTGGCGTAGCCCCGGAGCCCGGCACGGCCGACGCCGTACTGGGCGAGCATCAGGTCGTACACGGTGGCGACCAGCCGATCACCGATCCGTCGCACGGGGACGTCGCGGGGCAGCGAGCCCGGCGTCCCGTCGACGTCGTCGAAGCGGGGCAGTTCCAGCGAGACAGTCTCGCCGCCAGGCTCGAGCACACTCAGCCGCGGTTCGACATCGCCGAGGTCGAGATTCCACTTGCCCACGCCGGACTCGCCGAAGCGGTCGCCGAGCGAGCCGTTGGGGACCACCGGCTGATCGGACCGTGCGTCGAGGAGCACGGTCTTGAAGTGTGCGTTCTCCTCAGCGGCGTGATCGGGGAGGTCGGCGGCGGTCAGGAACTTGCCGGCGCGGTAGGTGCCGGGCGCGTCGGCGACCTCCTCGAGCGAGACAAGGTAGGGCAGGTCGGTGTACTTCTTCGTGTAGTCGGTGAAGTACGGCGTCTGCCGGTCGACGAAGAACTCCTTGAGAATCACGTGCCCCATCGTCATGGCCAGCGCGCCGTCGGTGCCGGGAGCGATCGCCAGCCATTCGTCGGCGAACTTCACGTTGTCGGCGTAGTCGGGTGCCACCACGACGACCTTCTGGCCACGGTAGCGGGCCTCGGCCATCCAGTGGGCGTCGGGCGTGCGCGTGACTGGGACGTTGGAGCCCCACATGATCAGGTAGCCGGCGTCCCACCAGTCGCCCGACTCGGGTACGTCGGTCTGGTCGCCGAAGACCTGCGGTGAGGCGACGGGCAGGTCGGCGTACCAGTCGTAGAAGCTCAGCATCGAGCCACCGACGAGTGAGGTGAACCGGGCACCGGAGGCGTGCGAGACCATCGACATGGCCGGGATCGGCGAGAAGCCGGCCACCCGGTCCGGGCCCCACTTCGAGATGGTGTGGACGTAGGCCGCGGCCACCATCTCGGTGGCCTCGTCCCAGGTGGCGCGGACCAGCCCGCCCTTGCCCCGCGCGGACTTGTAGGCCTTCGCCCGCTGCGGGTTGTCGACGATGTGCGCCCAGGCCTTGACCGGGTCGCCGCCGTGCTGCGACTTGGCCTCGCGGTACATCTGCAGCAGCACGCCGCGCACGTAGGGATAGCGCACGCGGGTCGGCGAGTAGGTGTACCAGGAGAACGCCGCGCCGCGCGGGCACCCACGGGGCTCGTACTCCGGAGAGTCGGGCCCGACCGAGGGGTAGTCGGTCTGCTGGGTCTCCCAGGTGATGATCCCGTCCTTGACGTAGACCTTCCACGAGCACGAGCCGGTGCAGTTCACGCCGTGGGTCGAACGCACCACCTTGTCGTGGCTCCAGCGGTCGCGATAGAACGCGTCGGCGTCCCGGCCACCGGTCTTGACCAGGGTGCGCAGGTCGTCGGAGACCGTCCCTCTGGTGAAGTAGCGTCGGCTGCGGAGCAGCGCATCACTGAGACCTCCGTCCAAACCGATCTCGCGGGTATTCCGTGGTTCGGGGTGGGTCTCAGTGCTCACGTCGCGTCCTTGCCTGTGGGACCTGATGATTCTGTGCCGTGGTTCGGTGCGACGTCAGGAGGTGCTGGCGCCGCTGGGACTGCGTGCCCGTTGGAGGCCCGGTGGGTGCGTGCTGTGCGCCGGACGAGCGTCAGGGTCAGGACCAAAGTCAGTGCCGCGGTGATGGAGAGCAGCCACAGGCCAATCGCGTAGGAGTCGGTTTGGCCGTAGACGTAGCCCATCAGCAGTGGCGGTACGAAGCCGCCCAGACCGCCTGCGGCGCCGACCAGTCCAGTCACGCCGCCGACCCGCGATGGGTCAGTCACTTGAGCAATGAGTGCGAACGTCGCCCCACTTCCGCTGCCCAGCGCCACGGCCATCGCAAGGAAGGCCACCGTGCCGACACCATCGAGCGGCGGCGTGCCCGCCGAGAGCGCGGCACAAGCGACCACCACGCCGTAGCCGGTCGCCAGGACCGGGATGGAGCCGAACCGGTCCGAGAGCCAGCCGCCGACGGGACGCATGATGACGGCGACCACGACGAAGCCGGCCATCCGGTTCGCGGCGTCTGCCGGTGTCAGCCCATGGGCGGTCATGAGGTAGGCGGGCAGATACACCGAGAACGCGACGTACCCGCCGAAGGCGACGGCGTACAACACGCAGGCCTGCCAGGTGATGGGAAGCGTGGCGTTGGTCGCGAGCCGGCTGCCCAGCGAGGTGGTCGGGGTGGTCCGGCCAGGTGCGTCGCGTAGGAGCAGCCATGCGGCGATCGCGTAAAGGGCCAAGACGCCCGCGGTGATCAAGAACGGCGCCTCGGAGCCCACGTTGGTGAAGAGCTTGACCGTCGTCAAAGCGCTGATCGCGGTGCCGCCCATGCCTGCGCCGAAGATCCCGATGGCCAGGCCCCGGCGTTCAGGGGGAAACCAGGAGTTCACGAAGGGCACTCCGACGGCGAACGCGGTACCGGCGATTCCCAGGAAGAAGCCGCCCACCAGCAGCAGCACGTAGGAGTCGAGCGCGACGAAGGCGATGAACAGGATGGGAACGATCGTCACGCCCGAGATGATCGGGAACATCACCCGGCCGCCGAATCGGTCGGTCAATGCCCCGACCACGATTCGACCCAACGAGCCCACGATCACGGGCACCGCGACCAGCAGCGCCACGTCGGACTCGCTGAGCGAGCCGAGGGTGCCGGTGTCCCGGAACAATGGTCCGAGCGGGCTGATCAGCGCCCAGGCCCAGAAGTTGACCCCAAACCCCAGGGTCGCCATGGCCAGCATCAGCCACGGAGAACCGCCCAACTCGCGCGTGGGTCGATCGGCGCTGATCGACTCCGGTGGCGGTGCGGTCATCGTCGTCCCTTCTGAGATCATCGCGCTCTCCATCCTCACTGATGTTGCCCCTGTTGCCAACCCGCGCATGCTCATGGATCTGCGCGCACCAAGCTGAGGCGCCATGCAGGCGGGTGACATGACGAACCCGGCGGCCGCAGCGCAATCGAGCACTCACCTTGCAATCTGAGCGACTCGACGGCCTGCGGCGCCACCGGGCGCGCTCACCTCCCCCGCGTCGACTCCCGCACAATCAACCGGTGCGAGACCAGGTATTCCTGCACCGGTGAACCCGGATCCGCGATCCGCCCGATCAGCGCATTCACCGCCGTCTCGGCGATCTCACTGTTGTCCGCCGCCACGGTGGTCAGCGGCGGGAACGAGTAGGACGCCTCGGTGATGTCGTCGAAGCCCACCAGCGCCATCTGGTCCGGCACATCCACGTCGTGCTCGTGCAGGCGCCGCAGCGCACCCATCGCGAGCGCATCGGAAAAGCAGATCACCGCGTCCGGGCGCTCGGCCGACTCCACCAGGTTCGCCATCGCCTCGTACCCGTCCTCGGCGTCGTAGTGCTCCACGTACTGGTGATGCCCGGCGACCACACCGTCTGCCTCCGCCAACGCCGCCCGCACCCCCTCCTCGCGCAGGTGCGCCGTGCGGGCATAGCTCGCCCGCCGCAACCCGATGGCAGCAATACGCCGGTGCCCATCGGCGATCAACTTCTGGGTCGCCTCATACGCCGCCGCGCGATCGTCGATGTACACGTGGTCGAGGTGGTCGCCCGCGATCCGCTCCCCCACCAGCACCAGCGGGAACTCCGACTCCCGGTTCTCGATGTCCTCCGCGCGCAACGCCTCGGGGTGGAAGATCGCGCCGTCGAACATCGCACCGCGCGGCCCGAGCTGAATCAGCCTCCGCTCGCGTTCGATGTCGCCATGCGTCTGGTCCACGGCGACCGTGTACCCACGCGCGGTTGCCGCCTGCACGATCTCCGCGGCCAGCCGCGCGAAGTGGGACTGCGCCAGGTTCGGCACCACGAACCCGAGCAGCCCGATCTTGCCGGTGCGCAGGCTCTTCGCCAGCTGGTTCGGCCGGTAGTCCAAGGCCGCGAGCGCCGCCTCCACCCGGGCCCGGGTCTCCCCGGCCACGTACGGCTGATCGTTGACCACGTTGCTCACCGTCCGCGGTGAGACCCCCGCGAGCTGTGCCACGTCCTTCAGAGTCGCCATGGAATCCCCTTTCCTTCTTGCATCGTTGCATGAATCGAATTCGTTGGCTATCGTGACATCGTCTTTCAACGTTGCAAGAGCACTGGAGGCATCATGCGACCCACCCGACGCACCTGCATAGCCGCAGGTGCCGCCCTCGCCCTGACGGCCGGCCTGGCCGCCTGCAGCGACGGCGGTTCCACCGATGACGGCGGCCCCGTCACCTTGACCATGTGGCACGGCCTCACCGGCCCCGACGGCCCTGCCTTCCAGGAGGTCGTCGACGCCTTCAACGACGGGCAGGACGAGGTCACCATCGAGGCCGAGGCCCTTCCCTGGGACTCCCTCTACCAGCAGTTCCTCACCGCGGCCACCTCCGACGACGGTCCCGACCTGGTCGCCATGAGCGCCTCGCGCCTGCCCCAGTACGCCGAGCGCGGCGTGCTCGCCCCCACCGATGACTTCTACGCCGACGACACCTACATGGACACCTCGGTCCTGGCCGAGGGCGCCGTGCAGGCCTCGGTCTACGACGGCGTCAACTACGGCGTGCCCCTCAACCTCGGCCCCGTGCTCATGTACTGGAACAAGGCTGTCTTCGAGGAGGCCGGCCTGGACCCCGAGGCCCCGCCCACCACGTGGGAGGAGTTCGAGGAGATGATTCCCGACCTCACCGTGGACGAGGACGGTGACGGCACTCCCGATCAGTACCCCATCGCCATGGGCGATCACTCCACCGTCCCGGTCTTCCCGAGCTTCCTGTGGAACGGGGGCGGCGGCGTGGTCTCCGACGACGGCACCACCGCCCTGCTGGGCGATGCGGCCACCGTGGAGACCGCCGAGCACTGGGTGAACCTGGTCCGCGAGGAGCAGATCACCCCGGTGGGCATGTCCGGCGCCGACTCCGACCAGCTCTTCCAGGCCGAGCTCGCCGCGATCACCATCAACGGCCCGTGGATGACCGCCGGCCTGACCGAGGCCGGCCTCGACTTCGACGTCACCGTGCCGATGGCCGGCCCGGAAGGTCAGTCGATCCTCGGCGACGTCGTCTCCATGACCGTCTCCCAGCGCCTCGACGAGAACGAGACCGACGCCGCGTATCAGTTCTTCGCCTACTGGGAGTCGGTGGAGAGCCAGGCCACCTGGGCCAACGGGTCGGGCTTCCCCGCCATCCGCACCGACATGCCGGAGGACGCGGTCACCAACGAATGGGCCGCCGTCTTCGGGGCACCGGAGGTGCTGGAGAACGTGCGCCCCTACCTGACGGGCGTGCCGGGATCGGGTGAGATCAACGAGGACATCTTCACCCCGGCGCTGCAGTCGGCGCTGAACGGCACCGGTGAGGTGGCCGACCTCTTCCCCGCCGCGGGCGAGGAGATCCAGGCCATTCTCGACGGCGGCTCCTGACCTTCCGCTCACGGGTGGGCCCTACGTAGGGCCCACCCACCGCGGGACCCGAGAGGGGAAACCTATGAGATTCGGTCGCACGGTCGCGGGCAGGCAGGCGCGGGCGGCGTGGATGTTCCTCGCCCCCGGCCTGGCCCTGCTGACCCTGTTCACGGCCTGGCCGCTGCTGCGCACGGCCTACCTGTCCTTCACCGAGTACAGCCTGCTCACGCCCCCGGAGTGGGTGGGGCTGGCGAACTACCGCGAGCTCCTGGGCGATGACCAGGTGATGAACGCCCTGCAGAACACGGTGATCTACGCCGTCGTGGTGACCCCGGTGACCATCGCCCTGGCGCTGGCCCTGGCCATGGCCCTGAACGCGAAGTTCTTCGGCCGCGGCATCGTCCGCACGGCGGTGTTCGTGCCCTTCGTGGTCTCCCTCGCCGTCGTCTCGATCGCGTTCCGGTTCCTGCTGGACCCCAACTACGGGCTGGTCACGCACTGGCTGGACATGGTGGGCCTGGCGCCCACGCAGGGAGCCCTGGCCCAGCCGGGCACGGCGATGGCCGCCGTCATGGCCGTGGGCGTGTGGAAGAACGTGGGCTTCTACATGGTGATGTTCCTGGCCGGGCTGCAGTCCATCCCCCGCGACCTCTACGAGGCCGCCCAGCTCGACGGCGCAGGCCGCCTGCAGAAGTTCCGTACCGTCACGCTCCCGCTGCTGAGCAATCAGACGATGCTGGTCAGCATCCTGGCCGCGATCGCCAGCTTCCAGGTGTTCGACCAGATCAAGGTGATGACCAATGGCGGGCCGGCGATGAGCACCGAGACGCTGGTGGTGATGGTCAACCGGGTGGGGATCAACAACCTCGAGTTCGGGTACGGCTCGGCGGTCTCGGTGCTGCTGTTGCTGCTGATCCTGCTGCTGTCGATGGCGCAGTACTTCTACTTCGGACGTAAGCAGGTGAGGTACTGATGAGAACCACCTCCCCCGCCCTGCGCCGGGCCTGGACGGTGGCGCTGACGGTAGCCATGCTCGCGATCGGGCTGGCGATGATCTTCCCGATCGTGTGGTCGATCCTGACGGCGTTCAAGCCGAACGCCGAGGCGGCCTCGGCCTCCCCGACGTTGTTGCCGCAGACGTGGACGCTGGAGAACTTCGCCGCGATCTGGTCGGCGATCCCGTTCGCGCAGCTGTACGGGAACACGATCATCTTCGCCGGCTCGGTGATGGTGCTCTCCCTGGCCTTCGACACCATGGCCGGGTATGCGCTGGCGCGGTTCGAGTTCCGCGGCAAGACGGCGGCGTTCATCGCCATCATCGTGATGCTGATGATCCCGTATCAGGCGGTGATCATCCCGTTGTATGACCTGGTCCACTCCCTCGGGCTGGGCCAGACCGTGGCCGGGATGATCGTGCCGCGTTCGGCGAACGCGTTCGGGGTGTTCTTCATGCGCCAGTTCTTTCTCGCCCTGCCCAAGAACCTGGAGGAGGCGGCGCGGATCGATGGGGCGAGTGAGTGGCGGATCTTCACCCGGGTGATGCTGCCGCTGACCACGCCGGCGCTGCTGACCTTGGGGTTGTTCCACTTCCAGTTCAACTGGAACGACCTGCTGTGGCCGCTGGTGATGTCCAACAGCATCGACGGCGCCACGTTGCCGGCCGGGCTGGCGCTGTTCGCCGGGCAGCACGTGGTCGAGTACGGGCTGCTCATGGCCGGCTCGGTGCTCGCGCTGATCCCGCTGATCCTGTTCTTCCTCCTCATCCAACGCACATTCGTCACCGGTATCGCGACCACCGGCATCAAGTAGCAAAGGAATCCGAGCGACTCATGACGCACTTCTTCTCCCCCGACCGCATCGCCATGGGCGTCGGCATCGAGGACACCTTCATCCCGCAGGAGCAGGTAGGCCACCGCAAGCTGGACGAGTACGAGCTCACCCAGCACTACCACTACTGGCGCGAGGACCTGAATCTGGCGCGGGAGGCCGGGGCGGAGTTCATCCGCTGGGGTATCCCGTGGTTCCAGGTGGAGCCACGGGAGGGGGAGTTCGACTTCTCCTGGATCGACGAGGTCGCGGCGCATATGCAGCAGATCGGGCTGCACTGCGTGGTGGACCTGCTGCACTACGGCACGCCGCTGTGGCTGGACAACGCGTTCGTGAACGCGCGCTATCCGGAGTACTTCGCCCGGTACGCCGGGGCCGTGGCCGAGCGCTACCGGGGGGTGTTCACCTCGTTCACGCCGGCGAACGAGCCGCTGGTGAATGCGCAGTGGTGCGGCCGGGATGGGCGCTGGCCCCCGTACCTGACCGGCGAGGACGGCTACGTCAAGGTGGTGGTGGCCGTGGCCGAGGGGATGTCCCGGGCGCAGGAGGCAATTCATGCCGCGGCGCCGGAGGCTGAGATCGTCTTCGTCGACGCCGGGTTCCGGTATGCGGGCGACCACTTCCCGGGGCACTCGCGTGAGCACCTGGAGGAGTGGCGCTTCATCGCGACGGACTTGGTGATGGGCCGTGTGGATCAGGGGCACTCGCTGTTCGGGCACCTGCGTGAGTACGGGGTGACGGAGGAAGAGCTGGCCTGGTTCCGGCAGAACGCCAAGACCCCCGACATCATCGGCGTGAACTACTACCCGGGCTTCAGCACCACCACCTTCGACGAGGCCGGCGCCGAGGTGCCCGGCGAGGGCGGGGTCGAGGGGCTCGTGGACCTGGTGCGGGCGAACCATGAGCGGTACGGACTCCCGATGGCCATCACCGAGACCTCACGGAACGAGTCGCCCGAGGCGAAGATCCAGTGGCTGCAGGAGTCGCTGGCTGCGTTGGAGGACCTGCGGGCCGACGGCGTCCCCATCACCGGGTACACGTGGTTCCCGTTCTTCTCGCTGATCGACTGGCTGTACCGGTACGAGACCGACAGCGCCGACAACCACTGGAACCACCTGGGATTGTTGGAGCTCCGCAGGACGGCGGGGGGTGCGCTGGTGCGGGTGCCGAATGCGGCATTGGACAGCTTCACGCGAGTCGCCTCAGGCCGGCTGGAAGTGTGACGCCAACGCCTCGCGGACAGCGGGCACGTCGACCGCGCCGCCCTCGCCCGCGGCCAGCAGCTTCGTCAGCCGCCTCGGCCACAGGGTGTGGACGCCTCGGGTCGTGAAGTCGCCACCGATCAAGGGCCAGTCGGCGTCGACGAAACACAGCACTCCCGTCACCGGAAGGTCCCCGACAACAGCACGGACCAGATCGACCTGATTGATCACGCCGTCGACGAGCTGGGTGCAGTCACGTCGCCCGACGAGGAGCTTCTCGACCCTCGGCCGCAGGATGCCACCCTCCACACGGAGGAGGGGTCGCCCCTTGTACTTCTTCGCGTCGATGACCCAGATGCCGGCGGGCGTGATCGCCATGTGGTCGATGTTGGCCCGCGAGCCGGGGATGCGCCGGTCGTGCAGGACCGCGATCGACTCCGAGGCGAGTGCGTCGAGATGAGCTCCCAGGCGCTCCTCGCCGACTGCCCCGGTCGCCCACGCCTTGGTGCGCTGCTTGTCTTCCGAGAATGCGACAGCGACGCCACCGAGCTTGCCCCACTTCTGCCGGAGCCGCTGCTCGTTCCTGGCCTTACGGCGTTCGTACTCGCGGCGGGCCGACGACCCGGCAACTCCTGCGTCGTCGGGTGACACCACCGCGATCGATGCCGACTCAGCCTCGTCCACCGACTCGGCTACGGGCGTGCCAGCCGGGCAGGCTACGCAGCGCACCGTCTTGTTCGCGCGTTCGTAGATGGCGTCCGCCCGGGCAGGCAGCTCGCTGCCACAGAGACGGCATCGTCCAGCGTAGCGGAGCTTCATCCGCTCGCCGACGAATTTGGTCGGGGTGTCTTCGGTCACGCGGCCGCACCATCCTCATCGGGCAACACAGAGGAGACAAGTTGACCACCTCGTCCACAGTTGGCGCGAACACACCTTCGGCTCGGCCGGCACCGAGGGGTTGGACGCGAGGATCTCAAAGCCAACCGCATTTGAGACCCCCACAGACGACCGCGCTGCTAGCGTGTCTCGACTCGTGTCAATTCTCGGATCGGACAAGATGATGGCGAATACCAGGATGGCGGCCACCGGATTCGCCGCTCTGCTCCTTGTGGGTGGCTGCGCAAGCGGATCGGACTCCGCTCAGGACACATCCCCCACGGAGCAGACCTCAGCGGCCGCTACCCCGGAGCCGACGACGGAACCGCCGTCGCCGACACCCAGCCCGACTCCCACCCAAGAAGCAGTCCCAACTTTCGAGATCGGCGAGGAAATCTCTCGCCCCACCGCCGACCTCGTGGTGAACGTTCTTGAGGAGCGCGAGGTCATCGAAGTCGCCACGTACCACGACGAGGACTTCACACCCAACGACGGGGAGCGTCTGTGGTACGTGGACATCACCTGGACCAACAACCTGCCTGAGGCCGTGGCAAGGAGTGTCACGGACCGTACGCAATGGATCTCACGGCTTTCGATGTCGAGGGTCGAGAGATGCTCATGGTTGACCAGCCTGGCTACATCGACGGTCAAGAGTGCTCGACCGGCCTTATGCAGGGGCAGACAGGTACCTGGCTTTCAGCATTTCGGGGCTTGGACGCCGAGCTCGGATGGCTGATCTTCGATGACTACAACGGCGAAGCCGCCGTAGTCGTCATGGACCCTGAAACGGAGTTGTACTACAACTAGGCGTCTCGCTTCCTGGTAGTGCAAGGTTCAGTCCAAAGGGGACGCCAGTGCCCCATGGACGCCAACCCAGGAGCCACCGATGACTGACGAGATCGAGCTGATCAGCGACGGCGACGGCATCGCAGTCATCGGCGACGCCACCGTCGTCGACCGCTTCCTCACCTCCCAGGGCCTCCCCTCGAAGGACCTCCGCCTCTCCCAACTCGGATCCACCTTCAGCGCCGGCTCCGGCGCACTGCAGTCGGCCTCGACCATGTCGGCCAATTCCGGTCGCTGGGTCCAGCTGACCCAGGAGTCCGCCCAGGCATTGGGCCAGTCTCCCCTCATGAAGGGCTCACAACCAGGCGTCAGCCGCGCGATCCTCACGCAGCAGAACGGCCAGATCAAGGGGATCCTCGAGATCGTCCGCACACCAGGCTCCATGCTCGCCAACCCGGCGTTGCTCACCGGCGCCGCCGGGATCATGGCCCAGCTCGCCATGCAGCAGACGATGGAGGAGATCACCGACTACCTGGCCACGATCGATGCGAAGGTCGACGATGTCCTTCGCGCCCAGAAGGACGCAGTGCTCGCCGACATGATCGGGGTGGACTTCGTCCTCGAGGAGGCCATGACGGTGCGCGAGCACACCGGCCGCGTTTCCGAGGTGACCTGGTCGAAGGTGCAGGCAACGGCCCTGTCGATCGGCCGCACTCAGGCCTACTCACTACGTCAGCTCGACGCCCTCGCGGAGAAGCTCGAGCGAGCGGCCAAGATGGGCGACCTCGCCAAGGCCGCCCAGGACGCCGAGGCCCGAGTCCAGGAGTGGCTCGCCGTCCTCGCCCGATGCTTCCAGCTGCAGGACGCCCTGGCAGTGCTCGAACTCGACCGCGTGCTCGACGCCTCCCCGCAAGAGCTGGATCAGCATCGCATCGCGCTGCGGGCCGCGCGGCAGAACCGATTGGATCTCATCGCGCAGTGCACCGCGCGGCTGCTGACCCGGATGGCTGCGGCGGCCGGCACCGCAAATGCGAAGGTGCTGCTGCACCCGTCCTCCTCGCGCACCGTCGTGGCTGCCGGCACCCGCGTCAGCGGTGAGGTCGCCGAGTTCCACACGCGCCTGGGGCTCGACCACGACGCGCAAGTGCTGGAAGCACGTCGATGGGTCGAGGCAGCCACGGACGTGCGCGACAAGGCGTTCGAGACCGGCGCCGACGGCTTCGACACCGCTCGCCGGCTCGGGGCGGAGTCCGTCGGCCGCGCCCGCTCGGTCACCGGGAAGTTCGCCAACGGGATCGCCCAGCGCGTCCCACGACGCCGCGGCAACAGCGAGAACGAACCCCCTGAGCTCGAAGCCCCCGACCTGAACAAGTAGCAGAGGGCTCCGTGACCTCCACTCTCGCCTGGCTCGACTCCGACATCACCGAGCGCCGCCGCATGCTCGACGTCCTCGACGCCTTCCGGGACAAGGGCTCCACCGACGAACTCGGCATCGGCCAGATCCGCGACGGCTTCTCCGACGCCCTCTTCCCCGGCACCTCCACCCAGCACACCCGCGTGCGCTACGTCTTCCTCATCCCATGGCTGCTGGACGCCACCCTGGATCGCGCACGCCCACGCGATGACGCCACCACCCTGCAGGAGCGCTTCCGCCAGCACGAGATCCGCCTCATCAACTCGCTGGTAACCGGCTCCCCACCCGGCACCACCGGCATCATCGGCTCCTCCGCCCGACGAGCTCTGCAGCTCATGCCCTCCTCGATCTACTGGAGCGCGATCCACTCCTGGAACCTCTCCCCCGTGCACGCCACCCCCTCGGCCTCCCTGCGTGCGGGACTCACCGCCCGCCGCCGCTACCGCGAGATCGAGCACGCCGACGACGACGGCTCCCGCACCCTCCCACCCGCACGCTTCGCCGTCGCGAACCTTCCTGCCCCCGAGGGCCTGCTCGAGGCCACCACGCTGGACCTGAGCGCGACCGAAGCGGAGGTCCTCACCGAACGGATCACGACGGCGCCCCGCACCTCCGCCTCTCTGCTCGCCTGGCTCCTGCGTCACCCCGAGGTCGACATCGACGTCGACCGCCCGTGGCACCTGCCCGCACCCGCCCTGCCGGAGCAGATCCGGCACGTCCTGGACCACGCCGGCCGCTTCGCCGTCGCCACCCACGGCGCCCGCCTGCGCTACCACCAGCTGGTCAGCCGCGCCGCCGACCACGACACCAGCGACATCGACGCCACCTTCTCCGCCTGGGCCGACGATCCGACCACCCACGCCGCGTTGCGCACCTGGTCTCTCCCGGACTTCTGGGCGACGATCGATCACCTCGCGCCCCGCGTCGGCACACCGACCCGTGCCTTCCTCACCCGCTGGATCGAACTCGCCCGCACGGGCCGGGCCACCTCCGACGAGGCGGACCGCCTCCTCACCGACCGCGAGCGCACCCTCAAGGGCGCCCGCGCCCGGATCAGCAACCCCGCCGCACGCCTCGACTGGTCCGCCGCCGCAGGATCGGCGCCGACCTTCCGATGGGCCACCGCACACTCGCTCCTGACCGACGTCCGCACCGCCCTGGCGGCTGCGGCATGAGCCTGCAACCCCAGTCCCGCACGCTGCTCACCGACGCGCTGCGCCCACCGGACGGCTTCGACCTCGACTGCGCCGTGGCGACCACCTACACGCTCTCGCTCACTGCCGCGCTGATGTTGCCGCTGGCGTTCACCGACCGATCCGCCGACGGCCCGCCGGACCCGGTGGCCATCCTGGACGCCGTCCAACGCTACGGCGACCGGGTCACCGTCTTCTGCCAGTCCGGCGCGATCGGCGTACCCCGCTACCGCAGCCTGCTCGCGCTGCTGGAGGAGAGCGTGCACGCTGTGACCGCCCCGACGCCGGGGCGGATCTTCCACCCCAAGGTGTGGGCGCTCCGCTTCACCTCCCCCGCCGGCGAGCAGCGTCACCGCGTGGTGGTCCTCAGCCGCAACCTCACCCTGGACACCTCCTGGGACACCGCCCTCGTCCTGGACGAGCAGGAGACGCCCGCCCCGGTCGACACCGCCCCGATCACCGCGTTCCTGGACGCCCTGCCGGACCTGGCCATCCGCCCGCTCCCCCACGCCCGACGGCGCCTGCTCGCCGACCTGTCGCGCACCCTGGCGGGCGCCCACCTCGCTCCGCCTGCCCCGTACACCGGCGCCGCCGTCCTCCCGCTCGGACTGCCCGGGCAGCGTGCGAGCTGGCCGATCCCCGAACGCGCGCGACGCGTGCTCGCGATCAGCCCGTTCCTGGACCGCACCCAGCTCGCCCGCCTCCCCCGCGCCACCGACCGCACCCTGCTGGCTCGCCCGGAGGCACTCGACCGCGTCGGTGGCCGCGCCCTCGAGAACTGGCACACATTCACCCTCGCCACGACGGCGGAACCCGATCCGGAGACAGACCTCTCACCGGAGGCACCCGAGTTCCACCCACCCGAGCCGGACTCCCCCACCCAGGAGACCGACCCGGTGCGCTCGGGCCTGCACGCCAAGGTGCTCATCGCCGACCTCGACGCCCGCACCTCCCGCACGATCGTCGGGTCGGCGAACCTGACCAGCGCCGCCTGGGGCAACGCCCACCCGGGCGGGGCGGCAGGGAACGTGGAGGTCGCCGTCGTGCTGGACGGCCCGGCCCCGACCACCGGGGTGCGCGCCGTGTTCGAAGGCGAGCAGGGCCTGAGCAGGGTGCTGGCCACGTATCGACCCGAGCTGTCCGAGCCCGTCGAGGATCCGCTCGAGCCGGCGTCGATGGCCCTCGAGGAGTTCCACCGCCACCTGGCATCCCGGCCCTGGCAGGCCCGCATGACCGACTCGGCCGACACCTTCGAGGTGACGATCACCGCCCCCGACGACCTGGCCGAACCGCCCGCCACCCGCACCCGCGTGTGGCTGGCGAGCCTGCCCGCCGGCCGCGCCACTCGGCTCACGCCGGGCGTCGAGTTGCGGTGGACGCAGCTGCCGGCCACGCACGTCACCCCGTTCCTGGCCATCGAGTCCACCACGAGCGTCGCCGAGCTGACCTGCACCCGCCGGTGCGTCGTCCAGGTGCATCTCGACGGCGACGATGCGTTGCGCCGTCGGGCGGCGGTACGCGACGTGCTCGCCGAGACCGAGGACGTGACCCGCTACCTGCTCTTCCTCCTCGACGGCACGCCCGGGGCGGCGGGCCCTGCCGAGAGCCTCCTCACGGTGGCCGCGACCGGCAGCACCTCCGACGACGCCGGCCCGGCCGCCAGTGCGGTGCTGTATGAGCCGCTGGTGCGGGCCGCCGTCGCCCAGGACGGTCGCTTCGAGCGGATCCAGCACGTGGTCGAGGACCTCCTTGCCGCAGACGACGGCGCGAACCTCCTCCCCCCGGGCTTCCTTCCGCTCTGGCAGGCAGTCCAGGAGGCGCGCGCATGACCGACCGGCCCGACACGGCGGCGGCGCTGGCCCCACTGAAGGACTTCCAGCGCGCCACGGTGGAGCACGCCCACGACCGGCTGTGGGCGCCGGGGGCGTCCAAGCGTTTCCTGGTGGCCGATGAGGTGGGCCTGGGCAAGACGATGGTGGCTCGCGGCGTCATCGCCCGGTCGATCGAGGAGCTGTGGGAGACGGTCGAGCGCATCGACGTGGTCTACGTGTGCTCCAACCAGCAGATCGCCCGGCAGAACCTGGCGCGGCTCACCCCGCCGGGCGCGCATCAGATCCAGGTGGACCGGCTCACGCTGCTGCCGCGCGTCACCCACCGGCTGCACGAGCGGCTGAACGTCATCGCGCTCACTCCCGGCACCTCGCTGACGCACGAGGGCAGCGGCCGGCGCGATGAGCGTGCCCTGATGCTGGTGCTGCTGGAGGTGGCACTGGGCCGGTCGGCGGTCCGGGCGCGCCGGTGGCGGCGCTTCTTCCAGGGTGGCTGCCGGGAGGAGAACTTCCAGTGGGTGCTGAACCAGACGCGAGACCAGGATGCCCGTTCGCTGGATCCGGACCTGGCCGACGACTTCGTCCACCGGCTCCAGCAGGACGGCGAGGGCGGGCCGCTGTGGGACGAGCTCGCCGAGTGCGTCGCCGATTTCGACTACAAGCGCAGCATCCCGAAGGAGCTCAACACCCGGCGCCGGGAGATCCTTGCCCGGATGCGCCGCGTGCTTGCCGAGTCCTGCGTGGCCGAGCTCGAGCCGGATCTGGTGATCCTGGACGAGTTCCAGCGCTTCGCGCACCTGCTCGATGACCAGAGCCCCGAGGCCGAGCTCTCCCGGCAGCTGATCGACCACGTGGACGAGGCCGGTAACGCCGCGCGTACCCTGCTGCTCTCGGCCACGCCGTACAAGATGTACACGGTGCCGGGCGAGGCCGGCGAGGAGGACCACTACCGCGACTTCGCCCGCACGCTGCGGTTCCTCGGCGGTGACGCCGACCCGCGGCTGCCCACGGACGTCCAGGTGGGCCTGCGACAGATGCGTGCCGGGATGCTGCCCGGAGCCGGTGTGGCGGCCGTGTCCGCGGCGAAGGCGGCCCGCGAGCAGGTGCAGCAACGACTCCGTCAGGTGATGTGCCGCACCGAACGGCTCGCAGCCGATCCCCAGCGCAATGGCATGCTGGCCGAACGCATGGTCGAGGCTCCCCTGACCGCGCAGGACGTGCGCGCCTACGCACACCTGCGCCAGGTGGTCTCGATGATCGACGGCACGAGCGGTCGCCGCGTGCGCGACCCGTTCGAGTTCTGGCACTCCAGCCCCTACCCGCTGCACCTGATGGACACCGGCAGCTACGTCCTCAAGCAGGCGCTGGACGCCGCGGTCGGCAACCACGAAGCGCTCGTGCCCGCGCTGCGGTCCGGCCCCGGGGTGCTCCTGGGCGCCGAACTCGAGCGCTACGCCCGACTGGATCCGGGCAACGCGAAGATGCGCGCCCTCCTGGCCGAGACCGAAGGCATGCACGAGCTGCTGTGGCTGCCGCCGTCGCTGCCCTACTACCGCCCGGGCGGGGCGTTCGCGCTGGCACCGAGCGTGACCAAGCTGCTGGTGTTCTCGGCGTGGAACGTGGTGCCGAAGGCCATCAGCGCGGTGCTCAGTTACGAGGCGGAGCGGCGGTTGCGGCCCGAGCGCTGGGAGGGGCGGCGGCAGTCCTATGGCGCCCGCCAACCCAGCCCGCTGCTGCAGTACCGGCTGGACGCCGAACGCGATCGCGAGGCCGGGATGCCCGCGCTGGCGCTGTCCTACCCGTGCCTGACCCTGGCCGAGTTGGGCGATCCGCTCGCCATCGCCCGCGAGCAGCCGGCCTCCGACGACGGCGTCCCCTCCTCCGAGGATGTCCTTGCCGTGGTCCGGGAACGGGTGGCTGCGGCGTTGGCGGACCTTCCGATGGGCCCGAGCGACGGTCCGGTGGATGAGGAGTGGTACTGGGCTGCGCCGTTCCTCCTGGATGCGCTGCACCTGGGCGGCGACGCCGTGGCCGCGGTGCTGCGCTCGACGGCGGCGACCGCCGAGGAGGACGAGACCCCGGATGCCTATCGCCGGCACGTGCGGCGCGCCGTGGCGGTTCGTGCCGAGGACCTGGGCCGCCGACCCGCGGATCTGGTGGAGGCGCTGGCCCGGCTCGCGGTGGCCGGGCCCGGGGTGTGCGCGCTGCGAGCGCTGACCCGTGGGGCGTCGGCGGACAACATGCTGGACGTCGCTGTGCGCACCGAGGCGTTCGGGGTGGCCGAAGCGCTGCGGGCCCGGTTCAATCGCCCCGAGGCGCAGGGTGCCGTGCGGACCTGGCACCCGGAGGTGGCCTATTGGCGGGCGGTGCTGCGATATGGGGTGGATGGCGGGATCCAGACGGTGCTCGACGAGTGGGCGGCGGTGCTGCGGGGAGCATTCGGGGCCGGCGTGGCGACAGTGGCCGAGCAGATGCGCGCGGCACTGGGGCTGCGTACCTCGGTGGCGCGAGTGACCACCTATGACGACGCCGAGGACCTCGAGGTGCAGCGCACCCACGGGGTGCGCACCCACTTCGCGGTGCGCTTCGGCCGGCAGGAATCCGAGGAGCAGGGCCAGCAGGACCGTGAGGACGTGGTGCGGCGGGCGTTCAACTCCCCGTTCTGGCCGTTCGTGCTGGCGAGCACGTCGGTGGGACAGGAGGGCTTGGACTTCCACCCGTACTGTCACGCGATCGTGCACTGGAACCTGCCCGGCAACCCGGTGGACCTGGAGCAGCGGGAGGGGCGGGTGCACCGTTACCAGGGGCATGCCGTACGCAAGAACGTCGCGGCCGCACACGGCGCGGGGGTCTTGCGGGACTCGGCGGCATCGGATCCCTGGGAGGCGATGTTCGATGCCGCGACGGCGCAGCGACCGGCAGATGTCGGCGAAGTCTGGCCGAGCTGGGTGTACCCGGGTCCGGCGCAGATCGAGCGGATCGTGCCGCGTCAGCCGCTCTCGCGAGAGGACGCCCAGTACAGCCGGTTGCGCTCCGAGGTGGCGGCGTACCGGCTGGCGTTCGGGCAGCCGCGGCAGGAGGATCTGGTGCGGCTGGTGGGTGGCGAGGCGACGGCGCTGGAGTGGGCGCGGATCGACCTGGCGCCGCCTGCGTGCAGCTGACCGAACACAGCGGTGAGAGATGGCTTGTAGCCTCGCGAGATGACGACGGGCCTCCCCACCGACTGGTCGCCCATCCCCGACGCGACGTTGCGAGCCACCCGCGAGATCGCACTCGCGAAACTCCGCGACCCACGGACCCCTGAAAAGGTGGCCCGCTACTACGACGTGGCCCGCACGTACGCCGGGGCGTCGTTCACCGCTGGCTACGCCGAGGCGCCCAGCGACATCACGGCTGCGGACCTGCACGCGACCAGCCTGCTCGCCGTGAAGATCCGCCCCCTGCCCACGCGAAGGTTCCTGGACGATGGCCCGCTCAGGACTGCCGTGCTCGACGGGTTGGCGCTGCTACCCGTCGACGCCGCGCTCTCCAGCGCGGACGGTGAGCTCCTCACGAAGATGTTCGCGTTCCATGACGCTGTCCGCGAAGCCATCGGGCCGTACGCCTGGGTCACGACGTCCAAGGTGACGGCCCGCAAGCGACCGAATCTTTTCCCGGTGCGGGACCGAGTGGTTGTGAACGTCTTGCGTCTCGGTGGACCCGACCGGCGCAAGGACTGGCAGGTGTTCCGAGCGCTGATGCAGAACGACGATGTACTGGGCGAACTCGCACGCGTCCGAATCGATGCGGCGAACTACGCTGCGGACAGCGGTATCGACTGCAAGTTCGACGAACCGGAGTTGCGACTGCTCGACGTCGTGCTCTGGATGAACGGGTAGAAGCAGCCCGCCTTCTGTAAGAATTTCGGCGTCATGGCGTTCGAGCGGCGACTCGCGAGTGGCCGCTCGAGCGCACCGAACTCGCCATCACTCAGTTTGCCGGTCCACACGTGTGCACCAGGTCAAATCCCGCGTCATGCTTGTTCGTGTTCTCTAAGCACTCGCGCACCCAAGATCACTGCCTCAGCAGCCGCCCTGAGACGCGCGGCCTGCTGGTGCTCGACCTCATTGTGGTCAACCCTTTCGAGACTGAACCAACAGTTTCGCAATCCCTCGGACGGCTCAGGTCGGCGCCAACCAACGGATCTCAAGCGTTCTGCCAGCACCGAGTCGAACGGCTGCTCGTAGGGCTTGCCGTCGCCGACCTCAACGAACAGGCCCTGGCCCGACACACCCTGCCACTGGATGTAGCCATTCCCGGCTTCGAAACCACCCATGCTGCCTGCCTGAATATCGTTTCGCAAAATCGCAGCGAGTCGCTCGACTTCAACGGTCAGATCGTTCGTATCAGTGGCGTCGGACATTTCCGTTGCGGGCGCCGGATCAACTGGGACTTGCTCGCCCACCAGTGGCTCAGCGATGAGGTCGCGCACAGCTTCGAGCCGCGATCGCACCTGGGCGCCGAGACGCGCAATACCGAACACTGCGGCGGTGCGGCGAAGCAATTCGTCGCCCCGATCGTCGTGAGGCTGCACGGCGGCGCGCATCGCGTTCGCGATCTCTTCGGGAGCGATCTCGTCCAACGTCCGGATACCCGTCGGATCGTAGCGGTAGCCTCGCCACGTGCCTGGGTCGAGGTCCTGCGGCCAGGCAAACGTGCCCAGGGAAGCACCCCTTCGAACCAGTCCAGCCGGGATCAGCCGGATAATGTCGTCCATCCTTGCCGCTCTCACCTTCGCTAGCCCGAATCGACGCGCAACGGTGCGCGCGAGGCGGCCGACCTCGATCGGACCCTCCGACTCGACGACGGCCACAACTTCATCCCGCACCTGTGCCACGGCGCGCCGCTCGGACAGCCTGTCCAAGACCTCGCGCGGGCCCACAGCATCGGTCGACGCCGGAACGAAACTCGTGCCGTCTGAGACTTGCGCGACTTCGCTGACCGGAGCCGGCGCCTCAGCATCCACAACACGGTGAGTCATGGCGGAATACCCGTTCGACCCAGCGTCGGCAGGTGGCTCGACCGGCGCCGTCCGCGCAGGGAGGTGTTCGGGAGCCTCAGGTTCCACCGTGTCCGAGGGGGCTGGTTCACGTGGTTCCACGGCCGCTGCCCGCTCATCGAGTATCTGCTCGGCGCGCTCCATCTCCGACAGAATGCTGGCGACGACCTCATCGCGGTTCTGGAGCCACATGGGCCACCAAATTCTGGCGATAGAGGGCCAACCCATCAGGTCTTCGAGCACGATGACGGGGAGCACGTCGCGATCGGAGACCGTCCAGCGCTGCTTCCAACTCTCACCGTCCAACAACACCGGCAGGAGCGGACGCGTCGGGTTGTCGGGGCGGGCGAGGACGAGGTCGAGCCGGAAGTTGGACAGGCCGACATCTGCCATCACGTGCAGACCCGCATCTCGCAGAGCGTCTGCGATCTCGTCGCGGTGCCGATCTCGGATCGCAGCCCGGTGTTCTGACACGGCTGGCTCTCCGCGCGAGTTCGCTGCCTGCGCGTCGATCAAGAACTCCTTGAGGTCCTTCGGCCCTTGGAAACTGGACCCAGAGACGTCGAGGTCGTTCGATGCGGGATTGAAACTGCAGAACACCACATTCTTGCGGCGTGCTCGAGTCACAGCGACGTTGAGGCGGCGCTCGCCGCCGGCGTTGGACAGCGGGCCAAAGTTCGTCGGGACCTTGCCGTTCGACTGCTTGGAGAACGCGATCGAGAAGATCACGACATCCCGTTCATCGCCCTGCACTTGTTCCAGGGCCTTCACGAACAGGGCTTCTCCTCGTCCCATGACCGACTCGTCGAGGGCTTCGAGCACGCGCGCGTCCCCGGTGTCCTCGAGGAGGTCCTGAATGAGTTGACGCTGCTGCTCGTTGAACGTGACGATCCCGATCGAGGGAAGTGCCGACGAGCTGTTCACCAACTCCCGGACGTAGTCGACAATCTCGACGGCCTCGTAGGGGTTGGTGTTAATTGTTGCCGTGATCGTGTCGGTCAGCCTGACCTTCTCGGCTCGGGCACGCAGGTACAAGCCCGACTCGAGCCCGCCGGGCCCACGGACGCGTCGGAACTCCAATCCGGTCTCGGCCGACAACAACGAGGGGGTCGGAAAGCTGCTGAGGTCGCCGCCGTAGTAGTGCCGATTGCTGAAGGCGATCAGTGCCTCGTCCTGGCTGCGGTAGTGCCAACTGAGTGTCAGGGTCGGTACCCGAGCGAGTTCGCACTCGCTCAGGATCGACTCCTGATCCTCCACGATCTCGTCCGCGTCGGGATCGCCGACCTCCTCGTCGTCCACGGACGCTCCACCGACACGTCGGGAGGGTGGCATCTGCTTGCTGTCGCCAACCACGATGGCGGCACGCGCACGTCCAAGGGCTCCCACTGCTTCCGGCACGGTGATCTGAGACGCCTCGTCGAAGATTACGACGTCGAAGTCCATGACGCGAGGGCGGATGAGGTCGACGACTGAGGACGGGCTGCCTAACACCAGAGGCGTGAGTTCCTGGACCGCTTCGCCGTGCTTGCTCAGGAGCGCACGAGTGCCGAGCTTGCGGTTGGTCTTCTCGAGTTCCCGCGCCAATGCTCCAGTCCGGGAGCCACGTCCATCTCCGCCACGACGAGACAGAAGTCGGGCGGGTCCGTCGGTCGTCCACTGCGTGCGGAGTTGGTCTTGGGCCGCGGCGTAGGAGTTGACGCGCCGATCGTGAGCAAGCGCGTCGAAGCGGTCGAGCCCCTTCGAGGACATCCGCTCGTGCAAGGAGGCCTGTGCCACGCCACGCGCCAGTGCCTCTTCAGCGCTGTCCGCAGGCAGCGCCCCCTCCAGAAGGCGCGCCCGTTCAGCGTGCAGGTCCGCGGCGCGCATCGGTTCCACTTTGCGCACGAGCGAGCACCAACGCTGCAGTGGCACAAGGCGTTCGAAGTCAACTGCCTGCCGCCATGCGTCAGCCGATCGGGCGGTTGCCTCGATGAGCGAAAGGTCACCGCGCCAGGCCGTCAGGTCATCGTCCTCGACGGCGAGGTGTGCGCACACGCTCCGCCACGCCCGCGAGAAGGCGGCAAGGGCTTCTGTTTGCCCGGCCAGGTGCCCGTCTAGAGCGAGCCCTACTACCCGTCGTGTCCACTCGTCACCGGATCGCAGGGCTCGGGTCGCGCCCATCAATTGTTCGAACCTCCCGCGTGCTGGACTCAGCGCCCCGGGAACGAACGGGTTGGCTGGGACTACACCTGCACCTGCGAGCCCTGGCACGTATGCGATGGTCGAACGCACTTCCTCGCTTACTCGCTGGACAGCAAGGAGATCGTGCAGGACAGCGCTGGCGTTGCTGGGGTCTAGCGGTGCCGTCGGCGGGGCCCATGGCGCAACCGAAGCGATGGCTGCCACCTGGCGCCGCTTGCGGCCGATCAGTCCCGAAGAAGTCGCTGTTTCGAACTGGGCCGCGATGCCGGCCAGGTCCTGTTGGAGGACTTCCGGAGGGAAGCCACGCAATCGCGGCGCCCACTCCTGGACCGTCCTCTCACACCCACTCACGCTCAATGCGGCTCGTTCCGGCCAGTCGGCTGCCAGGACCGCCTTCAGTTCCTCACCCACCGGCAGGGATGGTGCAGCGGCGGAGGCAAGGGCATCGAGCTGCCTCGGGTGGGTAGCAGCCGCGAGCGCATCGCTGAGCGGCCCGCTGAGAGCGCGCGCTCGTTCGTTGCTGTCGAGAATTGACCGCAGGTCCTCGCTCACAGCCTCGACGTCGAACGGGTCTCCGCGCCCAACTCCCGCGAACCGCCATGGATGGTCCGGACGCACCCCCGCCGGCACGGTCCAGCGCTGCAGGTCTTCGATCGCTTCCCGTAGCGCGTCGATGCGCTCTGGCTCGTGGGCGACGGTCGAGGGCCGCAAGGGCAGGCGAGGCCCGTCCCCGAGGACGAGCAGTTCATCGTGTGCGCCGTACGCCGAGAGACCGGCCGCGTTCTTCTCGTGGAGCTGTTGCGGGTATTGCATCAACTCGAAGCGCGCGTTCTTAAGTTGCCGCTGGGCGCTCTGCATAGCGAGCGCGTCTGGGTTGACAGCTGCGGTGAGTGCCGCCTTCAACTGCGATCGGACTGCGTTCGCGTTGGAGCCCTCGTGGTGCAGGTTGAGGGAGAAGGGGGCAAGGCCGATGGACTCCAGCCGACGTTGCACCACGGAGAGCGCTGTGGCCTTCTCGGCGACGAACAACACCCGTAGCCCCGACAGCAGGCACTCCGCCACCATGTTCGTGATCGTTTGTGACTTACCGGTACCCGGTGGCCCCTGCAGGACGAACGTCCGACCCTCTCGCGCCCAGGCCACGGCGCGCTTCTGAGTAGAGTCCGCCGGAATCGGCGTCTCGAGCTTCTCAAGCTCCTCTTCGATCGTATTCTGCGGGGCTGAAGTCTCGGACGGGGCGGCTGGATCCTCGAACGCTTCCGTGGGGGTGTGCACCAGATGCTGCACGAGGGGTCGTTCGAAGTAGTGCTCGGCGTTCGCGTTGAGGTCCTGCCACATCCGGAACGCAGCCAGGTCGAGCGTGGCGAGCTTGGCTTCGCCGACTACCTCGAGATCGAGGCCACGTTCGGCGATAGCCGTGCGCACCTCCGCCAGTACTCCGTCGACGTCGACGCCGGCGCGGTCGGCCTGCGGTTCTGCGAGTCCTTGGATGACCAAGCCGTGTTCGCGACGCAACCACTCGATGAGAGCGGCGTTGGGCGTCGTCTGCTGCGTGGCGTCGAGCGAGAGAACAATCTCCTGGCGTCCGCGCGCCACGGCGATGTTGACCGGAACGAGAATCATGGGCGCTTCGGCATAGGCGTCAGGCTTGTGCCGCCATCGCAGGAGCCCGAGGCAGAGGAAGAGCGGATTCATGCCGCGCTCCTCACGTGCTGTCTTCGCCCGGTGGGCCATCGAGCGAATCTCGCGGACAAAACTGGCATGGCTCGCGGGGTCGATCCTTCCCTTCACTGTTTTCGATCGTTGAACGTAGAGTTGCCGGTCCTTCATCCGGTCAAGCAGATCCTCGGAACTCTCGGAGCCGTGGGCCCGCAGGAGTTCGAGCGCGTTGCGGACATCTCTGGCGTGCCAGAGCTCCGGAACGTCCCACCCGCTACGAAGGGAGAACGCCACGTCTTGATGGAGCCGATCCTCCAGCGTGCCGAGGCCTTCCTCGGGAATGACGATCGGTTGGACGCGAGCGCTCGTGCCCAAGTTGAGCAGAGCGTTGGTGGCGTTCAGGCTGAAGAGCGAGGACTTCCATGTGCGATACCTCGCGGGGTGGCTGTCGATGCGCCGTTCGCCTGACAGCTGCTGATCCGATTCGGTCTCGACTCGGAGGACGCCGTCGGCCTCGCCCGGCCGATATTCGATGATCTCGGTGACACCGTCGGAGCGATGCGTAACCGCTGGCAGTGGCGAAACGCCGTCCTTTCTCGCGGCAACGACGTCGATCAAGGAAACGAACGTGTCGGGAAGAGCCTCGGCGAGATTGTTGCGAGCAACCACGCCCGCACGTTCCGCTGAAATATCAGTTCCCACAGTCAAGGCGGTCGTCTCGATGACCCCGAGCCAGCCGCCATCAATGAGTCGGCCGACCTGGCTCGAGTCTTCGATCACCGGAGTGTTCGGGTACCACTCTGCGACCGGGCCAGCGGACGCGAAGGGATCGCGCCGCCAATAGCCGATGAAGATGTGCCCGTGCACGAGCACAAGGACCGGGTGAAGTCCCACTTGCTCGATCACAGCGGCCATGAGGACAGTGGTGTCCATACACGTACCAAGACCACCCCTGGCGACGTCGCCATGGTCCCTGATGCGTTGGCCAGACGACCGATAGTCCCACTCGGGAGGGGGCTCAGAGTAGGCGATCTGCCGCTCCGCGAGAGTGCGGTAGATCGCGTACACCGTCGCATCGACACGCGCCTGCGCCTTACCGGGGTCAGGACTCTGGAAGGCGTGGAAGCCCGGATCGCCCGTCTCCTTACCGAGTCGAACCGCCACCTCGCGCGCGACGACGGCAACCTCCGGATGATTGGGGCGCACAAAAGATGCGAGCAATGCCCTCGCTAGCGTGTCGGACGATCTACCGGGCCGCGGATCGCCGTCCCAGAACCACAGGTCGCGTGGTTGCACGTCAATGGCAGTGTGATGCCGTGCCAACACCCGCCCACTGGCCGCATCCTCGAGGACGAAGTGACACTCTGCAGTGGCTCGCTCCCCAATCTGCGACATGACTCGGGGCGACAACGGAATATGAACGCTCGACCACGCCTCGCGGCCACTATCCAGCGGCCCATCGAAGAGGGTCCGATCACCGAAGACCACGTCGGCGTCTCGGACGCTAATGGTCAAGCGGGCGTGATCGAGCGGCTCCGACACATCGGCAGTGATCTCACTGATCTGCGATATCTTGGCGGCCGAAGAAGCCCACGACCACGAATCACTCACCACCGCGCTGAGATGCGCTGCGATCGTCGTAGCGTCTAGTGGTTCCAGCCCTTCGTCGGGCGCGCTCGATGCTTGTGGTTGCCCTTCCCAGTACTCAAGGGCACCTCGCATGAGCTCGAGGGTCTGGGCACGATCGGCGTCCGTGGAAAGCGACGCGACATCCACAACAATCTCCGCCTCGCCTTCCACCCAGGAAGCACGAACGTCGCGCACAAAGGGAAGGTCCCTGGTCACCGCGTCACCCACGAACGGCACGATGCGCAACTCAGTTCCCTCTGCAACGGCGAAGCCAGTCGTTCGCTCCGCCACCTTGACTGCCACCTTGGCCCCAGGCTCCTCAGGAGCAATCTCCGCCCTAGCACCGACCGCTGCCTCGAATGCCTCAAGGACTTGCTGACCAGCCGGGTGGAGGCCCAACGCCAAGTCGTCGGGGCCAAGATCGTCGTTCATTGATGTCTCCTCGTCAGGACGGCGAGCCAGATCACCACTGCGGCCGCGTCCCGCCCATGATGACAGTCGCCTCCGACACGTCCGTCACCCGGCGGGTAGCAGGTCGCTGCGCTCGCCTCGCCACATCACCACCAACTCGTCACGCGCTCTAGTCGCGGCCACGTAGAGCAGCGACCGGTCCCGAAGGAGTGCGTCCGCGCGATCCTGCTCAGGCAGTCCTTCGGAGTACGTTGCCGATGGCTCCGAACCAGCCTCAATACCGAACAGCACCGCACGAGAGAACTCCATCCCCTTCGAGCGATGCATGGTCATCACCGAGACCTTCCCCGGCGCGAGGTCCGCGTTCGAAGCGATAAACCGCGCTTCGATCCCACGCTCGGCCAAGGCCCGCTGCACCGACTCCCCCACTCCCTTGCCGTACACCAGTACACCGATGGTCTCCGGGGAATCCACCACCTCTAGCCACTCTGCCAACACCTGAGCGAGCCGCTCGTACTCCTCGACGAGCCCCTCCGTCGCAACGAGCTCAGGCTCCGGGCCGCGTCGGGCTGCCCGGTATCCGGCCGCTCCCGCCGGTTCCGCATCGAGGTCCATGAACGCCGAGTCATCCCCGAGCACCTGCACCGCGAACTGCAGATTCTGGTGCGTCGTCCGGTAGTTCAACGTCAAGCGGCGCGACCGTCCCCGGATATTGATTCCGTACTTCGACAGCACAATCTTTTGACCGTAGATCCGCTGGTGGGAGTCCTCCGCCAAGAAGAGGTCATTCGGCCCGGCCTCAGCCAGCGCTCGCATCAACAGCAGTCGCGACGGTGTCAGGTCCTGCGCCTCGTCCACAAGGACGTGGTCGGCCACCCGCTGCGCCCCGCCTTGGTTGAGGTAGGACACGGCGATCATCGCCTTTTCGTCAAAGTCGGCGCTGCCGACCGCCGCTGACGAGGCACGGTAAGCCTCGAACACCGACCACACGGCGTTGCGCCGTGCCCGATCCAGCGGGACCTTCCGCCCCGGGCGGCGCACTCGCAGGTACTCGCCACGTTCGCGGATACGGTTCGGCAGCACGACCGTGTTGTACTCGGCCTCCAGGAAAGTGACACTGCGCAACTCGGTCGGCAGGGCCTCCCCCATGCCGGAGACAGCCTCGTGCCATCGCGTCGAGGGCGTCACCTCCTGCACCTTGACCGTCCTGGGCCCGAGCACGGAGGCAACGGCACCCTCGGACCCCTCCCTCCCGCCCAGGGCGTCACCGGCCTCACGAACCAACTGGTATGCGATCTGATCGACCCCGGCAACGAAGATGCCCGGCTGTCCGAGTCGATCCGCCATCGGGAGCGAAGCATCCAGCAACTGCAGTTGGGAACGCAGCGCCTCAGCCAAGGTCCGGTTGTAGGTCGTCAGCACGATCCGGGCGTTCGGGTTCTGCCGAGCGAGGTGCCGCGCACGATGCAGCAGGACGACGGTCTTGCCGGTCCCGGCCCCTCCGGAGAGTCGGAAGGATCCATTTCGTGACTTCTCGGCGTACTGGCGTTGCTCCGGGTGGAGAAACACCCGCCAGGCCGCGAAGTCATCGCTTTCGATCACCTCGCGGAGTTCTTCCTGGTCACCGATGAACGCGAACTCTGCCCGGGCTGCCGGGTGCTGGAGCGCTTCGATGAGCGCCTCACCGGTGTCGTCCTCGGAGATGTCACGCCGCGTGGTACTGATCTGCAGCGACTCCCGCACGCCGTCGATCCCCTTGCCGAACGCCAGGTCCAGCAACGCCAGGCCCTGCCAATTCGGGATCGTCTGCACGAACTCCTCGAGCGTGTCCTCGTCCGCGATCGTCACCACTTGCTCCGCGACCTGGGCGTCGATGCCGAGCTCACGTAGGTCCTCGACGGAGATCCCTTGGGTCTCGAGCAGCGGGTAGGCGGTCGTGTCGATGTCATCCGGCCTCGGCCTCGGCGCCGCTACGGGTGCCACGGGAGCGACCGGCGGGGTCGCAGTGAGCTCAGGAATCCCGTTCAGGGGGTTGATGCGGATGGCGACCGTCTTCGCCACCTCGATCGCCTCATCGTGAGGGTGCACCCCAAGGTAGATGTAACTGTTCGCCGCGTCTCCCACCTTGATCAGCACGGCACGCCAGAAGTCGGAGACACGGCCGGTGCGCGCCCGCGGGTCGACGCTGCCGTTGATGGGCTCCACATGGAGACCGGGCAGCGTGTCGTCGTCCTGCAACTTCTCGAGGAAGTCATAGGCTGCCCGCCTCACCGAACCGTCAAGCCTGATCCTCTGCCTCGGCCCATGAATGATCTGCGGCATCAGCGCCCCCCTCCGTCGGTCAGTACGTCACGCACCCTATCGACGTCCAGTGACACCACCTGCCAGCCCATGCGTTCCAGATCAGCATGCACCGCCGAATCGCCCACGATCGCCACTCGCCTTCCCGGCCAGGAGAGATCGAGTGGAATCAGTTCGTCGCCGGTGTCGACCTCTTCGCCCAGTACCGGTGCCGGGAGACCGCCGGCGTCCAGCGGTGCCAAAGTTCGCAGCAGATCGCGCTCGGCGTCGTCCGCCGCGGCGGAGAAGACAACCTCCCATGCCGGCGACCACCGCAGGTCACCCTGCGGTGCACGCACCGGCACTGCGACCTGCTTGCCGAGGGCGGAGCGCGTTGTGACCACGGACGGTTCCGTTCGGTGGTTGAGCAGGTTGGCGAGATGTAGCCACGTCCGCCATGCCTGGCGGTGATCCGGGCCCAGCACGTCGGCCGCGTCGTCGAGAACGAGCGCGGTCTCGAACGCCATCGCGTTCCCAGGCAGCAGTCGCATTCCGAAAGCCACGGCCCCGCGCCGCCACACGAAGGTCGAGGCACCACCACCCCCGACCGACCCACCATCGAGCGCCTCGAGCGCCACCCGAGCGAGCGGCGTGCTCGCATCACTCGTGCCGCTCTCAGCACGCGGCAGGGTGAACAGCGGGAGCCAGCGAGCGAGTTGCTCTCGGGCCACCACATCCGGGCTCTGCACCCACTGCACCAATTGGTCGAGTGGCCCTCGGCGCGCCAGGTCCACACTCGCGGTCCGCAACCCGTCGCCCGCAGTCTGCAGCACCATGGGGACCGCATCCGGCTCGAACCAAGCCGGTATCTCGCTCGGCCGCTCTGTCTCTGCACCCTCGACGTCCTCCCAGGTGAGGGCGAGCACCTGATACCCGGCCTGCCGAAGGACGTCCCGCTTATGCGCGTCGTCGGCGAGGCGGTTGCGATCTGGGGCTGCGTGGAAACCCCAGCCGTCGGTGAAGATGGCCACGCCGGGGATGTTGGGCCGGTCCGAACTGAGCACGAAGTCGGGCCGTGCGCCGTGCAGGAACTGCTGGGGCTCCAACCGCCACCGCGCTCCCCCGCCGAAGGTGATCTGCCAGGCGTTGCCCACGTCGGTGGGCTGCTCCACCACCGTCGCTCCCAGGGCGTCGAGCCGGGTGCGCAGCACCTGCCGGAACTTCTGCTCGAGCTGGCTCTCCTTGTCCGGTGCCGCCGGTTCCTCCTCGGTGACCGTCCACGACATGGCTTCCGGAACGGCATCGTCGGTCGCCTTCCCGGAGAGCAGGATGGTGCGCAGGTGACGCTCGGCTGCCGCGCGGGAGACGTAGCGGACCTCGTGTACCCCGGCGAACGGCAGCAAGCACCGGTCGCAGGCGAGTTTGTCGTCCTCCTGGCACGTACAGTCCCGCAGGAGGCGCCACGCCGTGTGCAGCATGCCCCAGACGGTTGCCGGGTCAGCGAGCTCGGCGAGATAGCCGGTGCCGCCGGGGACGATATCGTGCAGGAGCAGTGCTTCCAGGGGTGTGCCGTCGGCTGCGGGGTCGACGACGGTCTCCACGGCCAGGTGATCCGGTGCGCCTCCGAGGTGCTCACGCAGCGCGAGCATCAGCGCCGCCCGCAGGCTGGGGACGGCGAACTGGTCGCCGAGAGTGGCGGTGCGCGGCAGCCGCAGCAGCAG
Organism: Ruania suaedae; assembly: GCF_021049265.1. Classification (NCBI taxonomy): domain Bacteria; kingdom Bacillati; phylum Actinomycetota; class Actinomycetes; order Micrococcales; family Ruaniaceae; genus Ruania; species Ruania suaedae. Next base: position 2,197,805 of record NZ_CP088018.1, read on the forward strand.
CCCTTCGGTGCGCAAGGTGCGCCCGAGCGCGAGTGAGCGGGTGTGCTCACCCTGCTCACGCCGTCGCGGGCACCAGGGCCGGTGCTCGTGCGGACTGTTGCGTCCCGTGGCCGAGTCCTTCTTCCCGCAACTGTCGCAGAGTCGAAACTTGGGTGCGTTCACCTCGCGACCGGCGAAGGTGAAGGCGCTGCCCCGGCTGCTGCGCGGGCCGAGGTTGAGCCAGCGCAGGGTCATGTCGCGGACGTAGTTGGCGCCGAAGTCGTAGTCCTGCACGTACCAGCGCCTGCGCACGTGGTCGGCGGTGTGCTGGGTGGCGAGCACCACCTGGTAGGAGGTGCGGTCGCGTTCGTCGCGGTTGTCGTTGATGGTGGCTTCCTCGCGGCGGATGGCCGAGGAGACTTCCCGTAGTTCCACCACGTCAACGCGTTGACGCAGGTCGGCGATGCCGGGGCTTCCGCAGCGCGCGCAGGCGGTCGCGGTACGGTGTCCGCCGTCGGGGCCGAGGTCGATGCTGTATCCGCAGGCGGGGCAGACGGCCCAGGTGCGCACATCTTCGCCGTCGCGTCCGAGCTCGACGGCGTCGATGTCGATGGCGAGGCCCCGGGCGTAGAAGGTACTGCCAGGGGCGAAGTCGCGCAGGGCCTGGGCTGATGCACGCTCGATGGAGACGGCGTCGCGTTGGTGCTGCTGGGTGTCGGGATCGATCCAGGAGATGGCGACATCGAGCTTCACCGAGTCGTCGAGCAGCGTGTAGTTCGGGAACAGGCCTGCTTCCTCGAGAGCAGAGATCCAGTACTCACCGCGCAGGTCGGCGAGCTGGTGGTTGGTCAGGCGCAGGGCGGCCTCGGCGGTTCGCAACTCGCGCTGGTCGGTCTCGGTGGCGGCCGGGAGGTCAGCCTTCTGCCGAAGCTCGGGCAGGCTGCGTTCGATCTCCTGACGGCGGAACTGCAGGGTCTCGAGGCGGTGTTGCCATTCGCGCGCGGCGGCGTGGCAGCGGGCGGCGATCGCGCTTGTTCCGGGCCCTCCGGTCGGGGTGGCCCACTCCCGCAACGAGGCGACGGCGTCCGTACCGAGGGTAGCGAACGCGCCGAGGAATCGGGCCAGATGGGCCTCGGCATGGGTCTCGGCCTCGTCGATGATCTCACCGAGGTAGGTGCCCGGGTCGCTGCTGCTGAGTGCATGGTCCACGCGGGCGGGGTGGGGGGCATCGGGGCGGCGGGCGAGGACGTCGGCGATGCAGGCGAGGTACTGGCGCCGCAAGATCTCCTCGGCTCCCAGGTAGGTCGCCGGGGGCCGCACTTCTCCGTTGATGGTGCCGAGCGGGTCGGTAAACCGGGGCAGCTGGTCGCCGCGTGCGGTGACGAAGGCGAGGGCGAGGGAGTTGCCGGTGAGGCGGCCGGCCCGGCCCACGCGTTGCACGTAACTGGCCACGGTGCGGGGCAGGGAGGCGAGCACGACGGCGGAGAGGTCACCGATGTCGATGCCCATCTCCAAGGTCGGGGTGGCCACGAGCACGTTGGGCGCGTCCGGTGCGGGCGTGGGGGCCTTGAACTGCTGTTCGTAGGCGAGGCGGGTCTTGTCTGGCAGCAGGCTGGTGTGCTCGCGCGCGATGATGCGCCGGATGTCATGCCCGGCGTACATCTGCCGGTAGAAGTTCTCTCCGTCTCGGTGGCGCACCAGGCGGCCGGTGCAGCGTTGGACGAGGCAGGGGGCGCCGTCCAACTGGTCGACGGTCTCGGGGGCGCCCGGAGTGATGTCGTGGCAGGTGTCGCAGGCTAGGGCGAGACATCCGCTCGTGAGTTCGTCCAACTGTGCGGCGCGCACGACGATGCTTTCGGGCCGCAGGTGATAGGTGGTGGCCTGGCTGTCTGATGCCTCGACCCCGAGGATGCCGCGCTGGTCGAGTCGGGTGAACAGATGGCGCACGAGGGTGGCACCGTCGTGGTTGTCGACGTTGAGGACGGCGCCGGTCCAGGTGGCGTACCAGCCACGTGGGCTACCGAGCGGGTCCATGTCCGAATCCTTGGCCGCGGGCGCTCCCCCGATGCGGGGGTAACCCGGCGCACTGGCGCCAGCGGGAAAGGCCGGCATGCCCTCGTGACGGGGCCGGCCGCCCCAAATGGCCCATCGGTTTCCGTCGGCGCGGCGGAACTTGGTGAACCAGTCATGCTCGATCGCGCCTCGGGTGCGCATCCGTTCGAGCACACCGCGCACCCAGGCGAGTAGGTCCTTCTCCGTGGGAGCGAACGTGTCCAGGGTGCCCGTACCACCGGCCGCATCGATGGCTTCGCGGGCCACCTGAGCAAGGAGTTGGGGTGCCACATCGACATTCGCGACTGCGGTGCCGGTGCGTTCGAGGGTGCGGCCGACGCCGGAACGCAGACCTACCTCGAGCATCACGTCGAGGGTGAGCCGCTTCTCGACGCGGCGTCGCGCGCTCGCACGGGCCGTAGAGGAGGCATGCGGCCTCCAGTACTCGGCGAACTTGTCCCGGTCGGCGAGGTCAGGCGGCAGGATCCGGTACCGGTGGTGAGGGTTGTCACTAGCACCCTCGAGCACGGCGCGGACGAGCTCGGGGATGGTGACTGGCTCGTCGTCGGGTAGGGCGTGTCGGAGAACGGAGCGCAGCGTGAGGCTGTGGGATCGGGCCTGGATGAACCCGGCACGGTGGGCGGCGTCCTGAACCGAGTCAGTGAAGACGAGCGCCTTCTTCTCGCGTTCGTCGAGTCCGTCGGTGCCGAACAGGGCGGAGAGGTTCACCGAGAGCATGGTGGCGATGGCCGAGCCGAGGAACCGGATGCCGTCCTTCTGCAGGCAGGACGGGCACACGTCCTCCTTGGAGTCCTTGCCGGCGTCCTCACCGCGGTGAGTCAGCACGGGTAGCGCCCCACCGGCGTCGAGGATGCTCTTGTCGGGGCGGGCGACGACGAGACGCCGTTCCTCGACGAGGAACCAGGCAAGGTTCGAGACCGTGGCCTCCTCGTCGCGTGCTCGTTGGTCTTCCTCGGGTGCGTGCAGCAGCGAGCGGAAGCGTTCCTCGCCGGCGAGATGGCGCCGTCGGATGTCGGTGTCGTCGGTATCGAGGTCGCTGCCGGTGGGAGCGAGGATCACGCCCCAGCCGGAGCGGTGGCAGTGGCGGCAGTAGATCGCAGGAAGCATGACGCCCGTTCCGGAGCCGGATGCGGCACCGGTGAGGACGCCATCGTCGCTCCAGGCGAACGTGGGGCTGCCGGCGGCCATTCGGTCGAGTCGGGTGAGCTCGCGGGTCCAGAGGTGGGTGTCGACCGAGAGCGCGGCACGCCCGCAGGTAGCCCGCACGTGGCTGAGCGCGGCGAGGTATCGGCTCAGTGCGGCCACCGGGTCGACCTGTGCCTGTTTGCGGTTCTCAGCTTGGCCGCGGGGCACAAGGGCGTGGGCGAGGTCGTGCAGGTCTGCTGCGCTGCGGGTGGCGTCGACGAGGCGTTCAGTGAAGGGATGCGCCTTGACGAGGTCGAGAAGGACCGTAGGTTCGGCATCGGTGAGGTCGACGGTGTTCCCGTCCGGCGTTCGGTACATCGCGGCAAGGACGAGACGCGCCATCTCCTCCGGTGGAACGTCTCGCTTCTCATCCCGATCGGGGTCAAATGCGGTGAGGGTGGTGAACTCCATGGGCGCCCAGCCGCGCTCACCGATGCGGGCGGCGGCATCGCCTGACCATTCCGTGACGCTCAGTCGCGACTCGGTGATGACCGCCTCGGGCGGGAATGCTTCACCGAAGACGGTCTCAGCAAAGTCGCGCATAGTGGAACTGTCACCGTCGCCGAGGGTGGCGGAGGTGGCGACCGGAGTGACGCGTCCAAGGGGCCGTCGGTGGTCCTCCTCGGTGAGGGCAGGACCGTCGTCGGTCCAGTAGGACTTGAGCGTGAGGCCAAGACGGCGCAGCAGCATCGAGACATCGGTGCCCTGGGCGCCGTCGTAGGTGTGGAACTCATCGAGCACCAGGTACTGCAGGCTGGTGGCACTCTGCTGCCAGATCCGGGCGTCGCGGTCCCGGAGCAGGAGTTGGTCGAGCATCTTGTAGTTGGTGAGCAGGATGTCCGGTGCCTGGTCTCGGATCACTTCGCGGGAGGTGATGAGGCCCGCCGCCGAAACTTTGCTGCGCTCGGGGCCTTCCTGGCCGGTGTAGAGCGCTGCGGTGATATCGGCGAGCTCGGCGTGTTCGGCGATCAGGGCGGCCAACCGGCCTGCTTGGTCGTCCGCGAGGGCGTTCATCGGGTAGAGGATGATCGCCTTGGTGCCGCGGATTCCTTGCCTGCGGGCGCGGCGGACGTGGTCGAGGATCGGGTAGAGGAAGGCTTCGGTCTTGCCTGAACCAGTGCCGGTCGTGACCAGTGTCGGTTGTGGGCGCGGTTGGTCCGGAGTGAGACCGAGACTGCTCAGGCGGGCGAACGCGCGGGCTTGGTGACCGTAGGGCGGGAATCCCTCGTACCACTCAAGCGAGTCACGCCACCCATCCTCAGCGGGACGGAACGGCAACCGGAGGCGCACATACGGACCGCGGAACATGCCGTGCTCGCGATCAGTAAGGAAGTCCTCGAGCGCAGCGCGGGTCTCAGGGTCGGCGAGCGAGAATGTCGTACCCAGGTACTCGGACAGCGCTCTGCGCAGTCGCGTCGCCTGGGTGACGGGGATCAGCTCACTCATGGATCCGATCCTGTCAGAGGGCACAGACACTCGTCTGGCCATCTCGGCCCACGGCACCCACAGCGCTACTCGCAATCATTGCCGGGCACAATGACGCCGCGAAGTCGCTCTGCCGTCTCGCTCATCCGGTAGCGCTCCACGATGAGGTCGAGAAATCTCTCCGGGCTGACCGGTGGATTCGTATACCGTGCCAGCATTCTCGTGACGGCCTCCCCGGCGCGTTGCGGGTTCACCGAGACGGTGTGCGCCGCGAAGTCGGCTGGCGTCTGGATCTCGATATGGCGCGGAACCTGTGCGCGAGGAAAGTGCTTCAGGTTCTCGGTGACGATCACGTCGGCCTTGCCGGTGACGGCGGCAGCAAGCACGTGCTCGTCATTGCTGTCCGGCAGGTCGAACGTGCCGTCGAGGGGCTCCCAGTCGCGCACGCAGGCATCGTCGAATGCGGAGGCCATGGTGACGACGAGATGTTCGGCAGCGACCCGAGCCTTCTCCGGGTCGGTGCCTCGTTCTTCACGCTTGATGCGCTCAGCGCGTTCAAGTTCGGTGAGGATTGCTGAGCTCCAGAGCGGCCGGTAGAGATCCTCGACGCTCAGTGAGAGGAGTAGGTCCCGACGCAGACTCGGCCACAGGGTGCACGTGTCGAGCAGCGCCGCAAACATGTCCCGAGTGTGGCATGACCGGTGATCACGTCAGGTCAGTACCCGCGGCACCTTCCCGTGGCGACAAGTTCGAGCGAACCGCTCTCAACCGCGCCAATTCAGACTCCAGATCATCTTCGTCGTCGATCTGGACCGCTAGTTCGTCGAGTGCTGCGTACTGGGCGGCTCGCCTTCGGTTGCGATAAGCCAGGACGTCCTCGAGCTTCAAGCGGCGACGGTTACCCACTCGATCGGCAGGCAACTCTCCCGAATCGATGACGCGCACGACTGTGGGACGGCTTACGCCCAGTAGGTCTGCCGCCTGCTGGGTGGTCAGCGTCATCGACTGTGGAGCCACCGTGACCGCTCGGCCACGCTGCATAGCGTCGACGATCTGTACCAACGCCCTGTGGATCGGTTCGGTCAGCTCGACCTGCTCTCCCTCATCTGCGCCGACCAGCAGGTAGCGCGGCTTGACCGTCCCTCCTCGCGCCGCGTGAGCATCGAGGAAGCTGTGGATCTTCGCCAGGCTTGGCGTGTCGCTCGGCAGATACGTCTGCTCCATCGTGTCGCCCATGACGATCTCCCTTCCAGTTGCAATGCGCACAGATCGTAACACTATTCGTAACGTTCGAATAGATCGGACGCCAGCACATTGCGCACGATCGCTGATGGTCCGATCGGTTGGGCGCCACCGCTGCCTGCTGGAGTACCCACGGTGTATGCACCACGGGGAGCATGACGACGATCGGCGGCCCATGCCGTACTCACGGTCTGTGAGGAGGCCCTCCGGCACAGTGCAGGTCTCCGGGTCGGCGAGCGAGAACGTCGTGCCCAGGTATTCGGACAGCACCCTGCGCAGTCGTGTCGCCTGAGTGACGGGAATCAACTCAGCGACGGAACGTTCCTGTCGTTGTCTGTGAGCATAGGCGGATGAGCGCCGCTCCCACAGGATGAAGAATAGCCGAATCTTCGGTTACACGAATCATTTGGCGCCTCTACTCTCCAAACTTTTTCGGGAAGAGCCCGTCGCGACCATCATACAGGTCGCGATCCGTTCGCGAGAATGGATGAGTTGGGCCATTGGATTGCGCAAAGCCCGCGAAATCCGGGTAGACCCCAATCCCGTCTAAACCGCAATTCTTGGCAAGATATTCTCTCAGCGATGACTTTAGATCCGAATCGATTTCGATCTTATCTATGTGGAAGTACTGGTCACTCCACTCGAAGGGATTATTCGATGCAAGATTCTCGCGAATCCTTCCTACAAGAAATCCTGCCCGTTGTGCCTTCACTCGCTCGCTTCTTGTCGCTGGAACATAGGCGCGTGGCCCCTGCTCCTCAGTACTATCAAGGACCTCATCCAGAGAGTCCACTTCAAAGTAATTTACAACTCGGTCCAATGGCAAGGAAAAGTGGAGCACTGCGCCGACCTTGCCGGGATGGGAGTGACCTGATGCAAACCATAGCGCAACCAGGGGATCGCGACTCACGTCCAGGAACCTGGTGGCGCCCCCGTTGTGCTGCGCCTCAATGAGGGTTTCAATAACATTACCAAGATAGAAGCCTCGACCATTCGCTTCACACAAGAGGTCCGTTTCGTATCGCTCTACGAGTTCTTCCGTAATCTCGTCGATGTCAAAGCGAAGGCGGAGTCGGCGATAGAGCGTTGGGTAGGTGGGCCAATCAACATCCTCCTGCCCGCGCCAGAAGTGAACTCGCGTCGCATCCGCTGCGTAAGAATAGATTTCTTCCAGAACATACCCCACACTCTCAAGTGCGGAAGAACTTGCTCTATTCAAGATCGAGAATCCTCCTTTGAGCCTACAACAACTCTTTCAAACTGAGCGTAAGCTCGACGCATGTGGGCCTCACGGTCGAGGGTTTCGAAGGGGAGCTCGTAGAGGTAGTCGACGCCGCTGCCGGGGTGGGTGGCGGTGAGGTCGTCGTCGGTGTAGCGGCCCTCGTTCTGGCCCTTCTTGCGCCAGACGGACAGGACCTCGTTGGGGACGAGGCGGCCGTTGGCGTCGTAATGGTCGCGGTTGCGGTCGTAGCCGTACAGCACCGGGAACTGGGTGCGGTAGATGGTGCACAGTTCGTCGGCGGTCAGACCGAGCGACAAAGCGACCAGGGCATCGATCTCCAGCATGGCCTGGCGGCGGTCCTCAGCCCGGCGCAGCGGAGTCTCCGGAGTCCAGTCCGGGCCGACGTCGCCCAGGTCGACCCAGCCCGTCCGCTCCGGTAGCCCGGTCCATCGGTCCTCGCGGAACACTGGGGCGTAGCACTCAGCCCAGAGGTCGGCGTAGGCGCGACTGACACAACTTAGTCGCAGCGTTCGCAATCGGATCCCTTCGGCGTATGGGCTCTCTGCGACCATCGGCAGCCGACTGAACGAACCGGCCCTGATGTCTCCCTTGGGTACCGCACGCGTGACGAAGTCGAGAACGAGAGAACCTGCAAACCCTGCCAGAGTCACCAAGTCAAGCGATGACTGCGCAACAGCACTGAAGACGCCATCAACATGTGCGGCCCCGGGCGGGATAAGCGCGGGTATCAGCGTTCGTTCACCGGTGTTGGCGGCCATGCGGCGCCATGCCAGGCGGTAGAAGCCGCGGGCGGAGATGGTTTCGGTGCGGGCGGTGGTGCCGTCGCCGCGGGTTGCGGTCTCGACGTGGCGGACGTAGCGGGGGTCGACCGTGGGAACTGGGTCGACGGGTTGGCCGTCGGGGCCGAGGACGACGTCGCGGGTCCAGTGGGTGTAGGCACGGTCGTACTCGGCCCTGTCGCCGCGCGGCTTGTACGACGTGGCAGGGATTGCGTCAGGCTCGAGCGCCTCCAGGTCGACCGCAGACCAATCCTGATTGTGCTTCATCGTGCGGTTCGGTGTCTTGAATGCTGGAATCGCTACATGCAGATGGGGCCCTTGCAGGATTGCCTCGCGCCAGGACGTAGGCTCCCCCCACTCCGAGTCGAAGAATCCTTTACGACGATCGATCGACTCATCCCATCCGCGCGAAAAGGTGAGGTCCAGTTCGACAATGCGCGGTGCCTCGGCGATTTTGTCTAGCACTGTGGCTGTCGAGCCGTTCACGGCGTACACCATTCGCGTCATGAGGAGCGGTACGTCGTCGCTCTCGAGCAACTCGTGCCACGTCTGGAGGACTTCACGGTCGACCCGGACGATCCGAAAGCTGTGGGGGCTCGCATCCCATCGACCTTCCGAGTCTTTGATACCTGGCTCGGGGCCGGATCCATCATGTTCCAGTGACCGCTCCACGGTCGACGGGTGGTATATCGATGCGGCCTGAAGAAACTTAGGCTCGCGATTCTTTCCGTACACATGGACGCCGTAGCGCTTGTGATCTTCGATCTCGAAGAGCAGATACTCGTTGATGAACTGCCAGTGGCGTCGCAGCCGCTCGTAGGTCGCCGCACGGAGCTGGCCGCCCTTCTCGTCCGTGAAGTGCGACTCCAGGTGAATGAGTGCCGAGATGCCGTGCGTGGACTGATGTTGCCACACCTGCGCCATAAAGCAGCGATAGAGATCCGGCTGCAACCCCACCAAGTGGGGGTAGTTCGCTCCGTCGCCGACATACGCTGCGGTGACAGCAACGTCGGCGGTTCCATCGATGACGAGCGATTCGAGACCAGAGAGCGACAAGGTCTGTGCGCGTCGCATTTTGACCTCCGACTGCGTCGCTTTACCCTTCAGTTGCCACCACGGATCCCCCTCGGCCAGCAGGGCCTCGACATCCGAACGCGGGCGCACCCACGGCGGGTTACCGACCTGGAGGTCGAACCCGCCGCGCTCGGCGAACACCGGCGCGAAGTCGAGCTCCCAGTGGAAGAAGCCTTGGCGTTCGGCTATCTGCTGGCAGACGCGCAGCCACGGATGGTCGGCGAGGAAACGATCCGGCGAGACTGCGTTCGCGAAGCCGAGGTCGAGGCGTTCGACGTCGCCGAGCTCGTCCCATGTGACGCCTGCGGCGAGGGTCTGGTCTCCCCCGCGCCAGCGTCGGCCGCTTCCGGTCGCGCCTGCTTCCACGTGCGTTCCCAGCACGGCGCGCAGTCCGGCGATCCACTGATCCAGGGTCGGCGGCTGGATCCGTTCGATCTCGCCGTCCACCGTCGTGGTGGTCAGTTCGTCGGTGAGCGGCCAGAACCACAGAGCACACCAGGCATCCATGACGAGGCGGAGCCGGCGGTAGGCGCCGTTCGCGTCCGCGAGCGCTGACTCGATCTGCCCTCGCGTCACGGCACCGCCCACCGGAAGGTCGTCCGCGCCCCAGATGTCGATAGAGCGGCGGATCTCCTGCTCGGCGATCTGCAGCCGGCGGTGGGCAAGATCCCACAGTGCCTCGACCCGATGACCGAGGTTGACCAGGGCCTTCTCCTGCGTCCCATTGGGCTTCGCCATGACTGACCGGCGCCAGTCCTTCAATCGATGCAGCGCCTCGGGCGCCAACTCCTTGGCTTCCTTCGCCTCCACCGCGCTCCCCCACCCGGCGGCCGGGAGGAGGAAGTGGTGGATACGGCCGTCGACCCCGCCGGAGGTGAGGCCGAGTCCGGAACTCAAGGGGGCGTCGTCGGGAACTGACTTGAGCCAGGCTCGCTTGGCGAGCTGATGGCGGGCGTACACGGCGCGCCGGGCGCCGATGAGGCTGTTGCCGCGGCGCAGGTGCAGGCCGAACCAGGGAGCGGCGAGGCCTTCGCCCATGGTGTCGAGCCAGAGGGAGATCTCGGCGAGTTCGACGGCGGTGGCGTTCAGGTCGACTCCGTAGACTTGGTGCAGGGCGAGGTAGGCCTTGACCTTCTGGAGTTCGCGGGGGTAGTCATCGGGGTCGATCCGCTCGCCGGTTTCCTCCTGGCGGCGGGTCAGATACTCAGCGGCGAGCTGGCGGACGGCCTCGATGGCGAATGCTCCGGAGCCGAGGGCCGGTTCGCAGACGGTGAGGTCGAGGATCTCCCGGGCGGTGGTGCGGCGTTCGTTCCCGTCTGCGTCCGGTTGGTCGAGGAGTTCGGCCAGGGCCTGGGAGACAGTGAAGCGGGTGAGCACCTCCGGGGTGTAGTAGGAGGCGGACTGCTGGCGTTCGCGGCCGGCCAGGCGGAAGACGAACGTGCCACGCTCGTGGAGGACGGGGGTCTGCTCCCCCGTGACAGGATCAGTCGTGTAAAGAAAGTCCTTCCGTGAGATGCCGTCGGCACGGTCGACGGGGACCACCCAGGAGCCCTTCTCGCCGTTGCCGTCCTTGGCGACCTCGTAGAGGTCCTCGGAGGCGAAGAAGCCGGTGTAGCTCATCAGCCCCTCATAGACGGCTCCAAGCTGGTTGATGCCGAGTTCGGCGTAGGAGATGAAGCCGCGGTCTCGGCCCTTGCGCTCCTTGGACAGCAGTAGGTGCTGCAGGACCTGCTGGAGTGCCCGGTTGCCGAGGCCGGTCTCGTCGATGAGGGCGGTGGCGGCGTTCTCGAACAGGTCGGCCTTGAGGGGGCGGAAGACGAGGGCCGTGGCGGTCCCGTCTTCGGTGTCTGGTTCCGGTTCGCGGGGTTGGGGGCTGCCCTGGTCGACCATGCGGAACAGGAGGGCCAGCGAGTCGTAGAGGTGGGTGCCGGCGGCGTCGCGGTCGTCGACAATCTCGACAAGGGTGAGCTCGCGGAGCCGGTCGAGGCTGTAGCCGCGCTCGTACACGGGATCGCCCGTGGGGAGCACGCCGAGTTCTGGGGAGGCCTCAGCGTAGAGGAGGAAGAGGATGCGGTAGAGGAATCGCAGGGACTGTTTGGCCAAGGGCTGTGCCTGCTCGTCCGGCAGCGGTGGAAGCGCTTGGGCGGCGCGGCGGCGGACGACCTCGTTGGCGATGATCTCAATGGAGAGGCGGACGCCTTCGCGCAGGTCCTGGGAGACGCCGACGGTGTGTTTGACGGATTCTTCGAGCACCTCGTGCCACCAGATGCTGCCCTCGGTGCCCGGGGCGAGGGAGCGCGCGTCCAGGCAGGTGAGGGCGCGGTCGGTCTCACTGCCGCGCGCGTCGTCGCCGCGTTCGGCGACCACCTGCAGGTCGATGGCGAGGTAGCGGCCCTCGGCCCAGCGGACCTTCTCGGCGACGAGTGCCAGGCCACCGGCGAGGACGAGGGCGAACTCGGGTGCGTCGTCGGAGACGAACAGGTGCGAGAGGAGGCGTGCGACGGAGGTGATCTCCTCGCCGTCCTCCAGCGCGTAGGGAGTGAGGAGGGTGGGTTCGTCCTTGGCGAGCAGTTCGGTAACGTCATGAGCGGCGGTGGCTTCGATGATGACTAGTGGGGCGCCGTCGGTCAGGCCCGGGGAACTGATGGCGAGGACCGGGCCGGTGCGCTCGGTGGCCAGGCCCAGGGCGTCGTAGCCGAGGACGGTGCGCAGGTTCTCGTAGAGGCCGGTAAGAGGGCCGGGGCCGCTCTCGTCGAGTCCGGCGAAGGTGCGCAGGAGGTCCTGGCGGGTGGCGAGGAACCGCGATCTGGTGGTGTCGTGGCCGTCTTTGGCGGCGGCGTCCCATTCCTTGCGGCGGTCGGTCACGCGTGCCTTGAAGGTGCCCTTGGCGTCGGAGGAGAGATAGTGCTCACTGATCCAGTCCTCTCCGACGACGATCGCGTCGCTGGCCATCATTCGCCTCCCTGGGATGCCGGAAGCAGATGGTCGATGTCGCCGTTCGGGACGACGACGAGGAGCGGGCGCACCAGGGTGCGTTCGGGGTTCATCTGCTGGGCGAGCTCTTCTTCTTCGGCGACAAGTCGGGTGCGCGACTTCAACTCGCTGCGTTGGACGAGGGCGTGGGAGTCGGCGAGCCATCGTTCAGACCGGTCGCGCCAGCGTTGGATGCGATCGCGGGTTGCGTCGGCGATGGCGTCGATCTGGAGTGCGGTGGCTTGGGTGGCGGCGTCCACGGCTGCGGCGATGAACGGTTGCAGACGTGCGGCGCCAGGAACTGCCCCGGTGTTGACGTCGGCGAGAGCGAGGTCGTTGATGGCGGCCTGTGCGCTGGGGAACGGTTGGGGGTAGGCCTGGGCCGTGCTCGGTGCGGCGGGGAAGGCGACGTGCGTGTAGGAGGTGGCAATCACCTGGCCGCGGGCGTTGGTGAGGGTGGCTTGCAGCAGCACGGTGGGGTCCTCGACATCGCCGCGTACGGCGAACACCTGGTCCCGGCCCAGGGCCGCGAGTGACCGGTCGGCTGCCCACTCCAGAACGGGGTGTAGAGGTGCGAGGTAGTGCGCCTCGGGCCAGGTGGAGGTCGACTCGTCCTGCCGAGCCTGGATGAGGGCGTTCGTGCCGGCGGCGGGCGTGGTGGCGAGGCGGAAGGTCTCGGTCACACGGCGCTGGCGCAGGTAGGACTGGGGCAGGACCTCGAGGCGCTGGCGCAGGTCGCGGGTGTGCTTGCCGGACAGGTCCATGCTGGCGATGCCATGCCGCGGGTGCATCTGCCAGGCGACGCCGTTGGGCGGTGGGGCGCCCGGGGTGAGCACGAACTCCTCGAGAGCGTCCTCGAGGAAGGTGCGTGCGTCGTCGTACATGGCGGCTGTGGTGGCAGCCGTGGTGACCTGGCCGGTGGAGGTGGGCTTCGCCGTCGTGGGCTGCTCGCTCGAACCGACCGCCATCAGGCGGGCGAGGAAACCCTCCACATCGTCGGCCTGGCGGACCTCCTCGACGGTACGGACGACGTCGTCCAACTCCTTGGTGCCGGCGAGCACCTCGCGGATGGCGTCTTCTTCCCGCTTGACGTCGTAGTTGCCCATGAGGGAGGCGGAGTCGCCGAGGGCCGTGTGGGCCTCGTGCTCGCGCTCGACGAGGCGGGTGAGGACGCGAATGTCGCCGCCGAAGCGTTCGGTGGAGGGGCTGAGGAGGAGGGTGGTGATCTGCGGGCGGTGCTTCTGGCCGTACCGGTCGATGCGGCCGTTGCGCTGCTCGATGCGGATCAGCGACCAGGGGATGTCGAAGTGGACGAGGTGGTGGCACTGGGTGTGCAGGTTGACGCCCTCGGAGGCGACGTCGCCGGTGACGAGGACACGGATCGGGGAGGACCCGAGCTTGAAGGACTCGACGAGGTCCTGTTGCTCCTCGTCGGTGAGGCCGCCGTGCATGATCTGGACCTGGTCGGCGGCGAGTCGGAGGTCGCGGGTGAGGCGCTGCTGGAGCCAGTGGAGGGTGGCGATGCGTTCGGCGAAGACGACCACGCGGGTGGGGGCGGTGCGGGCGATGCCGATCTGGGTGAGGTGGTCGACGAGGGCGTCGTACTTGGCGCTGGTGCCGTTCTCGGCGCGTTCGGCGAGGTCTGCCAGGTTGCTCAGTGCGGTGAGTTCGCGCTGCTGGTCGACGGTGGGGTTCGTGCCGAGGCGGCGGATGCGCTCAGTGACGGTCTGGGCGAGGGCGGCGGGGCTGGAGAGGAAGGCCTTGGCGAGGGTCCACGGGAAGAGGGACTTGTTGGTGCCGGAGTAGGGGCTGGCGCCCGTGGCGGGCCAGAGCCAGGTGTGCTCGAGTTCGGCGGCGATCTCGTTCTCGATATCGGAGGCGGGGACGAGCCGGTTGTTCGGGGGTTGGCGCTCGGCCCAGTCCGCGCCAACCACGCCGGCGACGTCGGGGTGGTGGCGGTGGCGGCGGATGATGAGGCGCTCGACCTGCTCCGGAACGAGGTCTCCCTCGGGGGTGACGGCGCTGGGTTCGAGCATGCGGATGAGTTCGTTGAAGGATTCCTTGCGGCCGTTGTGCGGGGTGGCGCTGGCGAGGATCAGCGCGTCGGTGCGCTGGGAGAGCAGGCTGGCGAGGCGGTTGTTCTGGCTGGCGGTGTTGGTGACGTTGTGAGACTCGTCGATGACGACCGCGTCCCAGCGGTGCCGGCGCAGGTGGTTGATGTACTTGTCGGACTTGAGCGTGTCGATGGAGATAATGACGCGCTTGAAGAAGGTGAACGGGTTGCGGCCGGCCGGGAGCTTCTGGCGGATGCGCTGGATGCCGGTGGAGTCCAGACGGACGAACGGTAGGGCGAAGCGGGTCCAGAGCTCGAACTGCATCTGTTCGAGGACGTGCTTGGGGGTGACGACGAGGATGCGGTCGCCGCGGCCGCGGCGGACGAGCTCGGCGAGGATCATGCCGATCTCAAGGGTCTTGCCGAGGCCGACGGCGTCGGCGAGGAGGATGCGGGGGCGGAGGTTCTCCGGGTCGAGGGCCTTGCGGACGGCGGCGTACTGGTACTCGAGCGGGTCGGCGAGGGCCTGGTGCGCGGTGGTGAGGCCCGGTTCGGCGATCGGGACCGGCGTCTTGCGGAGGATGGCTTCGAGCCAGAGGCGGCTGCGGCGATGGCCGGGTGAGTCGTCTCCAACGACCTGGGTGGCGCGCGGGTCGGAAAGGGTGATGGGGTCGATCTGGGTCCAGAAGACGGCCTCGGTGTCCTTGGTGATGCCGGTCAGGCCGATGCCGTGGACGAAATAGGTGGGCTCGTTCGTGGCGGGGTCCGGGGCGGCGGGCTCGACGGCGGTGACGAGCCACTCTTCGTCGCGGGCGACCATCACGGAGCCGGGGGCCCCGGTGAAGGGCCGTGGGCCTGAGTCGGGGCGTGCAGGGGCGGTGGGCGGGTTGGTGCTAGTGCTCACGTGGTGGGTCCTGCCGGCTTGGGTGGTCTTTGGGTGAACCTATCGTGGATGAGGTGGTCGGGACGGCCGTTCAACGCAACTCCGAGGCAAGGCGTCACGCGCCATCGTTGCAACCCAGCTCCATCGGAGCTGGTTGCATATCGGAATGGAGCATCGCCCCGGCGCCAAGATCATTATCGCCGACCGCAGTATCGTCGCTACGATCGAGAATAACGCAGACGTACACTATGGCCCTGTTCCCAGATTGAGACACTCTATCGAGTTGAACAATCTCGCGAACTATCCGGTACTTTCGCCTCATCGATCGATAGACTGCAGGGCAGGGGGTGAGCTTCTAGAGATCTTCGCAGGACGCTCGCCGAACGCGACTCCATCGCGGGACATCTGGAGCGAGCAAACCCTGGCGGAAGTGCCATTTAGTATACTGACTCAAGATCTCGCTCGAAGTCCGCCGAACGCTTTTCGATGAGTCGCCGAAGTGCGGCGAGGGCAGCGCGGTCGTCCAGCTCACGCACTTCAGCCGATCCCCACCCAAGGTGCTGTGTGAGAATGTCTCTCGCCTCCGCTGGAAAAACACGGTCGCAATTGAATGCAAAGCTTGCAAATCTGGAGTTGCTTCGACTTGCCCAGTACGAATTTATAAACCGCTTGGGCGCAACGCCATGGAGGCCATGTCGATGCAAGACCTTCTTCACGAGCGCATCAAGGTGTCCCAACTGCGCGAGATCGTTTAGTCGGTTAAAGTAACGAATCCATCCACGGGCCTCCCCGTTTATAACACAACCGCCGATCGCGATGTTCAGATCCCATTTCAAGCGATTTATCGACGACTCGGATCGGTCGACCGACTTGGCGTACTTGGCAACAATCTGCGCGATTCTCGACTCTATCTTGAGCACACCTCGTCGAGCCACCCGAACCCGGCTCCCACTGATTTCGTAACCGAGGTACTCGAACGGCTCGTCAGCACTTCCGGAAAGTGTCTTCCCGAGAGTCGGCAGCTCGTGAACTTCGAGTCCGAGTCGCTCGAGCCGAAACCGCAGGTCTTGATACTTTCGTTCCGAGTCTTCGCACAAGACGAGTATGTCGTCAACGTAGCGGAAGTATCGACAACCTAAACTCGCCATCCTATCGAAATCCTCAAGATACACCTCCGCAAGCGTTGATGAGATGGAGATCCCCAAAGGAATGCCGTCTGGCGAAGACGAAAGTCCGCCACTCCTTGTGCCGTACGGCACCGTTCTGTTGCGGATGGCGCGATCAATCAGCGATAGCAGTTTCTTTGACCGAATCTTCTTCGACAGCCCCGCATAGAGCATTTCGTGCCTCACGGAACCGAAGTAATCGACAATATCGATCTTCAGAAACCGGCCATACTCCTCTGTCATCACATCATCAATTACTCGTCGCATCTTGTGCTGCGAGGGTTCGGGACCGGAAACCCCATACACGTCCTTCAGTACCGATTGTAAACAGAAGAGAGCGAGCCTGTCTTTGATCGTCGGAATAGAGAATACTCGAGGCGCGCGCTCAATTCCTCGCGACATCATCCCTTGACGGTAGTTTGTAAACCTGTAGGACCCGTCTCGAATTTGCCCCGAGACCTCACGCACCAAATCTAAGCGCCGCGACGCGGTCCATTCATCCACTGCACTCGGATGCACACCGTCAAGACCGACACCATGACCTTGTGGTACGTAGAACGCAAGCGCCGCTCTCAAACGCGACAGAGACGAGTGGTATCGGAGCGATTCGCTCGCACTTCTCGGCGGCGCGAGAATTGAACTACTCATCCGGCACCCTGCACTAGTACGAAGCCCAGCAACACCAAAGAGAAGACCGCAAACAACAATGGAAGGGAACTCAGCGCGTTCTGCCCCAGGCGCGCCCGGCGAACTCGAGACTTGTCTCGCCTCACATCCCAATGGTCCTGAGATTCTGGCCTCCTGCGGCGCGAACGGACGTAATCCCATTCGGAATGGTTCTCCGACAGATCCAGTGCCAGCTGGTAGTCCCGTTGGAGTTCCTTAAGTCTTACCATGTCGCTAGGGCCACAATTGTTAACAGTCTCAATATCCGCTGAAATCTTCTGGATTGCTCGATAGCAGTAGAACAGGTCTTTGGACCGTGCCTGGTATCTCAGGGCGGCAACAATCAGCGAGAGCACCAATGTCATCAATGAAAGGATCGTCGCGGCGAAGTCGATTCCAATACCCGAGGATGGCCGAGATGCATCGCCTTGCTGCAGCGCGAGAATCGACGCCGATAGAGCGCTGGCGGAGGACACGGAAAGCGCAATCATCCACAGCGTACCCCGCATTTCAAGCTTTCCGGAGGCCCAAGCTCGACTCAAGTATGTCGTATCAGTTCGCTCTTCGAGTCGCTCTGCCCAGCGACGACCGGCGGCTGGCTCATTCCGATCGCGTGGCGTGCTCTCTTCTAGAGAATGGTCCGGCAGTCCCGGAGCGCCGAGCTTCTCGCTGGCGTCCTCGGCCAAGGCTGGCTCTCGCTGCGCTGATTCACTCACGATGACCTGCAGGAGTCCAACTCAATGGTCGTGACGGTGCGCGACGCATACGCGTGATCAGCCGAACTGAATAGGTCAGGTCCATGCCCAGCATGGTAGACCATCAGAGCACAGCGTTAAGGTTCATTCGAACAACTACACCGAAGCGATGCCCCAATGGGTCGCTCCGCGCACCAAGTTGCATGTTATAGCGTTCACAACAGGTGGTCAACCGTCCCGTCGTCGAGCGGTCCGCTCGGTCACGCGTTGTCGTCTGAAGGCCGCTTCGGGTGGAGCCGCTGATACCTAGCACCGTTAGCGCAGAGTTCGCGTCGCCGCCCGAACCATCGCAGCGTCAAGAAAGGACCCATCTTGAAGAACCACCGTTCCTGATCCGTCGGTCTCGGCGGATCTGACGCGGTCGATGATCTCCTGCGCTCGTGCAATTTCGGCCTCGGTCGGCCGGAAGGCCTCTCGAATCACCGGCAGCTGCGCGGGATGAATCGCGGAGCGGCCCGCGAAGCCCAACGTCTTGCCCGCTGCGCAACTGCGCGCCAGGCCATCCATGTCTTTGACGTCGGCCCAGACGCTCATGTGTGGGGCCGGGAGTCCGGCCGCTGCGGCGGCAACGATCAACCGGGGGCGCACCCAGGCCAGTCCCGGCTCCCCCGCCTCGCCGGCGGCCAGGCCAAGTTCGGCACGCAGGTCGGCCTCGCCGAGGGTCACCGACGCGACACCCGCGCTGGCGATCTCGAAGGCTCGCTCGACGCCGATGGCTGTCTCGATGAGGGCGTGCACGGCACGACCGGGCAGTGCCTCCTGGATGGCGGCGATGTCGTCGGCGCTGTTGACCTTCGGTAGGCGGACGCCGATGGCTGGATCGAGATCCCGCACGGCGGCGAGGTCGTCCTCGTGCCAGGCCGAGCCTCGGGCGTTCACGCGCACCTGCACCGGCATGGGCAACTCGCCATCGAGCGCCCCGCTGAGCGACTCTCGCGCCAGTGCCTTGTGTGAGGGGGCGACGGCGTCTTCGAGGTCGACGATCACGCAGTCCGCGCGGGATGCGAGTGCCTTGGCGACTCGGTCCGGCCGGTCGCCGGGGACGTAGAGCGAGGTCAGCATGCGCCCGCCTCCCGCATATCTGAGATCTCCGGCTCCGAGAAGCCCAGTTCCTCCAGCAGCGCCTCTGTGTCAGCGCCCGGCGCGCGCCCGGTCCAGGCGATGCGCGAGTCCGCCCCCGACATCCGAAACAATGGCCCTTGCATCTTCATCTGGCCCAGTACCGGGTCTTCGATGCCGTGGATGGTCCCGAGCTCCTGGAAGTGCGGGTCGGCGATGATGTCGCCGGCGTCGTAGATCGGCGCGACCGCGGCGTGCACCCGCTCGAACTCGGCCACCACCTCATCGCGGGAGCGTTCGGCGATCCACGCCCCGACGGCCTCGTCCAGCTCGTCGGCGTGCTGGGCGCGACCGGCGCCGGTGGCGAACCAGTCTTCCCGCGTCACTTCGGGCCGGCCGACCAGCTCCATCACCCGTTCGGCGATCGACTGCGCACTCGTGCTCACCGCCACCCACTTGGCATCCGCGGTCAAGTAGGCGTTCCGAGGTGCGTTATTGGCCGATCGGTTGCCGGTCCGCGGCTGCACCGTGCCGAGCTGGTCCCAGCGGGTGATCTGCGGGCCCAGCATCGCCAGGATCGGCTCGATGATCGCGATGTCGAGCTCCTGCCCCGTACCGACACGGGCTCGATGGTGCAGCGCCGTCATCACCGCATAGGCAGTTGTCAGCGAGGCGATCCCGTCCGCCAGGCCGAACGGCGGCAGCGTGGGCGGCCCGTCGGGCTCGCCGGTCATCGCCGCGAAGCCACTCATTGCCTCCGCGAGCGTCCCGAAACCTGGACGAGACCTGTATGGCCCCTTCTGCCCGAACCCGGTCACTCGCGCGAGCACCAGGCCTGGGTTCTTTGCAGAGAGCTGGTCATACCCCAGCCCCCACTTCTCCAGGGTGCCGGGGCGGAAGTTCTCGATCACCACATCCGCCCGCTCGGCCAGGCGCAGGAACGCCTCCACCCCTCCGGCAGTGTGCAGATCGAGCGTCACCGTCTCCTTGTTGCGGCCCAGGGTCTTCCACCACAGGTTCTCCCCGTCCTTGGCCGGGCCGTGCCCGCGCGAGGGGTCCGGGCGCTGCGGGTGCTCGACCTTGATGACGCGGGCGCCCATGTCGCCGAGGTGCATCGCTGCCATCGGGCCGGCGAACAGTGTGGAGGCGTCCACCACCAGCAGGTCATCCAGCGGACTCATAATCCTCAGTTCTCCCAATAGACGCGGAAGCCAATCGAGGGGGAAGCGTCCACGCCCATGCCGGGCAGCAGGAACTTCAGCGCGAACTCCGGGGACTGCACTCCCCCGTCGACGTACCAGTCCGAGCCCTCACTCTTATGGTCGGCGCCGCCCTTGAGCATCACGAACCGGGTGCGACCATCCGAGTGCTCCGACTCGGTCCAATTCCACACCGCAGGGGTGCGGCGCTCGAACCCGTACCGGGTCGCGGCCAGCTGCCACTCGTCTTCGGTGGGCAACCGTCCACCGGCCCAGGCCGCGAACTGGCGAGCACGGGCGAAGGTGACGCCCGTCGCCGGGCGGTCAGCATCAGCCGCATCGACGTGAGCATCCGATGCCTCGCCAATGGCCGCTAGGAACTGGGCGTACTCGGCCGCCGAGACCTCTCGGGAGGCGACCCGGACGCCGTCGGCAATCGTGACGGCGCGCTCGAGGGTGCGCTGGTCGTGCAGGCGCGGCGGGAGTGGCTTCCACTCCTCCACGTAAGGGGCGCCGTCGTACATGCCGGTCTCACGCTGGCGATACCGCACGGTCAGCACCCGCTCCCCCGCGGGCACCGGCACCGCCCCGGACCGCCACGCCGAGACCAGCTCAGCCCCCGCCGTCGGGCCGGACCACTCGGGCGCGGCCAGGCGCACCGCACGACGGTGTGGGAAGGAGGAGTCGCGCACGGGCGGCTCCAGCTCCAGGTCGGCCACGCCGAGGGGCAGGGCTGCGCCGTCGGCAATGTGCACCATGGCGGCCACGCCCTGGGCGGGCACGATCACCTCGGCCTCGCCGTGCTGGAGCGGGCCGTCGAAGGTGACCCACGTGCCCGGGCCGGCGGTGTAGGTGACGTCTTCGCTGCTGGTGTTGACCAGCGCATACAGCGTCACGCCGTCGAGCTCGAAGGTCGAGGCGAACACCGGCGGCTCGCACACCGCCAGCGGCGTCCACTCGCCCTCGGTGAGCCAACGGTGCATCGCGCGCTGCACCGGCAGCATCCGGCGCAACATGGCCGCATCGCGCGCGTTCCACCCCACCCAGACGCCGAAGACGACCTCCCAGACCATCACGCCGACGCCGTTCAGCCACGCCGACCGCAGCTCGGCGGCATGGTCGCGATTCCAGCGGCGGATGTGGTGCTGCATGTGCCGGCGCTCGAACCAGCGCGCCCGCAGCACCCCGGGGATCTCGGAGTCGGCGAACCACTGCGCCCAGGAGAGGGCGTGGTCGGCGACCCGCTCGGTCACCAGCTTCGACTCCCCCTCCAGGCCGATGCCCGGGCGCGCCGCCTCCATCGCGGCCACGAACTCCGGATCGGCCTTCTTCAGGGTGTCGAGGAAGACACCGTCGGCGTTCAGGTGGCGGACCACCGTGGCCAGATCCTCGGCGTCGGTGTTGCCGGCGCGGCGGGTGCCGGTGTCCCACGGGTTGTAGTCGACGAACACCGCGACGCCATGCTCATGCAGGGTGGCGGCGGCCTCGGCCAGGCCGGGGACGTCGTAGAAGTCCCACTGGTTGCGCTCGTCGATGCCGATGATCGGGTAGGCGTGCCAGAGCACCACGCCGTCGAGGCCGCCGAAGCGCTGCTGGGCGTCGGCGAGGAACCTCTCCGGGGTGAAGGCCTGGGCGTCGAAGTCGAAGAACAGCTCATCCCACAGCCAGGTCTGGGCCACGGTGAAGCAACGGTTGGCCCACTGGGCCTCCGGGGCGTCGTAGCGGGTAGGCGTGCCGTACCGGGCGAGAGCATCCTCGCGCCAGGCGTGGAGCTGGCTGCGCCACTGCTCGAGCGTGGCCTGGTCGGGTGGGTTCGCCTGGGTGCCGGGGGCGGCGAGGATCTTCGCCTCGTCGAGAGCCTCGGCGTGGCCGGTGGCGTCCTCCTCGAGCGGGACCTCGGTGGGCAGGTCGAGGGGGCGGGGAACCAGCGGGTCGAATCCGCCACTCATACGGTCTCCTTCTCGGCGGCGAGCAGGGCCGCCACCTCGTCGGTGGTGGGCACGGCGTCCATCGCGCCCGCTCGGGTCACCGCGAGCGCCGCCGCGGCGGCCGCAGTGCGGGCCGCGCGGGCAAGGGCGTCGGCGGTCAGGTCGCTCAGGTGGGCGGCGAGCACGCCGCAGAAGGTGTCGCCGGCGCCGGTGGTGTCCACCGCCGTCACCGGGAAGGCCGGCACCTGCCGGCGATCCTCCCCGACGGCGACCAGCACCCCCTGGCCACCGAGCGTCACCACCACTGCGGGCACCTGGGCGGTGAGGCGGGTGATCGCCTCTTCGGTCTGCTCGGTGCCGGCGATGTCGGCCAGCTCGTGCTCGTTGACCACCAGCACGTCGGTGACGGCGAGGACCGCGCGGGCGGTCTCGGGGTCGGCGAGTGGGGCGGATGGGGCGGCGTTGAGGACCAGGATCGCTTCCGGGCTGCGGCTGGCGGCGACGTCCAGCACCAGGGGCACCGGCACCTCCAGCTGGGCGACGACGACGCGGGCGGCGGCCACGGCCTCGCGCTGGGTGTCGGTGAGACTCTCGCGGGCGCCGTTGGCGCCGGGGGCCACGACGATGGCGTTCTCGCCGGCCTCGTCCACGGTGATCAGGGCGGTGCCGGAGGGGCCGGGCACGGTGATCAGGGCGTGGGTGTCGACGCCGTCGGCCTCCAGGCGGGTGCGCAGCACGCCGCCCTCGGGGTCCTCGCCCACGGCTCCGACGAAGGTGACCTCGGCGCCGCCGGCGCGCGCGGCGGCCACGGCCTGGTTGGCGCCCTTGCCGCCGCCGCCGCGGACCAGGTCGGTGCCCAGCACGGTCTCGCCCGGGCGCGGGATCCGGGGCACGCGGGCCACGACGTCGGTGTTGACGCTGCCCACCACGGCGATGGTCATCGCTGCACCTGCAGGGTGCGGGTGGCGAGGTGGTCGAGGTCGTGGGTCTGCGGGCCGGGCAGGGAGGTGTGCAGGCGCCCGTGCAGCGGGTCGGTCCAGGCCGGGTCGAGACCGGACTTGCCGGTCAGGGCTCCGAGCACGGAGCCGACGGTGGCGCCGGCGGAGTCGGTGTCCCAGCCGGCGGTGACGGCGAGGGCGATACCGCGGGCGTGGTCGCCGTTCGAGGCGGCCACGGCCATCGCGATCAGGGCGGCGTTGTTGAGCGTGTGCACCCAGTGCAGGTGGCCGTACTGGGCGTGCAGGGCGTCGATCGCCTCGTCGTCCTCGAGGCGCCCCTCGCGCAGGTCTTCGCCGGCGGTGCGGCCGGAGCGGACGGCCTCGAGCAGCCGGGAGGCCGGGGGAAGCACCGACTCGGCGGCATCGAGCACCTCGTCCACGGACTCGGCCACCAGCGAGGCCGAGCATAGGGCGGCGGCCCACATGGCGCCGTAGATGCCGTTGCGGGTGTGGCTCAGGCGCGCGTCCACCCAGGCGAGCTTGGCGGCGGCGAGCACGTCACCGGGGCGGGCCCAGCCGTAGACGTCAGCCCGGATGAGCGCACCGATCCACTCCCGGAACGGGTTCAGATGCGTCGCGGTCTCGCACGCCCCGGTCTCGGTGATCGCCCGGGCGTCGAGCAAGTTGCGGTAGGCGGCCCGCTCGGCGGTGAACACGCGCCCACCGGGCAGGTTCGCCAGCCACGCCTGGGCGACGTCCGAGGTGGTCAGCGCGTCCCCGTGGGTCTCGAAGAGGTCCAGGGCGAGGAGCGGGAAGTTGAGGTCGTCGTCCTCGGGCATGCCGTTGATGTTCTCCACCAGGGAGGTGGGCGCCGAGCGGCGGTTCCACGGCCACCGGGCGGCCACGTCCTCCGGCAATCCCTGCGCGGTGAAGTAGTTGCGGATGGGCCAGTTGCCGGTGGCCCGAGCGATCTTCTCGATCCCCTCGCGGGGGATCTTCTCCACCGGCTTGCCGAGCAGGCAGCCGACCGAGCGGCCCCACCAGGCGCCGGCGACCCGGTCCAGGTCGGCCGCCACCGACTGGCCCGGCGCGGCGGGGGTGGCGGGGATCTGGGCGGTGATGTCAGCCCAGTCATTCGGTTCGGCCGGGTCGGTGGTGTCCACCTCGGCGAGCTGGGCGAGCACCTGGCGAGCGACCAGCCGCAGCTGCGGGTCCGCCGCCTGCGCGCTCGCCCCGGAGCGCTCCGGCTGCAGCGATCCCCCGGCGGCCTGCCACTGGCGAGCCACCGATTCAAGGGTCAATTCTTCGGCCCCTTGTTCGGCCAGTGCCACCAGCTCATGGGCCACGAGGTCCTCGGGCTGGGCCCAGGTCAGTCTCACGCCGATTCCTCCAGCATCGCGCTCAGGGCCTCGGTGCGCTGCCGGGCCCGGCGGGCGTCGTCGGCGGCGATGGCGCGCACGCTGGCGGCC
This sequence comes from Ruania suaedae, assembly GCF_021049265.1. Classification (NCBI taxonomy): domain Bacteria; kingdom Bacillati; phylum Actinomycetota; class Actinomycetes; order Micrococcales; family Ruaniaceae; genus Ruania; species Ruania suaedae. The sequence goes on from NZ_CP088018.1 coordinate 2,221,894, forward strand.
ATCGAGGCGATCACGGTGTCCAGATCCAGTCTGCTCGCCGTGGTCACCTCCCGCACCCACTCGGCCGGGATCTGCGAGCCCAGCGCCCCGCAGATGGCGCCGGCCATGGTGGCGATCGAGTCGGCGTCGCGGCCGTAGTTCACCGCATCCAGGATCGACCCGCGCGCGTCGCCGTCGTGGGCGACCACCAGCCCGAGCGCCACCGGCAGCTCCTCGATCGACTTCGTGCGCGAGGGCAGCCGGGCATCCATCGCCGGCTGGCGGTAGGTCTCCCCCACCGTGTCGAAGGGGGCGACGGCGGCCCGCAGCACCCGGTTCAGCTCACGTGCGTCATGACTCGCCAGCCCACCGGCGGCCTGGAACGCCGCCACGGCCTCGAGCACCGCGTCGATCGCCGCCCGGGTGCCGTCATGGGCCAGGTCACGGGCCTCGGCAACCGCACGCTCCGCCGTCGTGCCGGGAACGAGGGCAGCCGCGACCGCGGCGGCGAAGACGCCGGCGGCCTCCCGGCCGTAGGAGACCTGGTGAGCCCCGGCCAGGTCGATCGCCTCCGCATAGGCACCTGCGGCGTCGCCGGCGTTCACCAGGCCGACAGGCGCCATGTACATGGTGGCGCCGCAGTTGACGATGTTGCCCACGCCGGCCTCGCGCGGATCGGCGTGGCCGTAGTGGAGCTTGGCCACCAGGTGCTTCTCGGCGAGGAAGACCCGCTGCAGGATGAGCGCCTCGTCCTCCAGCTCGGGCACCCACCGGCGCTCGCCCAGCATCAGCGGCACCAGATCGGAGGCCATGTGATAGGCGTCCAGGTGGGTGTGGTGAGTGGCGTAGACCTCGATGAGGGCGTGCGTCATCAAGGTGTCATCGGTGACGTGCCCATCGCCCTTGTGATACGGCGCGATCGGCCTGGCGGTGCGCCAGTCCGGCAGGAACGGGCCGACGATGCCGGTGACCCGACCGCCGTGGCGCTCCTCGATCTGCTCGGGGGTCCAGCCCTCGGTGGCTCCGCCGAGCGCATCACCGACAGCGGCTCCGGCGAGTACGCCTGCCACTCGGTCTTCCAGCCAGCTCACGTGGGTTCTCCATTCGATGGTTCTCGGGTTGCCCCGATCTGTCACCTCGTTCGGGTCGCAGGCGACAGATTGCGGCAACGCGGCGTGCGGGGCGGGCCTGCGGGTGGGGCAGGCCGCGGGTGCATCGGTGGTGCCGCGGCGCCCGGGAACCCCCGAGCGCCGCGGCGCGGCTCACTCCCAGCCGTCGGTCAGCTGCGTGGCCAGCTCCTCGGAGCTGATCTGGTCGCCCAGGTACTGCTGCAGCGCCGGGTTGAGCACGGTGTCCTTCCACTCCGCGTACCCGCCGGCCTGCAGGAACGGGGCGCCGGTGAAGCCGTCGGCGGTGGCCAGGATCTGCTCCCAGCCGTTCTCGCCGCCGGTCTCGGTGGCGACGATCTCGCGGGCCTGGTCCGAGGCGGGGATGAGGGCATCGGCCTGGGCGATCGCGGCCATCGTCTCCGGGGAGGCGAAGTAGTCGAGGAACGCGGTGGCCTCCTCCACGTTCGCGGAGTCGACGTTGACCGAGTAGGTCTGCGGGTTCGCGGCCTGCATCGCGCCCTCGGTGCCGGCCAGCGGGGGCAGCGCCACCCAGTTCATGTCCTCCGGGGCGTCGTTGGCCATGTTGGCGGCCTGGAACGAGCCCTGCACGGTCATCGCGATGGTGCCGCCGTAGAAGGAGGAGAGCACGTCCGACCCGGACTGGGTCAGGCTCACCGGGTCCAGCGATTCGTCCTCGTAGGCCATGGCGTGGATGCGCTCGGGCACGGCCAGCTCGCCCTCACCGACCTCGATGGTGGTGTCCTCACCGCTGCCGGAGAAGAAGTCGCCGCCGAAGCCCGGCGCGAGCGTCATCACGGTGGCGGCCGGTGATCCCAGCCCCCAGCCGAGGCCGTAGGTGTCCTCGGTGGTGGTGGCCTCGGCGATCTCGGCGAGCTCGTCCCAGCTCATCGAGTCCCCGGTGGGGACCTCCACGCCGGCCTCGTCCAGCATGTCGGCATTGGCGAAGACCACGTAGGACTGCATCGTGGAGGGGTAGGCGATGATCTCGCCGTCCACGGTGACCGACTCCCAGATGCCCTCGGAGATGTCGGAGGTGCGCTCCTCGCTCAGGCCGTCACCGATGGGGGCGAGGTAGCCGTCCTGGGCGAAGGGCACGATGGACGCGGCGTCGAAGTGGATGATGTCCGGTGCGGTGCCGCCGGTGAACTGGGTGATCAGCTTGTCGTAGGCGCCGTCCCAGCCGGCCTGGATGATCTCCACCTGCACGTCGGGGTTGTCGGAGTTCCAGGACTCGACCGCCGCGTTGACGGCTTCCTGGGTGGCGGGCTGGTCGGACAGCGACTGGAACTGCAGCGTGGTGGTGCCGTCCTCGTCAGTACCACCACCGCCGGAGGCGCTGCCCTGCTGGCAGGCGGCCAGAGCCAGGGAACCGGCCGCGAGGAGGGCAACAGCGCTGATGCCCCGGATGTGTCGAACGTGTCTCATGGTCATGCCTTTCCGGGCTGGGTCTCAGCCCTTGACGGCACCGGCGAGCATGCCGCCGGTGAGCCTCTTCTGCAGGAAGGAGAAGATGATCAGGGAGGGGATGGTGGCGAGCACGGCGCCGGCGGCGAGCGGACCCAGCTGGGTCTGCCCCTCGGCACCGAGGAAGGCGCGCAGCGTGATCGGGAGCGTGAACAGCTCCGGACTCTGCAGCAGCACCAGCGCGAGGAAGAACTCGTTCCACGCGGAGACGAAGGTGAACATCGCGGTGGCCATCAGGCCCGGCCGCAGCAACGGGAAGACGATGTGGACCAGCACCCGGAACCGGCTCGCGCCGTCCATCGCGCCGGCGTCCTCGAGCTCGCGCGGCACCGCGGCCACGTACCCCTGCATCATCCACAGCGTGAACGGCAGGGTGAAGGTGACGTAGACGAGGATCAGGCCGAGCAGGGTGTCGTTGAGGAACAGGGTCCGCAGCACCAGGAACAGCGGGATGATGATGAGGATCTGCGGGAACACCTGGGTGGACAGGATCCACACGGTGCCGGCGGCGCGTGCCTTCCCGCGCAGGCGGGCCAGCACGTAGGCCATCGGCAGGGTGATGATCACCGCGATGACCATCGTGGACACCGCCACCAGCAGTGAGTTGCCGGCCGAGCTGAGCAGGTTCTGCCGCTCCAGGGCGGTGGTGAAGTTGGTGAACACCCACTCGTTCGGGATGAGGTTGGCGGAGAGGGAGTTCAGCTCGGCGGAGGACTTGAACGAGGCCGAGATGATCCACAGCACCGGGAAGCCCAGGAAGAGCAGGAACCCGGCGAGCAGCACGTACTGCACGATGGTGACGCCGGTGGGCGTCTTCATGTTCGTGTTCATGTCACCGCCCGATCTTGTTCTGACGGAACTGGTTGACGATGTAGACGCTGAGGATCAGCAGGATCGCCAGCACGAGCACGTCCCCCATGGCCGAGGCGTAGCCGATCTCGCGGTTGCGGAACGCCTCCAGGTAGGTGAACAGCGGCGGGATCAGGGTGCGCCCGCCGGGCCCGCCCTCGGTGAGGACGTAGACGATGCCGAAGTCGTTGAAGTTCCAGATGAAGTCGATGCTGGTGATCGCGATGAGCACCGGCGCCAGGCTCGGCAGGGTGATGTGGAAGAACCTGCGGGGCCCGTTGGCCCCGTCCATCGCGGCCGCCTCGTGCAACTCGCCCGGGATGGACTGCATGCCGGCCAGCAGCAGCACCGTGGTCTGCGGCATCCCGGACCAGATCCCGACGACGATCACCGCCGGCAGCGCGGTGGAGAAGTCGCCGAGCCAGTTGACCCGGTCGATCCCGAACCATCCGAGCGCCGCGTTCAGCGGCCCGGAGTTGACGTCGTAGATCATCCGCCACAGGATCCCGGTGACCACCGGCGGCATCGCCCACGGGATGAGCACGATGATGCGGGTGAGGTTCTTGAAGCGCAGGTTGGAGTTGAGCAGCGTGGCCAGGGCGAGGGAGGACACGCCGGTCAGGGCCGCCACGGACCCGGCCCAGATGAGCCCGATGCCGAAGGAGTCCCAGAACTGCTGGTCACCGGCGAGCTCGATGAAGTTCTCCAGCCCGGTGAACTCGATCTCGGCGTTGCGGGCCAGGGTGGCGTTGGTGAAGCCGAGGTAGACCCCGGCCAGCAGCGGGATCACCGAGAACACCAGGATCGGCAGCAGCGCCGGGATCACCAGTGCGATGGCTTCGCGGCGTTCGGCCCGCTGGCGCGGTCCGGTGGTCCTGCGTCGTCCGGGGGCGCCCGACGGCGGAGTCAGGGCCGGCGCGGGTGCGGTCACCGTGCCCTCCCCTCGCCTCGGGCGGGCCGGCGGGCGGAGGCAGGCTGCGCCGTCGTGGATCCGCGCACCTGCAGCGAGGGCGGTACGCGCACCGCGCGGGGGGCGAGCTCGGGGTCCTCCATCCGGGCCAGCAGGAGCTGGGCGGCCTTGCGGCCACGGCGGGCGGAGCCGAGGTCCACGCTGGTCAGGCCGGGGTTGCTGACCTCGGTGAGGGAGGTGTTGTCGATGCCGACCACGGCCAGGTCGCCGGGGACGGTGAGGCCGCGCTCGGCGGCGGCGTGCATGATGCCGATGCCGACGAGGTCGTTGACGGCGATCACGGCGTCCCACTGCTGGTCGGCCAGCATGGCGGTGGCGGCGGTGTAACCGGCGTCGATAGTGAAGTCCTCGGCAGAATATTCGGCACTGACGAGGTCCTCTCGGTCGGCCACGGCCCCCAGGAACCCGGCATGGCGGAACTTTCCCGGGGTGGTGTCGGCGGGGCCGTTGAGGAAGGCGATGCGGCGGGCGCCGCCCTCGACCAGGTGCTCCACGGCGAGGGCCACTCCCCCTTCGGAGTCGGCCATCACGGTGTCCACGCCGGCGCCGTCGGGCAGGCGGCCGATGACCACGGCCGGCACGGTGGAGGCCTCGAGGGCGGTCACCAGGGCGTCGGTCACGCGCAGCGGGGAGAGGATGAGGCCGTCGACGTAACCGCGGTTGAGGTCGCGGACCAGGTCGAGGGTGGCGTCGGCGTCGCCGGTGCGCGAGACCACCAGGCGGTAGTCCTGATCAGCGACCACGGACTCGATCTCGCGCATCATCTCCACGTAGACCGGGTTGCCGATGTCGGCCACGGCGAAGGCGAGCTGGCCGGTGCGGCGGGTGCGCAGGCTGCGGGCGGCGGTGTCGGGGATGTAGCCGAGCTCGGTGGCCGCGGCGCGGACCTTCTCGACCGTGGCGGCGCTGGCCACCTGGCCGTTGAGGGCGCGCGAGGTGGAGGCGAGCGAGACGCCCGCCCGCTTGGCCACATCGGCGATGGTGACTCGACCCATCTGGTGCCTCCGGCTTCATCCACGACATTGGAAACGATTCCATTGGCAACGATTCCAGGACGGTAGCACGGAGATTTGGGAGTGGGCAAGGCGGGCGGGGGTGGCACTCCCGGGTCGCGTTCGCGGGCTGCGTGACCGGAGAGACACGGATCCGTCGGTCTGCGGCAACAGAACGCGGCAGAGCTGCGCATCCGTGTCTCGCCGGTCAGCCACTCCTGCTGCCGGTGCCCGCGACAGCGTCACCCACGGCGTCCCCCACGGCGTCCCTCGCGACGCACCACCCACTACGACCGAGGTTCCAGGCACGGACCGGCCCCGCAACCCACCTCGGCGCCCGGAACTTGGGTCGGCGGGCGCCTGGCCCCTCTGAGCACGCGGCCCATGCCGCAGCCCGCGTATCCTGGGGAGGTAGTGTCCCGTACCCGAAAGGACCGGATGGATCGCAGACTCGTGATCACCGCGGACGACCTCGGCGTCGATCCGGACACGAACGCGACCATCGTCGAGCTCCTGCGCGAGAAGCTGGTCTCGGCCACCACGCTCATCCCGGTGGCCTCCGCGGCTGAGGACGCTGTCCGCCGCCTGAGCGCGGCAGGCCTGACCCAACCACGACTGCACGTGACGTTCTCCTCCGCGCGCGGGTTGCCGGCCTGGCGCCCGCTCGCGCCGGACGTCGCCACCCTCACCGACGACCGCGGGATGTTCGCCCTCGATCCGGCCCACGCCGAGCGGCGCGCCACGGCAGCCGATGTCACCCGCGAGCTGCTGGCCCAGCTGGACTGGATGCGCCGGCTCGGGATGCAGCCAGCCGGCCTGGACTCCCACTCCGGCACCCTCTACGGACTGTACGGACGCTCGATGGCCGGCCAAGCCGTCGACTTCTGCGCCGCGCACGGCCTGGACTTCCGGATGCCCCGCCGGCTGAGCCGGACCCTGGGCCTGGCGGTCCGCGGGCTCCGGCGCGCTCACCGCGGCGCCGTGCAGCGGGCCGACGCGCTACGGGTGCGGCTTCCGGAGGTCCTGGTCAGCTCCTGGCTTCCGGGCTCGATGGTGCTCAGCTACGGGCAGCTACGGACCGAGGTGCTGGCTCAGCTGCGACGGCTGCCCGCCGGGACCTCCGAACTGATCACCCACCCCTCCCCTCCTTCCGCCGCGGGCTGGTTGCCCCAAGCGGAAGCGCGCAAGCGGCTCTGGGAGCTGCGCCTGCTCCGAGACGAGACGTTCCACCGGGCGCTGCGGCGCGCCGGGATCGAGATCGTTCCCGCCTGGTAGGGCTGGAGGACCTCACGGGGCGAGGAGAAGAACCCGCGTACCGGTCAGTCCTCGACCACCCAGGTCCCCACGTCGCTCACCGTGACCGACTCGATGCTCTGCCCCTCCGGCACCACGAACACCTGGCAGCCGTACATCAGCACCGGGTCCACGGCCGCGGTGCCCTGCTCGAGGCAGGGGATCTCGGCCGCCGCGGATCCACCGGGGCCGGCGCCCTGCAGCTCGGTGCTCCCGGTGTCGGCCACCCAGGCGGAATTGGACAGGTCGCTGATCGCATCCCAGGAGAAGTCCTCCCGCGAGCCCTCGGTCAGGTCGATCCGGTAGCCCACCAGCCAGGGCACACCATTGAGCTCGGTGCCGAGAATCCCCGTCAGTCCGCTCTCCTCGACGCTCGACTCAACCACCGACAACACGGCCAGCTCGGCCGCGAGCGGCTCCTCGGCCTCCAGTGGTACGGCGGTACCGAGCTCCAGCGGTTCGCCACCACCCGAGCAGGAGGTCAGCGCGAGCGCCAGGCCCACGGCCGCAGTGACGGTGGGCACGCATCGGGATCGAGCGGAGGTGGCCACACCATGCACTCTAGCGACAGCGCAGCAGCAGGAGGCGAGCCGCCTCGCTCACCCAGTGCGCGGCGCCCGCTCCCTGGGCCAGCTCGCTGCTCCCTGCGGCCTCGGTGGCTGAGGCCGCCGCCTCGATCCCCGCCTCGGACAGCGCCTGGCGATCCACCCCTACCCGCCCCGCCACGGCCAGCACCGGTACACCCACCGCCCGCGCGCGGCCCGCGACGGCGACCGGGGCCTTGCCCTGCAGCGACTGCTCGTCCAGGCTTCCCTCCCCCACGATCACCAGATCCGCCCAGCGCAGCTGGTCGGCCAGGTCGGTCAGCCGCGCGACCACCTCCAGCCCCGCCTCGAACCGGGCCCCGACGGCAGCGTGCAGCCCCGCGGCCGTCCCACCCGCGGCACCGCCCCAGTCGAGTGCGGCCGGGTCGCGGCCGGTGGCCTCGTGCAGGCGCCGCGCCCAGACGCTCAGCGCCCGCTCCAGCAGGTCCACCTCGGCGGGCCCGGCTCCCTTCTGCGGGCCGAAGACGGCGGCCGCCCCAGAAGCACCGAGCAGCGGGCTGCGCACATCAGCGGCCAGGGTCAGCGTGACCTGGGCCAGTCGAGCATCCAACCCCGCCAGATCCACCGTGGCCAGGTCCGTCAGCCCGCCGCCGCCATCGGGGATCGATACCCCCTCCGCATCGGTCAACCGCGCACCGAGTGCCGCGAGCAGCCCGGCGCCGCCGTCGGTGCAGGCCGACCCGCCCAACCCGAGCACGATCGAGTCCGCGCCGGCGTCGAGCGCAGCGAGGATCAGCTCACCGGTGCCGCGGCTCGTCGCCGCCAGCGCCGACGCCGGCCCGGGGTCCACTAGCTGCAGCCCGCTGGCGGCCGCGAGCTCGATCACGGCCGTACGCCCCGCCAGCGCCCAGCGAGCAGAGACCGGGTCCCCGAGCGGTCCGGTGGCGGTGGCCATGCGCGGCTCACCCCCCGCGCTCAGCGCGGCCTCCACAGTGCCCTCCCCGCCGTCGGCGACCACGAGCTCGCGCACCTGCGCCTGCGGGAGGGCGGCGCGGACGCCGTCGGCGATGGCCCGGGCCGCCTGCGGCCCGGTCAGGGTGCCCTTGAACTTGTCCGGGGCCACCAGCACGCGCAGACCATCGGAGCGCGCGCGGTCAGTACCCACGCGCCCGGTCCACCACGTTGCGCAGTTCCTCCCCGCGCACCCAGCGCGCGACGTTGTCGAGCATGATCTCGGTGCCACGGTCCGCCGTCGCGCGGGTGGTGGCGCCGTTGTGCGGGGTGACGATGACGTTCTCCAGGTCCCACAGCGGGCTCGAGGCCGGCAGTGGTTCGGTGGCGTGGGCATCCAGGCCCGCCCCGGCGATCGCGCCGGTGCGCAACGCCTCGATCAGCGGCGCCTCGCTGACGATCCCACCGCGAGAGATCACGATCAGGAACGCCGTCGGCTTCATCAGCGCCAGCTCGGCGGCGCCGATCAAGTCCTGGGTCTGCGGCGTCCACGGCGCGGTCACCACCACGTGATCGCTGGTGGCGAGCAGCTGCTCGAGCCCGCCGCGGCCGGTCCGCACCTCCACACCGCCCGGCCCCTCGTCCCGGCCGCTCGCGCGCCGCAGCGCCTGCACGTTCATGTGGCACGCCTGCGCCTTGGCGGCGAGGTCCTGACCGCTGTTGCCGTAGCCGATGATGCCGAGGGTCGATCCGGCGAGCTCTCCGTGGGTGAAGCGGTCCCACACGTGGCGCTGCTGGGCGGCGAACCACCGCGGCGCCTCCCGGCTGAGCATGAGCATCAGCATCAGCGCGTGCTCAGCGAGCGGGATCGCCCCGTTCCCGACGGCGGAGGTCAGCACCACGCCGTCCGGCAGTTTCCCCGGGGCCAGCCAGCCGTCCACGCCCGCGGCGCCGCTGTGTACCCAGGCCAGCGCCGTCAGGGCGGAGAGGTCGTCACGGGGTGAGGCGCGGAGCACGGCGCCCACCTCGCCGGGCTCCACCCCGGCAGCCAGCACGGCCTCCCGGTCGAAGCCCCGCACCGGATGCACGGGCCGCTCGCCGGCGGCCTCGCGCACCCGGTCCACGTCCAGCCCGGCCTTGACCAGCAGCGCCCGGCTCACTTCAGGCCCGTGGTCGCGATCCCGCGGATCAGGTACTTCTGGGCGAAGGCGAAGAAGCACAGGATCGGCACCAGTGAGAGCAAGGACATCGCCATCAACGTGCCCACACCCTGGTTGGACTGGGAGTCCACCAGTGCGTTCAGCGCGATCGGCACCGTGTGCACCGAGGTGTCGGTGAGGTAGATCAGCTGGCCGAAGAAGTCGTTCCAGGTCCAGATGAAGGTGAAGATCGTCGTGGTGATCAGGGCGGGCTTCATCAGCGGCAGGATGATGTACCAGAAGGTGCGGAATGGCCCGGCGCCGTCCACGAACGCGGCCTGGTCGAGCTCGCGCGGGATGCCGCGGATGAACTGCACCATCAGGAAGATGAAGAACGCATCGGTGGCCAGGAACTTGGGCAGCACCAGCGGGATGAAGGTGTTCACCAGGTCCAGCTCGGAGAAGATGATGTACTGCGGGATCATCGTGGCGTGCATCGGCAGCATCACCGAGGCCAGCACGATCCCGAAGTAGACCTTGCGCGCCCGGAAGTTCAGCCTCGCCAGCGCGTAGGCGGTCAGCGAGCACGAGACCAGGTTGCCGATGATGGCGCCGGCGGCCACCACGAACGAGTTGCCGAAGAACACCACGAACGAGAGGTTCCCGACGTACCAGCCGTTGCGGAAGTTCTCCAGCGTGAGCTCGGTGGGGATCAGGCTCGGGTCGGTCAGCACGAGGTACCCGGGCTTGAAGGCACTGACCGCCATCCAGGCCAGCGGGTAGAGCATGAACAGGCCGAACAGGATGAGCCCGCCGTGCCGCAGGATGCTGTTACGCCGCCGGACCCGGCGCACGGACGGCAGCACCGTCCGCTCCGGCGTATCGCCCGGCGTGCTCGAGGATCGGCGGGAGTCGAGTGTGGGAGCAGTCATGTCAGTCTCCGTAGAAGACCCAGCGCTTCGAGAGGGTGAAGTGCACGGCCGTGATGATCGCGATGACCACCATCAGCACCCACGCCAGGGCGGCGGCATATCCCATGTCGAAGTTCACGAAGGCCTGCTGGTAGATGTAGAGCGTGTAGAAGAGCGTGGAATCGACGGGACCGCCGGTGCCACCACTGATCACGTGCGCCTGCGTGAACGCCTGGAACGACCCGATCGTCTGCAGGATGAGGTTGAAGAAGATGATCGGCGTCAGCAGCGGGATCGTGATGCTAGCGAACTGACGCAGGATCGAGGCGCCGTCCACGCGGGAGGCCTCGTACAGCTCCTCCGGGATCTGACGCAGCCCGGCCAGGAAGATCACCATCGGGGAGCCGAAGGTCCACGCGTTCAGCACGATCAAGGTGCCGAGCGCCGTATCCGGGTTCTGCAGCCAGTTCTGCCCCTCGATCCCGATCAGGGCCAGCGCCTGGTTGACGAGGCCGTCGAAGCCGAAGATCTGCTTCCACAGCACCGCCACCGCCACGCTGGTTCCCAGCAGGGACGGCAGGTAGTAGGCGCTGCGATAGATCGCCAGCCCGCGCAGGCCCTTGTCCAGGATCAGCGCGAGCGCCAGGGCGAACGCGAGCTGGAGCGGTACCGAGACCAGCACGTAGGTCAGCGTGACCCAGGACGCGCTCCAGAACCGGTCATCGCCGATGAGCCGCTCGAAGTTCTCCGTGCCCACCCAGGTGGGGCTGGAGAGGATGTTGTAGTCGGTGAAGGCCAGGTACAGCGAGGCGAGCATCGGCAGCGCGGTCACCGCCACCAGCCCGATCAGCCACGGCGCCATGAACAGGTGCGCGGCACCGTCCTGCCGGGTCAGCCTGCCCGCCTTCGGCCGCCGGGTGCCCGGCGGCCGCGCGGGGGTGAGAGTGTCTGCCATCGGCTCAGTCCGCCGCTCGCTCGATGCCGCGGTTGATCTCGGCGATCAGGTCGGCCGCACCCTCGGAGACGCTGGCGTCACCCAGCGTGACCCGCTCGAGCATGCGCGTCATCTCGGTGCGCCAGGTGTTGGTGCCCGGAGGCGCCTCGTAGCGCGGGGTGCGCTCGATCTCGCGGTCCTCGGTGACCACATCGAGCATCTGCAGCTCGTAGTCGCTGGCGAACTCGCGGACCTCCTCGGCCACGCGGGGGTTGACCGGGGCGCCCATCGTCAGGCCGACGTGCTCGTGGATCTGCGAGTTCGAGGTGCAGAACGTGACGACCTCGCCGGCGAGCTCGGCCTGCTCGTCGCTGACGCCTTGGTAGATCGCCATCCGCGGGAAGTACAGGAACTGGTGCCCGGCCGGGGCATCGGCCGCCTCGGGCATGTGGTGGAGCATGAACTCCTGCTCCGGGAAGGTGGTGGCGTCGTCGACGATGTGGTTGGAGTTGCCCGTCCACATCAGCGTGCGGTCACCCACGTCCTCCCAGCTGGGCTCGACGCCGTCCTGCTCGCCGAGCTCGGGGGTCACGCCGTCCGCGCGCAGCTGCTCCCACCAGTCGACCCAGCTCGCCAGGCCGTCCTCACTGAAGCCGACCTGCCCGTCCTCGGTCCACAGCTGTTCGCCGTGCTGGCGCAGCCAGGCCTCGAAGGTGAGGTCGTGGGAGGCGTTGTAGGGCAGGGCGAACCGGCCCTCGGCGCTGTTGGCGGTGTAGTCGCGGGCGAACTCGGCCAGCTCGTCCCAGGTCCAGCTGTCCGGGATGGTGACGCCGTCCTCCTCGGCCAGGGTGAGGTTGCTGCGCAGCACCGGCACGAAGATCCCGTGCGGCATCGTGTTCAGCTCGCCGGCGAGCTCGAAGTCACGCAGGTCCTGCTCACTGAAGTCAGACAGGTCGAGGCTGGAGATGCCGCTGAGCGGGCGATACAGGTCGTTGGCGTAGTAGCTCATCACCGAGGCCGAGGGGATCCAGAAGATGTCCGCGACGTTCCCGGCGGCCATCTGCGTGGTCATCCGCTCCTGGAAGGCGTTGTACTCGGCGAACTCGGTCTCCAGCGTGACGTCCGGGTTCTCCGACATCATCTGGTCGAACGCCGACTGGTAGTTCTGCAGCCGCACGTTGTTGCCCCAGAAGGCGTACCGCACGGAGCCGGTGCCGTCATCGCCGCCACCTCCCCCGCTGCTACCGCCGACACCGCTGCAGCCGGCCAGGGCGCCGCCGCCGGCCAGGCCTGCGGCTGCCATCAGAAGAGTGCGTCGATTGAGGTCTCGCATCGTGGTGCTCCCGTCGTTGGAAGAGAAGGTGGGCTTCATCGGCCGTCATCACTCTGGCAACTGCCAGATTGTATGTCAATAGTACACGTCTAGTTGTTATGCGCCTGTGAGGTGCAGGACGTCGAACGTCCCGATCTGCGGGGTGGAGATCACCACCTCCTCGCCCTCTCGGGTCCATTCCAGATCCACCCCGGCCACCAGGGCGCGCGCCGCGACCGGGTCGCGCTCGAGCTGCAGGCGCACCGTGCCCGCCGCGATCGGCAGCGGCTCGACGAACCGCTGCGGGGCGTCCCCGGAGCGGTTCAGCAGGTGGATCACCGTGCCGCCGGAGCTGCGCCCGGGCACGATCTGCACCTGCTCGGGCAGATCGGTCCCGATCGCCGCGAGGTTCCCGGCGCGGGTCAGTTCCAGCACGGTGGCCACCCAGGCGTCGCGCACCCGGCTCAGCCCCACCTCGCGGTAGACCAGGCCGGGCCGCCACGGCAGCACCAGCAGTCGCCCGGCGCCTACCTCGGCGCTGACCCAGCCGGGGTGGCCGGTGCGCTCGTGCCCGTAGCACTTCTCCGGCGGGCCGTACAGCGCCCGCCCCCAGGCGTGCCAGCCCGAGCGGGCCTGCGGCCCCGGCGCGAGCACCGCGAACCCCCCGACGACGGGGGTGAGGTCTCCCTCCCGCTGCCCGAGCGGCAGGTGCAGCGAGCGCACCGACTCCTCGGTGGCGAAGACCGCCTTCTGCGTGGCGACGTCATCGCCGAGCTGGAGCGCACCCTCGGACCAGCCCGAGTCCCCCGTCAGGGTCACGGTGCCACCGGCAGCCAGCACGCCCTCCAGGGCGGTGACCTCCTCGGGGAGGAGCGCTCCGCCGTCGGGAACCACCACGAGGTCGTAGCGATCGGGGGCCAGACCCGCCAGGCGGTCCTGGCGCACCACGTCGAAGGGCACGTGGCGTTCGACCAGGCTGAGGTAGCACCCCTGGAACTCCGAGGTGCGGCGCGCGGCTTCGTCGGTGGCGCGGGTGCGCACCAGCGCCACCCGGGCAGTGGAGGCCAGGCCGGCGTAGACCTCGGCGTTCTCGCGGTGGAAGCGGGTGATCTCGCGGGCCGCATCGACGGCCTCGAAAGGGCTGTCCTGCGGCGCGCCCATGATGTAGGTGGAGGGCTGGGCGCCGTGGGCGATGGCCTGCAGCAGGTACTGGCGCAGGTGGCGCGGGTCCTCCCCCGCCCACCGGTAGGGCATGTCGACGAAGGCGACCGCATTGACGAAGACCGGGCGCGCATCGGCTCCCGATCGGGCCGCGCTGACCGACTCGGCCGTGGCGTGGTGCCACAGCGGACGCCCGACGGCGTTGTTCGCCTCGTGGAAGGTGATATCGGCCCGGTCGCCGAGGATCAGGCCGGCCTCGGGGGCCAGGGCGCGCACGTGCGCCCGCATCCTGGCCGTCAGGTCATCGAGCACGCCGGCCGCAAACCGCTGCCAGGTCCGGTACCCGGGTGAGTCGGGTCCACGCGGGTGCTCCACCCCGGGTGCGAACGCGCGGAACCCGGCCAGGCAGGGTTCGCAGTGGCAGACGCCCCAGTAGCGGCGGCTGTAGTCGCGCTCGTTGAAGGACATCCAGTTGAAGAAGAACCCGGCCAGGTCGTAGCGCCCGAGCACCTCGCTGATCACGTCGAAGGACTTGCTCTGGTAGTACTCCCCGCTGGGGCAGACGCTGCGGTAGCCGTTGTAGAGCTGCGGCTCACCGTCGGGACTGACGAAGCACCACTGCGGGTTCGCCTCGGCGCGGCGGGCATCGATCTTGGAGAAGTCCATCCGGCCGAGGACCCGGATACCGCGTGCCCGCGCCGCCGTCATTGCGTCACCGATCAGGTCACCGGAGGCCCGCTCGGCCAGCACCGGATTGACGCTCTGACAGTCCAGTCCGCTCGGGTAGTTGGCGATGATGCCACCGACGCTGAGCAGCCAGGTGTCGGCGCCGTGATCGGCGATGGCATCGAGCGTGGCCTCGACGTCCAGCCCGGCGTCGATCTCGCGCAGGTTGGTCTGGAAGGTGCGGAAGGGGGTGTGCCACCAGGGCTCGCTCACGAGGTGGGCTCCTCGGTGAGCAGGCGGAACAGCGCGGAGTGGTCCAGCTCGGCCCAGTCGCGCGCGATCGCAGCATCCATCTGCGCGGCCACGGCCTCCACGCCAGGCACCGAGGTGCCGTGGTGCTTAGCGGCTGCGAGCGCCAGCCCCAGGTCCTTGCGGTGCAGCCGCATCCGGAAGCCCGGATCGAAGGTGCGCTCGACCATCCGCTTGCCGTGCATCTCCAGGATGCGGGAGGAGGCGAATCCGCCCGAGAGGGCCTCGCGCACGGCGGCGGGGTCGATCCCGGAGGCCTCGGCCACGGCCAGCCCCTCGGCGACGGCCTCGATGGTGAGTCCGACGATGATCTGGTTGACCACCTTGGTGGCCTGGCCGGCGCCGGCCGGGCCGAGGTGGGTGATGGTCTTGCCCATCACCTCCAGCAACGGCATCGCCCGCTCGACGGGCTCCTGCGCGCCGCCGATGAAGATGGTCAGGGCACCGTCGCGGGCACCCACCTCCCCGCCGGAGACGGGCGCGTCGACCCAGGCGCCACCGGCGGCCTCGACCTGCTCGGCCAGGCTGCGCGTGGCGACCGGGGAGATCGAGCTCATGTCGATGACCAGGGCGCCGGGCGCGAGGCCGGCGAGCACGCCGTCGTCGGCGGTGAGCACGTGCTCCACGTCGGGAGTGTCGGGCAGCATCAGGATGACCACCTCGGCCGCCCGGGCGACGTCGGCGGCCGATCCGGCGGCGGTCGCGCCCGAGTCGATGAGCACCTGCGAGCGTTCCTTGACGCGATGCACGGTGAGCGAGTGGCCGGCGTTGATGAGGTTGAGCGCCATCGGCACGCCCATGACTCCGAGTCCGATGAATCCGATTCGCACGGGATCCTCCTTTTGCGCGGACGACGTCCGCACGGTGGTGTCGAGCCCCGGTCGGGGCTTGCGGTCTGTTACCAGGTCAGGTGGACGACTTCGAGGTGGTCGATGGCGGGCAGGCTCACCTCGGCGTGTCCGTCGCGCACGGTCACCGGGACGTCCTCGCCGGCGACGACGAGACGTGCGTGGACGTCTCCGGCCCCCTCGGGCAGGCGCACCCGCACGTGCTGGCCGGTGAGCGGGATCAGCTCGTGCGCCTGGCCGCGCATGGCCATCGGGTTGGTCAGGTTGACCACGCTGACGGCGAGCTCACGCTCGCCCTCCTGCACGGCGATGTCGACCAGGCCGCGCCCGTCGACCTGTACGCGCGGGGTCCCGCCGAGGGCCCAGCGGACGGCGTTGGCGATCAGCCGGCCGTGGTCGGACTGCAGGGCCTCCCAGTAGATCTCACCGACGTTGAAGGCCACATAGGCCGTGCGCCCGCCGGAGGCGTGCTCGCGGGCGATGACGGCGGGCTCCTGTGCCGCCCCGCGAGGGTAGACCTCCTCCATCGGCAGGTCGGGGTAGTCGGGCACGAACCGGAAAGGGACCGTGACGCCGTCGGCGGTGGGGATCTGCTCGACCCCGAGCACCAGCGATCCGGCGACGATCCGCTGGGCACCCTCGTAGCCGGCGGCCAGCGGGTGATCGGCGGTGAGGGCCATGTACTTGTTCTTCAGCGGACCACGCACGTCCTCGCGCAGCCGGACTCCGAACAGCTCCCCCAAGGCGAGTTCCCGCGAGCCGGGCGTGCCGGTCGCGCTGGAGTCGTGGGCGGCCACGACGCTGCCGCCGGCGGCGACGAACTCCTCGATCACGCGCGTGTGCTGCGGCGTGAGCTCGGGGTTCGCCGGCAGCACCAGCACCCGGATGCCGGCCAGGCGGTCGGCGCTGAGCGCCTCGTCGGCCACGTACTCGAACGGGATCCGCGCCTCCACCAGGGCCTGGTAGACGCCGTCCTCGTGGGCCACCCGCCCGGGCGGCGGGGTCCACGGGGTGGGGCCGGCCGGCCCGCGGCTGTCCAGGATGGCCACCTCGGCCGTGTAGCGCAGCCGCCCGATCACGGGCTCACAGCGCTCGTGCAGCCGGTAGGCGTCCACGATCGGCTGCACCCAGCGATCGTCGAAGTTCTCGGCCTTGAACTTGGTGAACCAGGGCAGCGCGCCCTGGGCGAAACCGTCGACCACGAGGGCCTTGGTCTCCTCCGGGTCGGCTACGGAGTCCTTCCAGCGCAGCTCGTGGCTCTCCGGTCCGACCGAGGTGATCAGCGCGACCGGGCGGTCGGGATAGAGCCCACGCGTGCGCTTGCCGATCCGGCCGGGCGTCCAGGCCGGTTCCAGGTCGGAGCGGCCCTGCTTGTCCACGAAGAACATCGGGTAGCGGTCATCGACCAGCTCCGGCACGAGATCGCGGGTCAGGGCGGCACCACGGTTGGGGATGAAGCGCACGTGCGGTTTGATCTCCCGCACCGCGTCGTCCCAGAGCACCACCAGTTCGCTGAGCCGGCGGCTGTGCCAGGCGGCATAGGCCGGCCAGGCCGGGTCATCCAGGTTCGCGACGCGCGGGAGGGCGAAGCCGGTGTCGGCGGTGAAGCGCTGCGCTGTCTCCTCGGTGTGGGAGACCACGCGGGGACCGTCCCAGCGGTTGGCGAAGACGGCGTCGACGTCGTACTCGCGCACGATCTCGCGCGCCACCTCGGTGGTGAAGTCGGTGTGGTAGCTGCTGAACGGGTCGGTCCACCACAGGCCCGGCACGGAGCTGTGCGGGATCGGCCGGCCGTCCTCGTCCCGGGCCAGCCACTCGGGGTGGGCATCGGCGGCGTCCTGGTGGATGGCGTGCGGGTCCACCCTGGCCATCACGTGCATGCCCAGCGAGCGCGCTCCCTCCACCAGGGCTCCGAAGGGATCGGTGTCACCGAGGAAGGCGCTGCGGTGGTGCCACGGGATCCGGGAGGGATAGAAGGCCATGTAGCCGCCGGCGCTCAGGCACAGCGCATTCGAGGCGGACCGGCGCATCACGTCGATCCAGAAGTCCACGTCCAGGGTGGCCGGATCGTCGTCGGTGAAGGTCAGCTGCGTCCACCGGGTGGCACCGCGGTACCACTCCGGGGTCCGCAGACCCATGACCTCGCCGGGTTGTGCGTGCGTGAGCGTCACCGCTGTTCTCCGATCGTCGCTGATTGTCATACATGCTTACATGTCGAGCACAACTATGGCAAGGTGGACCCATGCAGTTCAACGACTACGACGTCAGCGCCAATGTGTCCCTCCTGTTCACCGAGGTCGACTACCTCGACCGCTTCCAGGCCGCGGCCGACGCCGGCTTCCACACCGTGGAGAGCTGGTGGCCGTTCGCCGAACCGCACCCGGGCGAGGACCGCGTGGATGAGGTGGCCGCGCGGATCGCCGACGCCGGCGTGCAGCTGATCGGCCTGAACTTCTACGCCGGCGACATGCCCGGCGGCGAGCGCGGCGTGACCTGCCGGCCCGAGCGCGCCGAGGAGCTCGATCGCTCCACGGACGCGCTCCTGCGCCTGGCCCGCGCCACCGGCGTGCGCAGGTTCAACCTGCTCTACGGACAGCCCGAGGAGGGCAAGGAGCAGGCGCAGCGAGCCCACGCCGTCGGGGCCTATCGACGGGCCGCCGAGGCGGTGGCCGAGATCGACGGCACCATCCTGGTGGAGCCGCTCGCGCGCGGGCTGAACGGCGCCTATCCGCTGTTCGACGACCAGGACGTGGCCGCGCTGATCGAGGAGGTCGGCTCCCCGCGGCTGGCGCTGCTGTTCGACTCCTTCCACCTGGGGATGAACGGCGCCGACGTGGCCGCCGTGGCCAGGCAGCGCGCCGCCGAGATCGGGCACGTCCAGCTCGCCGACTCCCCCGGCCGCGGCGAACCAGGATCCGGCGAGCTGGACTTCACGGCGATCGGATCCGCCCTGCGCGAGGGCGGCTACCGGGGCACGGTGGCGGCCGAGTACAAGCCCACCCGCGCCACCACCGACACCCTGGGCTGGCTGACGCCATCGGCGGGACGGTGATCGCGATGAACTGTCATGATGTCAGTCGATATTGCGGCACCGACATGACGGCATGACAGGCAACAATCCGGGGGCGTCATCGCGATCGTTCCCGGTGCCGGAGGAAGGATGAGGAGTGTCGACGAGTAGCAGCCAGATCAAGCTCGGGCCTGCGTCCCTGACGGAGGCACTCTTCGAGTCCCTACGCGCCCGGATCATCAACGGTGAGATCCCGCCGGGTGAACGGGTCACCGAACAGCGCGTGGCCGATGAGTACGGGGTGGCCCGCCCGACGGCGAAGTCCTGCCTGGAGCGCCTGACCGGTCTCGGTCTGCTGCGCCGGGTGGCCCACAAGTCCGCGGTGGTGCCTCAGCTCTCGGCTGCCGAGATCCAGGACCTGTTCTTCAGTCGCGAGACCTTCGAGGCGGCAGCCGCCTCCCACCTGGCCCGCCTCAGCCACCTGCCCGAGGAGATGGCCAAGGCCCAGGCCGTGATGCAGCAGGCCGCCGCTCGGGAGGACTTCGCCGAGCAGGTGCAGGCCGATATCGCCTTCCACTGGGGGATCGTGGAGGGCCTGAGCAGCGCCCGGCTCTCACGCATGTACGAGATGATCTCCGGCGAGATCCACCTGACCATGGGCCAGTACGCCGCGCACCGGCGCACCACGCCCTCGACCGTGGTCAGCGAGCACGAGGAGATCATGGCCGCGATCCGCGAGGGTGACGAGAACCGGGCCCGGATCGCCCTGGTCGAGCACCTCGCCCACGCGCGTGATCGCGTGCTCGCCCAGGTGGCCGGCAGCGGCTGAGTCCCGCGGGCGCCGGCCTGGCGGGGTGGCCGTCCGCGGGGGGCGAACAGCGCGATCAGGTGCTGTCCAGGTCGAGCGGGTACCGTCGAGGGCTACGGCACCAACCCCGAGGAGTCTCCCCATGCCGCGCAAGTCCACCCTGGCCGCCCTCACCCTGGCTGCGGCCGTGGCACTGACCGGCTGCACGTCCGAGGACGAACCGGACGCCGCTGAGAGCCCCACCGAGGCAGGGACCGAGGCTCCCGCCGACCCCGACGCCGGCGCTGAGGCCCCCGACCCCGAGGACTTCCCCGAGGTCGTGGCCGAGGTCAACGGCGAGGAGATCGATCGCGACGAGTTCTTCTCCAGCTACGAGGGCCAGCTCCAGCAGGCGGCCATGTCCCAGCAGCAGACCGGCCAGCAGGTCGACCAGGCCCAGATCCAGCAGCAGACCCTCGACCAGCTGGTCAACAACGTGCTGCTCACCCAGGCCGCCGACGAGGCCGGGATCGAGGCCACCGAGGACGACGTCACTGCCACGCTGGAGGAGGTCGCCGCTCAGAACGGCCTCGGCTCCGCCCAGGAGGTCATCGACGCCCTGGTGGAGCAGGGCCTGAGCGAGGAGGACATCCGCCAGGACGCCGCCGACCAGTACGCCGTCAACGCCTTCGTCGAGACCGAGGCCGAGGTCAGCGAGCCGAGCGAGGACGAGCTGCGGGCGCAGTACGACACGCTCGTGGAGCAGGCCGAGGCCCAGGGCGCGGGTGAGGACGAGATCCCGCCGTTCGAGGAGGCCCGCGACCAGATCGCCCAGCAGGCCGTGAGCGAGCAGCAGAACGCCGCCATCGGCGAGATCGTCACCGAACTGCGCGAGTCCGGGGACGTCACCACCAACATCTGAGCCGCCTCCCCACCATCGACTTATGCGCACGAATCCCGCTGCGGGCATCCGCAGCGGGATTCGTGCGTGTGCGTAGCGCCGACCCGAGCCGGACTGCTCAGGAGAAGTGCACGCCCCCGTTGAGGTCCAGCGAGGTGCCGGTGGTGAAACCGGAGTCCGCCCGTGCATAGAACTCGGCCGCGGCGGCAACGTCGTCGGGGTAGCCGGCCCGGCCCACCGGGATGGCGGCGATCTGCTGCTGCTGGGCCTCCACCGGGGTGAAGGTCTCGTGGAACGGGGTGTCCAGGATCAGGCCCGGCGCGATCGCGTTCACGGTGATCCCGGACGCGGCCACCTCCTTCGCCAGTGCCCGGGTGAAGCCGTCCAGCGCCGCCTTCGCGGTGGCATAGGCCGAGGCCCCGTTCCCGCCGCCGTTCTTGCCGGCCAGGGAGGTGATCGTCAGGATCCGCCCGCCCTCGCCGAGGTGGCGCAGCGCCGCGCGGCTGGCGTAGAAGACCGAGGTGACGTTCAGCGTCATCACCGCCTCCCAGTGCTCGTCGGGCATCTGCGCCACGGGGTGGCGCGCCACCAGCCCGCCGGCGTTGTTGACGAGCACGTCCAGGCCGCCGAGCCGGCCGGTCAGGTCGTCGATCGCCCGGTCGACCTCGCCGCTGTCTCGGGCATCGAGCCGGGAGCCGATCACCTCGATACCCTCGTCCGCGAGCGCCTCGATCACACCCTCGGCGGGGCGGGAGTGCGTGGTGATGGCGACCTTCGCCCCGGCCTGGGCGAATCGCCGGGTGATTCCCAGGCCGATCCCGATGCCTCCCCCGGTGACGATGACGCGACGTCCGGTCAGAGTCTGCTGCTGGTGCATCTGTTCTCCTTGTGTGGGGTCAGGTCTCGGTGCCGGCATGGACGAGCAGGTCGCCGCTCACGAACGTATCGCCCAGGCCGATGGTCGAGCGTGGCTGAGCGAGATACGGGGTGGCTACCGCGCTCACCCGGTAGCTCTCCGCCGCGGAGCCGGCCTCGGGGATCTCGACGGCGAAGCGTGCGGCATCCGGCACGCGCCACTGTCCGCGGGGTGAGCCATGCTCGGCGCGGTTGGCCGCTGCCAGGCTGCCGGCAGCAAGCGCACGTTCTTCCGTGCGAGGGTCGCCGCGGTGCACGCTCATCGCCCATCGGTCCGCGTGCACGACCACCCGGCGCAGCCCGAAAGCCGCGGCGAACTGGGCCGCGACGTGCGCGGGGTGACCGGCGCCGAGCAATCTGGTCAGCTCGCCGGCATTCATGCCGACCGAGTCCACGTGCGGGCCCACCTGGGCCATCACCCGGCTGAGCTCGCCGGGCCGCGCATACTCCGCGAGCTCCAGGTGGACCAGACGCGCACCCGCCTCCCGCCACGCGGCGACCGCACCGGCCACGACGCCGAGGACCTCCTCGCTGGTGGCACGCGCGAGGCCGTTCAGCCCGGAGACCAGCCCGACGCCGCCCGCCACGAAATCGGGCGAGCGGTGCAGGAAGTCCTCATCCAGCTGGAGGCGCTTGCGCGCCATCACCACGGTGATGCGGCTGGACCGGGTGACCTCGACCCCGCCCGCTCGCAGCCCACGCGCCAGCTCGAGCACGTGGTTGGAGGGCACCGGGGCGCCGGAGGTCGCCGTGACGGTGCGTGCGGGCGCCACGCCGTCCCCGACAGCGAGGCGGACGCCGTCGGGGGTGGCGCGCAGCTGGCGGGCGCTTCGGTTGCGCAGCGCCAGCAGTGGCTCGAGCCCGAGCTCGGACCAACTCCAGGCGGCCTGGATCGAGGTGCCACCGCACTGCACGCGCGTGGGCGGCCCGAGCAGCTCCTCCAGCAGGGGTTCCGCTGCGTGGTCGTCGATGAACAGCTCACCATCGCGGCCCGTTCGCAGCCACTCCTGCACGGTGGCCAGACCCTCCGCGACCTCGGGCGCGGATGCGGTCGCGGCCAGCAGCCGTCCCAGTCCCCCCGCCTCGACAGGGTGCAGGGCATCGGTGGTCGCCGAGAATCCGGCGACGATCGGCCCGCACCTGTCGAGGAGAGTCTGGCGTTGCTCGACGAGTTCCTGGTAACGATCTGGCCACCACGTTCCGGCAGGCGTCGTGGTGGGCTGGGCTGTCTGCACGCTCGCCTCCCTCTCAGTCGTAGTAGTGGATCGTGCCGGCTGACCCGAAGAGATCGATCTTGTGGCGGACCAGGTCCTTTGCGGCCTCCATCGCCCCGGGAACGATCAGCCGGGGATCCAGCAGCGAGGTGTCGGCAAGCACCCCACGCATCGCGTCGTAGAAGGCACGCTTGACGTCGGAGGAGATATTGACCTTGTTGATGCCGCGCCGGCAGGCCTCCCGGATCTCCGCGTCGGGGTTGTCGGACCCACCGTGCAGGACCAGCGGGACGTCGACGACCTCGTCGATCTCGTCGAGCAGGCTCAGCCGCAGCTCGGGCTTCAGGGACTTGGGGTAGATGCCGTGCCTGGTCCCGATGGCGATGGCGAGCGAATCCACGCCAGTGCGCCGTGCGAACTCGACGGCCTCCGCGGGCTCGGTGTAGAGGATGTCATCGGTGCCGCCCTCGTCGGCTCCGACGGTCTTGCCGATGGTGCCGAGCTCCCCTTCGACCGACACCCCGGCGGCATGCGCCACCTCGACCACCCGGGAGGTGATCTCCACGTTGCGCTCGAACGGTTCGAGTGAGGCGTCGATCATGACCGAGCTGTATCCAAGCTTGATGGCGCGCACGGCCTCGTCCAGCGTGGCCCCGTGGTCCCAGTGCAGCACGGTCGGCACGGTGGAGCGTGCAGCACGCGAGAGCACGGCGGGGATGAAGTCCGGGCCGATCCAGTTGCCCTCCTTCGGACCCAGGGCGACCATCAGCGGAGACTTGAGCTCCTCACAGACTTCGAAGGCGGCCATCAGCATGCCGTAGTCGGACAGGTTGAGCGCCGGCACGGCAAAGCCCTGCGCACTGGCGGGCGCAAGAATCTGCGCACCCGTGATGAGTGACATCTGAGCGGTTCCTCTCGGTTGGGTGAAATTCAGTTCTTGACAGATCCGGACGTCATTCCACCGATGAAGAATCGTTGGAAGAAGACGAACAGCACGATCACGGGCAACGAGCCGAGCACACTCATCGCCATCATCTGGTTCCAGTCGTAGGAGTGCTGCCCCATGAGCAACTGGATGCCGATGGGCACGGTGCGCATGTCATCGGTGCGGGTGAGCGTCAGCGCGAACAGGTACTCGTTCCACGCGATCATGAAGGTGTACATCCCCACCGAGACCATCCCGGGCAACGAGATCGGGATGAGAATGCGCCACAGGGCACCGAAGGAGGAGGTGCCATCGACTCGCGCGGCCTCGTCCAGCTCACGCGGCAGAGTGTTGAAGTACCCGGTCATCATGATGATCGCGTAAGAGAGCGTGAAGACGATATAGGTGAGGATCAGACCGGCGTAGCTGTTGTACAGGCCCAAGGCCACCATCAGCCCGAAGTACGGGATGAGGAGAGTGACGGGCGGAACTGCCTGGACCGAGATCACCACGACGTTCATCAGGTGCTTGCCGGGGAACTCATAGCGGCTGAAGGCATAGGCCGCGTGCACGGCCACCAGCAGGGTCAGTGCCACCACCGAGAGCGCCACGACGTAGGAGTTGAAGAAGAATCGCAGTTGCCGGGGATCTTGCAGGATGCTGAGGAACGGCTGGATCGAGGGGTTGTCAGAGAGCAACTGTGGCGGATAGGCGAAGATCTCCGCGTTGGACTTCAGCGCCGACAGCACCATCCATACGATCGGCGCCCCGGCGAACGTCGCGCCCAGAACCAGTCCGGTCACGGTCAGCACCAGGGCGATGCGGCGCCGCTGCCGGGCGGTCATCCCCCGGGCAGGAGCGGGGGCGACGGCGGTGGAGCAGTGCTGCTGTCTGGGCAGAGTAGGGGCGGCCACGATCAGTCCCTCGCCTTCTGGTGGCGGACGTAGGCATAGGCGAGCAGCGCGGAGATGAGCAGGAAGAACACCGCGCTGGCGGACGCCGTCGAGAACATGTACTGCGAGAACGCGAGCTTGTAGGTGTAGGTGGACAGCAGCTCGGTGCGGTCCAGCGGTCCCCCGCCGGTGCTCATCCAGATCAGGGCGAACTGGTGGGAGGTCCAGATCAGGTCGAGCAAGGTCATCGAGATGATGATCGGTCGCAGCTGCGGCACCGTGATCGAGGTGAATCGCCGAATCGGGCCTGCCCCGTCGACCGAAGCAGCCTCGTAGAGGTCGGCGGAGATACCCTGCAGGCCGGCCAGCAGACTCACCATGAAGAACGGATAGCCGTACCAGATGTTCATCAAGGTGACGGCGAACAGCGCCAGCGCCGGGTCCCCGAGCCATTCCTTCGGCCCGTCAATCACGCCGACGGTGGTCAGAACGTAGTTGAACACCCCGCTCGGGTTGAGGATCAACCGCCACAGAATGGCCACGATAGCCACGGTGAGCAGCCACGGAAGGACGAAGATCGTCCGGAAGATGGTCTTGATCCGGTTCGGCAACAGCGGCGTGTTCAACAGGGTGGCGAAGGCCAGGCCGAGCACGAGGTGCGCGGCCACCGAGGCAAGGACGAACACCGCGGTGTTCTTCAGCGCCGCATGGAACTGGGAGTCGCCGAGGATATCGACGTAGTGCTGCAGGCCGACCAGCTCGGGGTTGGCATTGGTGATGACGTTGTTCTGCAGGGAGTACCAGATCACCATCCCGATGGGGACAGCCATCAGCACGACGAGCAGGACGAGCGTCGGGGACAGATAGGCGTAGGCAGTCGCCGCGTGGCCGCGGGATTGTCGCCGCGAGGTCAGCGAGGTCATGTCGAACCCCTTCGAAGCGAGGGTGGGTGAGGGCGGCGCGGGCGGGAACTGGCCCGCGCCGCCGGAGTCGGACGCATGGGCACTGCGGGTGGGCTAGAAGGTGCCCGACCACTCCTCCTGGACGGCGGCCATCGCCTCATCGATCGGCTTGTCCGCGGCGAGGACCTCTTGCAGCTCCTGGTCGAAGACGCGCATCAGCTCATCCGCGAGCGGGAGCCCGGTGAACTCACTGGCGGGGTAGCCGGCCTGCCAGATCTCGAAGGCGTCCCGGAACAGGGGGTCGGCATCCTCCAGATCGGGCGTGACGTTGACGTTGCCGGGGAAACCATTGGCGAAGCTGCTCAACTCACCGTTGGCCTGCTCGCTCATGATGAACTCGATCAGCTTCCAGGACTCCTCCGGGTGCTCGGTTCCCGCCGACATCCCGATGCCCCACTCGGCGTACCGCACGCCGGATTCGCCGGTGTAGCCCTCCGTGACCGGCATCGGCACCACCGAGAAGTCCAGGTCCGGGCTGCTCTCGCGGATGAGGTTGATGTGCGCGAGCGAGGACACCATCATCGCCACCCGCCCGTTGGTGAACTCCTCGACCTTGTCCTGCTCGGCCATGGTGAGGCCGCCAGGGGCCATGACGCCTGCGTCCCACAGCTCCTTGATGAAAGCGACGGTGTCGCGGACGTCCTCGTTGTCGGCTGCCGGGCCACCGTCCTCGGTGAGCATGGTGCCTCCGGAGGCCCAGTTCCAGGGCATGATGTCGATCTGGATGCCGTTGGGCTGCTCCAGCCCGAGCGCGGCCACGAAACCAGACGCCTCGGTGCTGTCGGTGATCTGTTGCGCGGCGTCAGCGAACTCGCTCCGCGTGGTCGGCACCTCGACGCCGGCCTCCTCGAGCAGCGTGTTGTTGACGAACATCGGATAGGCGAAGTTGACCACCGGGATCGAGTACGCCGAACCGTCCACACGAACCTGGGCACCCAGCTGGGAGTCGTCGTAGCCGTACTCGGCCATCGTGTCAGTGAGGTTGGCGATCGACCCCTGGGTAGCGAAGTCATGCACCCACGAACCGGCCAGACCGAGCACGTCCGGCATCGTGCCGGAGGCCGAGCCCGCGATCACCTGGTCCTTGATCGAGGCGTACGGACCGGAGAGCAGGTCGACGTTGATACCGGGATTCTCCGACTCGAACTCGTCGATGAGTCCCGCCAGAGCGCCGTCGGGCAACTCCGGCTCCCACCACTGCATGAATTCGATGGTGACCTCATCGTCACTGTCGGCGTCGCCACCGTCGGCGGCATCACCGCCACCACACGCGGTGGCGAGTGCTGCGACAGCAAGGGCCGCCACGGCGGCCTGACTGCCCCGACGACGAGGCGTGCGGAGCGGGCGAACAGCGCTGTTCATGATTCCTCCAAGGATGTCATCCGGCCCGTGCGCGTCTGCTGTGACGGCTCCGGGTCTCTGGAAGGTGCATGCTTCTGCGGAAGCACCTTGGTGATAGTTGCACAACTACGCAACTCTCTGCAAGAGTTTGCTTTATCAGGCATGAGTGCGCAGAGCTTCTGAGCAGTGACAGGGTGTGCGCCGGGAGCGACCGGCGCGATACGTTGCGGGGCACGCGCAGGAACGAGCAAGGGAGCGAGCGGAGTGAGCGAGGAATCCGCAGAATCCGGCGGAGCGGAACTACCCGCCGTACGCCGGGGGCGCATCGTCGAGTTCATCGAGTCGATGCGGCAGGCCAGCGTGCACGAGATCGCTGAGCAGTTCGAGGTCTCTGCCGACACTGTGCGCCGAGATCTCATCGAGCTGCACAAAGACGGTCACGTCAGCCGCACCCGGGGAGGTGCGATCGCCAACTCGGTGATCACCAGCCCCGACCGCGAGCTGCGGATCCGCCAGCAACTGCAGGAACCGGAGAAGAAACACATCGGTGCGCTGACCGCGACACTGATCCCCCACGGGGCGGTGATCGCCTTCAACGGCGGGACCACCACGCTGGCCGTCGCCCGCAGCCTCACCGACCACCGTGACCTGACGATCGCCACCAACAACCTGAGCATCCCCTTCGACGTGCCGACCCACGCCGTCCGCAACCTTTACATCTTCGGCGGGGACGTGCGCTTCTCCTCCCAGGTGACCGTGGGGCAGGCGTCGTTCCCCGATCTCGGCGACCCCGGTGCTGTGCACTTCGACATCGCCGTGATCGGCGTCGGGGGCATCACCCATGAGGGCTTCTCTGTCAGCAATCTCGGAGAAGCCTCGATGATGCGTCACCTCATCAAACGGTCCTCGCGCATCGTCGTCGTCGCGGACTCCACCAAGTTCAACCGGCCTCAGTTCGCCCTGGTGGCTCCGCTGAGCGCAGCCCACGACCTGGTGACCGACGGCGAACCGCCTGCCGCGCTGCGCTCCATCTTCGACGAGCTCGGGCTCACGGTGCACCAGGCGAGGCCGCCGGCTGCCAGGAACGTGCGGTGACGACGCGGCCCAATGTCGTGCTGGTGATGACCGATCAGCAGCGCTACGACACGATCGCCGCGCTCGGGTATCCGCACATGCTCACCCCGGCCTTGGACCGCCTGGTCGAGGACGGAGTGGCGTTCGACCGTGCCTACGTCACCGCGCCCTCGTGCACACCCTCGCGGGCCTCCTTCTTCACCGGGCTGCACCCTGGTGCCAATGGGGTCCTGCGCAACGACGAGCCCTGGCCACGCACCTGGGTCGAAGACCTCGCCGCTTCCGGATACCGCTGCGTCAACGTGGGAAAGATGCACACCTTCCCCTACGAGGCGCCCACAGGCTTCCACGAGCGGCACGTCGTGGAGAACAAGGACCGCGGGACGTCGACCGTCCCGTTCTTCCTGGACAACTGGGACAAGGCGCTCCACGTCAGCGGCCACGTCAAACCCGACCGACGCACTCTGCGCGCGCGTTCCGACTACGACGAACGACTCGGCGCCTTCACGTGGGAACCCCCGGAGCACCTGCATGCCGATGCCTTCGTCGGCTCCCTGGCATGTCGGTGGCTCGCCGACTACCCGGGCGAGGAGCCCTTTTTCCTGCAGGTCGGGTTTCCCGGGCCGCATCCACCGTACGACGCACCGGAGCGGCTGCTGAACGCCTACGCCGATCGTGACCTACCACCGGCCAACCGCGACGAGCGTGAGTTCGGCGCTATGCCGGGGCCGATCACCGCGGTACGGCGTGAGCATCTGACCCACGACCACGACTCGATCGTCCATCTCGAGCATCCCGATGCTCAGCAGGTACGCCGGCAGCGGCAGCACTACTACGCGAACATCAGCCTCATCGACGAGCAGGTAGGTGCGCTGATCGAGGCGTTGACGGACCGTGGCGTGCTCAACCAGACGATCCTGATCTACACCTCCGACCACGGCGACGCCCTCAACGACCACGGCCTCTCCCAGAAGTGGACGATGTACGAGCCCTGCGTTCGCGTGCCGGCGATCGTCCACGCACCATGGCTGTTCGACCCACGCCCGCCAGTGCAGGATCTCGTCTCGCACATGGATCTCGGCGCGACCATCCTCGACCTCGCAGGTGTCGCACCACGCCCTGGCACGCAGGCGCGGTCCTTGCTGCCGGCCCTGCACGGCGAGGACGGGTGGAGCGGGCGCGAGTATGTCGTCTGCGAGCAGGCTCGCGACGGGATCCAGCAGGAATCCGAGCTGATGACGATGGTCGCCGACGGCCGCTGGAAGCTGGTCTGCTTCAGCGACAGCGATGATGGTCAACTCTTCGACACGGTCACCGACCCTGACGAGGTCCACGACCGCTGGCACGACCCGGACGTCGCCGATGTGCGCCGCACGCTCCTGGCGCAGGTGGCACGGTGGCGCACCGAGGTGCTGCTGAGTTCACGGGAATGGTGGACCTCGCTGTCCACCGGCTGAGGCCAGTTCAGCAGCACCTCGGCACCGAGTGGCTACTTCTCCAGCGCGAGCGCCGCCAGGTTCTTCAGCGACTCCTCCAGCTGTTCGGCCGAGACGAGCGGGAAGCTGACCTTCTTGAGCAGCTCCTTGTCGGTGACGTGGCTCCAGTCGTAGGTGAGCGTGACCTCGGTGTGGCCGGGGTCGACCGGGTTGAGGTCCCACACCCACTGCCAGCCGGGAGGCTCGGTGCCGGCCGGAGCGGTCTTCCAGGCGACGAGCTTGTCCTTGTCGTAGCCGACCACGTGGTTGTCGGTCTGGTACTCACCACCCATGTGGTCGCCCTCCATGTTCATGGTGAACACCTGACCGACGGCGGTGATCCTGTCGCCGGTGTCGAGGGAGCGCACGAAGCCGGAGCCGTCGATGCGCTCGTGATTCTCCACCTTGGTCAGGGCCTCGAACACGTCCTCGTTGGGGGCGTCGATCGTGCGGGTGACAGTGACGCTGTTCTGCTCAGAAATGGTGTGCTCCTTGGTTCGTGCGGATTCCGGGCGCATGGTGTGCGCCCACGGTTCCTACTGTGCACGGATTCATGCCACCCCGCCAGACGGTTGCCCGCCCGTCACGCACCGGCGGGAACAACGGGGACGAATCGCTGTTGCACTCGATAGCGATACAACGTTCAATCTCTCGAGGACCCATGCCTGACTACGGCCACGACCTGACCTTCGGCGCCTTCCTGACACCCCAGGCGAGCGACCCGCAGCGCCCGGTCGCCCTGGCCCGGCTCACCGAACAGGTCGGTCTGGACCTGGCCACCTTTCAGGACCACCCGTACCAGCCCAGCTTCCTGGACACCTGGACGCTGCTGACCTGGGCCGCCGCGCAGACCGAGCGCATCACCCTCGCCGGGAACGTGCTCAACCTGCCGCTGCGCCCGCCGGCGGTGCTGGGCAAGTCCCTCGCCTCCCTCGACCTGCTCTCCGGCGGACGAGCCGCGCTCGGTTTGGGCGCCGGGGCGTTCTGGGACGCCATCGAGGCGCTCGGCACCCCGCGTCGCACTCCGGGCGAGGCCGTCACCGCGCTGACCGAGGCGATCGAGGTGATCCGCGAACTGTGGGACAGCGCCAATACGCGGTCGCTGCGCACCGATGGCGAGCACTACCGGCTCAGCGGTGCCAAGCGCGGTCCGGCCCCGCGCGGGGACGTGCCGATCTGGCTCGGCGCGTACAAGCCGCGGATGCTGCGCCTGGTGGGCACCCACGCCGACGGCTGGCTGCCCTCGCTGTCCTACCTGCAGGAGGGTGACCTGGCCCGCGGCAACGCCACCATCGATGCCGCTGCTGAGAAGGCCGGCCGCCACCCGGCCGAGATCCGCCGGCTGCTCAACATCGCCGGGTCCCTGTCCCCCACCTCCCAGGGCTACCTGAACGGCCCGCCCGAGCAGTGGGTCGAAGAGCTGACCGCCCTGGCACTGACCGAGGGCATCGGGACCTTCATCCTGGCCAGCGACGATCCGGAGCTGATCCAGGCGTTCGGCGAGCAGATCGCGCCGGCCGTGCGGGACGCCGTCGGGAAGGAACGGGCGAGCCTGGGCACCACGCCGGCTGCGGCGCAGCGCGGTTCGGCCGCGCTGGCGAAGCGACGCGAGGGGATCGACTACGACGGGCTGCCGGACGCCCTGGCCGCGAGCGCCGTCGAGCCGGGTGACCGGGCCTATCCCGGGATGCAGCACAACTACCTGCGCTCCGGCGCCCCGGGGTTGGTCCTGGTACCGCGCACCCCGGCCGAGGTGGCGCAGGCGCTGGCGTTCGCCCGCGAGCAGGAGGTCCCGCTCGGGGTGCGCTCGGGCGGGCACGGCATCAGCGGGCGCTCCACCAACGACGGCGGACTCGTACTGGATCTGCGCGAGTTCCGTTCGGTGGAGGTACTCGGGCAGGATGCCCCGCTCGTGCGTGCCGGTGCCGGTGCCACCTGGGGTCAGGTGGCCGAGACGCTCACCCCGCACGGGCTGGCCATCAGCTCCGGCGACTACGGCGGCGTGGGTGTCGGCGGTCTGGCGACCACCGGCGGCGTGGGTCTGCTCGGGCGGGCGTTCGGGCTCACCATCGACAAGGTCCGGGCCGTGGAGGTGGTGACGGCGTCCGGGGAGATCCTGCACGCCTCACCGCAGGAGAACCCCGACCTGTTCTGGGGGCTGCGGGGGGCCGGCGGGAACCTGGGCGTGGTCACCTCGGTGGACATCGAACCGATGCGGATCGAGGACGTGGTGTTCTCCCAGATGACCCTCGATGCCTCCGACACCGCCGGGCTGCTGCAGCGCTGGGGCGCGAGCGTGGAGGCGGCGCCGCGCGAGATCACGAGCTTCCTGATCCTCTCCCCCGCCCGCCGCGGGCAACCGGCGGTGGCGCAGCTGATGACCGTGATCGCTACGCAGGACACCGAGCTGGCCGTGCGCCAGCTGGAGAGGCTCGCCGACGCCGGACCGCTGCTGGGCCACCAGGCCTACCAGTTGCCCTACGCGCAGGTGGTCCAGGCCGGGGACCGCAACCACTCCGGTGGCGGGTCACCGGCGGTGCGCTCGACCCTGGTGACTCATCTCGACGGTGCAGCTGACTCCTTCGCCCGGGTGGCGGGGTCGGGGAGCGCGTACTTCCTGCAGATCCGCGCGACCGGCGGCGCCTCGCACGACCTGAGCCCGACCGAGACCGCCTACCCGCACCGGAGCCAGAACTTCCTGCTCAGCGCGATGGGCGCGAACCAGCAGCGGCTCGACGAAGTGTGGGACACCGAGATGGTCGGCCACGGCGAGGGGCTATACCTGTCTTTCGACACCGCCGACGTCGCCGCCCGCCCGGACCTGCTGGAGGCGGCGTTCGGGGTCAACCTGCCGCGGCTGCGGGACCTGAAGCGGCGCTGGGATCCGGACAACGTGTTCTCGGGGAACTTCCCGATCACCTGAGGGCTGTCGGTGCGAGACCGGCGGTGCGTCAGTGCTGCCCGGAGGGTCCGTTCGGGTTGCGCCAGGACCGCCCGCGGGTGCTGATCACGATAAGCACCACGCCGACCACGAGCACGACGGCGCCGATCACCAGCCAGGTCGGGTCACCGGTCATCGAGCTGCCGGGCAGCAGGCCGACACCCTGTCCTGCCCACACCGCCCCGATCAGCACGGCGATGACACCGAGCACAGTCAACGCCGGCTTCTTGATCACGGTGCTACCTCTCGTCGGGACCTGAAACGCCAGCGTATCCGGTGCCTGGCGCCAGCAACGCCCCGGCAGAGCATCAAGGGCGTACTGTCAGCACATGGGCCACCTTCTGGCCCGGTGACGAGGGAGTTCGCCATGAGCAACAAGTCCAACGCCAAGAAGGTCGGAAAGTCCCTCAAGGAGAAGCGCGCCGACAAGGCGGACAAGCGGACTCAGAACGCGGCGCACGCGAGCGCCATGGAGACCGTCGTCGCCAAGAAGAAGCGCTGAGGGTGCCTGCCGACCTCCTCACACTCGGCGTCCTGGGAGCATCTGCCAAGTCGGACGAACGGCGTCTGGCGCTTCACCCCGCGCACCTGGAACGGATCGATCCTGACTTGCGCGCCCGGATCGTGCTCGAGTCCGGATACGGCGAGCGCTTCGGCTTCACCGACGCCGCGCTGGCAGAGCAGGTGGCGGCCATCCTGCCGCGCTCGGAAATGCTCACCGCGGCGGAGATACTCGTACTTCCCAAACCGCAGCTGAGCGACCTGGCCGCGGTCCGCGACGGGCAAGTGGTGTGGGGGTGGCCCCACTGCGTTCAGGATGTCGCGCTCACCCAGATCGCGGTGGACAAGCGCCTGACGCTCATCGCCTTCGAGGCGATGAACCACTGGAAGCACGACGGCGGCTTCGGCCTGCACGTGTTCCACAAGAACAACGAGCTCGCCGGCTACTCCTCCGTGCTGCACGCCCTGCAGCTGCGCGGGCTGACCGGCAACTACGGACGGTGGCTGCGCGCCGTCGTCATCGGTTTCGGCGCCACCGCGCGCGGAGCGGTGACGGCCCTGCACTCCCAGGGCATCCATGACGTGCGGGTGCTGACGAACCGTGAGGTGGCCGCCGTCGGCTCACCGATCCCGTCGGTGCGCATCCTCCAGCTCGACCACGACGACGATCCCGCCCAGCCGCGCTACGTCATCAGCGATCAGGGACGAGTGCCGCTGGCGCCGTACCTGGCCGAGAGCGACATCGTGGTCAACTGCACGCTGCAGGACCCGCTGGCCCCGCTCACCTACCTGCAGAGCGAGGATCTGGCCGCCTTCCGGCCCGGCAGCATCATCGTGGACGTCTCCTGCGACGAAGGCATGGGCTTCAGCTGGGCCCGCGCGACCTCGTTCGTGGATCCGATGTTCACCGTCGGCGACAACGTGCACTACTACGCCGTGGACCACTCCCCCTCGCACCTGTGGGAGTCCGCCACATGGGAGAACAGCGAAGCCCTGCTGCCGTTCCTGCGCACCGTGATGGAAGGCCCCCCGGGTTGGGCGGCCAGCGAGACCATCACGCGGGCGACCGAGATCGCCGGCGGCCACATCCGCAACCCGGACGTGCTCGCGTTCCAGGGGCGTGACGCCGACTATCCGCACGCGATGTCGGCCCGGGCCGGCCAGCACGCCGCACGCTGACGCACGAGATTCGGCGCTCGAAACACTCGACCGCTCCCGGCCGCTACGCCATGCTGGACTCGCGTCGAGTCAACGAAGGACCCGCCACTACCCGGGAGTCACCGTGCGCCGAAAGCTCGCCCCGATCCTGCTCGCCCTCTCCGCCACCGCCGCGCTGGCAGCGCCTGCGGTGGCTGCACCCCCAGGCCCGCAATCCATGACCCCGCTGCCGTCCACGGGATCCTCCCCCGTGGAACCCCAGCCCGGCTTCCGGGTGCTGCCCTACCTGCAGGCGCCGTCGTCGGAGTCCATGACCCTCGTGTGGGTGAGCGAACTGGACACGCCCGGCACGGTCACAGTCAACGGCCCCGGCATCGGCCGGCAGACGCTGACGAGCGAACCGCGCTACCTCGACCTGATGCAGTACTCCGACGCCGAGCTGACTCAGGACATCGAAGGGTTGGAGCAGGGCTCGTGGTTGCACTCGGACAGCAACTACCAGCATGTCGTGCAGATCGACGGACTGCGCGCGGACAAGTCCTACCGCTACACGGTGACCCAGGACGGCGTGGAGCACACCGCCCGGTTCACCACCGCGCCCGAGTCGGACAAGTGGAAGCACGTGCGGATGATGGCCTTCTCCGACACCGAGACCGAACCGTTCGGGCGTATCGAGCACCGCGAGTGGGAGACCGCCTGGGCCGGTCTGGCCGAGGGGTCCGCCGAGCGGCCGGGCGTCGACTCGTTGTGGGCCGAACGGTACGGCACAGCGGTGCGTTACGGCGAGGAGCTGGTGCGCTACCCGATGAACCAGGCCGACGCGTTGGACGCGAACATCGCCACCATGGCCGAGCAGGACCCGGATCTGATGCTGATCGCCGGTGACCTCACGCAGGGTTCGGGCTACCAGCCGGCCTGGGACGAGTTCTGGCGGCACTTCGCCGGCGAGTCCAGCGACTTCGCCTCGAACGTCCCGCTGGTGACGGCGCTCGGCAACTGGGAGACCTACGCGAGCATCAGCGGCGGGTACGGCACACCGGAGGACCGCACGCCGGTAGTCGTCTCGCGCAACCGCTACCTCGACTACATGGTCACCCCAGGCGATCCGGCCAACCCACAGGTCCGCGACTCCTACTACCGCCTCGACCACGGCCCGGTCACGATCCTCACCCTCGATTCCACGAACGGGCTGCCGGACGAGAACACCGAGACCGGCATGCTCTCCGGGGAGATCTTCTCCGGCGACGACACCAACCTCACCCCCGAGCGGATGCCGACCGACACGCAGGGCTCATTCACGGCCGAGGAATACGGCGAGGCGTTCGCCGCGGTCTACGGCACCGATGCCAGCGAGGCCGACCTGCCGGACCTGGGTGAAGGCAGCGCGCAGTGGGAGTGGGCGCAGGCCGAACTCGCCGACGCGCGAGCACAAGGGCAGGTGGTGATCGTGCAGTTCCACCACGCCGCCTACTCCAGTGGGGTTCACGGCACCCCGCCGAACCACGAGTTCGCCGACAACCAGTCCGGTGTCGCCATGCGCGCCTACACCCCGATGTTCGAGGAGTACGGCGTGGCCGCCGTGATCAGCGGGCACGACGAGATGTTCGAGCGCTCGGTCGTCGACAGCGACGGAGACGGCGTCGGTGTTCAGATGTACGACGTGGGCGTGGCGGCCGACGGGCTGCGCGGTGAGCAGCTGTACGAGACCGCCGACGGCAGCTACGAGCCGATCCGCTTCAACACGCACTCCGAGTGGATGGCCTCGGTGGACGAGCCCGAGCTGTGGGAGACCGATGCCAACGGCAACCCCCAGCTGGTCGACGGCGGCCTGCACTACGGCCACCTGCAGATGGACCTCGAGCGCACCCGCTGCGGATCGGAACTCACCCTGACCCCGGTCTACCTGTTCCCGCTCATGGATGACGAGTACAACGTCACCGGGACCGAGCGCCGCGTCTACGACGACGTCGTCACCCTCGAGCTGACCGCCGACGGCGAGGTCGTGACCGACAACTCCTGCCGCGGCAACGCCCACCGCAACTGAGGTAGGCGGCGACTGACATATCTCCGGCGGTGTGAACCACCGCCGGAGGTATGTCAGTTCGCCGCTGGTATGTCAGTTCGAGCGGGCAGCACCCTCACCGCATCCACGGCGGAGCCTGGCGCCCATGGAACTTCTCATACGCCTGGGCCTGCTGGGCCCGCGCCGGGCTGGGGCTCGTCACCCAGAACCCGTCATCGAGCGGGAACGGGCCGGGATCGCGGCCCGGGTCGGACATGATGGCGGCGACCGCGTCGTAGACCGCGCGGCCCTCCTCGGCCAATCCGTGTTCCTGGCACGGGCGCGCATAGACCAGGTGGTGGGCGTCGGCCACACCCGGTCCGGCCGAGGCACGTTCCTTGGGGGTGAGCATCATCAGCATCGCGGCCGAGTCCCCCGGGAAACCGGATTCGATCTCCGCCCAGGTGTACACGCCGGCGGTCACCAGGGAGGGTTTGGCGCCATCGGAGCAGACCTGGAGGAAATGCCGCGCGGTCAGGGCCGCCGTCCGGATGCGCGTGGTCCACGGCGCGACGCCGAAGGCGTTCGGAGCGTGCGCCGTCAGAGCGCTGATCGCCGACTGGGTCTCGTTCAGGCGTGCCTTGACCACCCGCTCCCCCGCGCGCACCGCGGCCCCACGCTCGATCAGCTCATCCATCCGCTGCGTGAACAGCTCGCGCTTGGGCGCGTCCACGCCGGTCTGCTCGGCGTAGCGCGCGTACGCCGCGTGCCAGATCGGCAGGTACCTCGCCACCCAGCGGGAGTAGAAGGCGAACCGTTCGGCCTCGGTCCACTCCTGCACAACAGCGTCGATGTCCGGTCTGCTCAGAGCAGGGCGACCGCGTGAGTCCCGTGGGCGACGGGTGGAGGGCCAGCGCATGGAGGCATTCTTGCCTACTCCGGTGTGCTCAGGGACCGGACGGCGAGGGCTCGTCGGCGAGCATCGCGTAGAGCGCCGCCCGGTGAGCGCGGTAGGCGCGCCCACCCTGGCGGGTCATGGCGTAGCTGGTGGTCGATCCAGGGCCGCGCCCGTGCTTGGTGGCCTTGACGTACCCGGCCGACTCCAAGGTCGACATCTGCTTGGACAGGTCGGAGTCGGTGAGGCCGATGTGATCCTTGAGGAACTGGAAGGTGGCGTACTCGGCGTTCGCGAGCATCGCCATCGCCGCCAGCCGCTTCGGCGTGTGGATGATCGGGTCGAGATCGCCGAGGCTCATGCCAGCCGCTCGCGCACCGTGGCAGCGGCGCGCTCGTAGCGCACCTGGTAGAGCGAGAGCCCGGCGGTCACGAGCACGAAGGCGGCGAGGCAGGCGACGAGGAGCCCGGCCCACCACCACACGGCAGCCACCGCGCCGACGATCACGAGCACGCCGACGGCGTAGCGCCGGTACTCACCCCGGATCTCGGGAGGCGGATTCCCGCGCCCCGGCACCGGCAACGCTCCGTGCCGCCGGCTGTACCACCCGAGGAATGCCCCGACCCCACCGGTGAGCACGACCATCGCGAGGATGAAGAGGATCTCGCTCTCACGCCAGAACGCGAACGAGCCGAGGTAGGCGGCGAACCACCCGCCGAAGGCCGGCGGCACCCACCACGGCGACGGCGGCATCCCGACATAGGGCGCCGCTTCCGCGACCTCCAGCGTGCGCCTGTGCTCGGACGGATCCAGAGAACTTTCCATATCGGGAACCATAGGTGACACTTTCCACTTGTGCAAGTGTCAAGCGCTGCCTGACCCGGGCACGCTCACGTCATCCCGAAGAACAGCTGCGGCACACCCTCGATGTCGATGCGTCGCACCGAGATCTCGTACACCGGCTCCAGCACCTCCGGCACGAGCACCTCCGCCGGTGGCCCCGCCGCCACGATCTGCCCGCGCTGCAGCAGCGCCAGCTCGTCGCAGTACCGGGCCGCCAGGTTCAGATCGTGCAGCACCGTGATCGTGGTCAGCGCCAGCCCGTGCACGAGCGAGAGGATCTCGTGCTGGAAGCGCACGTCCAGGTGGTTGGTGGGCTCATCCAGCAGCAGGTGACTCGACCCCTGCGCGAGCGCCCGCGCGATGAGCACCCGCTGACGCTCCCCGCCGGAGAGATCGTCCACGTGCCGGTGGGCCAGGTGGCTCACCCCGGCGCGCGCCATCGCCTCCTGCGCCGCCTCCTCGTCGGCCGGCCGGTAGCGGCTCCAGCCGGACAGCCGCGCCGAACGCCCCAGCAGCACCGAGTCCCACGCCGTCAGCGGCAGCCCGCTCGGCTCCTCCTGCGCCACGACGGCGATGCGCTCGGACCGCTGCCGGGGGTTGAGGTCCCGGACCAGATCCTCGTCCACGGTCACCGTGCCCTCGCCGCTGATGGCGCCGAGGATGGCGCGCAGCATCGTCGACTTCCCGGACCCGTTCGGCCCGATCAGCCCGAGCGTGCGCCCGTCCGCAGCCACCAGATCAGCGGCCGCGACGGCGACCGTCCGGCCGTACCGGACGGTCAGCCGTTGCGTCCCGATCACTGGTTCAGCGCACCCGTGCCCTCGAGCACGGCCTCCAGGCCGCGGACGGCGCCCGGGTCCGGGGCCAGGTCCGCCGCGGGCACGCCGATGATGCGGTCGGCCTGCACCGCAGCCATGTCCTCGACGCCGGGTTCGGTCATGAAGGTGGCCAGCGCCTCCTCGTAGCTCTCCCCGTACAGCCCGTAGGCGAGCACGAGGGTGTGCGGGTCGGCGTCGAGCAGCGTCTCGATGTTGGCCTCGAGGTAGACCGAGGGCTCCTCGCCGTAGACGTTGTCGAAACCGGCGCGAGTGAGCACGTCGTCGGCGATCCCCTGCCCGCCACGGGCGGACATCGTGGCGTCGGCGGAGAAGTAGTACACGACGGCGGCGTTGCGCCCCTCCTGCGTCTCACCCGCCGCCGCGGTCAGCTCCTCGAGGCTGCTGCGCAGCCCGTCGAGGTTCTCCTCGGCCTGCTCCTGGGTGTCGAAGACCTGCGCCAGGCGGGAGACGTCGTCGAAGATCGCCTCGAAGTCGGTCTTCTCGGTCAGCGCGGCGTCATGGCTGCACTCGCCGTCGATGACCACATTTGCCAGGCCCGCGGATTCGACGTCCTCGACGGCGGCGTTGAAGAGGCCGTAGCCGACGATGATGTCGGCCCCGGCGCCCACGATGACCTCGATGCTGGGGTCATAGGGGTCGAGGATCTCGGCATCGGTGGGCGGGGCGGTCAGCCCTGCGGGCAGCTCCGCGCCGAACTCCCCCGCCCTCGCCACGATCCGGTCCGAGGCACCGGCCGCATCGAGCAGCGCGACGGCGGAGGTTCCGATGGTCAGTACGCTCTCCGGCTCCTGCTCGACCTCGAGCTCCTCACCGCAGTTGTCGATCGTCAGCGGGTACTGCGTCGCACCGATGGAGGTAGCGCCTTCGGCGCTCGTCGACTCACCACCCTCGGTGGAATCGGCCGACCCCGGCGAACAGGCGGCGAGCAGGGCGGCGGCGCCGACCACCCCGAGAGCGGTGACGCCGCGGCGGCGGAACAGGGCATGGGACATGGCGAATCTCCAGATTCTTCTTCGAGCGGACCCTCAGCGGGCGAGGGACCGGCGGACGAGCGCGATCAACAACGGTGTGCCGATCAACGCGGTGAGGATGCCGAGCGGCAGCTCACGGGGGGCAAAGGCGATACGGGCGATCGCATCGGCGCTGACCAGCAGCAACGCGCCGAGGAGCGCAGAGACGGGCAGCACGATGCGATGGCTGCCACCGACGAGCCGGCGAGCGATGTGCGGGACCACGAGCCCGACGAAGCCGATCAAGCCGGAGACCGACACGGCCACCGCCACCACCAGGCTGACCACGATCACCGCGAGCGCCCGGAACCGTGCGGGATCGGTGCCCAGCGCCAGCGCGGTGTCGTCGCCGATCGCGAGGGCGTCCAGCCGGCGGGCCCAGGCGATGAAGATCGCGGCCGCGACCACCACGGCGACCACCGCCAGGGGGACCGAGGCCCAGCGCGACTGCGCCAGGGAACCCAGCATCCAGAACATCACCGCGCGGGCGCCGTCCCGGGACTCGCTCGCGAAGACCAGGAAGTTCGTCAGCGCCGTCAGCGCGAACCCGACCGCGATCCCGGCGAACACCAGCCGGGAGGTGATGAGCCTGCCCCCGATCCGGGCCACCGAGAGCACCAGCGCGATGGCACCGACCGCTCCGACGAAGGCGCTGCCGGTCAGGGCGAGCACTCCGCCACCGATCCCGAACAGGATGCTCGCCGCGGCGCCGACCGAGGCGCCGGATGAGATGCCCAGCAGGTAGGGGTCGGCCAGCGGGTTGCGCACGAGGGCTTGGATGACCACCCCGGCCAGCGCGAGCGAGGCTCCGACGACTGCGCCGAGGATCACTCGGGGCAGGCGGATCAGCCAGACGATCGAGTCGTCGGTGGCGGCCACGGATCCCGGATCTGCCAGCCCGAGGTGCCCGAGTACGACCTCGGCCACCACCGAGGGTGCGATGGGAACCGGGCCGATCCCGACCGCGAGGATGCAGACGAGAGCGACCCCCGTCAGCAGCGCGAGGATCAGCAGCCCGCGGCGGCGGCGTGTCGCGCCTGCTGCCGCCACCAACGGGGCGTCGGTGGCGGTGCGGGGGTGGCCATGACCGCGATCCGTCGTGTACAACTGTGCCCATCCCTACTTGCGAACGATTCTCACTCTCACGATAGCAGGCACCCGTGATCCACCTCCGCCTCCTCCGCCTGACGCGTTCGGTCCGCGGCGTCCAGGCCGGTCAGGCGCTGTGCGCCGCGGTCGGGCTGGTGCTCAGCGCGCTGGCGATCACGCAGGCGATCGCGATGTCGCGTCTGTTCGCCGGGATCCTGGAGGGGCAGGGCCTGGTCGACCTGGCCGCACCCTTCACCCTGCTCGCCGCCGCCCTGGTGCTGCGCCCGGCGGCGACCGCGATCCGTGAGCTCAGTGCGCATGCGGTGGCCGGTCGGATGAAGCGGGGCCTGCGCACCACCATGCTCGACGCGGACGCGGCGCTCGGCCCGTTCGCCCGGCCGGCCGAGAGCACGGGCAGCCGGCACTCCCTGCTCATCGACGGCGTCGAGAACCTCGAGGCCTACGTCACCCGCTACGTCCCGCAGGTGATCGTGACCGCCGTGACGGCCGCCGTCACCGTGGGCATCCTGATCGCGATCGATCCGGTGGTCGGGCTGGCGGCGGGCGTGGCGGCGGCGATCGTGCCGCTGCTGCCGCGGCTGTGGGACCGCGCCCTGCGCTCACGCGGGGAGGACCACTGGAGCTCCTACGCCGGCATGCACGCCGACGTCGTGGATGCAATGCGTGGGATGGAGACCCTCAAGCTGCTGGGGGCCGCCGGTCGCCGCAGGGACCAGCTGATCGCTGCCAGTGCCGGGTTGCTGCGCTCCACCCTGCGCCAGCTGCGCCTGTCCTTGGTGGAGTCCGGGCTGACCGGCTTCCTGCTGGTGGCCGGTCCGGCCCTCGTGCTGGCGGTGGGGGTGCTGCGCGTCTCGGCCGGTGATCTCGCCGCCCCGGCCCTGTTCACTCTCACCCTCATCGGCTTCGAGGTGTTCCGCCCGTTCAAGGACCTCGCGAACCACTGGCATGCCGGATACCTGGGCGTCTCCGCCGGCTCACAGCTGCTCGCCCGGCTCGCCGAGTCCGAGAGCGCCGGCCCTGCCCCTCACGACGGGCACGCCGGGCGTGCTGGTGCGGGCATGGCGGTGGTGCTGGAGCGCGTGAGCGCCGGATACCCCGGCGCCGACCGCCCGGCCGTGACCGACCTCAGCCTCGCCCTGCCGCATGGCTCGGTGACGGCGATCGTGGGCCCGTCCGGGGCTGGCAAGTCGACCGTAGCCAACCTCGTGCTCGGACTGCTCACGCCGCAGGCGGGCTCGGTGCACCTCGCACCGTCGCAGGACGCTCCCCCGGTCACCCTCGTCTCCCAGGATCCGGTGCTCTTCGCCGGCACGATCCGCGAGAACCTCACCATCGTGGCTCCCGCGGCCACCGATCCGGAGCTGATCGAGGCCCTCACCCGCGCCGAGGCTCCCGAGCTGGCCGAAGGCGCAGGGCTCGGTGCGCAGGTGGGTGAGGGCGGCTCGCTGCTCTCCGGCGGCCAGCGCGCCCGCGTCGCGATCGCCCGGGCGCTCCTGCGCCGCTCGCCCGTGCTGGTGCTCGACGAGGCCTCTGCGGCCCTGGACGCCGAGCGCGAACGGGCACTGCTGACCACATTGCGCGCGGGACCGGACCGGCCGACGCTGGTGATCATCGCCCACCGCCTCGCGGCGATCGCCGCCGTCGACCGGATCCTGGTGCTGGAGGAGGGGCGGGTGGTCGAGCAGGGCCGCTACGACGAGCTCGTCGCCGCCGGGGGGCCGTTCGCGCGCCTGCACGCGGCCCAGGCGGAGAGGATCCCCGCATGAGCGCCCGCGGGCTGCTCGGCCCGGTCGTGCGGTTGCTCGGCGAGGTCGGGGCGCAGCGGTCGCTGTTCTGGCGCTCGACCGCCGCGATGACCGGGTTCCAGGCCGCCACGGCCGCCGCCGCGGGCCTGAGCACCGCCGTCGCCTCGCTGGTGACGTCCGGCTCGACCTCGATGGTCGCTCTGCTGCTGACCGCGCTGGCGGCTGCGGTGGTGGCCGTCGCCGTGCTGACCTGGGTGGAGTCCTGGCTCAGCCACGTCCTCGCCTACCGGGTGATCGACGGGTTGCGGGTGCGCGTCTACGACGCCGTCGAGCAGATCGTGCCCGCCCGCTCGGGCCGCCGGCGCGCCGGTGAGGTCGCCGGTACCGCGATGAACGACGTGGAGGTGCTCGAGTGGTTCTACGCCCACACCCTCGGTGCCGGCCTGAACGCGCTGCTCTCACCCACCCTCGTCTCGATCGCACTGGTGGCGATGGTCGGGCCGCGCGCACTGATCGTCCCGGCCGGGGTGGCCCTCCTCCTCGCGATCCCCTGGCTGCTCGCCGGTCTGCAACAGCGCCAGGGCATCGCCATCCGCAGCGAGCTCGGCCGACTGCAGGCGCTCTCGTTCGAGGGCGCGCAGGCCCGGCGGGAGCTCGCGGCACTCGACCTGACCGGCCACCACCGTGCCCAGGTGCTGCGCGGCACCGATGCCGTGCAGCGGGCCAGGCGCCGCTTCGCGCTCCGGGCAGCGGGTGAGTCCGCGCTCGCCGATCTGGTGGTGGCGGCCACGAGCCTGCTGTTCCTGGTCTCCCTCGTGCAGGCCGCTGTGGCCGGATCACTGGACCCGGTGCTGATTCCGCCGGCGATGGTCCTGGTCGCCGCCGCGATCGCGCCGGCCGCAGGAGCCTTCGCGATGGTGCAGCGGCTGGGCGAGATGTCCGCGGCTGCCCGGCGGGTGCTGGAGCTGATCGACGAGGGCGAGCGCGTGCGCACCTCCGCCCCCGCCGCCAGCACCGCGACCGCCGCCCCGGCGCGATCCTCTACCGCGGGCCCCCGCGGCCACGTGCGACTCGAGGCGGTGCGCTTCGCCTACGGCGAGGGCCCGCCCGTGCTGGACGGGCTCGACCTGGATCTCCCGCCGGGCGGGACGCTTGCCCTGGTGGGGGCCTCCGGTGCGGGCAAGTCGACCCTCGCCCGGCTGCTGACCCGGCTGTGGGATCCCCAGCAGGGCACCATCACCCTCGACGGCGTCCGGATCGACGCGCTGGAGCCGGATGAGCTGCGCCGACGGGTGGCGCTCGTGGCCCAGCACCCCTTCGTCTTCCGCGGCACGGTCCGCAGCAACCTGCTGCTGGCTGCCCCGGAGGCCACCGAGGAGGACCTGTGGGCGGCCCTGACCACCGCGGGCCTGGCCGAGACGGTGACCGCCTGGCCCGGCGGGCTGGACACCGGCGTCGGCGATCGCGGGACCACGATGTCCGGGGGCCAGCGGCAGCGGCTGTCGATCGCCCAGGCGATGCTGCGCGACCCCTGCGTACTCGTGCTCGACGAGGCCTCCGCCCACCTGGACGCCGTCGGTGAGCAGGACCTGGCCGACGCCGTCGCACAGCTCGGCCTGACCACGCTGGTGATCGCCCACCGGATCTCGACGATCCGCCGCGCCGACCGGGTGGCGCTGCTGGCAGGCGGGCGCATCGCCGCCGCGGGCAGCCACCGGGGGCTGCTGCAGACCTGCCCCGAGTACCGGCGCCTGCTCGCCCAGGCAGGCGCCCCTGAACCCGAACCGGCCGGCCCGGCCGGTTCGTCCCGAGAAACAGCAAGGAGGTGAAACCCATGGAGAGCATCACCCTCGTCGAGGTCGCCACGGAGCGTTCGGAGGACCAGATCCTGGCCCCCAACGCGAACAACCACGGCCACGTCTCGACCGCGTTCGCCTGGTCCTGATCGCCGTACGCGGTTGCCCCCGGCCCAGCCGGGGGCAACCGCCCCACCCCCGCCACCCCTGTCGAAAGGCCCGCTCCCCGTGTCGACCCCCTCGCTCACCCTCGCTCCGCGCGTGGAGGTCCGCCCACTGACGGCGAACCGCACCCTGGTCACCACCCCCACCAGCGCCTCGTTCACGCTGGACGTCCCCGCCGCCCGCGTGTTGCAGATCCTCGATGCCTGGGCCACCGGACAGGCCAGCCCCGCTCTTCCCGAGGGCTGGCAGCAGGCCACCAGCGTGCTGCGCGAGGTGCTGGAGCGCGACGGCGCCCTCACCGCGGCCACTCCGCCCGGAGCCGACCTGGGCGAGGCGGCGCCGACCCTCGACGACGGCGACGGCTCCCAGGCGCGCCCGGGAGACCTGATGGTGACCGGCGATCCGGAGATCGTCGCCGCCCTGCAGACCCTCGCCGGCT
Organism: Ruania suaedae; assembly: GCF_021049265.1. Lineage (NCBI taxonomy): Bacteria > Bacillati > Actinomycetota > Actinomycetes > Micrococcales > Ruaniaceae > Ruania > Ruania suaedae. The sequence goes on from NZ_CP088018.1 coordinate 2,266,288, forward strand.
CCGTGTGGCAGGGGCCCGCCGCGCCGCGGATCCGCGCCGTCCCCGCCGACGACTGGCAGCGAGTGGTCCACCGCGCCTTCCGCACCGGCGAGCTGCTCGTGTACGCGATCCGCGGCGGCGACGACGCCACGCTGGTGGCGCTGGACCGCCTCTGCGCCGACGCCCGCACCCCCTGGGTCGCCCTCGAGGTGACCCGCTCCGTGGTCTGGGTGGGCCCGTTCGTCACTCCGGGCGTGGGCGCAAGCTACGAGGACCTCGCCGACCGGCGCACGGCCGCCGCCTACGACGCCCAGGCCCACCGGGCCCTGCGCACCCCCGCCGTCGGGGGCGACGCCGGCCACCCGCCCCGCCACCTGGCCGAGGCGCTAAGCCAGGCGCTCGAGATCCTGACCACGCATCAGGGCGAGGGCGACGCCGTCTGGGAGATCGCCACCGACGCCACCACCCGCAGCCACCCGGTGCTCCCGCTACCGGGGCGAGTGCTCAGCGCCTCACGCGAGCACACGATCGCGGACCTGATCGACCCCCTCACCGGGCTGGTCCAGCGCACCCGGGACGTCACCCACCACCCGAGCATCCCCCCGGCCCTGGCGACCGCCCAGAGCGACGTGTGCACCATGCGCCGGGTCTCGCGCTGGGCCAACAACACCTCCTGCCAGGGCGCGGCCTTCGGTGACCCGGACCAGGCGCGGGCGAGCGCCGTGGGCGAGGCGGCCGAACGGTACTGCGGCAACCTCCTCGACACCCTGCCGGTGACCGTCGGCAGCTATGCCGGACTGCGCCGTCGTGGGATGCGCGTGCTCGACCCGGCCGCCCTGGTGCTGTACTCACCCGAGCAGTACGCCACCCCCGGCTTCCCGTTCGCGGAACTGACGCCCGACCTGGAGGTGCACTGGGTCCCCGGCCGGTCGCTGACCACCGGCGAGGAGCTGCTGGTGCCGGCCAGTATGGTCTACGTCAACTGGTTCACCGCCGGCTACTCGGCCGCCCCGGTGACCAACTTCTGCCCGTTCGCCGGCATCGCCGCGGGCCCGACCATGGACTACGCGATCACCTCCGCGCTGGAGGAGATCATCGAGCGGCACGTGACGATGGTGTGGTGGCTGAACGGGCACCCCTTCGACGCCACCGAGCCCGGCGAGCTGGCGCGGGTGTGGGACGAGGTCGGCCCCGAGCACGGCCAGCGGCCCAGTCTGATCATGCTCGACAACGAGTTCGGGGTGCCGGTGGCCGCCGGGGTGCTGCACAACGACCTCGAGACCCTCGTCAACGTCGGGTTCGCCTGTCGCGACACCCCCGAGGCCGCCGCCGCGAAGGCCTGGACCGAGGCGTGCACCCTGCAGGAGGGCAGCCGCGATCTGCTGCGCGCCGATGGCGCCCACTGGGATGCGATGAGCCGCGGGGAGCTGAACAGCCGCTCGTTCAAGCCCTGGCGCGCGGACCGGCGCTACCTCGACTCCTACCGGGCCGACATGCGCGACTGCGACGACCTGATGGTCCAGCAACAGGTGCACCTGGATCCGCGTGCCGTGGCACGCGTGGCGCCGCTGCTCGAACGGCCGGTGACCCGCACCCTCGCCGACACCCCGTCCCTGCCCGGGCGCACCCCCGCCGCCTACCGGTCCGCGCTCGAGCAGGCCGGGCACGAGGTGATCGTGGTGGACATCACCTCCCCAGACGTCGCCTCCACCGGCATGCGGGTGGTGCGGGCCATCGTGCCGGGCACTGTGGGCAACGCACCCGCCGCGTTCCCGTTCCTGGGCGGGCGGCGAGTGCAGGACCTGGCGGTCGAGCTCGGGTGGCGCCGCCACCGGCTGGCCGAGTCGGACCTGAACCACTTCCCGATCCCGCACGCATGAGGCTGGCGGTCCATGCCCTCGGTGAGGACCGCGTCCTCGCCTGCCGTGACGACGGCCGCCGGTGGGTGCTGGGGGTCGGCGCCGGCGAGCTCGGCCAGGCGGCCGCCCGCACGGCGCTGACCACACTGGCCGAGGAGGGGCCGGCCCTGCCCGCTCCGCCGCTGCACCGCGACCATGCGGTCGCCAGCCTGACCGAGCTCGAGCACTGGGCCGCCGCACTGGACGGCCCGGGTGGGGCCGGCGCCGGTGACCAGGTGGTCCGGTGGCCCTTCGCCGGATCGACCTACCGGATGTGCCTGCGCCCGGGCCGGGCCGGGGAGCTCGTCCGCGCCGCGTCACAGGCGCTGCGCGCGCGCATCCCCGAGCCCGAGCACGCGCGGGCGCTGGCCGGCCGCGCCGTCCTGGTCCTCACCGCCCCGGAACCGGCGCCGGGGAGCCCCGGCCCGGCTCCCGCACCCGGCATGCTCGAGCGGTGGACGGGCCAGGAGTGGCAGCCGCACGCGCTGGTGCCCCCGGCCGTCGTCGATCCGGTCACCGGGCTGGTGCACCGGGTGGTGCGCCGCCGCGACCCCCACGCCCCCGGTGCGTTCGTGCACCTGCACGCCGAGCTGCCGCATCTGAGCAGCGTGGACCCGCGCTGGCAGCCCGATCCGCTCGCACCGGCCGGCACCCTCGAGGCCGCCGACGGCGAACGCGTGGCCGTCCTGTCCGGGCTCGCCCACCTGTGCGGGGCCTATCAAGGTCAGGGCGAGCGGCGGCAGGCGAGTACCCGCGAGCTGATCAATGGCGGTGCGCGGGTGCTCACCGTGGGCCAGTGGCGCCCGCACGACCCGGCACTGCACACGCAGCCCGGCTTCCCGTTCCGCCCCCATGAGCAGGACCTGAGCACCTGGTGGCTGCGCGGGCGGGAGCACCCCCGCGACGGCGCCCCCTCCTCCCCGTGCTGGGTGCCGCTCAGCCTGGTGCACGCGGGCTACCTGGCCAGCGCGCTGGCGGGCCTGCCCGCCACCAACTCCCACAACCTGGTCGGGCTCCAGGCCGGCCGAAACGCACGCGAGGCGCTGGACCGGGCCGCCGCCGAGCTGCTGGCCCAGGACGCGGTGGCACGGTGGTGGTACGACGGTGGACCATCGCTGCCGGAGGTGCCACTACCCGCGCCGGTGGCCGCACGGGACAGCATGATCGCGCTGCGGATGCTGGCCGTGCCCTCGGCGACCGGTCTCCCGGTGCGGCTGGCGGTCGCCGACGACGGGGATGTGCTCGCCCTGGGATATGCCGGCGCAGCCGGAGCCGAGGAGGCGGCAAGCGGGGCGGTGTGCGCAGCCTTGATCCAGCACGCCTCAGCGCGCGATCTGACCCGGCGGGACAGCCTGATCCGGCGCGGACCCGAACTCGGCAACGGTGGGGTGGCCGGGTTGGCTCCCTACGATTCGGGGCGCCGGTACGCGAGCGCGTTCGCCGGCCGGCACCTGATGGTCGATCCCATGTGCCACCTGCAGCGCGGGCTCGACCCGGTGGTGGCGGACCGGGTGCGGGTCCGGACCCGGCCGGCACCTGGCGCCGGGCCGGAACCCGAGGCCGCGGCGCCGCCCGCCCCGATGCCGGCGCTGCTGTCCCTCTCGCCCCGGGTGGTGAGCGTGGACGTGACCACCGACCGGGTGCGCGCCGCCGGATTCTGCGCCCACCGGCTGCTGGCCACCGGGCTGCGACGGCTCACCGTGGCGGCCTTCCCCCAGCACGTGACCGACGCCCGGGAGCCCTATCCCGGCTGGTGAGCACCGCATACTGGACGGACGGGCCACCGATCACGCAAGATGGTGCTCCGGACCAACGAGAGGCAAGCTTCCCCGATGGAGTACGACAGTCCCTCGGCCGATACGGCCGACCCCTGTCATAGACCGACCCTGAACGACGCGCTCCCCACCGGAGCGACGTCATGACCATCCTGACGCTCTTGCTGGGCGTCCTGGTGATCCTCGCGATCATCGCCGCGAACGGCTACTTCGTGGCGCAGGAGTTCGCGTACATGTCCGTGGACCGGTCCCGCCTCGGGGCACGCGCCGAGGCCGGCGACACCGCTGCGAGCCGGGCCCTGAGCATCACCCGGCGCACCTCGTTCATGCTCTCTGGCGCCCAGCTGGGGATCACCGTCACCGGTCTGCTGATCGGCTACGTGGCCGAGCCGCTGGTGGGTAACTCCCTCGGCGAGTTGCTCGGCGGGGTCGGAATCCCGGACGCCGTCGGGATCTCCATCGGCACCATCGGTGCGCTGGCGATCTCCACGGTGGTGCAGATGATCTTCGGTGAGCTGTTCCCGAAGAACCTGGCGATCGCCAACCCCGAGCCGCTGGCGCTCGGCCTGGCCCGGTCCACGACGATCTATCTGGCCGTCTTCGGCTGGCTGATCACCGTTTTCGACCACGCCGCCAACGGCCTGCTGCGAATCTTCCGGATCGAGCCGGTGCACGATCTGGACTCCTCGGCCACCCCCGATGACCTGGAGCACATCGTGGCCGACTCCCGCGAGAGCGGCCACCTCCCGGAGGAGCTGTCGATGCTGCTGGACCGCATCCTCGACTTCCCCGATCAGGACGTCGAGCACGCGATGATCCCGCGCTCACGGGTAGCTGCGGTCCCCCACCACTTCACCCTCGCCGACGTGCGCGAGCGGATGGCCACCGAGCACACCCGCTATCCGGTGGTCGACGATCACGACCAGGCGATCGGCGTGGTCCAGCTCGGCGACCTGCTCGCGACCGACCTGGCCGAGGACGCTCCCGTGACCGACCTGATGCGCCCGCCGGTGGTGGTCCCCACCGCGATGGCCCTGCCCGACGCGCTCACCGAGCTCACCGGCTCCAAGAACGAGCTCGCCTGCGTGATCGACGAGTACGGCGGTTTCACCGGGATCCTGACGGTGGAGGACATGGCCGAGGAGCTCATCGGCGAGGTCACCGACGAGCACGATCACGAGCAGCCCGCCACGATCCGCACCGAGGGTGAGGACTGCTGGGTGCTGGACGGGGACGTGCACGTGGACGAGGTCGAGCGCACGATCGGTCACGATCTGCCGCGCGGGGACTACGAGACGATCGCCGGCCTGCTGCTGGACGTGCACGGCCAGTTGATCGAGACCGGTGAGTCCGTGGAGGTGCTGCTGCCCATCGATCCCGCCGACCTCGCCGAGGACGAACCCGTCCGCAACGCCCTGACCGCGGAGGTGCTCGAGGTGGAACGCCACGTGCCGGCCACGGTGCGCCTGCGACTGCACGAGTGCGAACCCGCCGAGGTCGAGGAAGAGGCCGGCTCATGACCGAGAACCCCGTATTCGTCACCGTGGCGACGATCGCGATCATCGCCCTGAGTGCGCTGTTCGTGATCGTGGAGTTCTCGCTGCTCGGTGCCCGCCGCCACCGGCTGGAGGAGTCCGCCGCCACCAGCCGCTCGGCCCGGGCCGCGCTGCGTTCGGTGAACGAGCTGACGATGATGCTCGCCGGCGCCCAGCTGGGCATCACCGCCTGCACCTTCGCCCTCGGTGCCATCAGCAAGCCGGCGGTCCACTACTGGTTGTTGCCGCTGTTCGAGGCCTCGGGCATGCCGCTGTGGACGGCCGACGCCATCGCCTTCGTGCTCTCGCTGCTGGTGGTGACCTTCCTGCACCTCGTGGTCGGGGAGATGGCTCCGAAGTCGTGGGCGATCGCGCACCCCGAGCGCTCCGCCTCGATCATCGCGATCCCGGCGCGGGCTTTCATCTGGGTCTTCCGCCCGCTGCTGGTGTGGATCAACGGCATCGCGAACAAGCTGGTGGCCGCCACCGGCGTCGAACCGGTGGAGCAGGCGGCCGTCGGCGGGCAGGACGCCGCCACCATCCGCCACCTGGTCGAGCACTCGGCCGCGGTGGGCTCGCTCGAGCCCTCCTTCCGCAGTCAGATCGCCCGGGCGATCGACCTGGAGTCACTCGAGGTCATCGCGCTGATCAAGCCCGGCGCGATCCCGACGGCCGTGCCGCCCGAGGCGACCGTGGGTGATGTCCGGGAGGCCTCGGTACGTACCGGGCACCTGCGGATCCTGGTCTACACCGAGCACGCGGGTACCCCGCGCGTGGTGCACGTGCGGGACACCCTGATGGAGTCCCAGGACCGCCCCGCAGCCGAGCTGGCGCGTGAGCCCCTGACGCTGGCCACCACCACCCCGGTGCACGAGGCGCTCGCGCGGATGCGCAGCACCAGCGAGCAGTTGGCCGTGGTGATGGACGGCGACCGGTTCGCCGGCGTGGTCACGATCACCGACATCCTGCGCCGGGTGCTGCCCGGCGGCGCCGAGCCGACCTCGACGCCGGCCCCGGCTCCGGCGTGATCGCCTAGCGCTGCGGGTTCACCAGGATCTTCATGACCTCCGGGTCCCCGTTGCGGCGCATCGCCTCGGTCAGCCCGGCCAGTCCGGTCCGGTCGGAGATCAGCGGGTCCACGTCCACCACCCCGCGCGCGATCAGGTCGATCGCGGTGGGCCACGTGCGGGTGTAGCGGAAGAGCCCGTGCAGGTGCAGCTCATGGGACTGCACCCGGAACAGGTCCAGGTCGATCCGGTCGTGACCCATGCCGAGCAGGACGGCGTCTCCTCCCGGCCGCAGGGCGCGCAGGCCCGCCTCGATCGCCGGCGGGGCACCGGAGGTGTCGATGAACACCTCGAAGCCTCGCCCCACGTGGTCGGCCAGCTCCTCCGGGGCGACGGCGCAGCTCGCCCCGAGCGCGAGCGCCAGCTCCCGCCGGCCACCGATCGGATCGGTGAGCACCACCTCGCGCGCGCCGTGCGCGCGGGCTGCGGCCGCCGTCAGGACCCCGATCGGGCCGCCTCCGGCGATCAGGACCCGGTTCTCGGTGGCGGGCACCTTCCGTACCGCGGCCAGGCCCACCGACAGCGGCTCGGCCAGCGCGCCCTGCTCGAAGGTCATCGCCTCCGGGATCGGGTGGGCGAACATCGACGGCAGCGCCATGTACTCGGCGAATGCGCCGTGCACGGGCGGGGCGGAGGCGAACTCCATCTGCTCGCACAGGTTGTAGCGACCGTCCAGGCAGTAGGAGCACTCCCGGCAGTGGCGTTGCGGTTCGATCGCCACCCGCTCCCCCACCCGTTCGGGCGCCACACCCTGCCCGACGGCGGTGATCACCCCGGCGGCCTCGTGGCCGAGGATCAGGGGCTCGGCCACCACGAGATCGCCGACCCGCCCGTGGTGGAAGAAGTGCACATCGGAACCGCACAGTCCCACCTGCTCGATCCGTACGAGCACATCCCCCGGCCGGGGCTCGGGGCGGGGGACGTCACGGATCTGCAGGTCTTCGGGGGCCACGAGCAGGCTGGCTCGCATCGTCGCGCTCATGCCCGCCAGCCTATCGAGGCGGGGACTCAGTGCTCGCGGGGAGGGACCACCTGGTCGGCGAGCGCCACACCCGCGCCGGCGTAGACGTTGAAGACGGCTTCGACGCCCTCCTCGCGCAGGTGCTCGACCTGCTCCGGATACTGGGCCACGGCCGCGAGCCGGCCGGTGAAGCCCGCCGCACGGACCTGCTCCAGGGCGAAGGTGTTCGAGTCGTGGATCGGCATGGCCAGCACCACGGTCTCGACGAAGCCTCCCGCGCAGATGCGCTGCCAGAACTCCAGATCGGTGGCATCGCCTTCGACGATGTCGTAGCCCTGGTCGCGCAGCCGGGAGACGACGCCGTGATCGTTGTCCACGCCGAGGACCCGCAGGTCGGCGTTCTCCTGCAGGCGAGCGTAGGTGGAGCGTCCGACCCGTCCCATGCCCAGCACCACCGCGTGGTAGCCGTCGGTGTCGATGGGCCGGTCGGCCGGCCGGAGCCGGGAGAGATCCTGCGCGGGCATCCGGGCCGCGATCGCGCTCGCAAGATGGGCTCCGCGGCCGTTCAGCACCGAGGAGACGACCATACTCACGGCCACCGCGATCGCCACGATCGTCAGCCAGCGCTCGGTGAGGATCCCGCTGGTCACCCCCACGGCCGTGACGATGATGGAGAACTCGGAGAAGTTGCCCAGCACCAGCCCGATCCGCATCGAGGTCCGGTTGCGCAGCCCGAACGCGCGGGTGAGCACCGCGAAGCCCGCGATGGTGATCGGCACCAGCACGACCACGAGCACGACGGCGACCAGCAGATCCGACCACCCGGGCCGCGCCCCCATCCCGATGGTGAGGAAGAAGCCGACGAGGAAGAGTTCCTTGACGCTGAACAGCGCCTTGGACAGGTCCAGGGCACGGGGGTGTCCGGCGATGAGCAGACCGATCACCAGCGCCCCGAGGTCGCCCTTGATGCCGACGGCCTCGAACAGGTAATAGCCCGGCCCGAGTGCGAGCACGATGCCGTAGAGGATGAGCAGCTCACCGCGGCCGACGTACTCCAGGACCCGGCGCAGGGCCCAGGCGGCCGGGATCAGCAGCACCAGCGCCAACGCCCACGGGCTCGGCGGCTCGTCGCCGGTGGCCGTGATGAAGATGACGGCGGCGAGGTCCTGGATCACCAGGATGGCGATCGCGGTCTGGCCGTAGAAGGACCCGTCGTCGGAGCGTTCCTCGAGGACCTTCACGCACAGCACCGTGGAGGAGAAGGACAGGGCGAAACCGATCAGCGCCAGCGTCTGCCAGTCCCCCACCTGCGCGGCCCCGACGACGCCCAGCAGACCGAGCGTGCCCGCTCCGATCAGCACGCTGACGACCATGTGGATCAGGCCGGCACCGTAGGCCTCCGGCCGCAGGATGCTGCGGATGTCGAACTTGAGCCCGATGGTGAACAGCAGCAGCGTGACACCGAGGTCGGCCAGCTCCGGCAGGCCGGAGAACGGTGCCACCTGCAGGCCCCCGAGCAGGAAACCCGCCGCGAGGAAGCCCACCAGCGGCGGCACCCGCACCAGGTGCGCGGCCACACCGAGGGCGATCGCTGCCACCAGCGTCAGCACGAGGTCCGGCATGGGACAGTCCTTCGCTCGCTCGTCCGGCCCGCTGCTGCGGGGAAGGTCCCAGCGATCGTACCGGTCCGGCGACGGACGAGAACGTCCGCTGCTCTCACCCTCCCATGCGCGGATCGTCGGTCGGGTCCTCGAACGGTGGCGGACACCCCTCCTGTGCGGCAGCCGGGCGCAACTCGTAGTGCCACGACTCGTTGGCGTAGGTCTGGCACAGCCCGAAGGCGGCGCCGAACCGCACCAGCCAGTCGATCGCGTCATAGGGCCCGATGTCGATGCCCTCCCCGAGGACATGGGCGGAGGTCTCCGCCGTCGCCACCCATCGCAGTGCCTCCTGTCTCGAGCCGTACTCGGCGATGGCCTCTTCCAGGAGCTGGTCCTGGAAGTCGGCGGAGCGCCAGCCACTGGTGATGGTGATGACCACGCCGTCCGAGCGGGCCTTGACGGTGGCGCGCTCGAGCGCGCCACGCAGCGCCGGATCGAGGTTCGCGATACCCGGCAGATGGTCGTCGAAGACGGTCGCATCCGCCGGGAGGTCGCCGCCGTCCGTGCCGATCTCCTCGGTGGCCGGACTCTCCGGTAGCGCCAGGTCGGCAGCCGAGCAGGCGCAGGTGCAGGCGAGCAGGGCGGCGGCCACGAGGGCGGCAAGCGCACCCGGGTGCCGGCGTGCGGTGCTGAGCGACGTATGAGCGGTGGTCATGCCACGACCTCAGCAGCCGCGATGTTGCCGGAGCGTATGCCGTTCCCGATACACCCGCGATAGGCCGCGCTCCCTACGCTTGGCCCATGCGCGTACTGATCGTCGAGGATGAGCCCCTCATGGCCGAGGCCATCCGGGACGGTCTGCGAGGGGAGGCCATCGCTGCCGACGTGGCGCCCGATGGCGTGACGGCGCTGGGGCTGCTCGGCACCCACCAGTACGACATCGCGGTCCTCGATCGTGACGTGCCGGGGCCCTCCGGCGACGAGATCGCCCGCCACATCGTCGACTCCTGCAGCGGCACGCCGATCCTCATGCTCACCGCCGCCGACCGCCTCGACGACAAGGCCTCGGGCTTCGCGCTCGGTGCCGACGACTACCTGACGAAGCCGTTCCAGCTGCGCGAGCTGGTCCTGCGGCTGCGCGCCCTGGACAGGCGCCGCGCGCACCATCGCCCGCCGGTGCGGGAGATCGGCGGACTCCGAGTGGACCCGTTCCGGCGCGAGGTCCATCGCGATGGCCGGTTCATCGCCCTGACCCGCAAGCAGTTCGCCGTGCTGGAGGTGCTGGTCGCCGCCGAAGGTGGCGTCGTCAGCGCCGAGGAGCTGCTGGAGAAGGCCTGGGACGAGAACGCCGATCCGTTCACCAACGCGGTGCGGATCACCGTCTCGGCGCTGCGCAAACGCCTCGGGGAGCCCTGGCTGATCGTGACGGTGCCGGGCGTGGGCTACCGGGTGTCGGGATGAGCGCGCGCTGGCGGCTGACGCTCAGCTACGCCGGCTTCCTGACGCTGGCGGGCGTGCTCCTGCTCGCCGTCGTCTGGGTGTTCCTGTTGCGGTACGTACCCGACGGCCGGATAGACACCCGCGGCGGTTTCGTCCCCAACCGCTCGGACCTGCTGCAGGCGTTCGCCCCGGCGGCGGTGGCGGCGTTGTGCTTCCTGCTCGGGCTCGGCCTGATCGGCGGGTGGGTGCTGGCCGGCCGGATGCTGGCACCGTTGCAGCGCCTCACCCGGGCCACGCGCATCGCCGCCGGGGGGACGCTCTCGCACCGGATCCGGCTCGAGGGCAGGCGCGACGAGTTCGGGGAGCTCGCGGACGCCTTCGACGCCATGCTCGCCCAGCTCGAGGAGCACGTCGCCGCGCAGCAGCGGTTCGCCGCCAACGCCTCGCACGAGTTGCGCACCCCGCTGGCGATCACCCAGGCGGTCCTCGACGTGGCCCGGCGCGATCCCACGCGCGATCGCGCGGCGGACCTGGATCGCCTCGACCGGCTCAACTCCCGGGCGATCGCCCTCACCGAGGCGCTGTTGCTGCTCAGTCGCATCGGGAAGGCGCCCCTGCACACCCGCGCGGTGGACCTGTCGCTGTTCGCAGAGGAGGCCACCGAGACGGTGCTGCCGCTTGCCGAGCAGGGCCGGGTGGGGATCGAGGTCGACGGCACCAGCGCCGTGGCTCACGGTGAGCCCACGCTGCTGCTGCAGGCGGTGACCAACCTGGTGCACAACGCCGTCGTGCACAACCACGCCGACGGCGGGGTCACGGTGAGCACGGGCCGGCGCGGCCGGACCGCCTGGCTCGTGGTGGAGAACAGCGGTCCGGTTCTCGACCCGGGCCTCGTCGCCACGCTCACCGAGCCCTTTCAACGCGGCAGTGAGCGCCGGCGAACAGGAGCGCACGACGGCGCTGGGCTGGGCCTGGCGATCGTCTCCCGGATCGTGGAGGTGCACCACGGGCGCCTGACCTTGACCGCGCGCGAGGCGGGCGGACTGCATGTCCGCGTCGATCTGCCGCTGGAGGCGGGAGCGGGAGCGGGAGGCTGAGGCGCACCGCCGTGCGCCGAGTTCCCGCGAGGGCCTTGACCTTGACCCTGGGGCCGACGGTCTGCTGTGGGTCAGCCCATCCGAACGCCGGATGGTGACCAGAAGGGATGATCATGACCGCTTTCGCCGTGGAGCAGCGCGCCGCCCGCCCCTGGGTGGGGGTGTCGATGACAGCCGAGCTGGCGCACTGGGATCGGGTCAACGCCCAGGTGCCGGCGATCTACGGCGCCCTGGCCGAGGCGGGCCACGCGCCGCTCGGCGGGCCGATCTACCAGTACCGGCGGCTGCGGACCGCATCCGACCCGATGGACCTGACCGTGGCCGTGCCGGTGGCCGGGACGGTCGAGATCGAAGGGTTCACCGCGGGCGCGCTCCCGGCCGGGACCTACCTGGTGGCGCGCCCGTCCGGCGGCCCGGATGCGCTGGCCCGCACCCACCGGCAGATGTGGGACTGGGCGCAGGTGCAGGGCCTGGACCTCGCCGTCGATGAGCGCTCCGACGGCATCCACTGGCAGGCGCGCACCGAGCAGTTCCTCACCGACCCCGAGACCGCACCCGATCGCAGCACCTGGGAGATCGAGGTCGCATACTTGGTGAGGTGACCGAGGCGCGGCTGTCGATCGGGGAGTTCAGTCGCCTGACGTGGCTCTCCCCGAAGGCGCTGCGGTTGTACGAGCGACGCGGGCTGCTGCAGCCCGACGCGGTCGATGAGTACACGGGTTACCGCTACTACGTCCGGTCCCAGGCCGGGCGTGCGCGCACGATCACGCTGCTGCGCCGTGCAGGAATGCCGTTGGAACGGATCGGCGCCGTGCTGGAAGCCACGGACGAGCAGCGCCAGGACATCCTCGCTGCCTACCGTCTCGAGGCGGTGCAGGCCCACGATCGTGCCCTCGCTCTGCTCGACGGCCTCGCGCATTCCCTGGACGCCGAGCGCGACGGTGCCGGTCAGGTCTCCTGCGCCACCGTGTCGACCCGTCGGGTCCCGGAGCAGCCCTTCGTCTCGACGACGGTACGCACCACGGCGGCCGATCTGCCCACGCACATCGAGCGCTGTGCCGCGGCGCTCTCGCAGCGGGCTGGGTCGGCCGTGGCCACCCACCGGCCGCTCGTGGTCGTCTATCACGGGGAGGTCAGCTGGGAGTCCGACGGTCCGATCGAGGTGCGCATCCCGGTGGGGACGACCCAGGACGCGGACGAGGTGGAGCCGGCCGGATCGGAGGTGTTCGTCGAGGTGCCCTACGCCGAGGTGCAGTTCCCCACGATCCTTCGCTCCTTCGACGCGGTGCGGGCTGCGGCAGGCCGTGTGCCGCGTCGCCCGGAGGGCTCGCCCCGGGAGATCTACCTCGACGGCGACCCCTTCCGTTGCCAGGTGGCGCAGCGATACGTCGTCCGATAGGGCCCATTCACGAGGCGCGTCAGGCGGCGGTGGGCAGGGCGCCCTCAGATCCCGCCTTCGACGGGTTGCTCGCTCCCTACTTCTCCTGAGCATGCGGTGTGGACCAGGATCGCCAGCTGAACGCGGTTCGAGAGCGCGAGCTTGGCGAGGGCAGCCGAGAGGTGCACCTTCACGCTCGAAGGTGACAGGTAGAGCTCCTGCCCGATCTCTGCGTTCGAGAGTCCCCGGGCAACCGCGGCCCCCACCTCGCGCTCACGAGCGGTCAGGGTCTCGAGACGGGCGAGGGCGGCCTGACGCTCCGTCGGCTCGGGAGGGGTCCGGCCGTCCGTGCCGCGGGTGGCCAAGGTGATCAACGACCGGGTGACCGCCGGGGAGAAGGCCGGTTCGCCGGCTGCCACGCGGCGCACGGCCTCGAGGATCTCGGCCGGCGGAGTGTCCTTGAGCAGGTACCCGCACGCACCGGCGCGCAGGGCCGAGACCACCGTGGCGTCCGCTCCGAAGGTCGTCAGCATCAACACCGACGGCGCCGCCTCGCCCATGCTCGACAGGGCTGCCGTCGCGGCCACCCCGTCCAGGCTCGGCATCCGGATGTCCATCAGGACCACCTGGGGTTGCAGGCGTGCCACGGCGCCGGCCACGTCCGCGCCGTCACCCACCTCGCCGACGACCTCGATCGAGGGGTCGGCGCCGAGCATCAGGCGCAGACCGGAGCGCACCAGCGGGTCGTCGTCGACGAGGAGCACGGTGACCATCGCCCCAACCTATGACGCCGGTTCGCCGCGCAGCGGGATCTGCGCCTCCAGCACGTGTTCGCCCTCGCGCACGGTGCGTTCGAAGGTCCCCGCGTGCACCTGCACCCGCTCGGCGAGTCCGAGCAGGCCCGAGCCTGTGCTCGCCAGCTCGGCGGCGCTGACCCCGGGCAGCACCCGGTTGCCGACCCGCACGGTCAGGCAGGGCGCCACACCCCGGGCGTGGGCGTCGAGACGGACCCTCACCCGGCTACCCGGAGCGTGCTTGCGCGCATTGGTCAGACCTTCCTGCACGATCCGGTACGCCGTGCGCTGCACCGATTCCGGTACCGGGACGCCGGAGATCCCGGTGGTCTCGAGTTCGACCTGCTGGCCACTCCCGCGCGCCTCGGCCACCAGCGCCGCCAGCGCGCTCAGGGTCGGGGCCGGCGGTGCGGTACCGCCCTCGTCGGTTCCCGGGCCGCCGGCCGGCCCCCGCATCAGCTGCAGGACCTCTCGCAGCTCGTCCAGGGACTGGTGGGCGCTACGGCGCACGACGGCCACCGACTCGGCCAGCGCCTCCACCGGCACCTGCGCACCGGACGCCTGCCCGAGGCGCAGCTCCAGCGCCCCGGCGTGCACGGCCAGCAGGGAGAGCCGGTGCGCGAGCACATCATGCATCTCGCGCGCGATCCGTTCACGCTCGGCGGTGCGCGCCGCCGCCACGGTGCGCTCCTGCTCCTGCCTGGCCTCCTCCACCCGCGCCACCAGCACCCGCACCAGCTGCCGGCGTGCCCGCACCATCAGGCCGGCCGTAGCGGCGAGCAGCACCCACAGGGTCACGATCACCGTCCATGCGACCGGGTTGCCGATCTCGGCCGGCACGAACATCAGCAAGTGCGGGACGGCCAGCAGCTGGGCCAGGATCGCCACGCCGTAGCCCCACCGCCACCCCCGGTGCAGTGCCAGCGAGAAGAACGCCACGATGAGAGCGAGGCCGCCGCTGTTGGAGACGGTGCCGATGACCGCCGCCATGACCCCCACGACGAGCGGGAACTCCCGCCGCCACCACAGCGCCAGGCACATGAGCGCGCCACTGACCAGGTCGACCCGCCACAGCCACACCGGCACCGGGGCCGTGGACGAGAGGCCGAACGCCTCCGCCGCCCAGCCGGCCAGGCACACCGCGAAGACCAGCGCATCGACGCCCCAGTCACGGGCCGTGCGAGGGCCGGCCCCCTCCCCCGGCGCGGAACGGGGGACCCCGGTGCGGCGTGACCGTCGCCGCACCGTCCGGGCGAGCTCGCCCGGCAGCAACCAGGTGTCGATACCGCGCGCGGGGTCGCCGGTGCCGTCGCGGTCGCTGCTGCTCATGGCCTCAGCGTAGGAGCGGGACGACCGGGATGGTCCTACCCGATCGGTCAGCAGGTGTGACCGATCGGCCGATCCCGGCGCGCCCGCCGGCCGTCAGGGTGGGGACCATGACTGAACCAGCACTCGCCCTGGACTCCCTGACGAAGGACTTCTCGGGCAACCTCGCCGCCGACCGGGTCTGCTTGGACATTCCTCGAGGCTCGCTGACCGGCCTCGTCGGCCCGAACGGCGCCGGGAAGACCACCTCGCTGTCGATGGCCGTCGGGCTGTTGCGCCCCGATACCGGCACGGCCCGTGTGGCCGGCATCGACGTGTGGCGGGACCCGACCCGGGCCAAGGCCCTGCTCGGTGTCCTCCCCGACGGTCTCGCCCTGCCGGAACGACTGACCGCGAGCGAGCTGCTGCGCTATTGGGGCCTGCTGCGCGGGATGGAGCCCGCCGTCGTGACCGCCCGGACCGCTGAGCTGCTGCGCATCCTCGAGCTCGACGAGGCCGACGCCGCCGGGGTGCTGGTGATGGAGTACTCCACCGGCATGCGCAAGAAGGTCGGGCTGGCGACGGCACTGCTGCACTCCCCGCGGGTGCTCGTGCTGGATGAGCCCTTCGAAGCGGTCGATCCCGTCAGCGCCCGGGTGCTGCGGGCCATCATGCGCCGGTTCGTCGCCGCCGGTGGATCCATCGTCATCTCCAGCCACGTGATGGCACTGGTGGAGGAGATGTGCGACCGGGTCGCGATCATCGCTCGGGGCCAGGTGCTCGCCGACGGCACCCTGACCGAGGTCCGCGGCTCCGGGAGCCTGGAGGACCGTTTCGTCGCCCTGGTCGGCGAGCGCACCATCACCGAGGAGGAGCTGTCATGGCTGGGACAGTGACGGTCGTGCGGCTGCTGGTCGGGCTGCGCCGCACCATCCAGGCACACAACGAGTCATGGAAACGCCCGACAGGCATCGCCCTCGGAGTCGTGGCCGCCGCCGCGACCTGGGCAGCGACGCTGCTCGCCGAGCCCGAGGCTCGTGGTGACGTCCTCGCCGTCGTGCTCGGGCTGTGGTCCCTCGGGTGGGTGATCGGACCGATCCTCGCCTCCGGGGCCTCGGTGCTGCGGCCCGAGTACTTCACCCTGCTGCCGCTCGAGCGACGCCACCTCGGCCTGGGCCTGCTGGCCTCGGTGTACGCGGGTCCGGGGGCGATCCTGACGTGCGCGGCCATGCTGGCCCTGGTGGCCCACGGCGCGCTGCTGCGCTGGTGGCTGGCGCCCGTCGGCCTGCTCGTCGCCCTGGTGTACACCCTGGGGCTGGTGGCCCTCTCCCGCGCCGTCTACGCCATCTTCGGAGCGGCCATGCGCACGCAGGTCGGCGTCGAGATCGCTGCCATGCAATACGGCCTGATGATCTCGTCGATGATGGCCGGCTGGCTCGTGCTCTTCCCCGCGGGCATCGCCGTGCCCGCGCTGCTTGCCGGCGGCGTCGGCGAGAGCACGGCCGCCACCGTCCTGCATGCGCTGCCGTTCGGCTGGCCGGGCGGAACCCTCGCCGCCGCCGCCGGGGAGCCGGCAGGGGTGCTCTGGCGCCTCGCCGCACTGATCGTGGGCGCCGCTCTGACGGTCACCGCCGCGGTGACGCTGCTGACACCGCACGTCGGCAACCGGACCGCGCGGCGCCGCCGGCAGCCGTGGGGCTCACGACGGGTGGCCCAGGGGCGAGCGGTCCGTGACCCCTGGCTGGCGCTCACCCCCACCCCGCTGGGTGCCGTGGTCGGCAAGGAGCTACGCAGCTGGCTGCGCGATCCGTGGCGCAGCCTCGAGGTACGCACCGCCGTCTGGCTCGCCGCGTTCCTCGCGCTCTTCCTCTGGATCGGCAGTCTCGGACAGGTCCCGGAGATGTTCGTCTTCGCACCGGCTGCGGCGCTGGCCACCGCGATGATGGTGGGCCTGTCGGGAGCCAACCTGTACGGGCAGGACGGCACCGCCCTGTGGATGCTCGCCGTCGCCGACTCGCCCGAGGCGGTGCGCGCGGACGTGCGCGGGAGGCAGATCGCGATCGTGCTGGTGGTGGGCCTGCCCGCCCTGGTGCTCGCCGTCGTGCTCGCCTGGCTCAGCGGTGGCTGGTTCCTGCTCGTCCCGGTGGGCGCTGCGCTGGCGGCGCTGCTCGGCGGCGGCGCCGGGATCTCCGCCCTGTTCTCCGTGGTCGGGGTGAGCGCGGGCGTGGATCCGGCCAAGCGGCGCAACGCCACCGACGCGGGTGAGAACCCGCTGCTGCTGCAGATCGGGTTCTGGGCCTCGACCCTGGTCAGCGCACCGACCTTGGCCCTCGCGGTGCTGACCGTCACCGGCGCGACGTTCACCACGCCACCCTGGTGGCCCCTCGCGCTGGTGGCCCTCGGCCTTGCCAACGGTGGGCTGGCCGCCTGGGGGCTCGGCCGCGTGGCCATGGCGGTTCTCGGGGCGCGGATGCCGGAGACCTTCGCACGACTGCGCTACCCCGGGCTGAGGCTGACACCCGGGGGGACCGGCGCCGCCGGCGATGCGGGCCCACAGTGGGCGCACACCCTCTCGGACGCGGCCCAGAAGTCCTATCTCGAGGCCCGCAAGCAGAAGGAGAAGGCGACCGGAAGGGTCACAGCCCGCGACGACGAGACGAGCGGGGCTCGCTGACCTCCCGTGCTACTCATCTTCATACGGTATCGTCATACGGTATGAGGAAGAGCAGCATGGGGGCGACGAGATCGCGACGCGCCGGCGGGGCCAGGCGAGCGCAGGTACTGGAGCACGTCGTGGAGGTGCTGTCCGAGCGGGGATATGCCGCGACCCGGTTCACCGATGTCGCCCAGGCGTCGGGTGTCGCGGTGTCGACGCTCCAGGGCTACTTCGGGTCACGTGAGGACATGCTGATCGAAGCACTCCAAGGTGCCACCACCGGCGAGGTCGAGGTACTCGCCCGCCTGGCCGACGGGTTCACGGACCCCTGGCAGCAACTGGTCGCGTTGGTCGACCGGGGCCTGTCCACACCCGTGCCGACCTGGCGGATGCTGATGGAGTTCTGGACCGCTGCGGCGCATGATCCCGAACTGCGCGACCATGCCGCCGTGCTGGCTGAGCAGTACCGGCAGCCATTCCGCGAGACCGTGCAGCGCGGCGTGGATGCGGGGGTGTTCTCGCCGCGATCCGAAGTCACCGCCATCGTGGACGTGGTGGTCGCGACCATGGACGGCTTCCTCTACCCCCTCGTTCTGGGACACCTGACTGCGCTCCATCCGGACCACCGCGCCGTGGTGCTGGACCAGCTCGCTTTCATGCTCGGGACCGACTCATGACGACGCTGGTCACCGCAGCGACCGGAAAGGTCGGCCGCCAGGTCACCGCGCAGCTTCGTGCCTGCGGCGTGGAGCTGAGGGCAGGGTCTCGCCGCGGCTCGCCGCCGCTGGACTGGACCGCACCAGCGACCTGGCCGGCCGTCCTGGACGGCGTGGACCGGATCTTCCTGCTCGTGCCCGGTGGTGACGACGGGCAACGGTCCGTTGCCGGCCTCGGCGAGGCGGTGGTCGAGTTCCTCGATCTCGCCGAGCACCGGGGCGTCCGGCGAGTCGTGCTGATGACCGCCCTGGGCATGGATGCGGCCCCGGCCGAGGTCGAGCAACGCGCCGTTGAGCTGCACCTGCAGCGCAGCGCCCTCGACTGGACGATCCTGCGGCCGAACTGGTTCTTCCAGAACCTCACCCACGGACCGCTGTGCGCGCTTGCCGAAGCGAACCACACCGTGCTGGCCCTGCCGGCCGGTGACGCGGCGGTCAGCTTCATCGACACGCAGGACATCGCCGCCGTCGCCGTCGAGGCGCTGGTGGGCGAGCATCACGGCCGCGAGTACGCGCTGACGGGGTCACGCAGCCTGACCTTCGCCGACGTCGCCACTGCGTGCCGCGACTCGGCCGTGCCCGTGAGCGCGTACCGGGCGGTCTCCGACCACGAGTTCCGCCGCGCTGCACTCGGCCTGGGCTGGCATCGCGACTATGTCGACACGCTCAGCGGGCTGTTCGCCGCGATCGCCGCCGGATATGCCGCACCAGTGCTGCGCGACACCGCCGAGATCCTGGGTCGGGCACCGCGATCACTCACGGCCTTTCTCGCGCAGGTGTGATGCCCCGGCCGGACGGTACGAGCGCCGTTCGAGTTGCCGAGTGCGCACCGACGTCTCACGCTCAGGTGAGTCGAAGGAGGCCAGACCATGGACCAGCAGCCGGACCACCGCTCATCCGCCCCGGAGGCGAAGCGCTCGCGGCACCACCACGACAAGCACGCGCACAAGCCTGACTCACCGACCGACCTTCACCGGGCGTCGTGGACGTACACCGCGCGCAAGGCGGTGCGCGAGTTCCTCGGCGACGGGTGCACGGACCTCGCCGCGGGGCTGACCTACTACGCCGTGCTGTCGATCTTCCCGGCTGCCATCGCGCTGGTCTCGCTGCTGAGCCTGGTCGGACAGGGAGGCACCACCACCACGCTCATCTCCATGGCGGAGGACCTCGTGCCGGCCGACGCGATGAGCACGCTGGAGCCAGTGCTCCGATCCCTGACCGAGGCACCCGCGCCCGGCCTCGGGCTGATCCTCGGTCTGGCGGCCGCGCTGTGGACGGCGTCGAACTACGTCAACGCGTTCTCCCGGGCGATGAACCGCATCTACGAGACGACCGAGGGGCGCCCGGTGTGGAAGCTGCGCCCCGCGATGTACCTGCTGACCCTCGTCCTGCTGGTGCTCGTCGCCCTCAGTGTGGTCCTGCTCGCGATCTCGGGCCCGGTGGCCGAGGCCATCGGCTCGGCGATCGGGCTGGGCGGGGTCGCGGTGACGATCTGGAGCATCGCCCGCTGGCCGGTCCTGCTCGCCGTCGTGGTGCTCGTGGTGGCCCTGCTCTACTACTTCACACCGAACGTGAAGCAGCCGAAGATGAGGTGGATCTCCCCGGGTGCGATCATCGCCATCGTCGTGGCGATCCTCGCGTCGGTGGGGGTCGGCTTCTATCTGGCCAACTTCGGCAGCTACAACCAGACCTACGGATCGCTGGCCGGGGTGATCATCGCGCTGCTGTGGATCTACGTGATGAACCTTGCGCTGCTCTTCGGTGCCGAGGTCGACGCCGAGGCCGAGCGCTCGCGCCAGCTGCAGGCCGGCATCGAGGCCGAGGAGGACATCCAGCTGCCCCCGCGCGACACCAGGGCGAGCGAGAAGAAGGAGGGGCAGGAACGCGAGGACGTCGCCCGCGGCAGGAGGCTGCGGCTCTCACGCGGCCGGTCGCAGAAGTCGGACGACTCCTGAGCCGATCACACGCGGCCACCGGGCACGAAAGAAGCCCGGATCCACCATCGGCGGATCCGGGCTTTCGGCGATCTCCTGCGACATCACCTCGGTGGAGCTAGGGGTGTGCTGGTGCAGGACATCGGAATAGGGTGTCGCGGGTCATGGGAATAGGGGTGTCGCACGAGATCGGTATAGCCGCTGTGGCCAGGCTCGTGGTCTATGGACAACAAGCGACGCCTGGTGGTGACCGCGGTGAACTCGGGCCAGTCTCAGTCCGCCATCGCTCGCCGCTACGGCGTATCCCAGAGTTGGATCTCCAAGCTGATGGCCCGCTATCGGCTCGAGGGCGAGGCCGCAT
The DNA here is from genome assembly GCF_021049265.1 of Ruania suaedae. Classification (NCBI taxonomy): domain Bacteria; kingdom Bacillati; phylum Actinomycetota; class Actinomycetes; order Micrococcales; family Ruaniaceae; genus Ruania; species Ruania suaedae. Next base: position 2,286,785 of record NZ_CP088018.1, read on the forward strand.
TCGTCCCACGCTCGCGGCGCCCCCACACCACGCCGAGGGCCACCGATGCCGAGGTCGTGGAGCTGATCGTGGCCATCCGCGCCCGCCTGTCGCGTGCTGGCCTGGACTGCGGCGCCGAAACGATCGCCTGGCACCTGGGCCACACCCACCACATCGAGGTCCACCGGGCCACGATCCACCGGATCCTGACCCGCGCCGGGCTCATCACCGCCGAGCCGAAGAAGCGACCGAAGTCCTCCTACGTGCGTTTCGAAGCCGCGCAGCCGAACGAGTGCTGGCAATCGGACTTCACCCACTACCGCCTCACCCGCCCCAGCGGACGCGCCGGCGCCGACACCGAGATCATCACCTGGCTCGATGACCACTCCCGCGCCGTGCTGCACCTGAGCGCCCACAAAGCGATCACCTCCACCATCGTGGCCGCCACCTTCGCCCAGACCGCCCGCGAACACGGCTACCCCGCCTCCACCCTGACCGACAACGGCCTGGTCTACACCGTGCGCCTGGCCAGCAAGAAGCGCCGCGGTGGACGCACCGCACTGGAGACCGAACTGCACCGCCGCGGCATCATCCAGAAGAACGGCAAGCCTGGCCACCCCACCACCCAGGGCAAAGTCGAGCGCTTCCAGCAGACCCTCAAGAAGTGGCTACGCGCCCGCCCCGACCAGCCCACCACCATCACCGCCCTGCAAGCGCTGCTCGATGAGTTCACCACCGAGTACAACCACCGACGCCCCCACCGGTCTCTACCCCACCGGGCAACCCCGGCCACCGCCTACACCACCCGCCCCAAGGCCACCCCCGCCACCACACCCGGCGAACCTCACCACCGCGTGCGCCACGACCGCGTCGATACCGCCGGCAAAGTCACCCTCCGCCACGGCGGCACCCTCCACCACATCGGCATCGGACGAACCCACGCCCGAACCCCCGTGATCCTCCTCATCGCCGACCTCGACATCACCATCATCAATGCCGCCACCGGCGAGATCCTGCGCGAGCTCACCCTCGACCCCACCAAGCGCTACCAACCCACCGGACGCCCCCCAGGACCAGCCCCCACAAAGAACTAGCCCGAACCCACAATCCGTGGGTTCGGGCTATTCCGATGTCCTGCGACATCACATCGGTGGAGCTAGGGGGATTCGAACCCCCGACCTCTTCCATGCCATGGAAGCGCGCTACCAACTGCGCCATAGCCCCGGGTGCCCTTGCGAGCGGACTCGAGTCTAGACGATCCGTGCCGCTGGTGCGAAATCGAGGTCCGGTACGCCGACGTTGTGCGCGGCGAGCCGCCAGCCCGGGTGACCGTCGCCGGCGTGGTGCAACACCGACCAGTGGCAGTTGCCCACCCCCGTGATGCCGCGCCACTGCTCGGCGTCCTGCCCCAGCAGGGCGGAGATCCCGCACGAGATCGCCGCTCCGTGGGAGGTCACCACGAGCACGTCCGAGGCGCTCAGGGCCTGGGCCGCGTCCGCCACGGCCTGCGCCACCCTGTGACCAACCTCACGGCGGGTCTCGGCGCCGACACCCTGCGGGTGACCCCCGCTCTGCCACACCTGGAACTGCTCCGGCCAGCCTGCCTCGACCTCCGGGTGAGTCAGCCCCTCCCACTGCCCGAAACTGCGCTCGCGCACCCCTGCCTCGGAGCGCACCGGCAGCCCGGTCTGTTCCCCGAGCGCCTGGGCGGTCACCACGGCGCGCCCCAGGTCCGAGGTGAGGATCGCCGTCGGGCCGGCCTGGGCGAGCGCCGTGGCAGCGACCTTGGCCTGCTGCCGGCCGGTCTCGTTGAGGGGCGTGTCGACCTGCCCCTGCAAGCGTCCCTCGAGGTTGTAGTCCGTTTGCCCGTGGCGCCAGAAGATGACCGTGCCGGCGGTCACGGAGCCTGGTCCGGGCCGGTCTCGCCGCGGGCGTCATCGGGCAGCTCGACGATCGGGCAGTCCTTCCAGAGCCGCTCCAGGGCGTAGAACACCCGGTCCTCCTCGTGCTGGACGTGGACGATGATGTCGGTGAAGTCCAGCAGCACCCAGCGGCCCTCCGAGGCACCCTCCTTACGGACGGCCTTGACGCCCTCGGCCCGCATCGCCTCCTCCACGGCCTCCACGATCGAGCGGACCTGGCGCTCGGTCGAGCCCGAGGCCACCACGAAGACGTCCGTGAGCACCAGCTGTTCGGAGACGTCGAGGGCGATGATCTCGCGGGCCTTGATGCCCGTGGCGGCGCGGGCCGCGACGGCGGCGAGATGGCGGGAACGATCGTCAGCGGGCACGTGTCTCCTCAGTAGGTCGCGTCGGTCTGCGCGATGTCGGCGGATGCGGTGTCAGTGAACCATGCGGTGGCGGCAGCGAGCGCGTCACCGGTGAAGAGATCACCGGTGGCCATGCGCCACACCAGCAGCCCCAGGACGGCGACCGCCAGCACGAGCACGAGGATGTAGAGGGCGAGCAGCCAGCGCGGGGTGTGGTGGTGATCGTCGTCCTCGTCCTCGTCCTCGCGGTCCTCCACGGCGTGCTCACGCTCGGCGTCCATCCGGAGCACGGGGTTCTCGCCGGTGTCCGTGCCGGCGAGGCTGGGCCAACGAGGGCGCATGTCGAAGCGATCGTCGGCCTCCTCTGCCTCCTCCGGCTCGACGGGCTCCTCTGCCTCCTCCGGCTCGAGGGCGGCAGGGGTCTCGGGCTCGACGGCGGCGGGGGTCTCGGGCTCGGCCGGCGGCGCGGGCGGTTCGCCGGTCGGCTGCTCGGATTCGACGACCGGCTCGGCGGGCAGCTCGGGGCTCGATTCCGGAGCCTCGTCGATGTCGCGCACCGCTCGCTGGACCCCGGTCAACTCGCCGGTGGCGTCGACGGTACGGATCCCCCACGCGGTGGCCGGTGGCCGGATGACGGGGCGGCGGCCGGTGGAGGTCCGCTCGGCCGCGGGCTCGGCTCCTGCCGCGGCGGCAGCATCGGCATCGGCGCGCTGCTGGCGCAGCGACCGCCGGGACACCCGACGGCGCACCTTCGGCTCAGGCTCAGGCTCAGGCTCAGGCTCAGGCTCAGGCTCAGGCTCATCATCCACGGCGGCAGCGGCGTGCTGCGCGTCCGGATGCTCGGAGCCCTCGGGGCTCTCAGGGCTTTCGGGGCTCTCGGGGCTCGCAGCACTCTCGGGGCTTTCGGAGCCCGGGCCCTGCGGTGGGGAGTCCTCGGCCTCGGCAGGCTCCGCCGTCGGGGATGGTGCGAGGGCATGCTGGCCGGAGGTGATCGTGTCCACCTCGCCGGTGGGCTCGTAGCCCTTCTCGGTGACGCGGATGGCGCCACTGGCCAGCGCATCCTCGAGCGCTCGGCGCTCCCGGCGCGTCAGCGGTTGCCGGGTGGCCTGCTCGGCCAGACGCGCACGTTCGGCCTCGCGGCGCCGCCGCCGCTCCCCCAGGCCGCCGGTGGGCGTCTCGCTCATGGGCGTTCCTCCGGTGATTGGTAGGTGGTGGGATCGACGTAGAGCCCGTGCTTGCCGATGTATTGCACCACGCCGTCCGGCACCAGATACCAGACGGCCTTGCCGGCCTGCACCCGCTCGCGGCAGTCGGTCGAGGAGATCGCCATCGCCGGGATCTCCTGCACCGAGTACTCCCCCGAGGGCAGGTTCTCGGTCTCGAACTGGTGGCCGGGCCGTGTCACGCCCACGAAGTGCGCGAGGTCCCAGAGCGCGTCGGAGTCCTTCCACTTCAGGATCTGCCCCAGGGCGTCGGCCCCGGTGATGAAGAACAACTCGGCGTCCGGGTAGACCGCGTGCAGATCGCGCAGGGTGTCGATCGTGAACGTCGTGCCAGGGCGGTCGATATCGACCCGCGAGACCGAGAAGCGCGGGTTGGACGCGGTGGCGATCACCGACATCAGGTACCGGTGCTCGGCGCGGGTGACCTCGCGGTCGAGCTTGAACGGCTGCGCCCCGGTGGGGACGAAGACGACCTCGTCGAGGTGGTACTCGTCCGCCACCTCGCTGGCAGCGACGAGGTGGCCGTGATGGATGGGGTCGAACGTGCCGCCCATGATGCCCACGCGAGCGGGGCCGCGGGTGGCGGCGATCATCGCCACGTCCGGTCAGCGTTGCGGACCGTGCCCATGTCAGCGCGGACGGTTGCGGGTTCCCAGGCTCCGGAAAGCGAGAGTCACCAGGAGCAGGAACAGCAGCAGACCACCGGCGATCAGCCCGAAACCGATCGGATGCAGGCCTTCGGCGGCATGCTCGGTGCTCTCGGCGGCGATGATCAGCAGCGAGCTGCGCATCTACGTTCTCCTTCGTCTGCGTGTCACGACCCGAGCCCATAGTCTGTCATGCCCGGTCGGCCGAACTGCGCTTCAGGGGCGTACGTGTCCCTCGCCCTGCACGATCCACGTGGTGGTGGTCAGCTCGGCGAGGCCCATCGGGCCGCGCGCGTGGAGCTTCTGGGTGGAGATCCCGATCTCGGCCCCCAGTCCGAGCTGGCCGCCGTCGGTGAAGCGCGTGGAGGCGTTGACCAGCAGCGCCGCCGAGTCCAGCTCGGAGGTGAAGCGCTGCACGGCGCCGACGTCGTTGCTGAGGATCGCTTCGGTGTGGCCGGAGGACCAGGTGCGGATGTGCTCCAGCGCCTCGTCCAGCCCGGGCACCACCCGCACCGCGAGGTCCATGCTGAGGTACTCCCTCGCCCAGTCCTCCTCGGTGGCGGGGCTGACCTGCGCCGTCGGGCCGGCGTGGCCCAGGGCGATCTCGTCGCCGTGCACGTGCACCCCGGCCTGGGACAGCGCCGACATCGCCGCGGGAAGGAAGGTCTCGGCGGCGTCGGCGTGCACGAGCAACGTCTCGACGGCGTTGCAGACCCCCACCCGCTGCGTCTTGGCATTGAGGAGGATCGCGACCGCCTGGCCGACATCGGCGGTGGCGTCCACATACAGGTGGCAGTTGCCCACCCCGGTCTCGATCACCGGCACCTGCGACTCGGTCACCACCGTCTGGATGAGTCCCGCGCCACCGCGCGGGATGAGCACGTCGACCAGTCCGCGGGCGCGCATCAGCGCCCGGGCCCCGGCGCGGCCGTAGGCGTCCACGGACTGGATCAGCTCGCGCGGCAGGCCGACCTGCTCCAGCGCGTCCCCGAGGACCGCCACGATCGTCTCGTTGCTGCTCGCCGCGGCCGACCCACCGCGCAGCAGCACGGCATTACCGCTCTTGAGGGCGAGACCGGCAGCGTCGACCGTGACATTGGGCCGGGCCTCGTAGATCATCCCGACGACGCCCATCGGCACCCGCACCTGGCGGACCGTGAGTCCGTTCGGCAGCGTCTGGCCGCGCACCACCTCGCCTACCGGGTCGGGTAGTGCGGCGAGCTCACGCAGCGCGTCCGCGATGGCCTCGATCCGCTCCCCCGTCAGCCGGAGCCGGTCGACGAGTCCCGGGCTCATCCCGGCGGCGCTCTCGCGCTCGACGTCGACCGCGTTGGCGGTCAGGATCTGCTCGGTCTCGGCCACGAGGGCGTCGGCGAGGGTGTGCAGAGCCTGGTTCTTCGTGGCGGTGGTGGCGCTGCGCAGGGCGCGGGAGGCGACCTTCGCCGCCTCGGCGAGGTGGCGGACACCCTCGCTCGCCTGCTCGTCGGTGACCTGGGCCGCAGTCTCCACGCTCATCGCCCCAGGATACGGCGTGCCCGGCTCGTGGTCAGCGCTGTCGCCGGCCGGGGAGCCGGTCCAAGACGTCATTCCACCCCTGTTCGGCGCCGCCGTCGGCGACGTGCGTGGTGGAGGTGTGCAGCACGGTGACCACCGTTCCGCCCTCGGTCGGGACGAAGCTCACCTCCACGGTGTCCGTGGCGCCCTCGCCGGGGGCCTCGTCGTCGGAGATCCAGAGCCATGTCATGGCGAGACGGAGCGGAGGGTCGACCACGGTGAACCGGCCGGTGACGCCCACACCGGCGGCAGCGCTCACGATCCGGTACTCCCCACCCGGCCGGGCGTCGAGCTCGTACTCGGTGTCGGGCCACTGCGGCCACCACCACTGTGCCATCTGCGCAGGCTCGACCCAGGCGGCGAACGCCTGCTCGGGGTCAGCACTCACGAGGCGCGAGACCGTGATCGTCGTCGGTGTCATGACCGGTCCTTCCCGGACGTCGTCGAGTTCATGTGTGCCGCGAACCGGTCGAGATGGTTGCTCCAGAACAAGCGGGTCGAGGTGGCCCACATCACGAGTGCGTCGAGGCTGCCCGGGACGATCTCCACGGTGACGCTGCGGCCGGACTTGGTCCGGGTGACGAGCCCACCCTCGGTCAGCCGGTCCAGGTGACGCAGCACGGCGGGGCCGCTGATGCCGAGAATCTCGGCGAGCTCGGTGACGGTGGCGGGGCCGGCGGCGAGTCGGTCGAGCATCCGCCGGCGGGCCTCGTTCGCGATCGCGGTCGCCGCCGGGTCGAGGAGCGCCGTGGATGTCATGTCGCGCAGCCTAGCCGACACTTAACACATCTGTTAAGTGTTCTCGTCGACGTCGACGGACTGCGCCCGTCGCGCACCCTGGGCCCGGCGCAGCCCGCGTGCCCCCACCAGCGAGATGATGGCGGCCAGCGAGGCCCCCACGATCGTCACCGCGAACGCCGGCGTGTAGCCGCCCCAGTCGGCCAGGCGGCCGGCCGTGCTCGACCCGAGGGCGTAGCCCAGGCCCGTGGCCGCGGCCAGCAGTGTCATCGCCCCGCCCAGGCGGCTGGGTGGGTTGATCCGCTCGGCCAGCGTGAAGGTGGTGATCATCGAGGGGGCGATCGCCAGCCCGAGCACCACCAGCACCGGCACCAGCGTGGCGATCGAGCCCACGAGCAGCAGCGGCATGCTCAGCAGCGCCAGCGCCACCGTGAACACCCGCAGCCGGTTCTCGTACCGGAACACATCCGGCACGGCCACCACCGCCAGGCCGGCCGTCACCGAGCCGATCCCGAGCAGCGCGTGCAGCAGCCCGGTCAGCCCCGGCTCCCCCGCCTGCGTGGCCAGCACCGAGGCGCCTGCCTGAACTGAGCCGAAGATCATCCCGATGGTCAGCTGGGCGAGTACGAGCACCACGAGCACGGCCGGCAGCGGCTCCCGGCTCACCGTGGCATCGCGCCGGGGCACAACGGCGGCCGTGGGGTGCACGGCGAACCAGGTGCCGAACAGTCCCAGCAGCACACCGGCGGCGATCAGAGCGGCCGACGGGTTGAGCATCGCCGCCACCAGGCCGACCACCGCCGGGCCGAGCACGAAGCTCGCCTCGTCGGCCGCCCCCTCGTAGGAGAACGCGGCATCGACCAGCGGTTGCTCGGACCGGCCGGACCGGCGCGCGATCGGGCGCCAGCGCACCCGGGCCAGGGTGCCCACCTGCGGCAGGAATGCCCCGCTCGCCCCGGCGATGAGCACCAGCGGCCACCAGGGGTCGCCGGAGGTGTAGGAGGAGGCGGCCAGCACGAGCCAGACCAGCCCGGCGGTCCCGACCAGCGACTGCACCAGCAGGACCGGCCGCTGCCCGATCCGGTCGGTCAGCGCCCCCGCGACCGGGGAGGCGACGGCGTTGACCACCGCGGTCGCGCCCGCGGCCGCGCCGCCGGCGCCGTAGGAGCCGGTGGCGGCCGAGACCAGCAGCAGCGCGCCGATCTGGGACATCGCCACCGGCAGCCGGGCGAGGAATGCCACGAGGATGTAGACCACGCCGGTCAGCGAGAAGAGGTTCCGGTAGGAACGCAGGGGGGACATTCACGGCTCCAGGGTGCGCGGACGCGCGCACCACCCCACCGCTGGTGCGCAGAAGCCCTGATCGCAGTCGCGAGTTTACCTCCGCGACACGCCGGGTCGCCAGCGCTGGTGACGCAGCCGACACGGATGCGCCGGTCTGCAGCACCATCGCGCCGCAGACCGGCGCATCCGTGTCGACCCGGTCAGACGAGCCGGGTCAGACGGGCCGGGTCAGGCGGTGACCCGAGCGCGCGCGGCGCTCACGCGGCGGCGTCCGGCGGCAGCGGTCTCCACCGCCGCCGCGCGCGGGCCCCGCAGTCCGCGTGCCTGCAGCAGCGGCACCACGTCCTGCACCAGGGCGACGACGTCGGTGGGCACCGAGGCGGGGATGACGGTGAACCCGTCGGCCGCACCGGCGTGGACCCACTGCGCCCACAGGTCGGCCAGGTCGGTGGCGGTCCCGATCGAGCGCAGCGGCACCGGGCGCGGCTGCTCCTCGAGCGAGGTGAGGAGGTCCCAGCGGGCGCGCGCGCTGGGCGCATCCGCCGAGATCAGGGTGTGCACATCCACCAGTACCTGCACGTCATCGGCGTCGCGGCCCCACTCCACCGCCGCCTCCCGGATGGCGGTACGTGCTGCACGGGCCTCCTCCAGCGTGGCCACGCTCAGGCGGGCGACGTCGGCACGGGCGGCGGCGAGCTCGCCGTCGACCGAGGTGCGCACGGGGACGACCACCTGCGGGCGGGCCGCCACGGCGGACCCCCGCTGCGCCGTCGGCCATCCGGTGATGACGGACTCGACGGCCCGCAGGCTCCGGGCGCCGGAGGCGGCCACCTCGAGCTGCCAGCCGGCCCGGCCGGCGGAGGCGCGGTGCACGCTGGCCACGGCGCCGGCGACGTGCTCGGGTCGGTGGCTGCCGAGCGGGACGGTGGCGACCAGGGTCGCGCGGGAGGTGTGGCGGGACAGCCGGGAGGCGGCCACGGCACCGTCGAGCCAGTCGTCGCGGCGGCGCACACCGGCGTGGTGGAAGGTCTCGTCCAGGGTGAGCAGGTCGACGCCGCCCTTGTCGGCCAGCGAGGCCAGGCCGGCGAGGCGGCCCATGATGAAGGACTCGGCGTCGGAGTCCTCGGCACGGCGCCACTCACGGGGTGCGCCGGCGCCGGACAGGTCGAGGGAGATCAGCGAGGTGGGCAGGGTGGCCGTAGCAGGCATGAGAGTGTCCTTGTTCTGCGAGAGCGGGGAGCTCGATCGCCGGTGCACGCCGGCGTTGTCACGCCACCGGCAGGTGTGCAGCCGCGAACCGAGGGTGGTTCCGAAGGGGCCAGGCGCCCGAGGGACCGGTCGAGGTTCGGCTCAGGCCGACATGGAACAGCGACACATCATGCAGGCGGCGAAGCGCAGTGCGGGCCGTGCGGGCCGTGTGAACACTGGGGTCCGGTCCTGGATCATCTGTTGCTGTGTCCTTCTCTCGTCCACCGCGCTCGCGGTGTTGCGCTTGCCCTGCACCAGGTGGCCAGGGCCAGGTCGTCACCCGGGGCACCCCACCGCAAGTGGAGGGTTGCCGGTCAGCCGGCCGGGGCCGTGGCACTGCGTCCACGTGTGCTGACACTCAAGACCTTGGTCTGCACTGTACGAGCGAATTGGATGACGTGTCAACCAATCACGATCGGTGCGCCGCGCTCAGCCGGCTCCGTAGCACTGGACCGCACAGTCGAGGGCGTCCGTGCCGAACGCGAGCGCGGCCGCCGCGGCGGGCGTCCGCCCGACTGCGAGCGCCGCGTGCAGGGCGCCGAACCGTTCCAGCGCGGCGTCCTCGCAGATGTCCGCCGGCGCCGCCACCACCGTCCGGGCGCCCGCGTGCAGCCAGGCCCGGGCCATCCCGAGCGAACCCCCGGCGGCGCCGCAGGCCGAGAGCACGACCACCGGGGGCACCCGCGGGTAGAGCTCGACATCGTGACCGAACAGGTCGCCATCGGTCAGGGTGAGGGAGGCGAAGAGCGGGTGCGCCTCCCGGTCCTGACCGTGGGCGCTCACGTGCAGCAGGTCCACGTCGGCGGCGAGGATCTCGGCGTCGTGGCAGTCCTCCCCCTCCCGCACGGGGCGGGTGTGCCATCGCCGGCGCACCAGGTCCGCCTCCGCGCTCCCGGTGCGGGTCCCGGGCCCGACGACCACCCCGACACCGTGGATCGGCCGGGGCGCGGCCTGGCGCAGCCACGCGCTCGCCGAGGTCGGCACGGTCACCGGCACACCGGCGGTGCTCGGCAGCTGCCCCCACGGCATCCGGGCCATCACCGCCGGTGCGGTGATCGTCAGCGCGCCGGCGCCGTGCAACGCCGGAGCGAGGAGCCGGTCCAGGCCTTCGATCCGCTCCCGGAGCGCAGCACGGACCACCGGTGCGCGCAGCTGGGCCGCCATCGTCAGGTCCGCACCGAGACCGCCGAGAAGGCGATCCATCTCGCCCCAGGCACCGAGATCGAGGATGTCCTCGCGGTCACCGAGGGTGAGGGCGATCAGCCGGCCCTCGATCTCCATCAGGCTCACGTAGCGCCCTGGCCCCGCCGCCTGCCGTACCTCCGCCACCGTCACAGTGCTGGTCGTGCCTCTCGTGCCCAGCTCCCCGGCGGTCAGCCAGCGGCCGTGCCGGATCTCCTCCACCAGCCGGCGCCGCCGGTCCGGATCCCCGTCGGGGCCGAGCCGGCGCAGGTCGGCAAGGAGATCGCCGAGCTGTTCGGGCGGACGCGTCGCCGGTACCCGCGCCACCAGCTCGCGCGCCCGTTCCGACCACGTGAGCAGGTGCTGGGCGTCCCCGCTGAGCCAGGCGGCCCGCTGCCCCAGGCGGATCACCCGCGCCCCCACCCGCCTGCTCACCGACTGCAGCTCGAGGCTGCCGATCCCGCGTTGCCACCGGTCCAGCTCGTCGATGGCGTCCGAGGCCGCCGCCAGTGCCGCGCCGGTGTTCCCCGATCCGAGCGCCAGCTCGGCCGAGACCTCTCCGGCGAGCAGGCGCACGGTCAGCGGTGCCTCCGGACCGGGCGGCACCGGCTCCCGGCCTCGTAGACCGCTGGCACGCATCCGCAGGGCGGTGGCGGTGTGGGAACGTCCCGCCGCCCCGAGGCGATCGGCGAGCCCGTCCAGCACACCCGCCTCCGGGGGCGAGGTGGTGCGGCACCTCAGCAGCAGCCCGACGGCGCGCGCCTCGTCCGCCTCGACGGCGTTCTCGTGCTGGACGAAGCGGCGCACGGCACGCTCGGCCGCCCACCGGGCGTCCTCGCCCTCGAGCCGGCGCGCCAGGTGCAGGTCGACGTCCCCCTGCAGCCGCCACAGGTCGGTCTCCGCCAGCCGTGCGGCCACCTGCCGCAGCAGGGCGACCGCCTCTCCGCGCAGGCCGGCGGCATCCAGTGCCTCGGCGCGGTCGATGTCGAGCGTGGCGGTCACGGCCGGACCGAGGTCGGCCAGACCGAGGCGTGCCTGGTCCATCCGGCGCAGGGCGTCCACCAGCTCCCCGCGCAGCAGGTGCACGTAGCCGAGGTTGTGGGCGCACTTGGCGGCCGAGACCGGGTTCGGGCCCCTCGCCCCCTCCTCGAAGTCGCGGCGCGCGGCGTCGTAGGCGGCGACGGTCAGGTGTGCAGTCCCTCGGTTGAGGAGCATGCGGCAGCGCTCCTCCCCCACCAGCGTCTCCAGAGCCGTGCTGAAGAGCTCGATCGCGGCCTCGGTCTCCCCGCGCACGAACCGGATCGTGCCGAGCTGGCCGGCCAGCACGGCGTGCTCCGCCGTCCCGCTCCGGGCTCCCTGGTAGGCGGTCACGCACCGGGCCAGGCCCTCCTCGGCCCGGCCCTGCTCCACCTCGACGAACGCCAGGGTGCCCTCGATCCGCGCGATCTCCTCCGCGCTCGTGGCGCACCGGCGCGCCCGGTGGAGCAGGCGCTCCGCCTCGGGGAGGTCACCGCCGTTGGCCGCGCGCCTGGCCTCGGCATGGAGGGTGGCGGCGGTCTCGGGCGCACCGCCTGCGAGCACCTGGGTCACCTCATCGGTCCTGTGCCTTCTCCACCGCGCGCAGTGCCGCCCCGGCGGCCCGGATCCGGTCCGGCACGTCCTTGCCGGGCGGCACGCTCGGTTCGAGCATCGCCGCCACCCGGGCGGCGAGCAGCGGAGCGGCGAAGGACGTCCCGCTCCAGACGGCGAAGCCGCTCCGGAAGTCGTCGAGGTCGAGTGTCTCGCTGCCCGGCCCGGTGCGGACCGTGGGCTGGCGCCCGGAGTCCAGCTGCGGGCTCGTGCTCACCAGCGCCGCGCCCTGGTCCCAGCCGGTGACCCACTTACCCTGGTTGCTGAAGGCGGCGATCGTGCCGTTCGGATTGAGCGCGCCGACCGAGACCAGCGGCGCCACCGCCGGGTCCGGTGAGAGCGTGAAGGCGGCCGGCAGGTGTGGTCGCGTGGTGGCGGCGTTCCCGGCGGAGGCGATCACCGTGGTGCCGTCGGCGCGCAGCTGATGCAGTGCCCCGTACAGGGCCGAGCTGTAGGCCCGGTCCTCGGGTCGTTCGTGGGTATAGCTGAGGGAGAGGTTGACCACATCGACCGGACCCGAGCTGCGCTGGTACTGCGCCAGCTGCGCCAGGACCGTGATCAGCTCGAGCTCGGTCACCACCCCGTCCCCGTCACAGACGCGCACGGCGAGCACATCGGCATCGGGAGCGACCTGGCGCACCAGACCGGCGATGAAGGTCCCGTGCCCAGCCGCACGGCCGGCGAGCCCGCTGATCTGCGGGCCACCCGCGGGGTCACGCTCGGGGTCGGGAGACCCGTGGCGCCCGACCGGCGCACCCGCCAGCTGCGGCACCCGGACCACCCCTTCGAGCCACTCGTGGTCCCCGCACCCGGTGTCCAGCACCGCCACGGTCACCCGGCGGCCGGCCTCGGGGCGGCGGGGCGGCGCGGGGATCGGCAGGCTCACCGGCTGGCGCCCGCCGAGCCCGGGGCGTGTGTACGAGCCGGCAGGGTTGGTCTCGATGAACGGGTTGGTCTCGATGAAGGGGTTCGTCTCGATGAAGGGATTGGTCTCGATGAACGGGTTCGTCTCGATGAAGGGGCCCAGGGTGAGCGGGTGGTCGAGACCGAGCACGGCGCCCGGATGCCGCTCCTGCACCGCCTTGAGGACCACGGCAGCGTCCGGTCGATCCACCGGGCTGCCGTGGCGGCGGGCCAGCCTCACCTCGAGCACGCCGGCGGCGATCGGTTCGCCCTCGGGCCCGGCCCGGCGGCCGCTCCCGAACAGCGGCTTCCACACCTCGCGCAGCTCCGGCGGGCCCGCCCCCGGTTTCGTGCCGTAGCTCTCCTGGAGGCGTCCGACGGCGCCGGTGAGCCCGGTCTCGGCGCTCACCCGCTCAGGTGGGTACAGCACCGCCTGGCCGATCCTCGCCGACCACTGCCGCTCCCCCAGCACCTCCTCCAGGACCGCCAGGTCCTCCTCGACGCCGGGGACGAGCGGGCACAGCAGCGCATCGCCCAGGTAAGTGGTGCCGGACCAGCCCGCCTCCGGATCGGCACCGGTGCGGCGGATCCGCGACCATACGGCGGGAGGCTTCCAGCCCGTCATCTCATACCTCGAATCCTGGAGTCAGATACGCACCGTCATCACTGCGCAGTCGTAGTCGTACCGGTCCGCCGGGCACCCTGTCGAACTCGAACCGCCCGGCAGGCGAGACCGTGGCGGTGCGTGACCACTCCTCATGCACCAGCGCCACCTCCCGGATCCCCTCGGCCCAGCCGTCCACCCGGCGCCGGCCGTCGGCCTCCTGGCCAAGCCGCACCACCAGGGTCAGGCTGTCGGAGACGAACTCCAGCACCTGCGCGGACTCGCCGCGCACATCGGCGAGCTCGACCGGGCGCAGGCTGAGCAGCTCGGCGTCCAGGTCTTCGGAGGCCACGGCCACGATGACCGAGTCGACCAGCCCGTCCGGCACCGGATCGGCGCGCTCCCACATCTTCCGCAGCGCCTCGAGCGCCTCGTCCTCACGCATGGTCGACCCCCTCAGCAGCAAGCAACGTCCGTAATCGGGCCAGGCACCGCGAACGGGTCGGCCCGATGCTCCCCATCGGCATGTCGAGCTCCCCGGCGAGCTGCCGGTAGTTGGGCCGGTCCAGGAAGGCCGCCACCCGCAGCAGCCGCTGGCACCGCTGCGACAGCTGCGCGACGGCGTCCCACAGCACCCGTCCGGTCCACCGCGTGGTCGCCTCCTGCTCGGCGGAGGCGCCCTGACCGGTCTCCGGCAGCTCGCCCATCGGCTCGGTCCGTGCTCCGGCCTTGACCACCCGCCATGCCTCACGCCGTGCGGTGGTCACCAGCCATCCCCCGACGGCGTCGGCGTCCCGGATGGCGTCGGGGTGGCGCACCAGTGCCAGCCAGGTGGACTGGACGACGTCGGCGGCGGTCTCGGCGTCGAGGCGCTGGGCCCGCACGACCTGCCACAGCACCGGTGTCAGGCAGCGGACGAGCTCGTCCATGGCCGTGGGCGAGCCGTCCCGCCATTGGCGGTAGTGCTCGGCTGCCACGGTCCACACCGTGGGCTGCGCGGATCGATCCATGATGGGAGTACTCTTCACGCTTGTTCAGGAGCGCACAAGCACCCGGGTGATACATCGCCGATGCGACCGCCGGCCCGGTGGAGTCAGCGAGGCCGCACGAGCACCAGGTCGTCACGGTGCACCACGGCCCGTACCGAAGCCTCACCGTGCTCGAGGGCCAGCTCCTCGGAGCGTCTGCCCATCCGCTGCGGCAGCTCCTCCGCGGAGTAGCCGACCAACCCCCGGGCGACCACGGCACCCGCCTCGTCGGCGACCTCCACCGGGTCACCTGCCTCGAAACCGCCTTCGACGCCGATGACGCCCGCCGCCAGCAGCGATTTCTTGCCCGCCGTGATGGCCCGGACGGCTCCGGCGTCGATGATCACGCGGCCGCGGGTGCGGGCGGCGTGGGCGAGCCACAGCCGCCGGGTCTGGATACGCCGTCCGGTGGGGGCGAACCAGGTGCCGACGTCCTCACCGGCGAGGGCGGCGGCAGCGTTCGCCGCCGAGGTCAGCACCACCGGCACCCCGGATCCGGTGGCGATCGTCGCCGCCTCGATCTTGGTGACCATCCCCCCGGTCCCGACGGCGCTGCCCGGCGCCGAGATCTCCAGGCCCGCCAGATCCTGCGGGCCGCCCACCCACGCGATCCGCCGGGCTCCGGGGCGCTGGGGCGGCCCGTCGTAGAGCGCGTCGACGTCGCTGAGCAGCAGCAGCGCGTCGGCGTGGGTCAGGTGCGCCACCAGCGCCGCGACGCGGTCGTTGTCACCGAACCGGATCTCGTGCGTGGCGACCGTGTCGTTCTCGTTCACGATCGGCACCACGCCGAGGTCGAGCAGCCGGCTCAGGGCACGCCGGGCGTTGCGGTAGTGCCCCTGCCGCACCACGTCCTCGACCGTGAGCAGCACCTGCCCCACGTGCCGCTCGTGCGCAGCGAACGCGCGGGTGTAGTGCGCCATCAGCAGTCCCTGGCCCACGCTGGCGGCGGCCTGTGCGGTCGCGAGGTCGCGTGGCCGCCCGGTCAGGCCGAGCACGGTCAGGGCCGAGGCGATGGCGCCGGAGGAGACCAGGGTGACCTGGCCGCCGTCGGCGATCCGGGCGGCGAGCACATCGACCAGCGCGGTCAGGCGCCCCACGTCGAGGCGCCCGGAGGCGTCGGTGAGGGAGGACGA
The DNA here is from genome assembly GCF_021049265.1 of Ruania suaedae. Lineage (NCBI taxonomy): Bacteria > Bacillati > Actinomycetota > Actinomycetes > Micrococcales > Ruaniaceae > Ruania > Ruania suaedae. The sequence goes on from NZ_CP088018.1 coordinate 2,302,206, forward strand.
ACCCACCTTCACCACGATCCGCGCGGCCCGGGAGGTGTCGGCGAAGGCCGCCCGGTCGGCGACGGCGGGGCTCACGCCGAGCCTCCGTCGCCCTTCCCGTCGGGGTCGCCGGAGCGAACCGGCGCGGAGTCCTCGCCCTCGGCCCACAGCTCGGCCCGGGCTGCGGCCTTGGCGTCCATCTTGCCGTGGAACGCCTCGCGCTTCTCCGCCCGGGTGGGCCGGTGGTGCTCCTCGAGGCGCAGGTCGGTGCCGCGGGGACCGGCGAGCAGCTCGGCACCGACGGCCATCGTCGGCTCCCAGTCGAAGACCACGCCGTCCGGGCCATCGCCGATCACCACCTCGTCGCCCGCCACGGCGCCGGCCTTGAAGAGCTCGTCCTCGACGCCGAGCCGCGCCAGCCGGTCGGCCAGGTAGCCGACGGCCTCGTCGTTGGCGAAGTCGGTCTGACGCACCCAGCGTTCGGGCTTGTCCCCGCGCACGAGGTAGTAGACGTGGTCGCTCTGACGGCGGGTGACGGTGAAGCCGGCGTCATCGACCGCGCGGGGCCGCAGCACCGTGGGGGTCGCCTCGGCCACCGGCGCCGCCGCGCGGGCGGCCAGCACCAGTTCCGAGAGGGCGAACGTCAACGGCCGGAGCCCCTCGTGGGAGGCGGTGGAGATCTCCAGCACCCGCAGGCCGCGGGCCTCGAGCTCGGGACGCACCATCTCGGCCAGCTCACGCGCCTCGGGCACATCGATCTTGTTGAGCACCACCAGTCGGGGGCGCTCGGCGATCGGCACGTGCCCGTCACCGACGTCGAGGTCGGCCTGGTAGGCGGCCAGCTCGGCCTCGATCACGTCGAGATCGCTGATCGGGTCGCGTGCGGGCTCGAGGGTGGCGCAGTCGAGCACGTGCACGATCACCGCGCACCGCTCGATGTGACGCAGGAACTGCAGACCCAGTCCCTTGCCCTCGCTGGCGCCGGGGATGAGGCCCGGCACATCGGCCACGGTGAACCGTTCGGACCCGGCCTGCACGACGCCCAGGTTCGGCACCAGCGTGGTGAAGGGGTAGTCGGCGATCTTCGGGCGCGCCGCGGAGATGGCCGCGATCAGGGAGGACTTGCCCGCGCTCGGGTAGCCGACGAGGGCGACGTCGGCCACGGTCTTGAGCTCGAGCACCAGCTCACGCTCACGCCCGGGTTCACCGAGCAGGGCGAAGCCGGGCGCCTTGCGCTTGGGTGAGGCCAGGGCGGCGTTGCCCAGACCACCCCGGCCGCCCTCGGCGGCCACGAACCGGGTGCCGGCGCCGACCATGTCGGCCAGGACCTCCCCGCCGGGGGTCTTGACGACCGTGCCATCCGGAACTGCCAGCTCCAGCGGCTGGCCCACCTTCCCGGTGCGCATGTCGCCCATCCCCTGGGTGCCGCTCTCGGCCCGGCGGTGGGCGGCGTGGTGGAAGTCGAGCAGGGTGGTCACCTGCGGGTCCACCACCAGCACGACATCCCCGCCGGAGCCGCCGTTGGCCCCGTCCGGTCCGCCGAGCGGCTTGAACTTCTCGCGGTGCACGGATGCGCAGCCGTGCCCGCCGTCACCGCCGCGCACGTGCAGCACGACGCGGTCGACGAAGTTCGCCATGGTGTTCCCTTCAGTACTGACTACCGACTACCGACGCTGCCGGGAGCGACCGTGCGCCGTCATGAAAAAAACGGCGGGGGCACAGCGACTCAGCCGCTGTGCCCCCGCCGTCGAGACGTTGCTCAGACCTCGGCCGCGACCACGTCGATGACCTTGCGGCCCCGGCGCTGTCCGAACTGGACCGCGCCCGGCTGCAGGGCGAAGAGCGTGTCGTCGCCACCACGGCCGACGTTCTGGCCCGGGTGGAAGTGCGTGCCGCGCTGGCGGACGATGATCTCGCCGGCCTTGACGGCCTGACCGCCGAAGCGCTTCACGCCGAGCCGCTGGGCGTTGGAGTCGCGCCCGTTCCGGGAGGAGCTGGCGCCCTTCTTGTGTGCCATGGGTGACCCTTTCTCGTTCGTGTCCCTGGCCGCTGGTCCCTGACGGGAACGGCGGTTACTTGATGCCGGTGACCTTGAGGCGGGTCAGCTTCTGGCGGTGCCCCTGGCGCTTGCGGTACCCGGTCTTGTTCTTGTACTTGAGGATGGTGATCTTCGGGCCCTTGTCCGCCCGGACGATCTCCGCCGTCACCGTCACCTTCGCCAGCGCACCGGCGTCGGAGGTGACCTTGTCACCATCGACGAGCAGCACGGGCTGGAGGTCGACGGAGTCGCCAGCGTCCCCGGAGATCCGGTCCACGACGACGATGTCGCCGACGGACACCTTCTCCTGCCGGCCGCCGGCCTTCACGATCGCGTACACCACGTTCTTGCTCATCTCTGTCGTCAGACTGCTGGGGGCGCCCGTGTGCAAGCGCTACTCGGCTGCCGACTGTCATGCTCGAAATCAGCGACCGGCGCCACCGTAGGCGCGCACGGGAGGCGGTACTCACGCACCGACGCCCCAGATTACGCGACTCATCCCCCGAACGGCAAACCGCCCCACGTGACCTGGGCCTCGTGCGGGCCGGTTGAGCCGACCGGCCATCGTAGGCTGCTCCCGACCCCACCCCCGTACGAGTCCAGGAGTCCTGCGTGCCTGCCTCCACCCCCACGATCGTGGCCACCTCGGGCGGCTACCGCCCCGGGCACCGAAGCCGGCTGGAGTTCGACGCCCTGGTCCACCACGCCGTCGACCGCTCCGGCGTCCACGGCCGCACCCCGCGGCTGACGTACCTGGGCACCGCGCATGGTGATCAGGACTGGCGGATCGCCTCGATGCACGAGGCCGGGCGGGTGGCCGGTTTCGACGTCTCCGCGCTGCGCCTGTTCACGATGCCGAACGTCGCCGACGTCGAGGCCCACCTGCTCGCGCAGGACGTCGTCTGGGTCGATGGTGGATCCGTGGCCAACCTGCTCGCCGTCTGGCGCGTGCACCAGCTCGACGAGATCTTCCGGCGGGTCTGGCAGGCCGGTGTCGTGCTCGCCGGTGTCAGCGCCGGGTCCATCTGCTGGTTCACCGGTGGCACCACCGACTCCTTCGGGCCAGGCCTGCGCCCGGTCACCGACGGGCTCGGGCTGTTGCCCTACGCCAACGGCGTGCACTACGACAGCGAGTCGCGCCGTCGCCCGCTCGTGCACGAGCTGGTGGGCGCGGGTGTGCTGGGTGAGACCCATTGCACCGACGACGGCGTGGGCCTGGTCTACGAGGGCACCGCGCTGAGCGAGGTGGTCGCCGAACGCCGCGGGCCGGCCGCCTACCGCGTGGTTCGCGAGAGCTCCGGGCAGGTGCAGGAGGAACGCTGGGAGCCGAGGCTGCTGCCTTCGCCCTGACCACTGACCGGCCCGCTCGGAGCGCTAGTTTGTGACCACGATGACCGACACCCCGCTGCACCCGGCCCGGCCGCACACGGCCACCCAGCTGCTCGTCGCCCAAGGTGGGGACCCCTTCGAGCGTGCCCGCGAGAGCGTGCTGCGGGCGCGCGAGGCCGTGGACGAGTTGCTCACCGTGCTTCCGCAGGACCAGCAGCGCCTGCGCGAGAGATTCACCGAGCTGACCGACTCCCTGCGGCGGGGGCACGGGCAGCTGGCGCACCGGCAGCTCAGCCAGGCCGAGCGCTCGGCGCTGGCGCTGCCCACCCTGCCCTCGTGGGGAGAGCGCGCGAGTGCGCACGAGGGACCGGTGGGGAGCCGCCCGCCGGCCCTGCGGGCCGAGGACGAACCGGTCTACGGGTTCGCCGATGCACTCGAGGCGGTCAGCCGGGACCTCGCCGGTGCGGCCGCGCACCTGTCCGGATCGCAGGCGCCGGCCGGGGGGCTGCACCGGGTGATGCGCGCGGGGGCGATGGCCGAGGCGGCGACCGCGGCCGAACATCTCACCCACGTCTTCACCGCGGCGGTGTGGGACTTCGAACGCCCGGCGATGCCACCGGTGCCGCCGGACCTGGGCCGGGTGGAGCTACGGTCGGCCCCACGGGCGGCGCCGCAGCGGCGCTGGGCACGGCAGGCGCGCGTGATCTTCACGCCCGGTCGGGTGGAGATCCTCGGCGCGGACGGTTCCCGGGTGATCGGTGATTCCGAACCGATGGCGATGGCCGTCCACGTGGCACCGGCGGCGCCACGGGAGGTGCTCATGCCCTACGACCCGGCCGAGCGGTACCGCCGCACGCCCTGCTGGGATGAGCTCGGCGTCCTGCACTTCTGCTCCGCCTCCGGGTACAGCCTCGGCGCGATCGCCGTCGCGGACTGGCTCGCCCAGCCGGAGTACCTGCTGGCCCAGGAGCGGGCGATGCTCCCGGGCAGCGAGCACCTGCGCGCCCGGGAGCTGCTCGTGCGCGGCCTGGATGTGGCCGGCATCAGCGCCGGCCTGGCGCTGCTCGGCGTGGAGCTACGGCGCGGGGTGCTGCACCCGCCCAGCGCCCGCTCGCTTGAGAGCGCCACCATGCGCCGTACGCGCGGCCAGCAGGCGAGGATGCCGGCCGGTGCCGTGGTGCACCCGGGCTCCGAGGCGCCCGGCTCCCCCGGCTTCGATCCGCCGCCGGTGGTCGATCTGATCCGGCCGGCGCCGCACCTGCAGCCCTATCGCGGCCTCGCCGCCCGGGCCGCGCCGGCGTACAAGCGGCGCCTGCGCCGGCACAAGCGCTGGCGGGGTGACACCGGCCCCGCCTCGCCGGTCAACCTGGTCCTGCGCGCCCCGGCGTCGGCGGCCATCGTGATCGCTGGCCTCGGTGGCGCCTACCTGCTCGCGGAGACGTGGTTCATCCGGCTCTGCGCCGTGTGGGCCGTCCTGGCGGTGCTCGAGCCGTGGGCGTGGACGGCGCTGGAACGCCTGCGTGACCGGCGCCGGTGGCGCCCCGTGGCCCTCTACCGGCCGGGGCCCTCCGCCGGGGTGAGCCGCGCGTTCGCCACGCGGGCCGCGCTGGTCTTCGACGGGCGTGACATCGCCGTGCGTGGCCCGGGCGGTCACGAGGCGTGGCTGTCCGGGCCCGGTCAGCCAGAGCCGGGCGTGGTGGCCGTGCAGCGGCTCAGCGATGAGACCGGCCCGTGGGCCGTGGCGCTGGCGGGGCGGGCGGGTGAGTGGCGGGTGGTGCTTCCGCTGGCGACCTGGGTGCCCGACGGCGATCTGACCGGCCTCGCCGGATTCGCCCGGGAGGCCGGGCTGAGCCTGTCGGACGTCCACGCCGAGCGGCTGAGCGCGAGTGACGACGTCTTCGCGGACGGCTCCGCCTCGGCAGCGGCCCGCTCGCGCGGGCCGGCGTCCGCGGGTCTGCTGATCCTCGCCTTCTGGGCGCTCGTCACGGCGCCGCTGACGCTGCTGGGCTGGCGGGTGGCGACGGCGGGACTACTGATCCTCGCCGTCGCCGCCGTCACCCCGGTGCTCGCGCGTTGGATCCGGGAGCGACGCCTCGCCCGGACCTTCCCGCCCTGAGGGGCCTCAGCCGGTGGTCGGGGTGTCCGCCTGCTCCGTCTGCTCCTCGTGGGTGCCTTCGGGCTCCTGCGCGGCGGCCTGCGGTGCCTCCTGCTGGACGGCCTCGGTCGCCTCGGTCTGAACGGCCTCGGCCTCCGCCGCGTGCACTGCCATGGCAGCGATCTCTGCCGCCACCTCGGCGCCCTCGGTCTGCGTACCGCTCTCGGCCGGGCTCTCGCTCGTGCCGCTGCCCGCGTCGCTCGTGGTGTCGGCCTCGGCGTGCAGGTGATCGGACTCGTGCGCGTGCGCGGCAGCGGCCGCGATCGTCGCGAGGGTGGCGCGCACCTGGGCCTGCTTCTCCGGGTCGACCTCGTGCTCGGGCGCAGGCTTCTCGGGCCGGCTCTTGCGCCGTCGGGATGACTTCGAGCCGCCCTCGGCGGACCCGTTGCCGTTGCCGTTCCCGTTGCCGTTGCCGTTGGACTTGGAGCTCTCCTTCGACTCCACCGGGTCGGAGTGCACGAGGAAGCCGCGGCCGTTGCAGTGCTCGCAGGTCTCGCTGAAGGCCTCCACCAGGCCCTGGCCCACCCGCTTGCGGGTCATCTGCACCAGCCCGAGCGAGGTGACCTCGGCGACCTGGTGACGGGTGCGGTCCCGGCCCAGGCACTCCACCAGGCGGCGCATGACCAGGTCCCGGTTGGCCTCGAGGACCATGTCGATGAAGTCGACGACGATGATGCCGCCGATGTCACGCAGCCGGAGCTGACGCACGATCTCCTCGGCCGCCTCCAGGTTGTTCCTGGTGACCGTCTCCTCCAGCGTGCCCCCGGAGCCGGTGAACTTGCCGGTGTTGACGTCCACGACCGTCATGGCCTCGGTGCGGTCGATGACCAGCGACCCCCCCGAGGGCAGCCAGACCTTGCGGTCCATGCCCTTGGCGAGCTGCTCGTCGATGCGGTGCTCGGCGAAGACATCCTTGGTGGAGGTCCAGTGGTGCAGACGTTCGCGCAGGTCCGGCGCAACCGAACCGACGTACTCCGCGATGGTCTTCCACGCCTCGTCGCCGGCGACCACCAGCGACTTGAAGTCCTCGTTGAACACGTCCCGGACCACGCGGGTGGCCAGTTCCGGCTCACCCTTGAGCAACACCGGGGCGCTGACGGACTTGCGGCCGACCTTGGCCTGGATGTCGTCCCACTGCTTGGTGAGCCGCTCGACGTCGTGACGCAGCGCGTCCTCGCTGGCTCCCTCGGCGGCGGTGCGCACGATCACGCCCTGCCCCTCCGGGACGATCTCCTTGAGCAGCTTCTTCAGCCGCTGGCGCTCGGTGTCGGGCAGCTTGCGGGAGATACCGGTCATCGAACCCGAGGGCACCAGCACCAGGTAGCGGCCCGCGAGGGTCACCTGAGCGGTCAGGCGTGCACCCTTGTGCCCGATCGGGTCCTTGGTCACCTGCACCAGGACCGAGTCACCGGAGGTGAGCGCCTGCTCGATCCGGCGCGGCTGGCCCTCGAGCCCGGCCGCGTCCCAGTTCACCTCACCGGCGTACAGGACGGCGTTGCGCCCCTTGCCGAGGTCGACGAACGCCGCCTCCATCGAGGGCAGCACGTTCTGCACCCGCCCGAGGTAGACGTTGCCGACCATCGAGCTCTGGGTCTTGCGGGCGACGTAGTGCTCGACGAGCACGTCGTCCTCGAGCACGGCGATCTGGGTGCGGCCGTCGCGCTCGCGCACCACCATCGAGCGATCGACCGACTCACGCCGGGCGAGGAACTCGGCCTCGGTGATGATCGAGCGCCGGCGGCCGGAGTCCCGGCCCTCCCGGCGGCGCTGGCGCTTGGCCTCCAGGCGGGTGGAGCCCTTGAGGGCGGTCACCTCATCCTTGGCCGAGGTCTCCTCGCCGTTGCCCCCACGCGAGCCGCGGCTACGACGGCGACGGCGACGGCGCGAGGAGCCCGACCCGTCCTGATCGCCGGAACCGTCCTCGTCCGAGTCGGCGGAGTCGTCCTCCGGTGTCTGCTCGTCCTCGGCCTCGTCCTTCGCACCGGACGACCCTCGGCCACGGCCGGACCGCTTCTTCGAGCCCTTCGACGGCTCGGAGCCTTCCGATGCGGAGCCCTCGGTCACCTCGGCGTCGGTGGACTCGCCGGAGTCCTCGCCGGAATCGTCCTGACCACCCTGACCGCCACCGGACTTGCGCCGGCCGCGCCCGCCACGGCGACGACGGCGCTTATTGCCGCCGCCGGACTGCTCGTCGGTGTCGGAGGAACTGTCGGTGGAACTGTCGTCGTCGCGCGGTGAGGTCTCGGTCTCGTCCGCGGCGGGCTGCTGGTCCTCGCTCGGCCCGGACCCGGTCTCCTCGGCCACGCCGGCGCGGGGGGCGCCACCGTCACTTGCCGCCCTGCGGCGGCGGCGGGCGCGGGAGGCGTCGGGGGCCTGGAAGAGCAACGCCGTGGCGGGCAGCCGCGGTGAGTCGTCCTCAGCCGTGCCTGCTACCTCGTCGCCATCGGCCTGGTCCGCCTGCTCCGCCTCGGCGGTCACGCCGGCCTGGGCTGCCTGCTCGGTGGTCGCGGGACTCCCGGCGTCATCGGTCTTCTTCGAGTCACCGGAGCGCCGCCGACGTCCGCCGCGAGCGCTCGGCGCCCGGACGGCACCGTCCTCGCGCGCGGGAAGGTCGAGGTCGATCGCCGGGCGGCCGGTCTCGTCGGCCTCGTCGGTCTGCTCGGCCTCGTCCGCGGACCCGGCGGCCACGCCGAACGCGGCGAAGACGTCCAGCGCCGGCTCGGGCGTCCCCCCGGACGAGGTGGCGCGGCGGCCGCCGCTGCGGCGCTGGCGCGCCGGAGGCTGCTCGGGCTCGGCCTCGGGGGCGGGTCCGGCCTGGGTGTCGGTCCCCGCCTCGTCCGCACCGGAGCCGGACTCGTCATCGGCCTGCTCCTCGTCCTGCACGGGCTCCTCGGCCACAGCGGGAGCGGCATTCGCGGCCTTGCGCCGGCGCTTGGGCTTGGTGGGCTCCTCCGCGGGCGCTGCCTCTTCGCTCGCCTCCGGCGCCGCGTCCGGCGTCACGTCCGGTGTGGTCGCCTCGACCTCGGCGGCGACCTCCGGTGTCATCGCCGGCGCCGTGGCCCGGCGGGAGCGGCGCTTGCGCGGCTGCTCGGCCGGTGCGGTGGTGGCGTCTTCGGTGGTCTCGGTGGTGTTCTGCTGCTCGTCTGACACGGGTGGTTCCCCTGGCCGCGGGCGCCAGCCATACCCACCTGGTGCCCGGGCCTGCTCGGTGGTGACCTGGTGGCCACCTCGTAAAAGTCCTGGGTGCTCGGGCCTCGCGATGTTGCTCGCGCTGACCGTCTGCCAGTGCCATCCAACGCCATGGGGGCGCTCTCGGGTGGTCGGTCCTGAGCCGCGCCAAGCCGCCAGAGGCGGCGCGTGTCTCATGACCCCAACTACCTGTGCTGATGTCACCGGGCTTCCGACAGGTATGGATCACGCCGGTCGCCACGGGCAGTATCGCACACCGGGGCCGCCCGGGCCGGGGCGGCGCACCCGCTCCAGGGACCTTCGTCCCGGATCGGCGGGCCGGCGCGCTCCTAGCGTGAGGGCACCGACCCATCCGAGGAGGACGAGCGCGTGGACACGCTGGACCTGGCCCGGTGGCAGTTCGCCATCGTCACCGTCTACCACTTCATCTTCGTCCCGCTCACGATCGGGCTCGCGCCGCTGGTGGCGATCATGCAGACGATCTGGGTGCGCACCGGCAGCGAGCACTGGCTCAAGCTCACCAAGTTCTTCGGCAAGCTGCTGCTGATCAACCTGGCGCTCGGCGTGGTCACCGGCATCGTGCAGGAGTTCCAGTTCGGAATGAACTGGAGCGAGTACTCCCGGTTCGTCGGTGACGTGTTCGGCGCGCCGTTGGCGATCGAGGGCCTCGCCGCCTTCTTCCTCGAGTCCACGTTCATCGGGCTGTGGATCTTCGGCTGGGACCGGTTGCCCCGGAAGGTGCACCTGGCCAGCATCTGGATCGTCGCGGCCGGCAGCAACGCCTCCGCCTTCTTCATCCTCGCCGCCAACTCGTGGATGCAGCACCCCGTCGGTGCGACCTACAACGAGGTCACCGGCCGCGCCGAGATGACCGACTTCGGGGCCGTGCTGACCAACTCCACCCTGCTCGCGGCCTACGCCCACACGATCGCCACGTCCTTCCTGGTCGCCGGCACCTTCGTGGCCGGGGTGGCCGGCTGGTGGATCGTGAAGGCCGTGCGGGCCGGCGACCGCACGAGTGCCCGGCAGATCTACCGGCCCGCCGCGATCCTGGGGATGGTCACGATCCTGCTCTCCGGCGCCGGCGTGGCCGCCAGCGGCGACTGGCAGGCCAAGCTGATGTACGAGCAGCAGCCCATGAAGATGTCCGCGGCCGAGGCCCTCTGCGAGGGCGAGCACGGGGCCGCGTTCTCCATCCTCACCATCGGGGACCTGTCGAACTCCTGCGAGGGCGTGCACCACGTGGTCACGGTGAACGGGCTGACCAGCTTCCTCGGCACCGGCGACTTCGAGGGCTATCTGCCCGGTGTGCAGGAGCTGCAGACCCAGTACGAGGCCGCCTACGGCGAGGGTGTCGACTACCAGCCCAACCTGGCGCTGACGTACTGGTCCTTCCGGTTCATGATCGGCTTCGGCGCCTTCAGCGCCGCTCTCGCCGCGGCGGGTCTGTGGCTGCTGCGCCGCGGCCGACTCACGCAGAACCCCTGGTTCGCGCGGCTGTGCCTGCTCGCCCTGCCGATGCCGTTCGTGGCCGCCTCCTTCGGATGGATCTTCCGCGAGACCGGCCGGCAACCGTGGGTGGTGGTGCCCAACACCGGTCCCGGCGGGGTCGACGCCATCCGCCTGCTCACCGCCGACGGGTTGTCCAGCTCGGTGCCCGCCGGTGAGGTGATCGCCTCCACGGCCGCCTTCACCGCGATCTACGGGGTGCTCGCGGTGGTCTGGTTCCGGCTGATGCGCCGGTATGCGGCCGCGGGCGTCGCCGCGACCTCACCGCCCGCCACCCGGGACACCACCGATGACGACACCGACAGCGACGGCGGCGGCGGCGATGCCGATCGGACCGACACCCCCCTCTCCTTCGCCTACTGAGGACAGCCATGGACCTCCCCGTGCTCTGGTTCCTGCTCATCGCCGTGCTCTGGCTCGGCTATCTCGTGCTCGAAGGGTTCGACTTCGGCGTCGGGATGCTGATGCGCCCGCTGAGCCGCAACGACACCGACCGCCGGCTGATCATCAACACCATCGGCCCGGTCTGGGACGGCAACGAGGTGTGGGTGCTGGTGGCGGGCGGGGCGATGTTCGCCGCCTTCCCGGAGTGGTACGCCACGATGTTCTCCGGGTTCTACCTGCCACTGCTGCTCATCCTGGTGGCGTTGATCGTGCGGGGCGTGGCCTTCGAGTTCCGCGGCAAGATCGACGACGACATCTGGCGCGCCCGGTGGGACTGGGCGATCACGTTCGGCTCGTGGACCCCGGCGGTGCTGTGGGGGCTGGCGCTGGCGAACCTGGTACGCGGCGTCGAGCTGACGCCCGATCACCAGATGACCAGTTCCTTGCTCGATCTGCTCTCCCCCTACGCCCTGCTCGGCGCGGCCACCACCACGCTGCTGTTCGCCACCCACGGAGCGATCTTCATCGCCCTCAAGACCGCCGGGCCGATGCGCGAGCGCGCCGGCCGGACCGCAGCCGTGCTCGCCGTCCCGACGACGGGGGTCGCCGGGGTCTTCGCCATCTGGACCCAGCTGGCCCACTCCGGCCACCTCTGGACCTGGGCCGCTGTCGCCGCAGCCGCCGCCGGGCTCGTGGCCGTCCTGCGTGCCACCCGGGCGCGGCGTGAGGGGTGGGCCTTCGGTGCCAGCGTGCTGGTGATCGCCGCGGCGGTCACGCTGCTCTTCGGCTCGCTCTTCCCGAACGTGATGCCCGCCCTCAACGACCCGGCGAACTCGCTGACGATCGCGAACGCCTCCTCCACCCCGTACACGCTGACGATCATGACGTGGGTGGCCGGATTCCTGACCCCGCTGGTGATCGGCTACCAGGCCTGGACCTACTGGGTCTTCCGCAAGCGGCTCACCGCCGAGGTGATCCCCCCGCACACGGGCCTGCCCGGCCGGGCCGGGACCACGCCGTCGCGGCGATGAAACCACTCGACCCCCGGCTGCTGACCCGGGCACGCGCCGCCCGCGGGTACGTGCTGCTCACCACCGTGCTCACGGTGGCCACCACCGCCTGCGTGCTCGCCACCGCGGTCCTCCTCGCCCGCTCCCTCGCACCGGTGATCCAGGGCGAGGGGACCTGGGCCGATGCCGCGCCCGCGGTGGCCGGCGTCGCCGGACTGGTGGTGCTCCGCGCGGTGCTGGCCGCGGCGGGCGAGCGTTTCGCCCATCGCAGTGCCACCCGGGTGATCGCCGAACTGCGCGCCCAGGTCCTCGCCCGCGCCGCCGCGCTCGGGCCGCGCTGGCTGGCCGCTCACGGCAGCGAGGTGCGCACCACGCTCACCCGGGGTCTCGACGACCTCGAGCCGTACTTCGTGCGCTACCTGCCCCAGCTGCTGCTCGCGGCGATCCTCACCCCCGCCGTGCTGGTGCTGATGGCCACCCTCGACCTGACGGCGGCTCTCACGGTGGCCGCCCTGCTGCCCGTGATCCCGGTGTTCATGTGGCTGATCGGCGTGGTCACCCAGGCCTACGCCCGGCGCCGGCTGGCCGAGTCCGAGCGTCTCGGCGCCCAGCTGCTGGACCTGCTCGCCGGTCTGCCGACGCTACAGGCGTTCGGCCGGGCACTGGGGCCGGCCGCACGTGTGCGTTCGCTGGCCCAGGCCTCGCGCCGCTCCACGATGGCCACGCTGCGGGTGGCGTTCGCCTCCTCGGCCGTGCTGGAGCTGTTCGCCAGCCTGATCGTGGCCGCGGTCGCCGTCGGGGTGGGCCTGCGGCTGGTGGCGGGCTCGGTGACCCTGGAGGCGGGCCTGGCGGTGCTCGTGCTCGCGCCGGAGGCGCTGCTGCCGATCCGGCAGGTCGGCGCGCACTTCCACGCCTCCGCCGACGGCCTGGCCGCCGCCGAGCGGGTGCACGCGGTGCTCGACGCGGACCCGCCTGCCCGCGGCACAGCCTCCACACCCGGCGCGGTGCAGGCGATCGGGTGGGACGCCGTCACCGTACGTGCCGGGGAGCGTGGTTACGCCGCCCCCGGCGGACTGACCGGGCGGGCCGAGGCGGGACGGATCACGGGCCTGACCGGCCCGAACGGGTCCGGCAAGTCGACGGCGCTGCTCGCCCTGGTGGGCGCCCTCGCCCCGGACGAGGGTCAGGTGTTCGTGGTGGGCCCGGACGGCGTCGCCTCGGTGGCCGAGCTCGCCCCCGAGCAGTGGTGGCGGCAGGTGGCATGGGTGCCCCAGCGGCCGGTGATCGAACCGGGCACGGTGGCCGAGTACCTCGGGCTGGACGATCCGGAGCGGGATCCCCGGGTGGCGGAGGCGGCGGGTGCCACCGGACTGGCGGAGGTCCTCACCTCGCTGCCGCAGGGATGGCAGACCCGGATCGGGCAGGGCGGCTGGGGGCTCTCGCTCGGGCAGCGGCAGCGGCTCGCGCTCACCCGCGCGCTGCTCGACCCGGCGCCGGTGCTGGCCCTGGACGAGCCCACGGCGCATCTGGACGGGCCGGCGCAGGCCGAGCTGGTGGCGGTGCTGCGGCACGCCGCGGCGGCGGGCCGGGTAGTGGTCGTGGTGGCGCACCGGCCGGAGCTGATCGCCGCCTGCGATGCCCTGATCCCGGTACGGGCCGAGGAGCGGGTCCCGTGATCGCCGGGCCGGGCCGCCGTGGCCGCTCGTCGGCCCCCCTCCACGGGCCGAATATTCGACCCCTTCTCGGTTCCGACCCTGACGTTCGGACCCCTGGAGGACTGATCGCGGATCTGCGGGCCGTCCGGACGGTCCTGCCGCTGCTCGAGATCTCGCCCCGCCGTGCCGTGGTGGCCATCGCCTGGGGGGTGCTCACCCTCACCGCCGCGGTGGGCCTGACGGCGGTCTCCGCCTGGCTGATCGCCCGCGCGAGCCAGATGCCGCCCGTGCTGGACCTGACGATCGCCGTGGTGACGGTGCGGGCGCTGGGGATCTCCCGCGGCCTGTTCCGCTATCTCGACCGCCTCGCCTCCCATGACGTGGCCCTGCGCGGGGTCGCGGCCCTGCGCGAGCGCCTCTACCGCTCGCTGGCCACCGGGCGCACCGAGGCGGTGCTGGGCCTGCGCCGCGGCGATCTGCTCACCCGCCTGGGCGCCGACGCGGACGCCCTCGGGGACGTGCTCGTACGCGGGCTGCTGCCGGCCGCCGTCGCCGCGGTGGTCTCGGCAGCGGGCGTCGGACTCGTCGGGGCCTTCTCCCCCGCCGTCGCGCTGGTGTTGGCGGCCTGCCTGGTGCTGGCGGGGATCCTCGCGCCGGCCCTCGCCGCCCGCGCAGCGCGGCTCGCCGAGATCGAGGCCGCGCACCAGCGCCGGGAGGTCACCGTGGCCACCACCACCATCCTCGACGGCGCCACCGAGCTGCAGGTGCAGGGCCGGATGGACCGTGCCCGCCACGCGCTCGAGTTCGCCGAGGAGGGGCTGCGGCGGGCGCGGGACCGCGCCGCCGCCCCCGCCGCGCTCGCGCACGGGATCGGGCTGCTCGCCTCCGGGATCGCCACGGTCGCCGCACTCGTGATCGGGATACCGGCGATGACGTCCGGGGCACTCGCACCGGTCGAGCTGGCCGTGGTGGTACTCACCCCGATGGCAGCGTTCGAGGCGACAGCCGTGCTGCCGGCGGCGGCCATCCAGATCACCCGCTCGGCCGCGGCGGCGCGGCGGGTCACCGACCTGCTCGAGGCTGCCGCGCGTTGCCCCGAATCGTCGCTTCCCGCGGCCGCCGAGCGACAGAACGCGGCACCACGCGTGTCTGCGCGCGGTCTCGTGTGCGGATGGGAGGGTCGCGCGGTCGCCGACCCGATCGACCTGGACCTGGAGCCCGGCCGGGCCGTGGCGCTCCTCGGCCCCAGCGGCTCGGGCAAGACGACCGCCGCCCTCACCCTCGCCGGGCTCCTCCGGCCGGTCGCGGGCACCCTGCAGATCGACGGCGGCGCCACCGCTCCCGACGTCCTCACCTACACCCCTGAGGACGCGCACCTGTTCGCCACCACCGTGCTGGAGAACCTGCGCGTGGCACGGGGGGACGTCGGCCCGCACGAGGCGTGGGACGTGCTGGCCCGGGTCGGACTGGAAGACCTCGTCTCCTCCCTACCGGACGGGCTCGACACCCTCGTCAGCGCCGAGACCCTCTCCGGCGGCGAGCGCCGCCGGCTGCTGCTGGCCCGGGCGCTGTGCTCACCGGCCCCGCTGCTGATCCTGGACGAGCCCACCGAGCACCTCGACGCCGCCACCGCACTGGCCCTGCAGCGCGACATCCTCACCCTCGGCCGCGAGCGCGGCGTGCTGCTGATCACCCACGACGAACGGGGCACCGGCGCCGCCGATGAGGTGCTCCGCCTCGGCGCATCGAGGAGACTGGTCCGATGAGGACCGCACCCACCGAGATGCTGCAGGCGATGCTCGCGGTCACCTCACACCTGGACCTGGAGGAGGTGCTGCACACCGTCGTCGAGGCGGCGGCCGACCTCACCGGCGCCCCGTACGCCGCGATCGGGGTGCTGGACGCGGCCGGGGAGGTGGAGACCCACATCGAGACCGGCGATGCCCCGCACGTGCAGGCGCTGCTCACGCATCCGCACGGGGTGGAGGTGCTGGAGGCGATCGGCACCGAGCCGCTGCTGCTGGAGGATCTGGTCGACCACCCGCGGTTCGCGGACCTGCCGCCGGGCCATCCCCGCACGGCCCGCTTCCTGGGGGTCCAGGTGCGCGTACGCGGGCAGGTGCACGGACGCCTCTACGTGGCCGGCAAGTCGGCCCCGTTCACCGACGAGGACGCCGCCGGGGTCCGGCTGCTCGCCACCGCTGCCGGGATCGCCGTGCAGAACGCACGCCTCTACGAGGCGGCGCGCACCCGCGAACGGTGGCTCGCCGTCGGGCAGGAGATCACCACCACCCTGCTCTCGGGGGCCGACATCGAGGACGCCCTCGCGCTCATCGCACGCCGGGTGCGGCAGGTCGCCGAGGCCGACACCGCGGTGCTGGTGCTGCCCGGGGTCGGCTCGGACTGGGTGATCGAGTTCGCCGACGGCGATCCCGTGGGTGACCTCGTCGGCATCGTGATGCCGCCGAACGGGCGCGCGATGACGGTCCTGCGCGACGGCTACGGCATCATCGTGGACTCCTTCGCCCGCGCCCGGAACCTGCGGGTGCCGCAGTTCGGCCGGTACGGGCCCTCCCTGTATGCGCCGCTGATGGCCGGCGATGAGGGCCTCGGTGTGCTCATCCTGCTGCGCCGCACCGGCGCGGTGGAGTTCACCGAGAACGAGCTGACCGTGGCCGAGTCGATCGCCCGGCAGGCAGCGCTGGCGATCACGCTCTCCCAGGCGCGGCAGGCGCAGAACCTGGCCGAGCTGCTCTCCGAGCGCAGCCGTATCGCCCGTGACCTGCACGACCTGGCGATCCAGCAGCTCTTCGCCACCGGGTTGCGGCTGGGGCACCTGCAGGAGCGGCTCGATCCCGCGCAGGCCGGTGAGCTGCAGAGCGCGCTGGACGGGGTGGACGAGGCGGTCGGGCAGATCCGCCGGATCGTGCATGCGCTGCGGGCCGAGGACGAACACCTCCCGCTCGGCGACCGGCTCGAACGCGAGGTCGCCCACGCTCGCACGGCACTGGGCCTGCAGGTGCGGCTCACCACGGGCGCGGACCTGGCGCGGGTCGAGGAGGACCTGGCCGACGACGTCGTCGCGGTGGTGCGCGAGGGGCTGGCCAACGCGGCCCGGCATGCCCGGGCCGAGTACGTCACGGTCACGATCGCGACCGGCGAGGACGCTCGGCTCGTGGTCACCGTGGCCGACGACGGCGTGGGGCCGGATCTGTCCGTCGCGCGCCGCTCCGGCCTGGCGAACCTGGCCGGGCGGGCCCGCCGGCACGGCGGCCGGTGCACCCTCGAGCCGGGGCCGGACGGCGGTACGCGGCTGCAGTGGAGCGCCGCCCTCGAGGGGCGCTAGTGCCTCAGCGCTGCCGACCCAGGCGGCGCAGGAAGGTCGCCACCCCGGTGGCCATGTGCTCCAGCTCGCCGGGATGGACGCTCTCGTTCGCGGCGTGCATCTGGCTGGCCGGGTCGCTCAGGCCGAGCATCACGATCGAGGCATCGGGTTGGGCGGAGGCGAGGGCCGCCGTCAACGGGATGGACCCACCCTGCCCGGCGGTGATGGTGGGCGTAGCGAAGGCGTCGGTGAGCGCCTGCTCCAGCAGTGCGAACGCCGCCGTGTCGGTGCGGGCCCCGAAGGCCGCCCCCTGGCCGACCAGCTCGGTGCTCACCCGTACCCCCCAGGGGGCGGCGCGGCGCAGGTGCGCCTGCAGCTTCTCGGCAGCCTCGGCGGTGTCCGTGCCGGGCGGCACCCGCAGGCTCACGCGGGCCGCGGCACTGGGTTGGATCGCCGGGACCGACCCCACCACGGCGGGCGCGTCGATCCCGAGCACGGTGACGGCGGGGCGTGCCCAGATCATGTCGGCCACGGTTCCCGACCCGGTCACCTCGGCGCCCTCGAGGATCCCGGCATCGGTGCGGAAGTCGGCCTCCGCGTAGGGCGCCCCGGGCCAGGTGCCGGTCGCGTCGAGCCCGTCGATCGTGGTGTTGCCGCGCTCGTCCTTGAGGGAGGCGAGCATGGCGATCAGGGCAGCCAGCGCATCCGGCGCGGCACCCCCGAACGCGCCCGAGTGCAGCTGCCCGGCGAGGGAGTCCACGCGCACGGTCACGTCCACCATGCCGCGCAGGGCGGTGGTCAGGGTGGGCCGGCCGACCTTCACGTTGCCGGTGTCCTGGATGAGGATCACGTCGGCCGCGAACTCCTCCGGGTGGGCGGCCACGTACTGCTCCAGGCCACCGGTGCCCTGTTCCTCGGAGCCCTCGATCACCACCGTCAGGGACACCGGATACGCCTCGGAGCCGGTGTCCCGTAGGGCGCGCAGCGCGGTGAGGTGGCTGATCACGCTGCCCTTGCAGTCGGCCGCGCCGCGGCCGTAGTAGCGGCCCTCGGAGAAGGTGAGCGTGAACGGGTCCGTGTGCCAGCCCTCGGCGGGCGCCGGCTGGACGTCGTAATGGGCGTAGAGCAGCACCCGCGGGGCGCCCGGCGGGCCCTCGTAGTGACCGATGACGGCGTCACTGCCGTCGGGGGTGGGCACCAGGTCGGTGTCGGTGAGGCCGAGCTCGATGAACCGGTCGCGGACCCACTGCGCGGCGAGGCGGCACTGCTCGGGGTCCTCCACGGCCGCGTCCTGCACGGAGCGGTAGGAGACGAGCTCGCTCAGATCGGAGATCGCCTGCGGCATCACGCCGGCCACGGCGGCGGCGAGGGTCGTGCTGTCCTCGGGGGCTTCGCTGGTGTGTTCGGGCATGGTTCGAGCGTAATCGGCGCTCAGGTCGGGGCGTGCCGCCACTGCGGGTCCTGGTCCCGCCGCCGGCCGGTGACCCAGGCGACCACCTGGGTGCGGCGCTGCAGTCCGAGCGTGGCCAGCAGTGAGGTGACGTGGTTCTTGACCGTCTTCTCCGCCACGCCGAGCCGCTCGGCCACCTCCCGGTTGGACAGGCCGTCGCCGATGAGCTCCACGATGCGGCGCTGGGAGGGGGTGAGCAGCTCGAACGGGTCGTCGGCGCGCGGTTCGGCGGGTACCTCGCGCAGCAGCGTCCGGCCGGCGGCCACGGCGCGCACCGCCTCGAGGATCTGGCCGCCGCGCACGGACTTGAGCACGAATGCCTGGGCGCCGGCGGCCTGGGCGGCGGACCGGGCCTGCGGGTCCCCGAAGGAGGTGAGGACGACGGCGCGCACGTCGGGCAGCGCGGCGCGGACGCCGTCGATGACGTCCACACCCGTGCCGTCGGGCAGCTGCAGATCGACCAGCAGCAGATCGGGGCGGGTCAGCTCGGCCCGCTGGATGGCCTCGGCCACCGTGGAGGCCTCGGCGACGACGGTCAGGTCGTCGGCCATGTCGATCACGTCGACCACGCCGCGGCGCACGATCTCGTGGTCGTCGACGATCAGGACGCGGACCGGATCACTCACGTTCCCAGCCTACTGGGGTCCGGCACCGCGGCGTCGGTGACCGGAGCGACCGTCATGCGTGATCTGCGGGGACATGCTGCCGCAGATCCACGCAGCCGTGTCGGTCCGGTCAGGCGGAGTCGCTCACCCCGCGGGCGGCTCCGCGGTGGAACGCCGCACCTGCAGCTCCACCGGCAGGATCCGGGTGATCGGCTCGGCGCCGAGCAGCAGATCCACGGCCGCCGCTCCCATCTCCAGCGCCGGTACTGCGACCGTGGTCAGTGGCGGCGCGAGCAGCCGGGCGACCGGGACGTCGTCGAAGCCGACCACGCTCATCCGCTGCGGCACCGCGATCCCCCGGTCGGCCAGGCGGCCCAAAATCCCCAGGGCGAGCTGGTCGTTGAAGGCGAGTACCGCACTCACCCCGCGGGCCAGCGCCTGATCGGCCGCCGCGATCCCGCCCGCCGAACCCGGGCGGAACGATCCCAGGTCCACCACCGTGTCCGGGCCGACGATCCCGGCGCCGACCGCCGCCTGCAGACCCTCCCGGCGGCGCGCATCCGACCAGGAGGTGGCCGGCCCCCCGGCGTAGCCGATCCGGGAGTGTCCGAGGGCTGCGAGATGCCGCAGCGCCTGGGTGATGCCGTCGGCGTTGTCACCCACCACGGCGGGGACCCCGTCCAGCACCCGGTTCACCAGGACCACCCGGGTGCGGCCGGCGACCTCGGCGAGTTCGGCGTCCGTGGTGCGGGAGGAGGCCAGCACGGCACCCTCGCACACCATCGCCAGCTGGCCGAGCACCTCCAGCTCGCGACCGGGATCCTCATCGGTGTCCGCGATCATCGCGTTCAGCCCGGCATCGCGCACCCGCCGCTGCACCCCGGTGGCGACCGAGGCGTGGAAGGCGTTCTGCAGGTCCGGCACCACCAGACCGATCGCCTGCCCGCGCCCGGTGACCAGCTGCCGGGCCGCCCGGTTGGGCTGGTAGTCCAGCTGCTCGGCGAGGCGCCGCACGCGTTCGCGCGTACCGGCGGCCACCACGGTGGAGCCCGCCAGGGCGCGCGAGACGGTGGCCATGGAGACGCCGGCGGCATCGGCCACGTCCCGGAGCGTCGTCGGCATGCGCACCCTTCTGCAAACGTTTGTGGATCATTGTCGACCCGAGGCCACTCATGTTAGCGTGATCGGCAATTACATCACTGCAAACGTTTGTGGTCCTGCGACCGCACAAGGAGAGATATGACAGCGCAGTCCCCCGAGATGCTCGAGCGCATCGGCGCCGCCCGCCTGGTGCCCGTCGTCGTTCTCGACGACGCCGCCTCCGCCGCTCCGCTGGCCGAGGCCCTCGTGGCCGGTGGCCTCCCCGTGGCCGAGGTGACCTTCCGGACCGCTGCCGCGGTGGACTCGATCAAGGCGATGAGTGCCCGGGGCGACATGCTGATCGGGGCCGGCACGGTGCTCACACCGGAGCAGGTCGACGCCGCCGTGGACGCCGGCGCCTCCTACGTCGTCTCCCCCGGCTTCTCCCAACCGGTGGTGCGCCGCTGCATCGAGCGCGGTGTGCTGCCCCTGCCCGGCGCCGTCACCGCCACCGAGGTGCAGGCGGCCCTGGCCGAGGGCCTGACGGTCGTGAAGTTCTTCCCGGCGGAGACCTCCGGTGGGGCCAAGGCCATCAAGGCGCTCGCAGCACCGTTCGGGGACCTGCGGTTCGTGCCCACCGGCGGGATCGGGCCGAAGAACCTGGCCGAGTACACCGCGCTGTCCGCCGTGCTCGCCGTCGGCGGTTCCTGGATGGTGCCCCGGGACGAGATCGCCGCCGGCCACTTCGAGAAGGTCACCGACCTGACCCGCGAGGCCGTCGCGCTCGCCACCGCCTGACCTGACCCAGCAACCGATTCGACGAGGGATCCCATGAGCCTGTCCATCCGCCCCGCCTCCGAGTGCCGCTACGACATCGCCTCCCTGGGCGAGATCATGCTCCGCATGGATCCGGGCGAGGGCCGTATCCGCACCACCCGCCAGTTCCGCGTCTGGGAGGGTGGCGGTGAGTACAACGTCGCCCGTGGTCTGCGCCGGGCGTTCGGTCTGCGCGCCGTCTCGGTCACCGCCCTCGCGGACAACGAGGTCGGCCGCCTGGTCGAGGACTGCATGCTCACCGGTGGGGTGGACACCTCCTTCATCACCTGGGTGCCCTACGACGGCATCGGGCGCGAGGTCCGCAACGGCCTGAACTTCACCGAGCGCGGGTTCGGGGTGCGCGGCGCCGTCGGCGTCTCCGACCGTGGCAACACCGCGATCAGCCAGCTGAAGCCCGGCCAGGTGGACTGGGACCACCTCTTCGGCGAGCTCGGCGTGCGGTGGCTGCACACCGGCGGCATCTTCGCCGCCCTCTCGGAGTCGACCGCCGAGGTCGTCATCGAGGCGGTCACCGCCGCCAAGAAGCACGGCACGGTCGTCTCCTACGACCTCAACTACCGCCCGAGCCTGTGGAAGACCATCGGCGGCCAGGCCAAGGCCCAGGAGGTCAACAAGGCCATCGCCCCGCTGATCGACGTGATGATCGGCAACGAGGAGGACTTCACCGCCTCCCTCGGCTTCGAGGTCCAGGGCACCGGGGACAACCTCGACAACCTGGAGATCGACAGCTTCAAGGCGATGATCACCGAAGCCGGGCAGACGTACGAGAACTTCCAGGTCATCGGCACCACCCTGCGCACCGTGCACACCGCCTCGGACAACGACTGGGGCGCGATCGCCTGGTCGAGGGACGAGGGCTTCGCCGAGGCCACCCACCGCGAGCACCTGGAGATCCTCGACCGGGTCGGTGGCGGCGATTCCTTCGCCTCGGGCCTGATCTACGGCCTGCTCGAGGGTGAGCCGATCCAGACGGCGGTCGAGTACGGGGCAGCCCACGGCGCCCTGGCCATGTCCACCCCGGGCGACACCACCATGGTCACCAAGGCCGAGGTGCTCAAGCTCGCCGGTGGTGGAAGCGCCCGCGTGGACCGCTGATCACCGGTTCCTGATCGCCCGTCGGCGGTCCGGCCGCGGGTCCGGCAGTCTGGGTGCCGGGCCCGCGACCAGGCCGCCGACGGGCGGCGTCAGCCATGATGGGCCCATGAGAGTCGGTGAGCTCGCGCGACGCACAGGGGTGAGCGTGCGCTCCCTGCGCTATTACGAGAATCAGGGCCTTCTCGCGCCCTCCCGCTCCGCGGCCGGCCAGCGCATCTACGGCACCGAGCACGAGACGATCGTGGGTGAGATCCAGGAGCTGTTCCGCGCCGGGTTCTGCAGCTCGGTCATCCGCGAACTCCTTCCTGCGCTGACCGCCCCCGTCAAGGACACCGCGCTCCTCGGCCAGGCACTGACCTCGGCCCGGGAACGGCTGACCAGCGAGAAGCGGGCGATCGATGCCGAGCTGCTCCGGCTGGAGCAGTGGCGTGACCGCTGGGGACTTGCCCCTGACACCCATGTCAGCGTCCAGGATGAGCGCCATGACGACACCGACGAATCCTCCCCGCCAGCTCCGCCTGATCATCGAGACCGACGACTTCGATGAGGCAGTGCACTTCTACCGCGATGTGCTCGGCATGCCCGAGCAGCCCGCATTCGCCACCGAGGGGGACGATCGCGTCTCGATCCTGCATGCCGGGACCGCCACGATCGAGCTCGCGAGTCCCGCCCACGTGAGAGCCATCGACGCGATTGAAGGCGTCCCCGAGTCCCAGCAGCCGACGCTCCGGATCGCGCTCGAGGTCGATGACACCGAGAGCGCCGTCGCTTCGGTCGCCGAGCACGGCACCGCGACGCTGGCTCCGGCCACCCGCACCCCTTTCCAGACCATCAACGCCCGGGTCCAGGGGCCGGCCGGGTGGCAGGTCACCTTCTTCCAGGAACTCGAGACCGTGCAGGACCGCTCCGCTCGGGACGGCTTCACCACCGACGACCGGCGCCCGCGGTAGCGGCCCGCCCGAGCCCTCACCGCGGCGCGCGCTGGCACCTCGGGCAGAAGAACGAGGACCGGTTGGCGAACGCCTCCCGCACGATCGCGGTCCCGCACCGCGGGCACGGGCGGCCCGCCTGGCCGTAGACCGCCAGCGACCGGTCGAAGTAGCCCGAAGCCCCGTTGACGTTGACGTAGAGCGCGTCGAAGCTCGTCCCGCCGGCCACGAGCGCCTCGCGCATCACCTCCTCGGCGGCCTCCAGCACCGACGCCACCATGCCCGGCCGCATCCGGTCGGCGGGCCGGGCGTAGTGCACGCCCGCTCGCCACAGCGCCTCGTCGGCGTAGATGTTGCCGATGCCCGAGGTCACCGTCTGGTCCAGCAGCACGGTCTTGATGCCGCGGCGTCCCCGCCGCACCCGCCGGTTCAGCGCGGCCCGGGCGGCCGGCTCGGCTAGCACCGGATCGAGCAGGTCCCGGCCGATGTGGGCCACGGCATCGGGAAGCAGCCCCGCCACGGGGGCGCCTCCGGCGTCACCACCGGGGCCGCCGTCGGGGGTGGGCACCAGATCGGCCACGGTGACGTATCCGAAGGTGCGCTGGTCCACGAACCACAGATCGGGGCCGCCGGCGAGGGAGAGGTGCACACGCAGGTGCGGGTGAGGTGCGCCGTCGGGAACCTCGTCCCGCACGAGCATCTGCCCGCTCATGCCCAGGTGGACCAGCAGGGCGTGGTCCTCGGGCTCACCGTCCGGGCCGGCCATCGTCAGCCAGCAGAACTTGCCGCGGCGCACCGCGGCCGTGAACGTCCTGCCCGTGAGCAGCGCCGCGAGCTCGGCCGCTCCGCCCTCCTGACGGCGCACGGCCCGCTCGCGCAGCACCTGCACCCCGGTCACGGGCCGGCCAAGCACATGCGCAGCCAGGCCCGACCGCACGGTCTCCACCTCGGGCAGCTCGGGCACTAGGCCTCGCCGCCGCCGGCGGCCTCCAGGGCCCGGTAGGCGTTCTCGGCGGCGCGCTGCTCGGCGATCTTCTTCGACGAACCCTCACCCTCGCCCCAGTCCTGGCGGTCGAGGGCCAGGGTGGCGACGAAGTGACGCTGATGGTCGGGGCCGGTCGCCTCGATCCGGTAGACCGGCGCCCCCAGCCCGCGCTCGGCCGCGAGCTCCTGCACGCTGGTCTTCCAGTCCAGCCCGGCCCCCAGGCCGGCGGCGTCGGTGAGCCGCGCGCCCACGAGCCGCTGGACGAACGCGCGGGTCGGCTCCAGCCCGTGGCACAGGTACACGGCCCCGATGACGGCCTCGAGCGTGTCGCACAGGATCGAGTCCTTGTCGTGCCCACCGGTGCCCTGCTCGCCGCGTCCGAGCAGCAGGTACTGCCCGAGCCCGATCTCGCGTGCCACCGCCGAGAGCGCCCGCTGGGAGACGGTGGCGGCCCGCATCTTGGCCAGATCACCCTCGGCGCGATCGGGGTGGGTGCGGTAGAGGTGCTCGGTGACGACCACACCCAGGACCGAGTCGCCCAGGAACTCCAGGCGCTCGTTGGTGGGGATGCCCCCGGCCTCGTGCGCGAAGGAGCGGTGGGTCAGGGCGAGCACGAGCAGCTCCGGGTCGACCTCGATGCCCAGCGCCTCGACCAGCTCGTCGAGGGCGCGGGCGGTCACCTCTCGCGCTCCTGCTGGTCGGTCTCGTCGGTCTCGTCCTCGGCGCCCTCGGCGTCCTGGTCACCCTCGGCGCCCGCGAGCGCCGCCAGGGCCGACCAGCGCGGATCGAGGTCCTCGTGGGCGTGACCGGGCTCGGCCTCGTCGAGGCGGATGCCGCAGTCCGGGCACAGGCCCGGGCAGTCCGGGCGGCACAGCGGCCGGAACGGCAGGGAGAGCACGACGGCGTCGGTCACCGTGGGCTCGAGATCGAGCGTCTCCCCGTCGAGCTCGGGCAGCGGGTCCTCGTCCTCGCCCAGCTGGTCGGTGTCCTGCGTGCCCGGGTAGGCGAAAAGCTCGGTGATGTCGGCATCGATGTCGACGACCACCTCGGTCAGGCAGCGCACACACTCCCCCTCGGCCACCGCGGAGGCGGTGCCGGTGACGAGCACACCCTCCATCACGGACTCGAGGCGGAGGTCGAGCGCCACCTCGCGCCCGGCGCGTACGGCGATCACCTCGTTACCCATCGGCTCCGCGACCGGCGCGTCGAGGGTGTGGGTGCGCATCGACCCGGGCCGGCGGCCCAGGTCGCGGGTGGAGATCTGGAAGTGGGTCATGTGCCGGTCGTCTCCTTGTCGTTGTCGCCGGCTGCCTCCGACGGACCGCTGCGGCCCCGGGTGCGTTCCATCAGGCGTGCCCGTCCGGCCGCCACCTGGGATGAGATCGAGTTGAGATCGATCTCGAACTGGGCGAGCTGGCGGTCGCAGTAGTCGTCCGCCTCCCGGGAGAGCTTCTCGGCCGAGGCCTTGGCCTCGGCCACGATGTTCTGGGCGCGCTCGTCGGCAGCGGCGACGACCGCCTCGCGTGAGACGAGCTCCTCGGCTCGCTGCTGCGCTTTCTCCACGATCGCGGCCGCCTCTCGCCGGGCGCGCTGGAGCACGGCATCGGCGTCGGCCACCACGGAGTCGGCCCGGGTGATCTGGTCCGGGAGCACCCCGGTGGCCGAATCGATCAGCTCCAGCACCTCGGCGCGGTTGACCAGCACCGAGGCCGACATCGGCATCGAGCGAGCGGAGGAGACCAGATCGGCGAGCTCCTCGAGGATCGCGACGAGCGACTCGCCCTGTTCTGCGGCCTTGCTCATGAGCGTCCATCCTTCGGGGGCGGTGCCGAGATCGCCGCGTGGACGGCATCACTGACGGCGGGCGGGACCAGTCCGGCGATGTCGCCGCCGTACCGGGCGACATCCTTGACCATGCTGGAGGAGACGTGCGCGAGCTCGGGAGCGCCGGTCACGAACACCGTCTCCACCCCGCTCAGGTGCCGGTTCATCAGCGCCATCGGCTGCTCGGCGTCGTAGTCGGCTCCCCCACGCAGGCCCTTGACGATGGCGGCGGCGCCGAGCTCGGTGCACAGGTCCGCGAGCAGGCCCGGCATCCGGACCACCCGGACGCCGTCCTGGCCGGCGACGGCCTCGGTGAACAGCCGCACCCGCGTCTCGGCGTCGAGCAGCGGCGCCTTGCCGGCATTGATGCCCACGGCTACGACGACCTCGTCGAAGAGGCTCCGCGCGCGGCGCACGATGTCCAGGTGCCCGAGCGTCACGGGATCGAAGGATCCCGGGCACACAGCGATACGAGTGGTCACGGCGGACAACTTACCTTCCGGGCGCCGCAGGAGGGCACCGCAGAGCCCGAGAGACCGGTTTCTCCGGTAGACTGGGCGATCACGAACCGCCCCAAGCGAAGGTCTCTGCGTGTCTGCCGATCCCGCCCTGTCCGAGCTGCCCGTCCTGCACCTGCGGGAGGAGGACCACGTGGTGGTCGCCACGGCCGATCTGGTGGCCGGCCTCGAGATCAGCCTGCCGGGCATCCCGTCCTTCCGCACGACGGCGCCCATCACCCAGGGGCACAAGCTGGCCGTGCGCGGGGTGGCCCAGGGTGAGCGGGTGCTCAAGTACGGGCAGTCGATCGGGCGCGCGACGGCGGAGATCGCCCCCGGTGAACACGTGCACTCCCACAACCTCGGCATGGACACCGGCGAGCGCGAGCACGAGTTCGGGACCGCGCGGGTGCAGCCCACCTTCCCCGAGGACCGTGACCTGCCGCGCACCTTCCTCGGCTACCACCGCCCCGACGGGCGGGTCGGCACGCGCAACTACATCGGCGTGATCACCTCGGTGAACTGCTCGGCGAGCTCGGCCACCATGATCGCGGACCAGTTCCGCCACGACGGGTTGGCCGAGTTCGAGAACATCGACGGCGTGATGGCGATCACCCATCAGAGCGGGTGCGGGCTGGTGCCCGACTCCGAGGGCGGGCAGATGCTCTTGCGGACCCTGCGCGGGTACGCCAACCATCCGAACTTCGGCGGGCTGCTGGTGCTGGGCCTGGGCTGCGAGATGATCGCGGTGAACCAGCTGCTGGACGGCCTGGGGCTGCCCGAGGGTGCCTACGTGGAGACCATGACCATCCAGGACATGGGCGGTATCCGCGCCACGGTGCGAGCCGGGGCGGAGAAGATCCGCGAAATGATGCCGCAGGTGAACCAGGCCAGGCGGGAACCGGCCGATGTGGCGCACCTGACCCTGGGACTGAACTGCGGCGGCAGCGACGGCTACTCGGGGATCACGGCGAACCCGGCACTGGGCTACGCCTCGGACCTGCTGGTCGCCGCCGGCGGTACCTCGGCGCTGGCCGAGACGCCCGAGGTGTACGGGGCCGAGCACCTGCTCACCCGCCGCGCGGTGTCCACCGAGGTCGGTCAGAAGCTCCTGGACCGGATCGAGTGGTGGAAGAACTACACGGCCGCCGGCGAGGGAACCATGGACAACAACCCCTCCCCCGGAAACAAAGCCGGCGGGTTGACCACGATCCTGGAGAAGTCACTCGGCGCCGTCGCCAAGGGTGGGACGGCCGAGCTGGCCGGGGTGTACGAGTACGCCGAGCCGATCACCGCCAAGGGCTTCACCTTCATGGACACCCCGGGCTATGACCCGGTGTCGGTAACCGGGCTGGTGGCCGGCGGCGCCACGGTGGTGTGCTTCACCACCGGCCGCGGCTCGGTGCTGGGCTGCAAGCCGGCACCGTCGATCAAGCTGGCCACGAACACCCCGATGTACGAGCGCATGCACGAGGACATGGACCTCAACTGCGGGCGGATCGTCGACGGCACCGCGACGCTCGCCGAGGTCGGCGAGGAGATCTACCGGATGATCGTCGAGGTCGCCTCCGGCCGCGAGACCGTCAGCGAGGAGCTCGACCTCGGCCAGGACGAGTTCATCCCCTGGCACGTGGGCGCGGTGACCTGACCTGCGCCGTCGGGGGATTCAGGGGACGGTGACGGTGAGTTCGAGGGGCTCGGCTCCCGCGACGTCTGGCGCATCCACGACGATCGGGCCAGCGACGAGCGAGTCGGGAACTGCGAGCGTGGTGACGAACGAACCATCGTCCTCGATCGCGATGGCGTCCAGAGTCGCGACGATCTGGTTATCCTGCGTCAACTCGAGACGGACCGAGTCGAGGGGGCTCTGCGTCACGTAGGGGGTGCCGTTGCCGGCGTGGTCATCGCATCCGTCCATGAAGGCGTGGCCGGTGATGCTGATCGATTCTCCGGGTTCCACCGCCCCGGACGCGATCTCCCTCCGGCGGCCCCGACCCATGATCCAGGCAAGGAATCAGGTTAGACCCTGAGTCCGCGCCCGGACCTTGTGTCGGGGCAGGCTCAGCTCAGCAGCCAGGCCAGCTCCCGGTCGAGCAGCAGGGTGCGCACCCGCGCGCGGACGGCGTCGCCGTCGTGGCCCAGCGCGTCATAGACCGCACGGCCGCGCAGGCCGGGAACTGCCTCGGCGGCCCAGACCAGCGCGTGGGTGCGGCCGTCCTCCTCGTGCTCGAGGAGCACGGTCGAGTCCGGGGAGACCTCCAGGTCGGTGTAGCGCTCGTCGTCGATCTCGACCTCGCCGGTCAACCCGGCGGTGATCGGGTGCAGGCGATCGGTGAGGCGCACCTGTGCCGGCCCCCGCGGCGGGTGCCACGATGCACGTTCGGCGCGACCGGCCTCGACCTCGGGCTTGGGCACCCACCGGCCACCGAGCACCTGCGCCCACTGGTCGTGCTCGTAGAAGGTGTTCGACCCGGTATGCGTGGCCAGGACGGGTACGCCGGCAGCCAGGGCGGCGAGCACCGCATCTCGCAGGTCACGGGCGCGCACATCCTCCGCGTCCTGCGACTGCGCCACCGGCGTGCTGCCGCCACCGGCGTTGACCACGATCAGATCCGGCTCACCGAGCTGGCCGGCCTCGACCTCGCCGGTGCGGAGCACGCGGGCGTCGAGGCCACGCTCGCTCAGCATCTCGGCCAGTGCGGCCGAGGTGCCCTCGAAGTCGTGCCACGGGTCGGCGTAGCGGCCTGCCCCGCTGATCACGACGGCGGTGCGATGGTCTGCAGACACGTGCTCTCCTTCGATCGTCCGGTCAACGCGGTGGTAAGCGGTTGCCGATAGGGTGTCACGCGAGTCACCTTCTCCGCGAGGCGAAGGTGAGCATCCGATTCCCGTGGACCAAGGAGCACAGCGTGAGCGCCCCTGATGGCGAGCCCGTGCTGCGCATCGGAGCGCGCGACGTCGCCCGGTACGCAGCCGGCCAGGACATGGCCCCCACCCTCTCCCCCCGCCCGTACCTGCACCCGGTGACCACCCTCGACGGCGTGGAGCTCACCGAGATCCTGCCGGAGGACCACACCCACCACTACGGGGTGAGCAACGCCGTCGTCGAGGTGAACGGCACCATGTTCTGGGGCGGCAAGTCCTACGTGCACCCCACCGGCTACGAGATGCTCGACAACCACGGCCGGCAGGTGCCGGTGCGCACCGAGTCCGGCGACCACCGCATCGCCGAGCAGCTGGAGTGGGTGGACGGCGCCGGGGCGCACGTGCTCACCGAGCAGCGGGAGATCCTCGCCGACCTGCTGCCCGAGCACGAGGCCTGGGCGCTGCGGTGGCACTCGCAGCTGATCGCCGACGGCGGAACGGACCTCGCACTCGGCTCCCCCGCCACCCGGGGCCGGGTGGGCGCCGGGTACGGCGGGCTGTTCTGGCGGCTCTCGGGCGAGAACGTTCTGACCACCGCCACGGTGGCCGACGGCCCTGACGTCGACCCGCTCGGCAACGACACCTCCCCCTGGCTGCTCCTGGTGCAGGAGCGCTCCACCGGCCCGGTCAGCCTGCTGCTGGCCCAGCCGCGCAATTCGATGCTGCCGTGGTTCGTGCGCACCAGCGGTTACGTCGGCGCAGGACCGGCCGTCGCCTGGGATGCCGAACGCTCGATCGCTGCTGGTGAGCGGCTCGATCTGCACCTGTGGGCGGTCCTCGCCGACCGGGCGCTGACCACCGCCGAGGCCACCGCCCTCTATGAACGACTGGAGCAGCTCGCGTGAGCACCACCTTCGCCGTCGTGGGTATCCACGGGTACGGCTCCCAGCACCTGAGCCACATCAACGAGCTCGTCGAGGCCGGGCGGGCGCAGCTGGTGGCGGTGGCCGACCCGCGCGGCGGCGAGGGTGCAGTCAACCTGCCCCCAGGCACCCCGGTCTATCCGGACCTGGACAGCCTGCTCGCCGAGGTCAGCCCGGACGTGGTCACCATCGCCACCCCGATCCACACCCACCTGCCGCTGGCGGTCCGCGCGATGCGCGCCGGCGCGCACGTGCTGCTGGAGAAGCCGACGACCGCCTCCATGGCCGAGTTCAGCGAGCTCGTCCGTGTCAGCGACGAGACCGGCCTGGTGGTGCAGGTGGGCTTCCAGAGCTTCGGTTCGCACGCGTTCGACCGGATCCGCCAGATCGTGGAGTCCGGGCGGATCGGCGAGCTGCAGGGCATCGGCGGCTACGGCCTGTGGCGCCGGGCCCGCAGCTACTACGACCGGTCCCGGTGGGCGGGTCAACGCCGCCTGGACGGGGTGGAGGTGGTCGACGGCGCGGTCACGAATCCGCTGGCCCACTCGGTCGCCTCGGCACTGCGGATCGCCGGGTGCTCCCGGGTGGAGGACGTGGCCGAGGTGGTCGTCGACCTCTTCCACGCCAACGACATCGAGGCCGACGACACCTCCGCTGTCCGGTTGCGCACCACCTCCGGTACCCCCATCGCCATGGGCCTGACCCTGGCGGCCGAGGAGCCGGAGGTGTGGCCACGCGTACTCGTGCACGGTACCGAGGGCACGATCGACTTCCAGTACACCTCCGATGTGCTCACAGTGCGCACGGCCGATCACGAGGAGACGGAGGAGGTCGGGCGCACGGGGCTGTTCGTCAACCTGCTCGATCATCTGCAGCAGGGCACGCCGCTGCTCGCCGATGTGCGTGACACGGGCGCATTCATGTCCGTACTGGAGGCGGTCCGCACCGCCGAGGACCCGGCACAGATCCCGGCCGACTGCTTCACCCAGGTGGGCGAGGGACCGGACTCCTACCGGGTGATCGATGGCGTCGACGAGTGGTGCCGGCGGGTGGCGACCGAGCTGGCGACGTTCTCCGAGCTCGGCGCTCCCTGGACTCGCTGACCACCGCTCCGCGGGCCCGAAAGTCAGGGTCGAACCCGAGAAGGGGTCAAAT
Organism: Ruania suaedae; assembly: GCF_021049265.1. Taxonomy (NCBI): domain Bacteria; kingdom Bacillati; phylum Actinomycetota; class Actinomycetes; order Micrococcales; family Ruaniaceae; genus Ruania; species Ruania suaedae. Next base: position 2,333,024 of record NZ_CP088018.1, read on the forward strand.
ATTCGGCCCGGGGAGGGCCGGAGGAGTGAGCCGGGCGGGTGCGCCGGTGTCCGCTCCCGGGGCCCGGAACTCAGGGCACGAGCGCGTAGTGGACGCTGGTCTCGCCGTAGGACTTCGTGCCGTCGTCGGACCAGCCGGGCGGCCAGGCCGGGGCAGGTGACCGGGTGGAGCGCTCGAGCACGATCGTCGCCTCGGGCGCGAGCCACCCGGGCTCGCTGAGCGCCGAGAGCACGTCCTCGATAGCAGCCGCATAGGGCGGGTCGATGAGCACCACGTCGTAGCCCGCCGCAGGCGGGCGACCACCCAGGTACCGCTCGACCGGCGCAGCCACCACCTCCACCCGGTCGGCCAGCCCGGTGCGGCGCGCATTCGTCCGGCAGATCCCGACGGCGCTGCGTCCGGACTCCACCAGGGTCACCCGGGCGGCACCCCGGCTGGCAGCCTCCAGACCCAGCGCCCCCGATCCCGCGTACAGGTCGAGCACCCGGGTGCCCTCGAGCACGCCGAGGTGGTCGAGCCGGGAGAAGATCGCCTCCCTGACCCGGTCGCTGGTGGGCCGCGTACCGACCGGGGGCACGTCGAGGCGCTGCCCGCCCGCACTGCCGGCGATCAGTCGTGTCATCGCCCGGCCTTGCGGCGTGCCTTCTCCTGCTGCTGGCGCTCCTGCTCGGCCTGCGCCTGCTCCATCCAGCTCGGCTTGGTCTCATCCCGTACCCGGGTGGCGACCACGAAGCCCAGCGCGGAGGTGCTCGCCTGCAGCAACAGCAGGATCGGCGCGGGGCCGATCGCGATCGCGGCGATCACCAGCGGGATCAGCGCCAGCACCACCAGGTCCGGGCCACGCGCGAAGGCGAGCATCACCCCCGGCGCGACGGGGCCGGCGGGGCCGTTCACGAGCGGCTTGTTCCAGTCCGGCGGCTTGCGGTACGCGGCGCGGACCACACCGGCGGCGAACGTCGGGGCGCAGAGCAGACCGAAGATCATCCACCCCACCTGGTGCCCGTGCGCGGCTCCCCACAGCCCGAAGATCGGCACGCACCACAGGACCATCACCACCAACGGCACGATCGCGCGCGCCTTGCGCACGTCGAACGCCGAGATCGGGAAGTGGCGATCGAGCACCGGCGCCATCTCGGCCCGGCGCGAGCCCTCCCCGGTGGCCATCGCCGCCAGGTAGCCGCCGACGATCAGCGCCAGCAGGTTCAGCCAGATCGGCCAGCCGGCCAGCACCGGCAGCAGCCCGAGGCTGGCGGCCACGAACACCTGGATCACGTGCCGCGGCGAGCGCAGGAAGACGGTCGCATCCCCGGTCATGATCGCCGTCACGGGGCCACGCACCCACCCGAAGGAGATCGAACGCCGTCGGGAATCCGGGGCAGTGACCACGCTCAGGGCCCGCCCCAGCTCGCGGGTGTCCATGGACGTGACCGCACCCCCGGCGTAGGCGCTGACCGCGCCGCGCGCGCGCAGCTCCCGGCCGGCGATCTTCTCCAGGCTCCGCTCGGCCCACACGATCAGCACGACGGCGGCCCCGGCGAGTATTGCGGCGACCACCGGCCAGGCGGTGAAGTCCAGCAACGCGGGCGCGGGCGGGCGCACGAGGGCGACCACCACCCCGAGCAGCGGCCCGGCGGCCATGAGCAGGTCCCCGACCAGGATCGCCGGGCGGACCCGGCGCTCCTTCCGGTTCCCGCGCAGCACCTGGCCGGCGGTGGTCGTCAGGGCCAGGACCGCTCCCCCGGCGGCGAAGGCGGCCACTCCCCACAGGATCTGGGCCGGCGTTCCGTCGGCGAGGAACAACGCGAGCGCCCCACCAGCCGCACCCACCCCGGCGCCCAGCACGGGCACGAGCACGAACCGTGGCCGTAGCAGACCGCGCCGGTCAGCGGGCGCGGTCAGCCACCAGGTGGCCCGGCCCCCGCCCATCCCGACCGGTCCCAGCCGCGCCGCCAGTCCGACGATGCCACCGACGACGATCAGCGCCGCCACCAGGGAGAGCCAGGTCGGGTCGAGCGTCGCCTCCTCCGGGCCGGTGGCCAGGGTCGCGTTCAGTGCCTGGACCGCCCCCAGCGCCACGGCCAGGGCGATGGCCATCGAGAACAGCACCGAGTAGACCTCGGAGAGGGCCTCCATGAAGCTGCCGCCGGTATGGGCCTCGGTCGCATCACGGGTGAGCCGGCGCAGCTGCCGGCCGGTGGCCCAGTTCGCCGGGTCGGCCTGCTCGGGATGGAGCCTCCCTGGGCTGATCTGCTCGCTCACATCGCCTCGATCGCCTGGGCGCCGGCCTCCGCGGAGACCACGCGGACCTGATCCTCGGCCAGCACCACCACGGTGGAGGCCACCTCGCGCACCAGCACCGGATCGTGGGTGGCCATCACCACCCCGCCACCGCTGCGGCGCTCGGTGACCAGCCGCGCCGCCAGCCGGTCGCGCATCCCGGAGTCCAGCCGCTGCTCGGGCTCGTCCAGCACCAGCAGGGTACGCGGGCGCACGAACGCGGCGGCCAGCAGCAGCCGGCGTCGCTGCCCGGAGGAGAGCGCCGTGGGCGCTGCGTGCTGGCGGGCGGTGAGACCGAACTCCTCGATCGCCTCGTTCACGCGCGCGGTCACCTGATCCATCCCGTGACCGCGCGCGGTGAGCAGCAGGTGCTCGCGCACGGTCAGCGCCGGGAGGTAGGAGTCCTCGTCCAGGACGACCGCCACCTGGGCCCGGAAGCGCTGGGTGCGCTCGTCCACCGGCCGTCCCAGCACCTGGATCGAACCACCGAGCAGATCGAGCAGGCCGGCCACGGCCCGCAGGAAGGTCGACTTCCCGGTGCCGTTGGAGCCCACGATCGCGAGCGCACCACCGGCGGGAAGCTCGACGCTGATCGGCGGGCAGACCGCGCTGTCGATGGTGGAGCCGTAGCCCACGCTCACCCCGGAGGCGCGGATGAGGGACGGCGTCGATGACTTGCGCTTAGGCACGGTCGAGATACTCCTCGTGGTCGGGATCGACAAGGCGGGTGACGGCAAGCAACACCTCGGGGTGCGTCACCAGGTTCGGGTCGTGGGCGATCAGCCCCCGGGCATCATCGCGTGCCTGCTCGATGAGGTCACGATCGCGGACCACCCGCAGCATCGTCAGCGAGTTACCCCGCCCGGACTGGGCGGCGCCGAGCACATCCCCCTCGCGGCGTTGCTCGAGGTCCTGCTCGGCGAGGGCGAAGCCGTCGGTGCTCGCCACCAGGGCCTGCAGCCGCTGCCAGGCGGGGGTGCCCGGCTCGGCCGAGCTGACCAGCAGGCACGTCCCCGGTGCACTGCCGCGTCCGACCCGTCCGCGCAGCTGGTGCAGCTGGGAGATCCCGAATCGGTCGGCGTCGAGGATGACCATCACGGTGGCCTCCGGCACGTCCACGCCCACCTCGATCACGGTGGTGGTCACCAGCACGGGGGTGCGGCCGGCCGCGAAGTCGGCCATCGCCCGGTCCTTCTCCTCGGTGGACAGCCGTCCGTGCATCATTCCCAGCGCGGTGCCGGCGAGGGTGCGGTCCCGGCCGAGCGTGGCGAAGGTGTCCTCGACGTTGGCCGCATCCTTGCCGGCCACCGCATCGGTGGCCCGCAGCGCGGTGACCGGGGTGGGGGCGTCGTCGTCCTCGACCACGGAGGAGCTGATGCGAGGGGCGACCACATAGGCCCGCCCACCCCGGGAGACCTCTTCGGCGACCTTCTCCCAGGTGCGGGTCAACCAGCGCGGGTTGTCGGCGGGGACGGCGAAGGTCTGGACGCCGGGGCGCCCGGCCGGGATCTCCCGCAGGGTCGAGACGTCGACGTCGCCGAAGAAGGTCATCGCCACCGACCGTGGGATCGGCGTGGCGGTCAGGAAGAGCTGGTGCGGCATCGTCCGGCCCTTCGAACGCAGCGCGTCACGCTGCTCGACGCCGAACCGATGCTGCTCGTCGATGACCGTGAGCCCGAGATCGGCGAACTGCACCTGCTCCGAGAGCAGGGCATGGGTGCCGATCACGATCCCGGCGGCGCCGGAGGCCGCATCTGCGAGCGCCTGGCGCCGGGCGGTGGCGCCCATGGAGCCGGTGATGAGGGCCACCCGGGTGGCATCGCTCGCCCCGCCGAGCATGCCGGCCTCGGCGAGCGGACCGAGCATCGCGCTGATCGATCGGTGGTGCTGCTGGGCGAGCACCTCGGTGGGGGCCAGCAGTGCCGCCTGCCCGCCCGCATCGATGACCTGCATCATCGCCCGCAGCGCAACGACCGTCTTGCCCGAGCCGACCTCACCCTGCAGCAGTCGCTGCATGGGTTCGGCGGCAGCGAGGTCGGCGGCGATCTCCTCCGCCACCGTGCGCTGACCGCTGGTGAGTTCGAACGGCAGCTGGGCGTCGAGGGCGTCCATGAGCCCTCCGGCTCGGCTCGGCCGGGGTGTGGCGTCGTGAGCGGCGATGTCCGCACGACGGCGGGCGAGGGCGGTTTGGAGGATGAACGCCTCCTCGTACCGGTAGCGGCGCTGGGCGTCCCGCCATTCCTGATCCACCGAGGGCAGATGGATCATCCGCAGGGCCGCGCCGGCCGGTGGGAGGCTGCGCCGCTGGACCACCTCCTGCGGCAACCACTCCGGCACATCGGCGTCGGCCATCGGGTCCAGCACCATCCGCACCGCCTTGGCGATCTTCCAGCTGGGCAGCTTCGCGGTGGCGGGGTAGACCGGGACGGGCCGGTTCACCCGTGCCTGCACGAGCGACTCATCGGCAGTCTCGCCCAGCGGCTCGTACTCGGGATGGGTGAGCTGCAGCTCGCTGCGGTAGAGCGAGACCAGCCCCGAGAACATCGCCGAGGCCCCGATCGGCAGCTGGCGGCGCAGGTGGGTGACCATCCCGGCATTGCGTGCGAAGAACGTCAGCGGCAACCGCGTGGTGCCGTCGGTGATCGTCACCGTCGCGATGTGCAGGCGGCGATTGCGGGCGGGGCGGCTCTCGATCTCGGCCACCTCGGCCATCACGGTGGCGTGCTCACCGGGGACGAGGTCGGCCAGGCGCGTGTACCGGCCACGATGGAGGTAGCGGCGCGGGAAGTGGCGCAACAGCTCGTCGACGGAGCGGACCCCGACGCCGGCCAGGGCCTTGGCGGTCTTCTCCCCGACGGCGCGCGCCAACTGCCGCGTGAGCTGTTCCGCGGCGTGCTCGTCGTCTACGTCTGCCACCATGGCGATGGTATCCGCACGCCCGGACATCCCTGCGTGTGCGGCAGAACACGACGGCGGCCTCGCTCCGGTTTGAGCCGGGCACGGCACCTGGAGTACTCTGCTCTGGTTGCCCTTCCTGGGCATGCGCTCCGGCCCGCCCGCGCGGCGACCGGCCGAGCCCTTCACAGACCCTGCCGCTTCACCCGTGGCGAGCACTGACCTAGAGGAGACCCACCGTGGCTGCTACGTGTGACGTCTGCGCCAAGGCCCCGAGCTTCGGCCACAGCATCTCGCACTCCCACCGCCGGACCAAGCGGCGCTGGAACCCGAACATCCAGAAGGTGCGCACCGTCTCAGGCGGCACGCCCAAGCGCATGAACGTGTGCACCTCCTGCCTCAAGGCCGGGAAGGTCACCCGCGCCGTCTGAGATCGCGCATCCTCGCACGAGGCCCTCGCCACTGGTGGCGGGGGCCTCGTCGTGTCAGCACGCCCGCAGCGGCACGTCAGTGCGAGACGTAGTCCACCAGGGAGTCCCGCTCGCTCTGCAGCTCGTCCAGCCGGTGCTTGACGATGTCCCCGATGGAGACGATCGCCTCCAGTTTGCCGTCCACCACCACCGGCAGGTGCCGGATCCGGTGCTCGGTCATCGTCCGCGCCAGCACCTCGAGCTCGTCCTCAGGGACGCAGGTGTGCACGTGGACGGTCATCACCTCGGCCACGGCGGCCTCGAGCACCCCGGCCCCGCGCGCGTGCAGGTGCCGGACCACATCGCGTTCGGTGACGATTCCGGCCACGCTGGCACCCTCGTCCTCGGAGACGACCACGGCCCCGATGTTGCGGTCGTCCAGGACGGCGAGCAGGTCGGCCACGGTGGCCTGCGGCGGGACGGTGACGACCGCAGCACCCTTACGACGGATCACTTCTGAGATACGCATACTTCACGATACGCCGACTGTGACCCCGATCACAGACTCATCGGCCGGCGAAGTGGTCCCAGCCCGAGGTCGTCGTGGACGGAGACCGTCCGTCCACCCTCACACCCGGCTCCCCCGCGGCCACGGCGCCGATCTGCCGGAACCCCTCGGGCAGCGGTCCGTCCGGGCCGAAGACCGCGAGCAGGCCGTGGTCCTCGCCGCCGGTCAGTACCCAGTCGCCGGCCTCCCGGCCGAAGGTGCGAGCCAGCGGCTCCAGTGCCGCGACGTCGCCGGCGAGGGCCTGCGTGCTCAGGTCCAGCACCACCCCGCTGGCCCGCGCCATCCGCCCGGCGTCACGCAACAGCCCGTCGCTGACGTCCATCATCGCCCGCGCACCCGCCACGGCGGCCTGCGCCCCCGCCCCCACCGGTGGCTGCGGCCGCAGGAAGGCCCCGACGGCGTCCCCCGCCCCGGGCGCGTGCGAGCCACCCGATTCCAGCACCACCAGCCCGGCTGCTGCCCGTCCCAGGACGCCGGCGTGACAGAGACGGTCACCCGGCCGGGCGCCGTCCCGGCGCACCGGCGCACGGCCGTCCAGATCGCCGTGCGCGGTCATCGCCACCATCACCACCGGACCACCGGAGAGGTCGCCGCCCTCGGCCCCGACGGCGTGGCGCCGGCACGCCTGGGCGATCCCGTCCGCGAAGTCCTCCACCCAGGCGACCTCGAGGTCACCCGGCAGCACCAGCGAGGTGACGATCGCCGTCGGGCGGGCGCCCATGGCGGCCACGTCGGCGAGGTTCTGCATCACCGCACGCCATCCCACGTCGGCCCCGGTGCCCCAACCGAGGCGGAAGTGGCGGTCCTGCACGAGCACGTCGGTGGTCACCACGAAGCGGCCGTCCGGGGCCAGGACCACGGCCGCGTCGTCGCCGGGCCCGACCACCCGGCCCGTCCCTGCGGGCAGCCGCGGCACCACCCGGGCCAGCAGCTCGTCCTCGGTGAGATCCTGGACCCGTTCGACCTGATGCACCCGCCGAGCCTACCCAGAGCCGGCACCGATTACGGTGGAGGGGTGCCCGACTCCCCCACCCACCGGCGCGGCCGCGCCACCGCCCTGACCACGGCGGCGATCGCCGTCGCGCTCCTGGGCGCCTGCCAGTCCACGGTGGAGGTGGCCCCGGCCCCCACCGCGAGCGCACCGGTGTGCGCCGAGGTGCTGCGCGCGCTGCCGGAGGAGCTCGCGGCAGCCGAGCGCCGGTCCACCACCTCCCAGGCCAGTGCCGCCTGGGGGGAGGATCCGGCGATCACCTTCCGATGCGGGGTGGCCCCGCCCGGGCCCACCACCGACCGGTGCATCACGGCCGAGGCCGCGAACGGCACCTCGGTGGACTGGGTGGTCAACGAGATCGGCGATGTGGACAGCGGGTGGCGGTTCACGACCTACGGCCGCGTGCCCGCCATCGAACTGACGGTGCCGGTGGAGCGCGTGGGCAACGCCTCCGATGCCGACCCGACCACATTGCTGGTCGACATCGGCGAGGCGGTCGACCTCATCGGCGCCGAGCGCTCGTGCCTCGCGCTCGAGGACCTCTGAACCTCAGCGCAGGCCGGTGCGGCGCTGGCGTGCCAGCTCGATCAGCTCGGTGATCAGATCGCGATAGGCCAGGCCGGATCGCTCCCACATCATCGGGTACATCGAGAACGGCGTGAAGCCGGGCATCGTGTTGATCTCGTTGACGACCACACCGGAGGCGGTGACGAAGAAGTCCACCCGGGCCAGGCCCTCGCACCCGAGGGCGTCGAAGGTCTGCGCGGCGAGGGCGCGTACCTCGGCGGTGGTCGCCTCGCCCACCTCGGCGGGCCAGGCGAGGGTGACGCCGTCGGCGTCGAAGTACTTGGCCTGGTAGTCGTAGAACCCGTGGCCGGTGTCGGTGACGAGGATCTCCCCCGGCAGCGTCGTGCGCGGCGGGGCGTCGTCGCGGCCCTCGAGCACGGCGCACTCGATCTCCCGCCCGACGATCGCCGCCTCGACGATCACCTTCGGGTCGTGCTCGCGTGCGGCCTCGACGGCGGCGGCCAGATCCTCGGGCCGGTCCACCTTGGAGATGCCGATGCTGGACCCGGCGCGGCACGGCTTGACGAACACCGGCCACCCCAGGGCGTCCACGGCCGCGAGCGCGTCCTCGCGGCTGGTGCGCCAGGCACGATCGGTGATCACCGTGTAGGGCCCCACCGGCAGCCCGGCGCCGGCCAGGACGATCTTCATGTAGTGCTTGTCCATGCCGACGGCCGAGGCGAGGACCCCGGAACCGGCGTAGGGCAGCCCGGCGAGCTCGAGCATCCCCTGCAGGGTGCCGTCCTCTCCGAACGGCCCGTGCAGCAGCGGCAGCACCACATCCACCTGGCCCAGCAGCGCGGGCGCGGAGCCGGAGCCGGGCCCGTAGCTGACGACGTCACCGGAGGAGTCCATCGGCAGCAGCACCTGGTCGCCGTCCCCGGCCTCGACCTGCGGAGGGGTCGGGCCGGTGATCTGCCAGCGCGCCGGATCGTCGGCGGCGAGGATCCACTCGCCGGTGCGGGCGATGCCGATCGGCACCACCTCGTAGCGGTCGCGATCGATCGCGGCCAGCACGCCGGCGGCGGTCGCACAGCTGACAGGGTGCTCATCGCTGCGACCGCCGAACAGGATCGCCACACGGGTACGTTCGCTCATCAGCGCCAGCGTACGGCAACACCACCTCCCGGCGCCGACGCGTAGGCTCGGGGACCGTGACCGAGAACCACGAGCCCCACCTCCACCCGGACACCCGCACCGTGACCGCGGGCCGGCCGGCCCGCCAGGAGCAGGCGCCGGTGAACCCGCCGGTGGTCCTCTCCTCCACCTACGTCTCGACCGGCTCCCCCGACTCCGGGGACCTGGTCTACGCCCGCCTGGGGACCGAGACATGGCTGCCGCTGGAGGAGGCGCTCGCCGCTCTCGAGCAGGCCGCCCTGCCGGCCCTGGTGTTCGGTTCCGGGATGGGAGCGATCTCCGCGGCGCTGGACCTGGTGCCCGCCGGTGGTGAGGTGATCATCCCCCGGCACAGTTACCACGCCTCGCTCGTGGCCGCCCGGCACCTGGCCGAGCGCTCCCGGGTGAGGGTCACCGAGGTCGACATCGCCGACACCGCGCAGGTCGTCGCGGCGGTGCAGGCCTCGGCCGACGGTGGCCACGAGCCGGTGCTGTGGGTGGAGTCGCCCACCAACCCGATGCTGGAGGTGGCGGACCTGCCGGCACTGGCGGAGGCGACCCACGCCGTCGGCGGCCTGGTGATCGCGGACAACACCTTCGCCACCCCGCTGGGGCAGCGCCCGCTCGGCCTGGGCGCAGACGTGGTGGTGCACTCGGTGACCAAGTACCTGGCCGGGCACTCCGACGTCGTCCTCGGGGCAGCACTCACCGACGATGCCGGCCTGCACGAGCGGTTGCGCACCCGCCGCAGCATCGGTGGCGCCGTGGCCGGCCCCTGGGAGGCGTGGCTGGCGCTGCGCGGGATGCGCACGCTCGCGCTCCGGGTGGAGCGCTCGCAGCGCAACGCCGCGGCTCTCGCCGAGCACCTGCGCGACCACCCACAGGTGGTGGCCGTCAGCTACCCCGGCCTGCCCGACCACCCCCAGCACGCGCGTGCCGCCGCTCAGATGTCCGGCTTCGGCTCGATCCTCACGCTCCGGCCGGCCGGCGGCGTCCGCGGCGCCGAGGCGCTCACGCGCGCGCTGAGGCTGTGGGTGCCGGCCACGAGCCTGGGCGGGGTCGAGTCCTCCCTGGAGCGGCGACGCCGGTTCGCCGCCGAGGCCGTGACCGTGCCCGAGGACCTGCTGCGGCTGTCCGTCGGGATCGAGGATGTGAGCGACCTGATCGCCGATCTCGATCAGGCGCTGGAGGTGGCGAGCCACTACGCTTGAGCCGGACGTTCCCTACCTCGAGGAGGTGGCTGATGCGACCGATGCACACGCGATATCTGCCGCTGGCGGTCCTGACCGCGACCGCGCTCTCGCTCGCCGGCTGCACCGATGCCCCGGAGGAGTCCGGTGAGGGAACGACAGACCAGCCCGATCCCACCACCAGCGCCCCGGCCGAGGACGACACCGAGAGCCCGTCGCCGGAGCCGACCGAGGAGGAAAGCACCGAGGACACCTCGCAGGACAGCCCGGCGGAGGGGTCCGAGCCCTTCCCGGCCGACACCTCGCGTGATACCCAGGCGGCCGAGGGTGGCTACGACCTGCTGCTGGTGGAGGCACGCACCGGGCGGCACGACGGCTACGACCGGGTGGTGCTGGAGTTCACCGGGTCCGGGACACCGGGCTGGGTGGGCGAGTACGTCGAGGACCCCGTCGAGGACGGCAGCGGACGCCCGATCGACATCGAGGGTGAGGCCGCGCTGCAGGTCACGGTCGAGGGCACCCGCTATCCCGACAAGACCGACGACTACTTCTCCCCCGCCGTGCTGCCCGTCGAGGGCGAGGCCATCGAGGAGGCCGATATCGGCGGCACCTTCGAGGGATACACGCAGGTCATCGTCGGCGTCGAGGACGAGGGCTCCCCGTTCCGGGTGTTCTCACTGACTGATCCGACCCGGGTGGTCATCGACGTCCAGGACGTCGAGGACTGACGGCTCAGATCCAGCCGCGGGCCCGGGCCGTGCGCGCGGCCTCGTGCCGGTTGGCGGCGCCGAGCTTGGACGCCGCCGAGGACAGGTAGTTGCGGACCGTACCCGGGCTCAGTGAGGCGCGCACGGCGATCTCCTCCACGGGGGCGCCGTCCGCGGCCAGTTCGAGCACGTCCGCCTCACGCGCCGTCAGCGGGCTGGCGCCGGCGGAGATCGCCTCCGCCGCGAGCTCGGGATCGACGTACCGGCCCCCGGCCACCACCTGGCGCAGCACGTCGGCCAGGACCTTGGCGGAGACGGTCTTGGGCAGGAAGCCGCGCACGCCCGCCTCCAGGGCTTTCTTCAGGTAGCCCGGCCGCCCGTGACTGGTCACGATCACACACGCGCACCCCGGCACCTCGGTGAGGATCTGCGCGGCGGCCTCGATCCCGTCCAGCCCCGGCATCTGCAGGTCGAGCACGGCCACGTCCGGGGCGAGCCGGCGCGCCAGCGCCACCGCCTCGGTCCCGCTCGCGGCCTGTCCGACGACGTCGATGTCCTCCTCCAGATCCAGCAGGGAGGCGACCGCATCCCGGATCAGGTTCTCGTCGTCGGCCAGCATCACCTGAATGGTCATCGCGTCTCCTCGATCGCTGCGTCGGGCACCCGGGCCCGGACCCGGAAGCTCCCGTCCGGTCCGGCACCGGATTCGATGCTGCCTCCGACGGAGGCGAGCCGTTCGGACAGGCCCCGCAGCCCCGATCCCGGGCGTGGGGAGGCGAGCGGACGCACGCCGTCGTTGGCGACCTCGACGGTGGCTGCGCCGTCGGCGGAGAACAGTGAGATCGTCGCGATGCGGGCGTCGGCGTGGCGGACCACGTTCGTGACCGCCTCGCGCACGACCCACGCCAGCGCTTCCGCGGCGCGCTCCCCCACCGGAGTGCTCTCGCCGTGCACGCTCACGCTCACGCCCGCCGAACGCAGGATGTCGGTGGCGCCGGCGAGCTCGGTCGGCAGGTCGGCACGCCGGTAGCCGTCGACGACGGACCTCACCTCGCGCAGCGCGTCCTGGGAGATCTGGCGGACCTCGAGCATCTTCTCGGCGCCGCGCGGGTCACCGCGGCGTGCCAGCTCGGCAGCGAGCTCACTCGTCACCGCGACGGTGGACAGCGTCCGGCCGAAGATGTCGTGCAGGTCCCGGGAGAAGCGCAGCCGCTCCTCGGCCACGGCGAGGCGGGCATCGACCTCCCGGCGGCGGTCGAGGTCCCAGACCACGCCGATCATCCAGGCAGCGACGCGGAAGGAGAGCACCACGCCGACCATGACGAGAGCACCGGAGATCCCGAAGGCGAGCAGCGCCGAGGCATCGCCGACGAACACGGCCACGGCGGCGCCGGACAGCGCGACCAGTGCGACCCCGATGGCCGCCAGCACCCGCGTGCGGATCATCGGAGCGGCGGCCGAGAGTGCGATGGCGAGGGGGGCGAGCAGGAGCCATCCGGCCATCCGCGCCGTCGGCACCGGCGTCGACTCCCACGGGATCGCCTGCAGCAGCACCGCGGCCAGCACCAGCAGGCTCGTGGTCGCCGCCACGAGACCCGCCACGAGCCTGCGCGGCCAGGCCCGCCGGCCCAGATAGTGATCGAGCGCGCCGGCCAGGGTGACCTCGGCGGTCACGGTCTGGGCCAGATAGGCGAGGAGGTAGAGCGGCGCGAACCAACCCGGCAGGCCCGCCTCCGCGGAGAAGCTCGCGGTCGCCAGCACGCCCACGAACGGCCCGAGCATCACGAGCACGTACAGCGACCAGCGGTTGTAGGTCTCGAACCGCTCCGGGTCGCTCTGACCCTGCCACCATCCTGATCGCACGGGCATCACGCTACTCGTCACCACCATGACCCCACCGTCGCACCGGGCCCGGGGCGCCGGTAGTGCTCCGGATCACGAGAGTTCTCGGCGCGGGCACGGGTCCGCGATGACAGATGTCATGACGAAGGGCGCCGGACCCGAGGGCCCGGCGCCCTGTGGCGCGGTGCGCGGGAGAGTGGACGCACCGACGCCCGCGCCCCGGCGGGAGACAGGCACCGGGGCTACTGCGTCACGACCGGATCTCGGGGTCCGGCCGGTCGGGGTCCCGCCCGACACCCTCAGTCTGGGCAGTGAACCTGGTGATTGCCTGGGAGCAGGCTGGCAGATGCCTTGGGATCGACCTCAGGCGGACGTGAACTTCGCCCCGAGCGCCTCGAGCTTGCCGGCGAAGTTCTCGTAGCCGCGGTTGATCAGCTCGATGCCGCGCACGTGGGAGGTCCCGTCGGCGGCGAGGGCGGCGATCAGGTGGGAGAAGCCACCGCGTAGGTCGGGCACCTCGATGTCGGCGGCGCGCAGCGGCGTCGGGCCGGAGACGACCGCGGAGTGGAAGAAGTTGCGCTGGCCGAACCGGCATTCGAGTCCGCCCAGGCACTCGCGGTAGACCTGGATCGTCGCACCCATCTTGCGCAGCGCCTCGGTGAACCCGAACCGGTTCTCGTACACCGTCTCGTGCACGATCGACAGGCCGGTGGCCTGGGTGAGGGCGACCACGAGCGGCTGCTGCCAGTCCGTCATGAACCCCGGGTGGACGTCGGTCTCCAGCACGATGGAGCGCAGCTCGGTGCCCGGGTGGCGGAAGCGGATCCCGTCGTCGTCGATGTCGAACTCGCCACCCACCTTCCGGAAGGTGTTGAGGAAGGTCATCATGTCGGGCTGCCGGGCCCCGCGGACGTAGACGTCACCGTGGGTGGCCAGGGCGGCGGAGGCCCAGGACGCAGCCTCGATGCGGTCGGGCAGCGCGGCGTGGGTGTAGCCGCCCAGGCGCGGGACCCCTTCCACCCGGATCACCCGGTCGGTGTCGACGGAGATGATCGCGCCCATGCGCTGCAGCACCGCGATCAGGTCCATGATCTCGGGCTCGATCGCAGCGCCGGCGAGCTCGGTGACCCCCTCCGCCCGCACGGCCGTGAGCAGCAGCTGTTCGGTCGCACCCACGCTCGGGTAGGGCAGATCCACCTTCGTCCCGCGCAGACCGCGGGGAGCGGTGATGAGGATGCCGGTGTCGAGCTTGTCGACCTGGGCGCCGAAATGCCGCAGGATCTCCAGGTGGTAGTCGATCGGCCGGTCCCCGATCCGGCAGCCGCCGAGGTCGGGGATGAACGCCTCACCCAGGCGGTGCAGGAGCGGCCCGCACAGCAGGATCGGGATGCGGCTGGCGCCGGCGTGGGTGTCGATGTCGGCCTTGTGCGCGGTCTCGACGTTGCGCGGGTCCAGGCGTACGACGCCGCCCGCGACGTCCCGTTCGACCTGCACGCCGTGCAGCTGCAGCAGGCCGGCGACGACGTTCACGTCACGGATCTCGGGCACGTTGCGCAGCTCGCTGGGTTCCTCGCCCAGCAGCGCCGCCACCATCGCCTTGGAGACGAAGTTCTTCGCCCCGCGTACCGTGATCTCGCCGTGCAGCGGGGTCCCGCCGTGCACCTGCAGATGACTCATGCCACCGTCCTCGTCGTCGTCCCCCGACCTGGTACCCGTCCGGTGGGACGGGCCAGACCAGGGTACGTCAGGAGGTCGAGCGGGCCGCCTCGATCTCGACGGTCGGCAGGTGCTTGGCCGGCAGCGTCCGCGGCCGCCACGGGCCACGAGTCGCCTCGAAGGCCGTGATGTCCTCCTCGTGACCGAGCGTGAGGCCGATGTCGTCCAGGCCCTCCATCAGGCGCCACCGGGTGTACTCGTCGACGTCGAAACGGGCGACGACCGCGCCGCACGTCACGGTGCGGTTCTCCAGGTCCACGGTGATCTCGGTGCCGGGCTCGGTCTCGAGCACCTTCCAGATCTGCTCGATGTCGTCCTGGGCGAGCTGGGCGGCGAGCAGGCCCTGCTTGCCGGAGTTGCCGCGGAAGATGTCCGCGAACCGCGAGGCCAGCACGGCCTTGAAGCCGTAGTCCTTGAGCGCCCAGACCGCGTGCTCGCGCGAGGAGCCGGTGCCGAAGTCGGGTCCGGCCACCAGCACCGAGCCCGAGCGGTAGGCGTCCTGGTTCAGCACGAAGTCCGGGTTCCCGCGCCAGGCGGCGAACAGCGCGTCCTCGAAGCCGGTGCGCGTGACGCGCTTGAGGTAGACGGCGGGGATGATCTGGTCGGTGTCGACGTTGCTGCGGCGTAGCGGAACCCCGACGCCGGTGTGCGTGGCGAACTTCTCCATGGTCTTTCTCCTGACGATTCTCGGGCTCAGACCTGCAGCGGCACGCGCGGGTCGAGCGGGGCCAGCGGGGTTCCGTCGAACGAGGTGAGGTCGACGTCAGCGCCCAGGTCCAGATCCGCCAGCGAGGACAGGGTGCCGCGGATGGCCGTGGCGGCAGCGACCAGCGGGGAGACCAGGTGGGTACGCCCACCCTTGCCCTGGCGGCCCTCGAAGTTGCGGTTGGAGGTGGAGGCAGAGCGTTCCCCCGGCGCGAGCTGGTCGGGGTTCATGCCCAGGCACATCGAGCAGCCGGCGTTACGCCACTCGGCGCCGAAGTCCAGGAAGATCTCGTCCAGACCCTCGGCCTCGGCCTGCAGGCGCACGCGCGCCGAGGCGGGGACCACGAGCACGCGGACGCTCTCGGCCTTCGTGCGGCCCTGGAGCACCTTGGCCACCGAGCGCAGGTCCTCGATCCGGCCGTTGGTGCATGAACCGATGAAAACGGTGTCGACGGCGATCTCGCGCAGCGGCATCCCGGGCACCAGGCCCATGTACTCGACCGCGCGCTCGGCGGCGACGCGCTCGTTCTCGTCGGCGATCTCCTCCGGGACCGGCACGTTCGCGCTCAGCGGCAGGCCCTGGCCGGGGTTGGTGCCCCAGGTGACGAAGGGCTCCAGGTCGGAGGCCTCGATGACGACCTCGGTGTCGAAGACCGCGTCGTCATCGCTGCGCAGCGTCTTCCAGTACTCGACGGCCTCGTCCCAGTCGGCGCCCTCCGGAGCGTGCGGGCGGCCCTGGAGGTAGTCGAAGGTGGTCTGATCCGGGGCGATCATGCCCGCGCGGGCGCCGGCCTCGATCGACATGTTGCAGACCGTCATCCGCGCCTCCATGGAGAGCCTGCGGATGGCCTCACCGCGGTACTCGAGCACATACCCCTGCCCGCCGCCGGTTCCGATCTTGGCGATGATCGCCAGGATGATGTCCTTCGAGGTCGCACCCGGGGGCAGGTCACCGTTGACGGTGATCGCCATCGTCTTGAAGGGGGCCAGCGGCAGCGTCTGCGTGGCGAGCACGTGCTCGACCTCGGAGGTGCCGATGCCGAAGGCGAGCGCACCGAAGGCGCCGTGGGTGGAGGTGTGGGAGTCGCCGCAGACGACGGTCAGGCCGGGCATGGTCAGCCCGAGCTGGGGGCCCACCTGGTGCACGATGCCCTGGTCGGCGTCACCGAGGGAGTGGATGCGCACACCGAACTCCTCGGCGTTCGCCCGCAGGGTGTCGATCTGGGTGCGACTGGTCAGGTCCGCGATCGGCAGATCGATGTCGACCGTCGGGGTGTTGTGGTCCTCGGTGGCCAGCGTCAGGTCCGGGCGGCGCACCGTGCGGCCCGCCAGCCGCAGCCCCTCGAAGGCCTGCGGACTGGTCACCTCGTGCACGAGGTGAAGATCGATGTAGAGCAGGTCCGGAGCACCGTCGGTACCCTTGCGGACCACGTGGTCCTGCCAGACCTTCTCGGCCAGCGTTCCAGCCATGCGTGTCACCTTCTTCGTTCGTGGGCCCCTGGGGTGGCGGGGCCGGTTCCGCCTGGGTCGAAGTCCGAGACTTGCAGTCTCACGCTGTGAGATGGCAGTATCGACCTATGGACAACTCTAGCGGAGTCGGCGTCCTCGACAAAGCCGCGATCGTCCTGGGCGCCCTCGAGGCCGGCCCGGCGACGCTGGCACAGCTGGTCGCCGCGACCCACCTGGCTCGCCCCACGGCACACCGCCTCGCCGTGGCGCTCGAGCACCACCGATTCGTCGCCCGCGACATGCAGGGACGGTTCGTGCTCGGCCCGCGCCTGGCCGAGCTGGCCTCCGCCGCCGGCGAGGATCGGTTGCTCGCGGCCGCGGGATCGGTGCTGCTCGCGCTGCGCGACCACACCGGGGAGAGTGCCCAGCTGTTCCGCCGCCAGGCCGATCAGCGCATCTGCGTGGCCGCCGCCGAGAAGCAGATGGGCCTGCGGGACTCCATCCCGGTCGGTGCCACGCTGTCGATGCTGGCGGGTTCGGCTGCACAGGTGCTGCTTGCCTGGGAGGAGCCGGACCGGCTGCACCGCGGGCTGCACGGCGCCAAGTTCACTGCCACGATCCTGTCGGGGGTGCGCCGGCGCGGCTGGGCCCAGAGCGTCAGCGAGCGTGAGATCGGCGTGGCCTCGGTCTCGGCGCCGGTGCGTGGGCCGTCGGGACGGGTGATCGCGGCAGTCTCGGTCTCCGGTCCGATCGAGCGGATGACCCGCCAGCCCGGGCGGTTGCACGCCAACGCCGTGATGGCGGCGGCGAACCGGCTCAGTGACGTGCTGCGCACCGGCGACAACGACTGACGGACGGCGGCCTCTCAGTCGGATCCGAGGAACTCGGCCATCAGCGGCCCGGCGGCACCGGCGCCGTCGGAGCCCTCCTCCAGGAAGACGGCGACCGCCAGGTCGTCCTGCGCAGCGATCATCCAGGCGTGCGTGCCGCCGTCGTACTCGGCGGTGCCGGTCTTGGCGAGCAGGTCACCGTTGTCGCTCACGTCCGCGAGCGCCTGGCTCGCCGTGCCGTCGGTCACGACGGCGCGCATCGCCTGCCGTAGCAGGGTCGCCTCGGTCTCGGTGAGTGGTGTGGGCACGTCCTGCTCTGCCTGCGCCGTCTCGCGGAACTCGTCGGTGTCGACCAGGACCGGCGTGACGGCGTGGCCGGCGCTGATCGAGGCGGCCACGGTGGCCATGGCCAGTGGTGAGGCAAGCACCTGGCCCTGACCGATGAGGCCGGCCGCGTGGAGGGTGCCCTCGGCTTCCGTCGGCACCGAGCCGAGCCACACCGGATAGCCCAGGCCCTCCAGCTCACCGCGACCCAGGCCGAGGCTGGCGGCCGCGTCAGCCAGATCGGCGGCGGTGATCTCGTCCCGCACCGACATCAGCGCCGTGTTGCAGGACTGGGCAATCACCTGCTCGAGGGTGATATCGCCGAGGGCGGACTCCGGGTACCCGGGGTAGTTCTCGAACTCGCGTCCGTTCACGGTGAGGGTGTCGGTGCAGGCGAGGCTGTCATCGAGGTCCATGCCGGAGCGGAGCAGCGCGAGCAGGGTGACGACCTTGAACGTCGAGCCGGGCGCGTACTGGCCGAGAGTGGCGGTCGACCACCCGTTGCTCGCGGCGCTGCTGGAGGCGGCCAGCACATTGCCGGTCCCGGGTTCGATCGCCACCAGGCCGGCGGGCACGTCGAGCCCGTCCACGAGCTGCTCGGCCCGTAGCTGCATGTCCTCGTCGAGGGTGGTGCGCAACGGCTCCCCCTGCACGGCCTCGGAGGTGTACAGCTCGGTGGTTTCCTCCCCCGCCGTGGCGGTGATCGTCAGGCCGCCGAACCCCCGCAGCTGCTCGTCGTAGGCGAGCTGCAGGCCGGCCAGGCCGACCTGATCGCCCTCGGCGATCGCGCCGTCGGATGCCTCGATGATCTCCCCGGTGGCGGTGCCGACGCGCCCGAGGATGGAGTAGGCGAAGTACTCCGTCGGGCCCATCTGCCGCTCATCGCCGACCAGGTTCACGCCATCGATCCCTCGCACGTCCTCCACCTCGGGGGCGTCCTGCGATACGACCACCGCCACCACGAAGGCACGCTCCCCGGCGGCGAGCACCCGGTCGGCGTAGGCCTGCGGGTCCTCGAGGTCGAGCGCCTCGGCGAGCTCGATCGCCTGGTCCTCCCAGTCCTCGGACTCGATGTAGGTCTTGTCGATGCCCACGCGGTAGACATCGATGGCCGTGACGAGCACCTCATCGTCACGCCCGAGCACCTCCCCGCGTGGCGCCTCGGACTGCTCGACGGTGAGCACGCCGTCGTCCCCGAGCTCCGGGGCGAGGACGGAGCGCTGCCAGTCGACGACGTAGCTGCTCTCGTCGCTCGAGACGAGATGGACCGAGGCCGGGTAGGTCCAGTCCTCCTCGGTACCGGGCACGTCCCAGGTCCAGGTCAGGGCCGCATCGGCCGCCATGGAACCGTCGTCCTCCTCATACGGCGTGGAGGACCAGGTGACCTCGACGACGTGCGGGACCAGCGCCGTCAGGTCCCCGAGCACCTCCTCGTACTGCTCGGCGGCCCGGGACGCGTCGTCCTCCGCCAGCGGCGCCGCGGTGAGGTCGCCGTCCGAGAGCGCGGTGGCGAGCGCCTCGGCAGCGTCGACGTGCGGGGTGGCCGGCTCCTGCGGCTCGGGGTCGGAGTCCGAGCAGGCGGCGAGCGCGAGCGAGGCGGAGGCGAACGCCGCGAGTGCCGGCATCCTCCGGGAAGATCGCTGCGCCGTCGGGGTGACCATGGTCCTACGGTAGCCGCGGGACCTGACAGCGCCGGAGCACGACACAATGACGTCATGGCTACGCAGTACACCGAGATCACCGACCGGCTGCGCACCTTCATCGAGGCGCAGCAGCTGTTCTTCGTGGGCACGGCCGCGAGCGAGGGACGCGTGAACGTCTCCCCCAAGGGCCTGGACTCCTTGCGGGTCCTCGCCCCGACGCAGGTGGTGTGGTTGAACGGCACCGGCAGCGGCAACGAGACGGCCGCACACGTGCTCGAGGACCCGCGGATGACGGTGATGTTCTGCTCCTTCGAGCGTCAGCCGATGATCCTTCGGTTGTACGGGACCGCCCGCGCCGTGCACGAGCCCGACGCCGACTGGGAGGAGCTCTACGGCCTCTTCCCGCCCATGCGCGGGGCCCGGAACATCTTCGCGCTCGACATCGACCTGGTGCAGACCTCCTGCGGGTACGGGGTCCCGTTCTACGAGTTCGAGGGCGAACGGCCCCTCATGGACTCGTGGGCGGCGAAGAAGGGCGAGGACGGTCTCGTCGAGTACCGGCAGACCAGGAACCGCGCCAGCATCGACGGCTTCCCCACAGGGCTTCCACCCGCCTGAAAACACCTGGCCCACTCCGGTCGGAGGCGGATACGCTGGCACGGCCACCACCCAGGTGGCGAACGAGAGGACGCACGTGCGAGGGAGAGCCGAGGTGGCCCCCAGGGCCTGCTCCAGGCCGGCCTGCCCCCGCGCCCGGTGCTGAGAACCGGCGGTCGGGCGCGGCGCTGAGCCATGCCCACCGACTGGAGAACCCCTCATGAACCCCCTCACGGACCCACAGATCCGTCGCGCCCTCGTCAACACCACCCGTGGCGAGGCCAACCGCGCCGTCCTACCCGACCTCGCCGCGCTCGACTGGGAGCGTCTGGACTACCTGGGCTGGCGCGACCCGAAAGCGCCCCTGAACGCCTACGTCGCCCTCGAGCTCGACGGCGAACCCATCGCCATTGCCCTACGAGCCCCGGAGAAGGGTGGCAAGCACCGCAAGGCCATGTGTGCCTGGTGCGAGGACATCGTGGCCGTGGACGACGTCAGCCTCTACGTCGCACCTCGGGCCGGCGCTGCCGGTCGTCGCGGCGACACCATCGGCACGCTCGTGTGCACCGACTTCCTCTGCTCGAAGAACGTGCGACGACGGCCCACCCGCACGGAGGCCTCCTCCGCCGAGGATCGTGCCCGGCTGATCGCCGGCAGGATCGCCGGCCTGCAGGAACGCTCGGCGCGCTTCGTGGCCGAGGTGTGTCGCATGCGCTGATCTCGCGTCCCGTTCCGGGTCTGCCCGGACACGACGAAGGCCCCCGCTCGATGAGCGGGGGCCTTCCGGTGTAGCCCCGACCGGATTCGAACCGGCGCTACCGCCTTGAGAGGGCGGCGTCCTAGGCCACTAGACGACGGGGCCGAGCAAACACAGGGAATCGTACCGGACTCCGGAGAGTGACCCGGGACGATTCTCCGCTGGGGTACCAGGACTCGAACCTAGACTAACTGTACCAGAAACAGTCGTGCTGCCGATTACACCATACCCCATGGTGTCAAGGCCTTCTCACTCACAAGATCCACGCACTGCTCCGAGGACCAGGAACGGGAAGGCCGTGCCGACCTGAAACTGTACCGGAACTCGATGCCCGACCCAAACCGGCGCGCGTGTGCGAGGTCACAGCGCACACCAGTTCTCACACGGTGCTGTGACGATCGGCCAAGCGCCGGGAAAGAACTCCGGTGCCTCAGCGCTGCGCGTTGGGTAGAGATCCTCTATCGGGTGATCCCCGTGCAGTGCGCCGAAGGGCCGACCACGTGCCAGATCGAGAGCGAGACGCGCTCGCGCCTTGACCCACAGCCTGCCCAGTTGCTCGTCGTGATCGTCGCGGTAGATACGCCGGCCTCCCGGTGCTCGGGTGATCTCGCCCAGCAACGGGCCATTCGGACCCGTGTAGAGGTCCACGCGGCAGAAAGGGAGCCCGACCGCCCTCGAGAGGTGGCGAGAGATCCGCACCATCTCTTCGAAGTCCGCCGGCAGCGGAATGTCAGGCGTCACCCGCTGCGCGGGCATCACAGCGCCCAGATCAGAACCGCGGGGATCGACGTAGCGATACTGCACGATCGTGCCCTCGGGGCCGGGAAGAACACGGCGCAACAGCACGTGGCCGACCTGTCCGTAGAAGCTGAAGAACTTCACATCAACCGGGACCGACGCTTCCTCGTCACCCGTCTCGATGAAGCGCTCAACGAAATAGGGTGGGCGCACGCCGGAACGGGCGGCCACTTCCGGACCGACCTCCTCGTCCCGAAAGGGGCGGCCGGTTCCGATCTCGATAAGTGCGCCGGAGCCGGAGCGCTCTAGCAGGAGCACTCCGCGGCCGCCCGCCCCGCCGTCCCCCTTGACGACGAACCTGCCGGTCGCCTCGGCAAGATCGAGGTCCTCTCCAGTGTCGGCAACGTCAAGTATGGCTGGAACGGCTACACCGTGCGACTGGGCCAGCATGTAGTTGCGCAACTTGAACGGCACCTGTGCCAGTGGCGTCAGCCGGGCGGTGTCCACGTTCGGCGTGTACGCCGCCTCGGCGCGAAGAAGCTCGAGTTGGGTCCAGAACGACGGCCCACGTTTGGCCACACGCTCTTGTTGGAGTTCACGTACCCGTTCGCGCAGCTCGCCGATCTGCCGCCGATGCTCGGCCACCTCGACCTGGCGCGCCGCCAACGCTTCGTCTCGCCAAGCGATGGGCGGGAACAGGCGGCGCAACCGCTGCCGCACCGGCCTGGCCACTACAGCCTCGCCCGCAACGCCTGCAGCCGTGTGAGCGCGGACTCCTTGCCCAGGATCTCGATCGACTCGAACAGCGGCGGGGAGACCCGTCGCCCGGTGATCCCCACGCGCAGCGGGGCGAACGCGAACCGCGGCTTGATCCCCATCTCCTCGACCAGTACGGCTTTGAGGGCCTCCTGCTGCGGCTCCGGGCTGAGGTCCTCGAGCCCCTCCAGCACCGCGATCGAGCGGTCGAGCACCTCGGCCGCCTCGGGGCGCAGCGCCGAGAGCGCGTCCTCCTCCACCACGAGGGCGTCATCGGCCACGAACAGGAAGCCGAGCATCCCGGGGGCCTCGCCGAGCAGGGTCATCCGCTCCTGCACCAGCGGTGCCGCGAGGTTCAGCAACTGCTGGTGCTGCGCCGGCAGGCCCTCGTAGGTGGCGGAGGGCACCACCCCGGCCTCGTGCAGGTAGGGCACCAACCGGGCGCGGAAGTCCTCCGGGGCGAGCAGGCGCAGGTGGGCGGCGTTGATCGCCTCGGCCTTCTTCTGGTCGAAACGCGCCGGGTTCGGGTTCACGTCCGTGACGTCGAAAGCGGCGACCATCTCCTCCCGCGTGAAGATGTCGTGGTCCGGGGAGATGCTCCAGCCCAGCAGCGCCAGGTAGTTCAGCAGACCCTCCGGGATGAAGCCGCGCTCGCGATGCACGAACAGGTTCGACTCCGGCGCCCGCTTGGAGAGCTTCTTGTTCCCTTCGCCGGTCACCATCGGCAGGTGCCCGTACGCCGGCACACCCTCGGCGATCCCGAGCTCGGTGAGCGCCCGGTGCAGGGCGATCTGCCGCGGCGTGGAGGAGAGCAGGTCCTCCCCGCGCAGCACGTGCGTGATCCGCATCAGGGCGTCGTCGAGCGGGTTGGTCAACGTGTACAGCGGCTGGCCGTTGCCGCGCACGATGACGAAGTCCGGCACCGAGCCCGCGGCGAAGGTCACCTCCCCGCGCACCAGGTCGGTGAAGGTGAGGTCCTCGTCCGGCATCCGCAGCCGCAGCACGGGCGCACGTCCCTCGGCCCGGAAGCCCGCCTTCTGCTCCTCGGTCAGGTCGCGGTCGAAGGCGTCGTAGCCGAGCTTGGGGTCACGGCCGGCCGCCTTGTGCCGGGCCTCGATCTCCTCCGGCGTGGAGAAGGACTCATAGGCGAACCCGGACTGCAGGAGCTTGGCCGCGACGTCGGCGTAGACCGCCGCCCGCTCGGACTGACGGTAGGGCCCGTCCGGCCCGCCGACGCGCACGCCCTCGTCCCAGTCGATCCCCAGCCAGTCCAGTGCGTCGAGCAGCTGGTCGTAGCTCTCCTGGCTGTCCCGGGCGGCGTCGGTGTCCTCGATCCGGAACACGAAGGTGCCGCCGTGATGGCGGGCCTGCGCCCAGTTGAACAGGGCGGTGCGGATCAGCCCGACGTGCGGGGCTCCGGTGGGCGAGGGGCAGAAGCGGACGCGCACATCGGCGCCGGAAGCGGGAGTCGTCATGATGGCGCCCAGCCTACTGGTGAGTGGCCCCATTCCTCCGGCCGGCCACGAACCACAGGATCGGGCCCACCACCGGCGCGAGAACGATCAGCGCGAACCACGCCACCTGCAGCAGCCCACGCAGCTCCCGGTGGCGGACGGCACTGACCAGGGCCACCACCATCAGCACCAGCGGCAGCACCACCACCAACGTGAAGGCCAGGTCATAGTTCGCGATCATCAGTCCCCTCCCGTGCGGACGCCATCACCTCCGCCAGCGTAACCACCCGCCCCTCGCGCGAGGAGAGCACCGCCGCCTCCACCATGGCCACACTCAGCACGTTCCGCCGACCGGCCGTGGCCGGTTCGGTCCCGGTGCGCAGGCATCCCACGAACTCGGCCAGCGATCCGGCGATCTCCTCCGGCACGTCCCGCTCCGGCACCGGGACCCTGCCGCCGTCCAGGTCGTACGCCTGCGGCAGGCTGTCCCCGTCCCAGCGCACGCCCCCGCCGGCCGCACCGAGATTCCACACCCCGTTCCAGGACGTTTCCGGGTGAGGCCCGCACCAGGTGCCGGTGTAGGCGAAGGAGGCTCCGCCGTCGAAGGTGAACGTGGCCGTGGCCACGGCGTTGCCCGCGTACCAGGACCAGCTCGGGTTGGACGAGGAGCAGTACACGCTCACCGGGTCGCGGCCCATCAGATCGCGGGCGAGGTCGAACTGGTGGATCGCCATGTCCACGATCAGCGGCTCGGCCATCTGCTCGCGGAAGCCCCCGAAGCGGGGCGCCCGCGCGAACTCGCACCGCGCTGTCTCCACCGGCCCGAGCGTGGCCAGCACCTCCCGCAGCGAGGCCAGATGGCGGTAGTAGCGCCGGGACTGGGAGATCATC
This sequence comes from Ruania suaedae, assembly GCF_021049265.1. Lineage (NCBI taxonomy): Bacteria > Bacillati > Actinomycetota > Actinomycetes > Micrococcales > Ruaniaceae > Ruania > Ruania suaedae. The sequence continues at coordinate 2,357,447 of NZ_CP088018.1, forward strand.
AGCAGCTGCCCGGCGCGCTCAGCCGCGTCGATCATCGGCAGGCAGCCGGCCACCGATTCGGCCATCGGCTTCTCGCACAGCACCGGCAGCCCGAGCCCGAGCGCCTCGAGGTTCACCGGCAGGTGGGCGGCCGGCACCGTCACATTCACGACGGCGTCCGCTCGCCCGCCGCTGAGCGCGTCGGTCAGTGAGGTGGTCACCGGCACCTGCGGTGAGCCGGTGGCCACCAGCGCGGACGATGCCGTGGCCGGATCGAGATCGACCACGCCGACGAGTTCGACGTCGGGGTTCGCCGCGATGGCGTGCAGCCAGGCCCGGCCCATGCCACCGGCGCCCACCTGGATCAGGCGCAGGGGCGTCATTCGGCCGCCTTGATCGCGCCGGTGTAGCCGTGCCCGGTGAAGAACTCCCCGCTCTCGTAGCGCAGCAGGGTCGGGGTGGCACGCTCGGGGCGGACAGTACGGGCCCAGCCGACGCCGTTGGCGATCACCCGGCGCACGTGCTCGTGGTGGTAGACGGGGAAGTCCTGGTCGCCCGGGGAGAAGAAGAAGATCTTGCCGTGGCCGCGCCGGAAGGTGCAACCGGAGCGGAACACCTCTCCCCCGGTGAAGGAGGAGATGAAGACCAGCTCGTCCGGGGTGGGGATGTCGAAGAACTCCCCGTACATCTCTTGCTGGTCGATGATGATCGGACTCGGCACCCCCTGGGCGATCGGATGCGTGGGGTCGACCGTCCAGACCAGCTCCCGGTCCTCCTCACTGCGCCAGCGCAGGGTGCAACTGGTGCCCATGAGCTTGCCGAAGATCTTCGACCAGTGCCCCGAGTGCAGCACCAGCAGCCCCATCCCGTCCAGCACGTGCCGGTGCACCCGGTCCACGACGTCGTCGCGCACTTCTCCGTGGGCAGCGTGCCCCCACCAGACGAGCACGTCGGTCGCGGCGAGCACCTCCTCGGTGAGGCCGTGCTCGGGATCGTCGAGGGTCACGGTGGAGACCTGGGCGTCGGGGCGGTGCTCCCGGATCCCGGCGGCGATCGTCTCGTGCATGCCGTCGGGGTAGATCTCGGCCACATGCGGCTCGACCTGCTCGTGCCGGTTCTCGCCCCAGACCAGGACGCGCAGGTCCTTCGTTTCCGGCTGAGTCGTCATCGTCCTCACTCCTCTGGTTAAGCGCTTTAACACCTGTCATCCTCTGGCGTACGCTCGGACCCTGTCAAGACCCGGGAGGACAGTGCGATGGCCACGATGAAGGATGTCGCCGAGCATGCTGGTGTCTCGATCGCCACCGTCTCGTTCGTGGTCAACGACACCAAGCCCGTCAGCCCTGCCACTCGCGAACGCATCGAGGCATCGATGGCCGAGCTCGGATACCGCCGCAACGCGGTGGCACGCGCTCTCGCCAGCCGCCGCACCCGCATCCTCGCCCTGGCCTACCCCATGCTCGAGCGCTCACCAGGGACGGGATCGGTGGAGTTCTTCACCAGCGCGGCCGCCGCGGCAGCCGAGCGGGACTACCACCTGGTGATCTGGCCGGTGAGCACCGACGGTCATGAGCTCACCACCCTCGCCGGGCAGGGGCTTGTCGACGGCGTGCTGCTGATGGAGGTCCGGCTGCAGGACGAGCGCGTGCGGTTGCTGGAGCAGGCCGGAATGCCGTTCGCGCTCATCGGGCGCACCGAGATTCCCGACGCCCACCCCCACGTGGACATCGATTTCCAGGCCACGGTGTGCGCCGCCGTCGACCACCTCGTCGGGCTGGGCCATACGCGGTTGGGCCTGCTGCTGCACGACGACGACGGCTACGGGCCGGACGTGCGCACCCGGACCGCCTTCACGCAGATGTGCGCCGACCGCGGAGTGCAGAGTCACCTCGTCGACGCCGGCGAGCACACCGACCCGAGCGACCTCGCACGCAGCGTCCGGCACCAGTCACCCGACAGCACCGCGATCCTGGCGCTCGGCGAATTGGCCGCGATGCACCTCGTCGCCGGCATGCGGAGGATCGGGCTCGCGGTGCCGGACCACCTCTCCGTCCTGGCCTTGTGCGCGACGACGGCCGGCGCCGGACTGTGCGATCCGGAGCTGACGATCCTGCGTTCACCCGGCCCCGAGCTCGGCCGCCTCGGCGCCGAGGCGCTCATCCGCTCCCTGGAGGGCGAGCCCGCCCTGCCACCGGCGCTCGTGCCGTGCACCTTCGAGCCCGGCGGCACCACCGCGCCGCCGCCGTAGCTCGTGCGGCTCAGCGCCGCAGCACCGGGTTCCCGAGCGTGCCGATCCCCTCGATCTCCACCTCCACCCGCTGGCCCGCCTCGATCGGGCCGACGCCGGCCGGGGTCCCGGTCAGCAGCACGTCCCCGGGCAGCAACGTGAAGATGCTCGAGGCGTAGGCCACGAGATCGGCCACGGAGCGCACCATCTGAGAGGTGCGCCCGTCCTGGCGGACCTCACCGTCCACGCGGGCACCGATGCGCAGGTCGGCCGGGTCGAGGTCGGTCACCAGGTACGGCCCGAGCGGGCAGGAGGTGTCGAACATCTTCCCGCGGGTCCAGGTCTTGTCCTCGTGCTGCACGTCCCGGGCGGTCACATCGTTGGCAGCGGTGTAGCCGAGGATCACCTGCCCCGCCTGCTCGGCGGAGATGTCCTTGCAGATGCGCGAGATCACCACGGCGAGCTCGGCCTCGTGATGGACCTGCTGGGACCAGGAGGGCAGCACGATCGGATCGTCGGGGCCCACCACCGTCGTGTTCGGCTTGATGAACAGCAACGGGCGCTCGGGCACCTCATTGCCCAGCTCGGCCGCGTGCTCGGCGTAGTTGCGGCCCACGCACACCACCTTCGAGCGCGGGATGACCGGGGCCAGCAGCCGCACCGAGTCCACGGGTACCCGCGCTCCCGTCGGGGTCGGCGTGGTGTAGAGCGGGTCACCGGTGAGCACCACCAGGTCCTCACCGTCGAGCACGCCGTACCGGGGGTCCTCACCTGAGGTGAATCGAGCGATCTTCATACCTCAGAGCCTACGGCCAGTAGGGTGTCGGCGATCGAGGAGGTAGGACGTGGCCAGCAGCAACGAGCGCCCGGTCACCATGGCCGACGTGGCCCGGCACGCCGGGGTGTCGGTGAAGACCGTCTCGAACGTGGTCAACGACTACCCCCACATCCGCCCGGGAACCAAGGAGAAGGTCGAGGCCTCCCTCAGCACGCTCGGCTACCGGATGAACGTCTCCGCCCGGCATCTGCGCACCCGGCGCTCCGGCCTGATCACCCTGGCGGTCCCGGAACTGTCGCTGCCCTACTTCGCGGAGCTGGCCGACGCCGTCATCGAGGAGGCCGGCGCCCACGGGCTGACCGTGCTGATCGAGCAGACCGGCGGCCGCCGCGAGCGTGAGCTCGACGCCCTGTCGGGCTCACGGCGCCAGCTCACGGACGGGCTGATCATCTCCCCGCTCGGCCTGGAGCAGCCCGATCGGGCGGCCTTCGAGGTCGACTTCCCCCTGGTCGTCCTCGGCGAGCGGATCTTCGGCGCGACGGCGGACCACGTCACCATGAACAATGTGGCCGCCGCTCGCGCAGCCACGGAGCACCTCATCGCGCTCGGCCGCCGCCGGATCGCCGTCGTCGGCTCGATCCCGGGCGATACGTGCACCGGTTCGGCCGGGTTGCGGCTGAGCGGATATCGCGACGCACTCGCCGGCGCCGGGATCGCGTTCGACCCGGCACTGGTGGTTCCTGCCGCGCCGTGGCACCGCTCGGCCGGTGCGGACTCCCTCGGCGCACTCCTGGATGCGGGTACGCCGGTGGACGCCGTGTTCGCGCTGAACGACGCGCTCGCCCTCGGTGCGCTGTACGCCCTGCACGCGCGCGATGTGGACGTCCCGCGCGACGTCGCCCTGATCGGCTTCGACGACGTCGACGACGTCCGCTACGCCACCCCCACGATCAGCTCGGTGGCACCGGGCCGGGACGAGATCGCCCGCACGGCCGTGGCCCTGCTCCGCTCCCGGCTGGCCGGCGACGACGGCCCCTACGTCCGCGTGATCAGCGAGGCCCACGTGGTGGCTCGCCAGTCCACCGGTTCGGCCGCCGAGCACGTCGTCTCGGTCCAGCCCGGATCGCAGGTGCCCGCCGACGCACCGGTCTGAGCGTCACGTCCCGCTCAGGTGGTTGACCCCCGCTCCCAGACCGGGCACACTAGGTCTACATCGATGTAAATCGCTCGCGAAAGGTTATGCGTGCACCGCACCGCCTCCCTGACCCCGCCGATGGGGTGGAACTCCTGGGACTGCTACGGCACCACCGTCACCGAGGACGAGATCCTCGCCAACGCCGCCGTGATGTCCGAGCGCATGCTCGCGACCGGCTGGGACACGGTGGTCGTCGACATCCAGTGGTACGAGCCCACCGCCCGCGCCGGTGGCTACAACACCGACGCCCCGCTGCTGCTGGACCCCGACGGTGTGCAGATGCCGGTCGAGGCACGTTTTCCCTCCTCGGCCGGGGGGCGCGGGTTCGGCCCTCTCGCCGACCGCGTGCACGAGCTGGGCCTGCGGTTCGGCGTGCACCTCATGCGCGGGATCCCGCGCCGCGCCGTCACCGACCCCCGCCCGGTCCCCGGCACCGACGCCACGACGGCGGACATCGCCCTGCCCGAGTCCCACCCGGCCGCGCGCTGCCCGTGGAACGGGGACAACCTCGGCCTCGACTTCTCCCACCCGGCCGCCCAGGCGTGGCTGGACACCCAGATCGAGCGGATCGTGGGCTGGGGGGTGGACTTCCTCAAGGTCGACGACATGCTCTTCCCCTACCACCACGATGCGATCGAGGCCCTCGCCCTGGCCATCACCCGCGCCGAGGAGCGCCACGGTCGCGACGTGACCCTCTCCCTCTCCCCCGGTACCGACCTCTCCGTCGCCCATGTCCCCCACCTGCGCCGGCACGCCGACATGTGGCGCATCTCCGACGACCTGTGGGATCGGTGGGAGGACATCGCCGCCCAGTTCACCCGGCTCGCGCGCTGGGCCCCGCACCAGCGCGCCCACGGCTGGGCCGACGCCGACATGCTCCCGCTGGGCCGTATCGGCCTGAGGGCCGAACGGGGTGACCCGCGCGAGAGCCTGCTCACCACTGCCGAGCGCCGCACCATGCTCTCGCTGTGGAACCTCGCGCGCTCCCCGCTGTTCATGGGCGGTGACCTGCCCACCACCGACGAGGCGACCCTGGCCGACCTCACGAACCCCGACGTGCACGCCATCGGCGCCCACTCCACCGACAACGGCGAGCTGGTCCGCGAACGCGAGCTGATCGTCTGGGGTGCACGAGGCACCGGCTCCCACGCCGGCAGCCGTTGGGCCGGGGTGTTCAGCACCGCCGACGGCGCACGCACCGTCCGCGTGCCCCTCACCTCCACCGGACTCACCTCCCCCGACCTGCCCACGCCCACCGTCATCACCGAGCTGTGGAGCGGTCACCGTCTCGAGATCGACCCGGCCGACCCCTACGCCACGCTCGAGCTGGCACTGGACGCCCACGGCGTCGCCCTGCTTCGCGCCACCTGATTCCCCCCGACCCCGACCCCTGTACCTGGAGAGAGCACCTCATGGCCACCAACGCCCGCATCACCCTCGACCCGGCCTTCGCCGTCGGCCCGGTCCGCCGGCGCACCTTCGGCTCCTTCGTGGAGCACCTCGGCCGCGCCGTCTACACCGGCATCCACGAGCCCGACCACCCGACCGCGGACGAGAACGGCTTCCGCCAGGACGTCATCGACCTCACCCGCGAGCTCGGCGTTTCCACCGTGCGCTACCCGGGTGGGAACTTCGTCTCCGGCTACCGCTGGGAGGACGGCATCGGCCCGCTCGACCAGCGCCCCACCCGCCTCGACCTCGCGTGGCACTCCTCCGACCCCAACCACGTCGGGGTGGACGAGTTCCTCACGTGGACGAAGGCCTCCGGCACCGAGCCGATGATGGCCGTGAACCTCGGCACCCGCGGGGTGCAGGAGGCCCTCGACATCCTCGAGTACTGCAACGTGCCCGGCGGCACCCACTACTCCGACCTGCGCCGCGCCCACGGTGCCGAGGAGCCCTACCGCATCCGCATGTGGTGCCTGGGCAACGAGATGGACGGCCCCTGGCAGATCGGGCACAAGACCGCCGAGGAGTACGCCCGTCTGGCCACCGAGACCGCGCGCGCCATGCGGATGATCGACCCGGACATCGAGCTGGTGGCCTGCGGGTCCTCCAACTCCTCCATGCCGACCTTCGGGGACTGGGAGCGCATCGTGCTCACCGAGGCCTACGAGGATGTCGATTACATCTCGGCCCACGCCTATTACTTCGAGGAGGACGGCGACCTCGCCTCGTTCCTGGCCTCGGCAGTCAACATGGACCACTTCATCGACTCCGTCGCCGCCACCGCCGACGCCGTCCGCGCCGCCCGTCAGCTCACCAAGCGCATCCACATCTCCTTCGACGAGTGGAACGTCTGGTACCAGAAGCGCGCGGAGTCCCGCCCGCCGACCGGGGACGACTGGCCGGTGGCACCGGTGCTGCTGGAGGACCACTACAACGTGGCCGACGCCGTGGTGGTGGGCAACCTGCTCATCTCGCTGCTGCGTCACACCGACCGGGTGCACGCGGCCTCCCAGGCGCAGCTGGTCAACGTCATCGCGCCGATGATGACCGAGCCGGGCGGGCGCGCCTGGAAGCAGACGATCTTCCACCCCTTCGCCCTCACCTCGGCCAACGCCAAGGGCCAGGTGCTCCAGCTCGCGATCGACTCCCCCGTGCACGAGACCGCGAAGTTCGGCGAGGTCGCCGCCCTGGACGCGGTGGCCACCCACGACGCCGAGACCGGCGAGGTCGTGGTGTTCGCGGTCAACCGCTCCACCACCGACGAGCTCACCCTGGCGGTGGACACCGCCGGCTTCGGTGAACTGCGGGTGGTCGAGGCCCTCACGCTGTCCAACCCGGACCACACCTGGCAGGCCAGCGCCGACGACGACACCTCCGTGGCGCCCCGGTCGAACGACTCGGCCACGGTCACCGGCGGTCAGCTCACCGCGACCCTGGCACCGGTGTCCTGGTCGATGCTGCGCCTGGCCAAGGCCTGAGGCGCGGGGACTACACCCGGATGAGCAGCTCGCCGTGGGTCACCGAGAACCACCCGTCCTCGTGCTCACCCCAGGCGCGCCAGGCCTCGGCCATCTCGTCCAGCTCATCCCCGGTCACGAAACCCTCGTCGACGGCGTGGGTCGCGAACGCGGAACGGGTGACCCGCTCGGCCCACGAGCGCGACCACCACAACCTGTCGTCCTCTCCTGAGTAGCACCAGACCCCGGCGCTGGGCGTGACGTCCTCGAAGCCGGCCTGGTGCGCCCAGGCGAGCAGGCGGCGTCCGGCGTCGGCCTGGGCGCCGTGCGCCCGGGTGACCTGGTGGTACACCTCGAGCCAGCGGTCCAGGCCCGGGAACTCGGGGTACCAGCACATCGCGGCGTAGTCGGCATCGCGCACGGCGATGATGCCGCCGCGGCGGGTCACCCGGGCCATCTCCCGCAGGGCAGCCACGGGGTCGGAGAGGTGTTGCAGCACCTGGTGGGCGTGCACCACGTCGAAGGTGCCTTTGCTGTAGGGCAGCTCGTAGGCGTCACCCTGCTCGAACTGGATGTTCTCCATCCCGCGCGCGTCGGCGAGCTCGGAGGCCTTCAGGAGCACGTCCTGGGAGCGGTCCAGGCCCAGCACCCGGCCGGGGTTGACCCGTTCGGCGAGGCCGACGGTGATCGTGCCGGGACCGCAGCCGACATCGAGCACGTCGTTCCCGCGCTCGAGCAGCGGGATCAGGTAGCCGGCCGAGTTCTCGGCCGTTCGCCACCCGTGGGACGCCAGGACGCTCTCGTGATGCCCGTGGGTGTAGGTGTCGGCGCTGCTCATGTCGAGAGTCTAGACCTGGACCCCCGCTCCTACCCGGCGTGAGGGTCGGTAGCCTGAGCCGGTGAGCGAGCAGCGTACCCGCATCGTCGGGATCGACACCGCCCGGGGCCTGGCCGTGCTCGGCATGTTCGTGGCACACCTGGGGCTGGAGCGCGAGACCGGCCTGCTGACTCCCACGGGCTGGTTCTTCGTCACCGACGGCCGCCCCTCCGCGCTGTTCGCCATGCTCGCCGGCGTGGGCCTGGCGTTCATGACCCGCAGGGCCTTCGGGTCCGGCGACCGCTTCGAGTGGTCCCGGCAGCGCCGGCGCATCCTCGCCCGATCGGCGATCCTGTACGCGCTCGGCTGGATCCTGACGTTCCTGATGACTCCGGTGGCGGTGATCCTGCCCTCGTACGCGGTGATGTTCGTACTGGCACTGCCGTTCCTGCGCCTGCGCGCCCCGGCGCTGCTGGGTTGGGCGGCGGCGGTGCTGGTCATCGCACCGATCCCGGTGGTGGCGGTGCGCGAGGCGATCGGTGAGGGTTCGCAGCTGCGCGCGATGCCGGTGGCCGGTGAGCTGCTGACGGGCTACTACCCGGCGCTCGCATGGATCGCCTACCTGCTGGTGGGGATCGCCGTCGGGCGGGCCGACCTGCGCTCGGCCGCGACCGCGACGATCCTGCTGATGTTCGGCACCGCCGCGGCACTGATCGGCTACGGCGCCGGGGCCTTCCTCCCTTCGGCCCTGCAGCTCGACCCGGGGTCGCTGCCCGACCTGCTGCTGAGCATCGAGCCGCACGCCGACACCGGGGTGGAGATGCTCGGCAACGTGGGGGTCGCCGTCGGGGTGGTGGGCCTGTTGCTGCTGGTGACGCGGCCGGCGGCGGTGCGGGTGCTGCTGATGCCGGTCACCGCGACCGGCGCGATGTCCCTGACGGTGTACTCCCTGCACATCGTCTACATCCGGATCCTGGGCAACGACGCCGTCTGGTACCCCGAGTCGAACTGGCCGTTGATCTGGCTGATCGTGGGCACCTTCGTGTTCGCGACCGGGTGGCAGCTGACCCTCGGCAAGGGCCCGTTCGAGCGAGCGATCAGCGCGATGATCCGCACCGAACGAGAATCAGCACCCGTACCGACGCACCCATGACTGTCCTCTCCCCCGCACAGTGGCACCCGTACGCCGAGGCACACGCCGAGCGCGCCGACGCCCTCACCCGCGGCCACCGCGAGCGCCGCCGGCACGGCCACACGCACCCGGTCGAGGACTTCCTGTTCACCTACTACCCGACCAAGCCGGCCCAGCTACGCGTGTGGCACCCGGGCGCCGGCCTCGCCCTGGCGCAGGCACCCGAGTACGCCCGACGGCGGTGGTACTCCTCGCAGCACGGTGCGGCCGGCCTGGACGTCGCCGCCTTCCTCGCCGAGCGTGCCGATGCCGTCGAGTACATCCACCACCTGATCAGCCGGACCCGCGCGCGCCCGGCCCGGCTGAGCTGCTTCGGACTGCACGAGTGGGCCATGGTCTACCGGGCCGAGGAGGTCCGGCACACGCAGGTGCCGCTGCGGCTGGGAGCCGCCGGAACCGACGAGGTGGTGCGCGCCCACCCGCTGCGGTGCTCCCACTTCGACGCGTTCCGGTTCTTCACCGAGCCGGCCGTGCCACGCAACGAGCGCCCACTCACCCGTGCCGACCAGCCCGCGTCGGAGCAACCGGGCTGCCTGCACGCCAATATGGACGTCTACAAGTGGGCCACGAAGCTCGGGCCGGCGGTGCCGGGCGAGCTGCTGCTGGACGCGTTCGCGCTGGCGCGGGAGATCCGCGAGCTGGACATGCGCGCCTCGCCCTACGACCTCACGGACTGGGACTACGAACCGGTGCCGATCGAGACGGCAGCGGGCAAGGCCACCTATGTGAGTGCCCAACGATCCTTCGCCGAGCGGGCGAACGCGCTGCGGGACCGGCTGCTGCAGGTGACCACCGCACTGCGCGCGCCCGCGTCGTAGGCTCGCCGCACCATGTCGCTCTCACCTCCCACGATCCTGACCATCGCCGCCGTCTGCTTCGTGCGCCGGGGCCGGCTGCTCACCGTGCGCAAGCAGGGCACGTCCCGCTTCATGCTCCCGGGCGGCAAGGTCGATCCCGGCGAGACCGTGGCGCAGGCGGCGGTCCGCGAGGTGGCCGAGGAACTCGGTCTGCACCTGCGGGAGGAGGACCTGACCGCGCTCGGCAGCTACGAGGAGGCGGCCGCCAACGAGCCCGACACCCGGGTGGACGCCTCGGTCTACACCGCCGAACTGCCGGGCGAGCCCACGGCGGCACGGGAGATCGCGGAGCTGCGATGGACAGCCCTGGCCGAGCCGCCCGCCGACCTCGCACCGTTGCTGGCACGCCACGTGGTCCCCGCTCTGCTCCGGTCCTGAGTTCGTTGCAACCGCACGGTTGCAATCTGCCTCGGTAAGACCGTACGTTGGTGCAACCGAACAGTTGCACCCGAGAGGACATCATGTCGCACCACACCGATCCAGCCATCGACCCGGCCGTCGCGGACATCGACGCCGGCACCATCACCCGGACCATCCGGATCGCCGCCCCCCGCATGCGCGTCTGGGAGGCCCTGGCCAGTCCCGAACACATCGAGACGTGGTGGGGCCACCCCTCGGAGTTCCCGGACGGCTGGCGCACCGGATCCGTCGGCTCCTTCTTCTGGGAAGGCAGACCCTTCCCGGTGCGGCTGGACGTGATCGACCCGCCGACGGAGCTGGTCTTCACCTGGGGCGATCTCGAGGGCGAGATCGACGCGACCGCCACCACTGTCCGCTTCACCCTCACCGACCACGACGGCGGCACGCACCTGGCCATGGTGGAGTCGGGCTTCCTCAACAAGTCCGCCGCGGCTCGCCGGTCCGCGATGGAGGAGAACACCGAGGGGTGGAACGCCGTGCTCGATTGGCTCTCCGAGTTCGTCACCACCGGCGGCGTGCAGAAGGCGCAGGCCCAGGCGTGACGTCTGCGACCACCGCGCTCGAGGCTCCCCCCGAGGAGGTCCGGTCGGTGTGCGCCGCCCTGGCGGATGAGACACGGTGGCAGATCCTTGCGGCCCTCGCCTCGGCGGACCTGTCCGCCAGCGAGCTCGCCCGGGCGCTGCCGGTGAGCCGGCAGGCGATCGCCAAGCACCTGGGGGTCCTGGCCGCGGTCGGGCTCGTCGAGCAGGTGGACCCTGGCCAGCGCCAGCTGCGCTATCGCGCCGTCGGTGCGCCGCTGTCGAGGCTGGCCGGGCAGCTCGAGACCATCGGCCGCGGATGGGACCGGCGCCTGGCACGTATCAAGGAGATCGCGGAGTCCTGAACCTGAACCACGCCCACACCGCCACCGAGACCACGCCGAAGGCGCCGAACGCTCCGCACCACAGCAGCGCCGCGCGCGTGGCCTCCTGCCAGGATCCGGGCAGCGGGGCCACCGCGAGCAGGAAGAGTCCGATCACAACGGCGTAGAGCGCCGCCCACACGAGCCTGGACCAGCGCACGATCCGCTGCCCGTCCAGGAACGTCAGGGGCAGCAGGGCGACCACGCAGTACCCGATGGCCCCGGTGAGCAGAGTGGTCAGGTACTCGCGCAGCAGCTCCGCGCCGTAGCCGGTGGCACCGGGAGCGATCAGACCGTGGCCGAGCCAAGCCAGCAGCCCCAGCCCGGTGAAGGCCGCACAGACGGCAGCCGCGAGCCTGCCCCGCTGTGCGCTGGTCATGCCGGCGCCGAAGGTCGTCATCACCAGCACCCCGAAGATGATGGCCGGTTGCAGGCTGAGAAGACGCGAGAGGAGTGCCCCTGCAGCGGTGAGCAGGATGAATCCGGGCATCAGGGTCAGCCGGGGCCCGGCGCCGTAGCGGTGACCGAGTGCCCAGCCGATCGCCACGCCGATGCCGTTGGTGGTCGCGAAGGCCAGCCACATCGCCAGCCACATCCAGCCAGCCGGGCAGCGTGAGTCGCTCGAGCCGGGCCCAGCGGCGGCGCCACAACGCGAGGAATCCGAAGGCGCGGGCATAGTTGCTCCGCAGCGTCGCGTGCAGTAGCTCGGAGGGCAGCGCGACCAGCACCAGGAACCCGGCCATCGTCACCGCGGCGCCACCCAGCGCCGGCGGGCTCGTGACCGCCTCGGTCACCGCGGTCAGCGCGTGCCCATAGGTGGAGGGCGCTGACGACCCTGCGGTCACCGGCGACGCCGGTGAGGCTCCGGTGACGGGCGCGGTGGGTTCCTCCGAGGGCTCGTCCGAGGGCACGTCCGTGGGCTCGGGCGCCCGGGTCCGGTCGGGTACTGGAGTCGGTTGAGGTACCGGAGAGGGGTCAGCCTCCGGGCTCGGCTCCGGGACCGCTTCAGGGGTGGGGTCCGACGTGGGCTCAGGCGTCGATTCGGGGGCCGGTTCGCGAGTGGGTTCGGGCGTGGGTTCCGGCTCCGGCGTCGGCGTAGGTTCAGGCGTCGGCTCGGGCTCCCGCTCCGGTTGTTCCACCTCGATCCAGCGATATCCGGAGGCGATCGGATACTCGATCCCGCCCGGGTCGCCCTCGATCGGGACGTGGCGGACGCTGTAGACATGGCTGCCCGCCTCGAAGCCGCTGGTGTCGACCTCGCACGACCACTGCGGCTGTGACCAGGCGAGGTCGGCGCACACCGGCTCGGCTCCCTCCGGCGGGTTCGCACCGACGTGCCGGCCCTCGTAGACCTCGATCCCCATGCCTTCGAGGCGCGTGCCCCCCAGCACAGCCTCCTCGCCGTCGGAGGTGACGTCCCGGGAGTCCACGTCCGGTGAGCCGAGGGTGCGCATGATGCCCAGTCCTGCGATCGCCTCGCTCTCGTCCTCGCCCGGGACGAACATCTCGGCCAGCAGGCCGTACGTCGTCGGCATCGGGCCCTGATCCGGGACGTGGTACCGGCAGGCCCAGCGCAGCTCACCTGGCTCGTAGGTCGGGACTCGCAGATCGTCACGGTGGTCCCGCCCAGGGTCGTCCCCGAGACGCGGACAAAGAACTCCTCCGGCCCGGAGGCCTCACCGCTGAACAGGTAGGAGGGGCGCGAGCCCGGATCCGAGGGCAGCAGGTAGTAGTCCTCCCACGGCCCCTGCACGGCCTCGTCCGGGACGTCCGCCGTCAGCGAGGTCTCAGTGGGCGTCTGCCCCACCCCTGCGGGCACGAGGAGTGCCAGGGCGACGGCCAGGGCACGACCCGCCCGCACCCATCCCGCCATCGCCTGCTCCCGTCCACCGAACCCTGACCTCAGCGACGGTAGTGGCCACCTCGTGGCCAGAGGCTGCCCATGGCCTAAAGTGGCCATACAGGTGTACATCGGGAGGTCCCATGCCGCTGTCGAGCGAGCTGACCCGACTGCTGAGCGAGGCCCTGAGCAGTCGCGCCGCCAGCGCATCCGAGCTGGCCACCGCTACCGGGAGGTCCGAGCCGGAGGTCGCACGCGGCCTCGACGAGCTCCGCGACCTGGGCTACCTGGAGGGTGCCGACGGGGCGCTGACCTATCGCCGCCCGGAGATCCCTGCCACCGAGGCGGTCGGCCGCGACCTGCGGTCGATGGTCGAGCACCTCGCCGGGGCCGCCGACGACATCGCGGCCCGGCTCGGCACGCTACCGGCCCTGCTGCAGGCCTGGGAGGCCGGCGGCGCGGACGAACGCAGCATCCCGGTCGACGTCGCCCGCGGCCCGCGCGCCCCGAACGAGGCGTGGATGACCCACTTCACCCGCGACACCCCGCGCCACTGCGACCTGTGTCTGCCCGACCTGTCCCCGCTGCTCGCCGGGCGCAGCGAGGACATCGGGGACTGGGCGCGGACGGCGATGACCAACCTGCGCGTCCGGCTGGTGGTGAGCCGGGCAGACGCCACCGATCCGCGCTGGCGGGAGCCGCTGGCGCGGATGCTGGCACGCGGTACGCAGGTGCGTGCACACCCCGACCCGCCCAGCTTCCTGTGGGTGTCCGACGGCGCGGTCGCCGGCATTCCCGACGCCTGGGGCGAGGCGTGGCCCACCCCCGTGCTCACCATCCGCTCCACGCCGGTTGCCGAGGCGGTGGCCGCGATCTTCACGGCCACCTGGCAGGCAGGCACGCCGATCGGGCGGGAGCCACAACCGTGGGATCCGATGCTGCACCTGATGAATCAGGGCATGACGATGGAGGCGGCGGCCGCCCGGCTGGGACTGGCCCACCGCACCGCCAGGCGCCGGGTGGCCGAGGCCATGGCTTACTACGACGTCTCCAGCCATTTCACGCTCGGAGCGGCCTGGGCGCGCGACCGCTGAGGCCCATCAGTCCCGGGGCCGCACCTGGGCCGCCGCGCGAGCGGCGGCCGGTAGCGCGGCCAGGATGCGCTCCACCGCGGCGTCGTCGTGGGCCGCCGAGACGAACCACGCCTCGAAGGCCGACGGCGGCAGGCTCACCCCCGCCTCCAGCATGGCGCGGAAGAAGGCCGGGTAGCGCCAGGCCTGGGACGCCTGGACCTCGGCGTAGTCGCGCGGGTTCGCTCCCGCCCAGCCGCATTCGGCGGCGGACCCGAAGGCGAACGAGAACAGCGTCCCGGCGCGCTGCACAGCGGCCGGCACACCTTCGGCGACGAGCGCCTGCTCCACCGCGAGGGAGACGGTGTCGGCCACGTGCTGCACGCGGGCGTAGACGGCGGTGTCGGCCCGCCGTAGCGTGGCGAGCCCGGCGGCCACGGCCACCGGGTTCCCCGAGAGCGTCCCGGCCTGGTAGACGGGACCGGTGGGGGCCAGCGCGCGCATCACCTCGGCGCGCCCGGCGAGCGCCGCGACCGGCATCCCCCCGCCGATGACCTTGCCGAAGGCGAGCAGGTCGGGAGTCCAGTCCCCCTCCACGCCCCACCAGCCGGCGGGGCCGGAGCGGAAACCGGTCAGCACCTCGTCGGCGATGAACAGTGCGCCGTCGGCGCGGGCCATCTCGGCGAGGGCGGCGTTGAACCCGGGCTCGGGCGGGACCACGCCCATGTTCGCGGCGGCCGCCTCGGTGATCACGGCGGCGATCTGGCCGGGGTGGGCGGCGAACGCAGCGCGGACGGCGTCGAGATCGTTGTAGGGCAGCACGATCGTCTGGGCGGCGAAGGCCGCCGGCACCCCGGCCGAGCCGGGCAGGGAGAGGGTGGCCACGCCGGAGCCGGCGTCGGCCAGCAGCCCGTCGGAGTGGCCGTGGTAGTGCCCGGCGAACTTGATGACGAGGTCCCGGCCGGTGACTCCGCGCGCCAGCCGCAGCGCCGTCATGGTGGCCTCGGTGCCGGTGGAGACCAACCTGACCAGCTCGGCCGGCGGTACCCGGTCCCGGATGGTCTCGGCAAGCTCGACCTCGGCCAGGGTCGGTGCCCCGAACGAGAGCCCGCGCGCGGCGGCCTCCTGCACGGCGGCCACCACCTCGGGATGGGCATGGCCGAGGATGGCCGGGCCCCACGAGCCGACCAGGTCGACGTACTCGCTCTCGCCGGAGTAGACGTAGGGCCCGGCGGCGCGGTCGAGGAAGACCGGGTCTCCCCCGACGCTCGCGAACGCACGGACCGGCGAGTTCACCCCGCCGGGGATGACGGCGGCGGCTCGATCGAACAGGGACGTCATCACAGCTCCTCGTTGCGCAGTCGATGGGCCAGCTCGGTGGCCCAGTAGGTCAGCACCGCCTCGGCGCCGGCACGGCGGATCGCCAGCACGCTCTCGGCGATCACGGCGTCGCGGTCCAGCCAGCCCTGGGCGGCAGCCGCCTCGACCATCGCGTACTCGCCCGAGACCTGGTAGGCCCAGACGGGCACCTCACTGATCGCGGCGACGTCGGCGAGCACGTCCAGATAGGACGAGGCCGGCTTGACCATGACCACGTCGGCGCCCTCGGCGATGTCGAGCTCGGCCTCGCGCAGCCCCTCGCGGCGATTGCCGGGGTCGAGCTGGTAGCTGCGCCGGTCCCCGGTGAGCTGGGAGTCGACCGCCTCGCGGAAGGGTCCGTAGTAGGCGGAGGAGTACTTGGCGGCGTAGCCGAGCAGCGCCACGTCGGTGAAGCCCTCGGCGTCGAGGGCCTCGCGCACGTGGGCGACCTGGCCGTCCATCATGCCGCTCAAGCCCAGCAGCGCCGACCCGGCACGGGCCTGCGCCAGCGCCATCTCGGCATAGCGGGTGAGGGTGGCCTCGTTGTCCACCCTGCCCCGCTCGTCCACCACGCCGCAGTGCCCGTGGTCGGTGAACTCGTCCAGGCACAGGTCGGTCTGGACCACGAGTGCCTCCCCCACCTCGGCCACGGCCACCTCGGTGGCGGCGTTGAGGATCCCGGCGGGATCGCTCGCGCCGCTACCCACGGCGTCCCGCTCGGCGGGCACGCCGAAGAGCATCACGCCGCCCAGACCGGCGCCGGCGGCCTCGACCAGCGCACCACGGAAGGAGTCCATCGAGTGCTGCACCACCCCGGGCATGGAATCGATCGGGCGCGGGTCCTGACCTTCGCGCACGAACATGGGCAGCACCAGCTCGCTCGCGTGCAGCCGGGTCTGGCGTGCGAGCCGGCGCATCGCCGGGGACTGGCGCAGCCGGCGCGGACGGATCCTCATGACTTCTCCTCCTGTGCAGCGGCCAGGGCGTCGAGCATGGCGTCGAGGGTGCGCTCGCCGGCCTCGGCTCCCACGGTCAGCCCGGCCTCGCGGGCCTCGGCCGTGGTGAGCGGGCCGATGCTCACCACCACCGTACTCGCCGGTGGTCGCAGCTCAGCCAGGGCCCGGGCCACCGACCCGCTGGTCACCAGCACCGCGTCCGCCCGCCCGTCGCGCACGCCGGCCGCGTCCTCATCACCCACCGGGGCCGCGGTCGTGCGATACCCGACGACGTCGCTCACCCGGCACCCTCGCTCGGCCAACCCGTCGGCCAGGCTCGCCCGGGCCAGGTCCGAGCGCAGCATCAGCACCCTCTCACCGGGGGTCTCGGGCCAGACCTGCAGCAGCCCGGTGGCCGAGTAGGTGTGCTCGGGCACGAGGTCGACGGCGATCCCCGCCTCCCGCAGGGTGCTCGCCGTGGCGGGCCCGACCGCCGCGACCCGGGCGCAGACATCCCAGCCGCGCACGAGGTCGACCGTCGCGGCGGAGGTCACCACGAGCCAGTCGAACTCACCGGCGGCCAGCCCGGCGCGGGCGGCGTCGATCTCGGGCCCCTCGACCGGGGTCGTGGACAGCAACGGGACCACCCAGGGCGTCCCGCCGCGGGCTCGAACAGAGCCGGCCGCCCGGTCTCCCCAGGCGCCGCCCCGGGGCAGCAGGACCGTTCCTTGCAGACGCTCAGTCATGGATCCATTCGGCGGCCCCGTCGGCGAGCAGCCGGCGGGCGACGTCGGCTCCGGCGGCCACGGCCACGCCGGGATCCACCTGGGCCGAGGCCTCGAGCACCTCTCCCCCGCCGGGCCGGTAGGCCTGGGCGCGGAGGGTGAGCCGGTCGCCGTCGAGGGTGGCGTGGGCGGCGACGGGTGCCGCGCACCCGGCCTCCAGGGTGGCCAGCACGGTGCGCTCGGCCTGGGCGCACGCCCAGGTTCCGCCGTCGTGGATCTGCGCCAGCGCCTGCGGGAGATCACCTGCGGGATCGGTGCGTACCTCCACCGCCAGGACGCCCTGGCCGGGCGCGGTGGGCCATGCGAGGAGTTCGGTGATCCGCTCGTCCAGACCGAGCCGGTGCAGGCCGGCGGCGGCCAGCACGACGGCGTCCAGGTCGCCGGAGGTCACGAAGCCGAGGCGGGTGCCGACGTTGCCGCGGATGTCGACCACGTCGAGGTCGGGGCGCTGCGTGCGCAGCTGGGCCACGCGGCGCGGGGACCCCGTGCCCACCCGGGCCCCGTGCGGCAGCTCGGCGAGGGTGAGGCCGTCGCGGGCGCAGAGGGCGTCCCGGTGGTCCTCCCGGGAGGGGCTGGCCAGCACCTGCAGGCCGGGGTGAGGGGTGGTGGGCAGGTCCTTGTAGGAGTGGACCACCAGGTCGCACTGGTCGGCCAGTAGCGCGGTGCGCAACCGGGCGGCGAACACGCCCGTCCCGCCGAGGCTGGCGAGGGAGGCGCGGGTCAGATCACCCTCGCTGGTCATCGGCACCAGCTCGCACGGCGCCCCGACGGCGGCCAGGGCGTCGGCCACGGTGCCCGCCTGGGTGCGGGCCAGGTCCGAGGCGCGGGTTCCCAGCCTGAGGGGCCCGAGTGTCACGGCTGCAGACCCGAGACCGCGGGCCCGAACCCGCGGCGGACGTTCTCGCAGCAGCCGGGTCGGCACACGTCGTACCAGGGGCCCAGGCCGGTCCGCGCGGGCCGGTCCGCGGCCGGTGTGGCCCGGATGCGCTCGAGCACCAGATCCACCAGGCCGGTCACGAACGCCGGGTGCACCCCCGGGGTGGCCACCCGCACGGCGTGCAGGCCGTGCTCACCGGCGGTCTCCATCGCCTCGTTGTCGAGGTCCCACAGGACCTCCATGTGATCGGAGAGGAAGCCGAGCGGGACGATCACCACGCCGTCGCGCCCGCTGGCCGGGAGGGCGGCGATGGCGTCGTTGACATCGGGCTCGAGCCACGGCTGGGTCGGCGGGCCGGAGCGGGACTGGTAGACCAGCTGCCAGGGCACGTCCTGGGCGCCGACGGCGTCCATCACCACCTGCGCAACCGCCTTGTGCTGGGCGGCGTAGGCGCCACCCTCGCCGAGCTCGAGGTGGGCCGGACCGGAACGCTCGGCGTCCGCCGTCGGGATGGAGTGGGTGGCGAAGAGCACCTCGACGTTCGTGGCGCCCTGCTCGCGCAGGGTGGCGAGCCCGCCGGCGACGGCGTCGCAGAACGGGGTGACGAACCCGGGGTGGTCGAAGAACTGGCGCACCTTGTCCACCTCGAGCTCACCGGCCAGGCCGGTGGCCTCGAGGGCGTCGGCGATGTCCTCGCGGTACTGGCGGCAGCTGGAGTAGGAGGAGTAGGCGCTGGTGGCGATCGCGAGCAAGCGGCGGTGGCCGGCGGCGTGGGCCTCGTGCAGGGCGTCCGGCACGTATGGGTCCCAGTTGCGGTTGCCCCAGTAGACCGGCAGGTCGATGCCGCGGGCGGCGAGCTCGGTCTCCAGGGCAGCCTTGAGCTGGCGGTTGTGCTCGTTGATCGGGCTCACCCCACCGAAGTGGCGGTAGTGGGTGGCGACCTCCTCGAGCCGTTCGTCGGGGATGCCGCGCCCGGCGGTGACGTTGCGCAGGAACGGGATCACGTCGTCCTGACCCTCGGGACCGCCGAAGCCGGCGAGGAGGATCGCGTCGTAGGCGGTGGGTTCGCTCACGTGCTCGGGTCCGTGCGCGGCCGCGGGACTGGCGGCGGGTACGAGGGCGCCCGGGGCGAGGTGGGCCTCGGTGGCCGGGGGCGGCTTCATGCCGGTGCCTGCGCTCATGACAGGATCTCCACCAGCTCGGCCGCGCCGACGCGCCGTCCGGTGTAGAACGGCACCTCCTCGCGCACGTGCATCCGGGCCTCGGTGTAGCGCAGGTCGCGCATGAGGTCGACCAGCTCGGTCAGCTCGTCGGCCTCGAGGGCGAGGATCCACTCGTAGTCACCGAGAGAGAACGCGGCCACGGTGTTGGCGAGCACGCCCCGGAAGGCCGCGCCGCGGCGGCCGTGGTCGGCGAGCATGGCGCGCCGCTCCTCCTCGGGCAGCAGGTACCACTCGTAGGAGCGCACGAAGGGGTAGATCGTCAGCCAGTCCTTCGGTTCCTTACCGCGCAGGAAGGCCGGCACGTGCCGGGCGTTGAACTCGGCCTCGCGGTGGATGCCCATGGCGTTGAAGGTGGGCAGCAGGGCGCCGAGGGTGCTGGTGCGGCGCAGCGTGCGCCAGGCGGCCTGCAGGTCCTCGGCGCGGTCGCCGTGCAGCCAGATCATCACGTCGGAGTCGGCCTTGAAACCGGAGACGTCGTAGAGCCCTCGGACCGTGACCCCGGGGGTGGCGGTCAGTGCGGTCTCGAGCTCGGCGACGGCGTCGGAGCCTGGGCCGGCGGTGGGCCGCCGGTGGGGGTCCTGCCGGAGCACGGCCCAGAGCGTGTAGCCGTGCGGTTGCGCGTCAGTCTCTGCCTCATCCACCTCATCAGCGTAAACCGGGGGGATGGGGCCGATTGCGACTGGCTGTCAGTTCACGGCCGGTGCGCTGCCGCCGCACCCGCCGTCTGGGCGTGCGGCACCACCGAGGCGAGGCCGGATCCGCAGATCCATGCGCCCGTCAGGTGCAGGTTCCCGACGGCGTCGCTCGCCTCCCGCAGCGGGCCGACCCGCTGTGATGTCTCCCACCCGAGCACCGGGGCCGGTGGGGTGAGGCGGGTGCGGGCGAGTCCGAGCAGGGCATCATCCGGCCAGGGCGGGCCGGTGCCGGTCAGCCGGGCTGCATCGCGCAGGCCGAGGGCGCGCTGGGCGCGCTCGTCCTCAGGGACGATCGGGCTGCCGTCGGCGCGGGTGCTGTAGGACAGGCGCACGACGATGCGCTCGGGCCCAGCCACGCGCCCGACCCAGTCCCACTTGGCGCTGGCGTAGGTGAGGGCCTTGGCGCCCTCCCCCGGGTCGGCCACGAGGGTGCCTGCCTGATCGTGCGGCGGGAGGGAGGTGGCATCCAGGACGAGGGTGAGCAGATCGATCTGCTGCGGCGCGGGCCAGTCGGCGGCGTAGGAGGCCAGGCCGGGGTGGTCGGCGAGGGCGGGCCAGGTGTGCGGGGCCGAGGCGAGCACGAGGGAGGTGGCCTGCAGGAGGCGGGGGGCGCCGTCGTGATCGGTGACGGTCAGTTCCCAGCCTGCGGACGTGCGCCGGGCCTCGCGCACGAGCGTGGCGGGAGCGAGGGTGACGCCGCGGGTGGTGAGGTCGCGCACGAGTGCCTCGATGAGGCGGTGGACACCGCCGTCGATCGCGGCGACGGCGCTGCCGGCGGGTGAGGCGGCGCGGAGGTCGGCCAGGGCGGCGGCCAGGGAGCCGTGGGTGGTGAGGCGCTCGTGGATGCGCGGCAGCAAGACCTCCGCGCGCAACTCCTCCGGTTCCACCGAGTGCACGCCGCGCACGATGGGGCGCACCAGCCGGTCCAGCACCGCGGGGCCCATGCGCGAGCGGATCAGCGTGGCGAGCGAGGCGTCCGGGTCCGGTGTGACCGGGAGGGTCAGGTCCTCGCGGGCCCGGGCGAGGCCGCCGGTGCCGAGGACGTCAGCCAATCCGGGGGCATCCAGGTCGGTGGGGATGCCGAGCACACCGGCCTGCGGGAGCGGGTGCAGGACGCCGTCGATGAGGACGCGGGCGGGAACGGGGAGGGGGGTGACGACGTCGAGCCCGAGCTCCTCGGCGAGGGCGGCGACGTGGGCGCCACGGGTGGCGAAGCTCTCCGCCCCGGCGTCGAGCGTGAGGCCGGCGAGCTCGTGGTGGCGGACGAGGCCGCCGAAGTTCGGCGAGGCCTCCACCAGCGTGACCGAGGCGCCGGCATCGGCGGCGGCGCGGGCGGCGACCAGGCCCGCCACTCCCCCGCCGACCACGGCGACGTCGCTCACGCGGGAGGTCACTGCTCGTGCGCCCAGGCGACCAGGCGGGTCAGGACGTCGGGGTCGGTAGCCGGGGGGACGCCGTGGCCGAGGTTGAGCACGTGCGCGGGCGCGGCCCGGCCGGCGGCGAGGACGTCGGAGGCGTGGGAGGTGAGGGAGCCCCACGGGGCGGCGAGCAGGGCGGGGTCGATATTGCCCTGGAGGGGGACGCCGGGCAGGGCGGCGGCGGCCTGGTCGAGGGGGGTGCGCCAGTCCACCCCGACGACGTCCACGCCGACCTCGTGCATGGCGCCGAGCAGGTGGCCGGTGCCGACGCCGAAGTGCACGGTCGGCACGTCGAGGCCGCGGACGGGCCGCAGCGCCCGGGCGGAGTAGGGCGCGACGTAGGCCTGGTAGTCGGCCAGGGAGAGTCCGCCGGCCCAGGAGTCGAAGAGCTGGGCGGCCGAGGCGCCGGCCATCACCTGGGCGCGCAGGAACTCCCCGGTCAGATCGGCCAGCCAGGTCATCAGGTCCGCCCAGACCTCGGGCTGGGCGTGCATGAGGGTGCGGGCGGCGAGCTGGTCCTTGGAGGGCCCGCCCTCGACGAGGTAGGCGGCAAGGGTGAAGGGGGCGCCGGCGAAACCGATGAGCGGGGTGGGGCCGAGCTCGGCGGCGAGGCGGGCGATGGCGGTGGTGATGGGCGCGAGGTCATCGAGGGTGCGCTCGCGAAGCGCGGCCACATCTGCCGCGGTGCGGACCGGATGCTCGATCACCGGGCCCGTACCGGGCACGATGTCGACATCGACACCGGCGATCTTCAGCGGGACGACGATGTCGCTGAAGAAGATCGCGGCGTCCACGCCGTGCCGGCGGACCGGCTGCAGGGTGATCTCGGTGACGAGGTCGGGATCGAGGCAGGCATCCAGCATCCGGGTACCTTGGCGCAGCTCGCGGTACTCGGGCAGGGACCGCCCGGCCTGCCGCTGGAACCAGACCGGCGTGGTCTCGGGGCGCTGCCCACGGTAGGCGCGGATGAGCGAGGAGTCGGAGGTGGCGGCGTGGAGGGGATGCTGCTCGGGAAGAGTCACGCGCTCGATTCTGACATCGACGGGCGGCGCCGCTGCACCATGGGCGGCCTGGATGCGCTCCAGCGACGCTCCCTGGCGTGCCCTGCACATGCCGGTGTCCCCGTCGGAGGTGGTGGTCGGCGGGGTCCGGGGCGGGGTGATCAGAAGGGTGGCGGGTCGGTGCTGCCGGTGCGACTGCCGGCTCTGGGGCTGTGAGGACGTGGCGAGATCGCTTTGGCGGCGGCGTGCATCGAGTCCAGGGCTCGTTGGCGCACCCGTGCGGTCGAGGTCGCTGTGGTCCCCGGTGTGCTGGGCAGGTTGTAGGTGCCGGCGGGGGTGACCAGGTAGGCGCCGCCGTCGGGACTGGCCCAGTGGTAAGTGCCGGGGGTGATCACCTGGTAGGTCCAGCCCGCGTGCGTTTTCGCGCGGTGGTGGCGCCGGCACAGGGCGGCGAGGTTGGTCGAGGTGGTGGGCCCGCCGTCCTCGTGGGGGTCGATGTGGTCCAGGTCGGCTGATCGGGCGGTGCGGTGGCAGTAGGGGAACCGGCACGTGCCATCGCGCAGGATGACCTGCTCGCGCAGCCTGGGGCTGGCTTCATAGGTGGTGGCCGCGTACTCGGTGTTGAGGTCGATCACCGGCCGCACCAGCACCCGCCCGGCGGTGGCGCACCAGGTGCGGACCTGCTCGGCGGTGATCGGGGAGCGGGTGTTCTCACACCGCCCCACACCAGAAGACTGCTCATCGAGGTCGGCGGCGGACAGGTGCAGATACAGCAACACCGTCCGCCCCGTCGCTTCGTTGGGGTCGCCGGAGTCACTGGCACTGTCATCGTCCCCGGTGGCCCGGGCCAGGGAGGTGTGGCCGCGGGCGAGGTCGCCGAGGGCGACCGAGCGTCGCACGTCCTCACTGGCACCGGGCATGAGGGCCTTCAACGCGGCTGCGCGGGCGGAGATGGCTGCTTCCAGGTCCAGTGCGTCGGCGAGGTCGAGGCCGCCGCCGAAGGTGATGACCGCACCGGCGCTGGGATCGGTCGCGGTCGCCACCTGATCGAGGTCGATGTCGACGCGTCGCCCCTCCAACGCCGCCTCGCGGTCCTTCTCGGCCTGCTCGGGGTCGAACCTCGCCACCGCCGCAGCCACGGTGCGTTCGATCTGAGCCACCGAGCAGGTCCCGATCGTCCAGGCGACCTGGGCATCGACCCGGGCGGCACCAGCGGCGGGGAGCCTCTTGCTCAACCGCGCCACCGTCCTGGCCCGATGCACACTGACCTGCCCGGCCCGCACCCGGGACCACAACACCGGCAGGCGGTAGGCCAGCTCGACCACCGCACCGACGTAGTTCATGGCGGCTTCGTTGGACTGTCCCAGCGCTGCGGCCAGGCGGGTGAAACCGAGATCGGCCACCCACGGGGCACCCTCCCCGGCCAGCCGCATCGGCTGCTCGGTCCCCGGCACCCCGACATGAACGTCGGGGTCGAAGACCGCGTCCTGGGTCGTCTCCTCCGGGTCCACGACCGACTCACGCACCCACGCCAGCACCAACTCCGCGCGCTCGACCTCCACCGCCCGAGCCGCCACCCCATTGGCCCGCACGGCAGCCAGCAGTTCCTTCTCGGCCGGAGCCGAGAACGAGAATGCGGTGGCTGTCGATGTCATGAAAGAAGCCTCCCACCGACCACCGACACCGCCCCATCACCCCAGGTCAGAGCGCACATCGCCGCAGTCCGTCGCCGGCCCCGGTTGTCACGCAGTAGCGTGCCGCATGGCTACCTCGCCGTCACCCGCGCACCGACCCCATCTGCTCCTGATCCCCGGCGCCGGCTGCGACCCCGCCTACTGGGACCCGCTCCGCGCACGGCTGACGGCCCTGGGCCACTCGAGCACCGCCGTCGACCTACCGTGCGAGGACGAGCAGGCCTCGCTCGAAATCTACGCACAGACCGCGGTGGACGCCGCCGAGCGCGACGGCGCCGCCGGCAAGCCCGTGCACGTGGTCGCCCACTCCTTCGGTGCCTTCACCGCCGGGCTCCTGCCCGGCCTGCTTCCGGTCACGCGCCTGACCCTGCTCAGCCCGATGATCCCCGCCCCGAACGAATCCGGCAGCCAGTGGTGGAGCGCAACCGACCAGGCCCGTGCGCACGAGCGGGCCGCAGCCCGCGAGGGTCTGACCCTGCCACTCGCCATGGACGACCTCTTCTACCACCAGTTCAGCGCCGAGCAGCGTAGGGCAGCCCAGGCCTGGGAACGCGACCAGTCCGACCGCGCGTTCTCCCAGCCCTGGCCCGGCCCCCGCTGGCCACCGACCCCGACGGCGGTGCTCGCCTTCGCCTCGGATCGTCTCTTCCCACCCGAGTTCCTCGAACGCCTCGCCGCCGAGCGGATCGGCCCGCACACCGTCGCTCAGGTCCCCGGGGGCCACATGGGGATGGTGAGCCACCCCGACGCCCTCGCCGCGGCGATCACGGCCTGAGCTCCATCCGGTCCCCGATCTCGATCGGACCCGAGGTCAGCGCCCGGAACACCGTCCCCGCCCGGCCGCGCAGCACGATTCGCGCACCGTCGCTGATCCAGTCGTCCAGCAGCCGGCAGGGTGCCGCGATGCGCACGACCTCCAGCTCGACGTGCCCGATCCGGATCCGCTCGCCCGGCCGGGAGGGGATCTCACCGTGGGAGACGGTGATGTTGCGGCGGGTGCCGGAGTGCTCGATCGGCGCCCCCAGATCCTCGGCCGCGGCCCGCAATCCCTCCAGCGACTGCACCGTCACGTGGCGATGCTTGGTGCCGTGGTACCGGTCCCCCACGATCCCGCGACCGGCCTCCACCTCGACCCCGGCCACGTCCTTGGTGGGCAACCGCGAACCCGGGGCGATGGTGAGCGCCACCACGGTGGGCGGCTGCGGGGAGGAGGGGACGCCGTCGTGATCTGCCATGAGGTCATGGTGACAGGCAGGGAATGCGGCGACCTGCCCCGCGGTTGCCACCTCCATGGCATCGATGACCGACGACGAGGTCCAGGCGTTCATCCGCGCGACCCCCGCCCGCACCGTGGCAGCAGCGACCACCCGCAAGGACGGCCGTCCGCATGTGGTGCCGGTCTGGGTGGCCTTCGACGACGAATCCGGGCAGATCGTGTTCAACACCGGCGCCGAGACCGTCAAGGGGCTTTCCCTGCGCCGCACCGGTCAGATCGCGCTGAGCTTCCACGACGACGTCCCCCCCTTCACCTTCGTCACGGTCGAGGGCACGGTCGCGCTCGTCGACGACCTCGACCAGGTGCGCCGCTGGGCCACCACCATCGCCGAGCGGTACATGGGCGCCGAGCGTGCCGAGGAGTTCGGCGCGCGCAACGGCGTGCCCGGCGAACTGCTCGTTCGCGTCACACCCACCAAGGTCATCGCCGAACGCGACCTTGCCGACTGACCGGTCGACTGACCGGCCTGCCCGCGTAACCTCCCCCACACCTGCAGCGACCGCAGCCGCGCCACCGCGCGCACCGCGCGTCCTGCCACCTGGGATGTGACACCCCGTCCCGATCTGCGCCACCCGGCGCTCTTACGATGGACGGGTGCTGGTATGTGTGAGTGCAAGTCACCGGACGGCTGACTTCACGCTCCTGGAACGACTCTCCGCCGCCGGCGGATCGGCCCCGCACCTGGACGATCCCGAGGTGCGTGGTGCCGTCGTGGTGGCCACCTGCAACCGGTACGAGTCCTATCTCGACGTGGACGCCAAGACCGACCGACAGGCCGAGGTCGTGCTCGCGCGCACGGTGGACCGCATCGCCTCCCATGCCGGGGTCGATGTGACCGAGCTGCGTCACCGCACTCGCACCATGAAGGCGAGCCGGGTGGCTGCCCACCTGTTCGCGGTGGCGAGCGGTCTGGACTCGGTGGTCCTGGGCGAGGACGAGATCGCCGGTCAGGTGCGCCGCTCACTGGCCGAGGC
This sequence comes from Ruania suaedae, assembly GCF_021049265.1. Classification (NCBI taxonomy): domain Bacteria; kingdom Bacillati; phylum Actinomycetota; class Actinomycetes; order Micrococcales; family Ruaniaceae; genus Ruania; species Ruania suaedae. Next base: position 2,383,866 of record NZ_CP088018.1, read on the forward strand.
GCGCACCGCCGGTACCACCACCGCGAGCCTGGAGCGGCTGTTCCAGATGGCCTCCACCACCTCCCGCGGGGTGAAGAACACCACCAGGATCAACGCCGCCGGCCGCTCGATGGTGCGCCTCGCGCTCGACCTGGCCGAGACCCGGCTCCCCGCCTGGCGGGACGCGAACGTGCTCATCGTCGGCACCGGAGCCTATGCCCGAACCACTCTAGCGGCGCTGCGTGATCGCGGCGTCGGGGTGGTCGACGTGGCCTCCCCCTCGGGGCGGGAGCAGAAGTTCGCCCTGCGCGAGGGCGTGCGGGCCGTACCGGCCGAGGACCGGGTCGAGGCGCTGCGCCGGGCAGATCTGGTGATCACCTCCACCAACGTCCTCACCCTGACGGCGCCCGACCTGGCCGAGGCGCAGCGTGCACCCGGGCACCCGCTGCTCGTGGTTGACCTGGGCCTGCCGGCGAACGTCAGCAAGGATGTCGCCCACCTGCAGGGCGTCGACCTGCTGGACCTGGAGACGATCAGCCTGCACGCACCGGTGCAGGAGCTCAACGCCAGCGCCGAGGCGTTCGACCTGGTCGACCAGGCGGCGCAGGAGTTCGAGCAACGCTCGGCCGAGGACGCCGCCGCACCGGCGATCGTGGCCTACCGCTCGCACGTGGAACAGGTGCTGGAGTCCGAGCTGGCCCGCGCGCGCTCGCGCGGAGATGCCGACGACGACACCGAACGCGCCCTGCGCCACTTCGCCAGCGTGCTGATCCACACCCCGACCACCCGCGCCCGCGAGCACGCCTCGACCGGCCGGCTGGAGGAGGTCGTCGCCGCGATGCGCACCCTGTACGGGATCGAGCTCGGCGACGCTGAGAGCGGCCGGGAAGTCTGAGACGCTAGCCGGGTGAGCACCTACCCCACGCTGGACGCGTTCGACTTCCCCGTCGCCCTCGCCGTCTCCTCCGACACCCGGATCCTCAGCCTCGACGGTGAGGTCGAGGCCGCACGGCCGTGGAAGTCGGTGACGAAGCTGCTGACCGCCTTGGCGACCCTGATCGCCGTCGACCGCGGTCACGTGCACCTGGACGACCCGGCCGGGCCGGAGGGCTCGACCGTGCGGCACCTGCTCGCCCACGCCTCCGGGCTCCCCTTCGAGGCCGGCGGTCCGACCCAGACCCCCGGCCAGCGCCGCGTCTACTCCAACGTCGGCTTCGAGACTCTCGCCGGGCACGTCTCCGACGCCGTGGACACCGACTTCGCGCTCTGGGCCCGTGAAGTGGTGCTCGAGCCGCTGGAGCTGAGCACGGTGGAGTTCCACGGCAGCGCCGCCTACGCCGCCGGCGGCTCCACCCTGGACGCGCTCGGCCTCGGCCTGGAGCTTCTCACGCCGACCCTGCTCGACGGCGATCTGGCGCAGCAGGCGCGCACGGTGGCCTTTCCCGGGCTCGCCGGGGTGCTGCCCGGTTTCGGCAACCAGACCCATAACGACTGGGGGCTGGGGTATGAGATCCGGGCGGGCAAGTCACCGCACTGGACCGCACCCGAGGCCGATCTGGCCACGTTCGGGCACTTCGGCCAGTCCGGCAGCTTCCTGTGGGTGGACCCCCAGGCCCGGCTGACGGCGGCCTTCCTGGGTGCTCAGCCGTTCCGTGCCGATCTGCACGGGGAACTATGGCCGCGGCTGAACAGCGAGATCCTCTCCGCGCACGCCTGAGTGGCCCACCGGTGACCGGCACAGTCGCGCGAACGAGGTGAGCACGGCGTGGGCCTCCGCGACCTCGGCGCTGGCGGTGCGGGCGATCACCTCGGCCACGTCCTCGGGCGCGAAGTAGCCGGAGTTGACGTACACCTCGATGCGCAACCGGACCGCTGCGGCGTCCATCTCCGGGTGGAACTGCGTGACGTACTGACCGGGTCCGAAGCGGTACATCTGCACCGGGCACGCCGGTGAGGTGGCCAGCACGACGGCGCCCGGCGGCAGGGTCGTGCACGCCTCCTTGTGCCCCACGTAGGCACGGAAACGCTCGGGCAGCCCCGCCAGCAGCGGGTCCTGCCGACCGGCCCCGGTGAGGGAGATCTCGACTGCGGCGGTGTCCTCGGCGTAGGTCGCATCGACCAGGCCGCCGGCCCAGCGACCCACGATTCCCACGCCGTAGCACAGGCCGAGGAACGGGATCTCGTAGCGCGCGACGTCCTCCAGCACCTCCAGCAGGGTCGCCTCCACGCTGCGCTGCACCGGGGACTTCTCGTGCTCGGGGGTGCTCACCGTGAACGGGCTGCCGCCGAGGATGATCCCGGCGAAGCGGCGCACGTCGCCGACCGGCTCGCCCCGGTCGAGCCGGATCCGCACCAGCTCGGCCTCGCTCAGCCCGGTATGGGCCAGCACGCTCGCGTACTCGGCATCCGCCGCCACCTCGTGGGTGCGCGACGCCAGGAAGCACAGCGGACGGGTCATGGTGGCAGTATCCCCCAGCGTCCGCCTCCGGGGCATGCCGCCGGATGCGATGTTCAGCACCCGGACACCCTGAGACACCGGACACCCTGAGACAATCAAGCCGATGACACTCACCCTGCCCCCGGACCCCGCCGACGACGACGCACTCGTCGAGGCCTTCACCGACTGGGCGGCCGGGCGAGGGCTGAGCCTGTACCCGCACCAGGAGGAGGCGCTGCTGGAGCTGGTGACCGGCTCGCACGTCATCTGCTCCACCCCCACCGGGTCGGGCAAGTCCCTGATCGCCGTCGCGGCCCACTACGTCGCACTGGCCCGCGGGCTGCGCACCGTGTACACCGCACCCCTCAAGGCCCTGGTGAGCGAGAAGTTCTTCGACCTGGTGGACATCTTCGGCGCCGACCAGGTCGGCATGGTCACCGGGGACTCCTCGATCAACGCCGACGCGCCGATCCTGTGCTGCACCGCCGAGATCCTCGCCAACCGCGCCCTACGTGCCGGCAGCGAGACCGATGCCGGCCAGGTGGTGATGGACGAGTTCCACTTCTACGCCGACCCCCAGCGCGGGTGGGCCTGGCAGGTGCCGCTGCTCGAGCTCACCGGCACCCAGTTCCTGCTGATGAGCGCCACGCTCGGCGATGTCAGCTACTTCGCCGAGGATCTCACCCGCCGCACCGACCTGCCCGTCGCGGTGATCGCCAACACCGAACGCCCGGTGCCGCTGACCTACACCTACTCCACCGAACCGATCACCGAGATCATCACCGAACTGCTCGGCACCCACCGCACCCCGGCCTATCTGGTGCACTTCACCCAGGCCGCCGCCGTCACCCAGGCCCAGGCGCTCACCTCGGTGCAGGTGGCCTCCAAGGCACAGAAGGCACGCATCGCCGAGGCCCTGGGGGATGTCACCTTCGCCAAGGGCTTCGGCTCCACGCTCTCGCGGCTGCTACGCAGCGGCATCGGGGTCCACCACGCGGGGATGCTGCCCCGCTACCGCCGACTGGTCGAGCGCCTGGCCCAGGCCGGGCTGCTGCCGGTGATCTGCGGCACCGACACCCTCGGGGTGGGGATCAATGTCCCCATCCGCACGGTGGTGCTGACCGGGCTGACGAAGTACGACGGCGTGAAGTCCCGCCACCTGAGCGCCCGGGAGCTGCACCAGATCGCCGGGCGAGCGGGCCGGGCGGGCTACGACACCGTCGGCGAGGTGATCGTGCAGGCACCCGAGCACGTGATCGAGAACGCCAAGGCGCTCAAGAAGGCCGGCGACGACGAGAAGAAGAAGCGCAAGATCGTCCGCAAGAAGGCCCCCACCGGGGTGGTGAACTGGACGGACAAGACCTTCGAGCGGTTGCGTGACTCCGAGCCGGAGCCGCTGACCTCCCAGTTCTCGGTCTCCCACGCCATGGTGCTGGGGGTGCTCGCCCGGCCTGGGGACGCGCTGCCGGCGATGCGGCGGCTGCTGACCGAGAACCACGACTCCCCCACCGATCGCAATCCGCACGTGCGCCGGGCGATCTCGATCTACCGCACGCTGCGGCAGGCGGGCCTGGTGGAGCGCCTGCCCGCGCCCGACGCCGAGGGCCGCACCGTCCGGCTGGTGGGCGAGGTGCCGGACGACTTCGCCCTGAACGCGCCGCTGTCCCCGTTCGCGCTGGCAGCGCTGGAGCTGCTCGACCCCGAGCACCCGGACTTCGCCCTCGACGTGGTCTCGGTGATCGAGTCCACTCTGGAGGACCCGCGGCCGCTGCTGATCGGGCAGCAGAAGGCAGCCCGCGGCGAGGCGATCGGTGCGATGAAGGCCGAGGGCATGGACTACACCGAGCGGATGGACGCGCTGGAGGAGATCACCTACCCGCGCCCGCTCGCCGAGCTGCTCACCGCCGCGCTGGCGGAGTTCCGCACCACCAACCCCTGGGTGGACGACTACGAGCTGAAGCCGAAGTCGGTGGTGCGCGAGATGGTCGAGCACGCGATGACCTTCTCCGAGCTGATCTCGCGCTACCAGCTCGCGCGCAGCGAGGGGGTGGTGCTGCGCTATCTCACCGACGCCTACAAGGCGCTGCGGCAGGTGGTTCCCATGTCGATGCGCACCGAGGAGCTGGCCGATCTGATCGAGTGGCTCGGCACCTCGGTGCGGCAGATCGACTCCTCGCTGCTGGCCGAGTGGGAGGCCCTGCAGGCCGGGCACGCGCTCGAGGAGGACCCCGACGGCGCAGCCTCCGAGGAGGAGGCACGTTTCGGTCCGGGGCCGGACGCCCCGGTCACCGCGAACCCGCGCACGTTCCGTGCGCTGGTGCGCAACGCCGTCTTCCATCGGGTGGAGCTGGCCGCCCGACAGGCCCACGCGTCCCTCGGTGCCCTGGACGCCGGGATCGGCTGGGACGCCGAGGCCTGGGCACAGGCGATGGACGGCTATTGGGACGAGTACGACCACCTCGGCATCGGGCCGGAGGCACGCTCGGGCGGGATGGTCACGATCACCCCCGAGGGCGAGAGCTGGCAGGTGGAGCAGGTGCTCGACGATCCCGAGGGCGACCGTGACTGGCGGCTGCGGGTGACCGTGGATCTGCCCGCGAGCGCCGAGGCGGGCAGGGTGGTCCTCTCCGCGGTCGACGTCGGCCCGGCCCGTACGATGGCCGGGTGAACGAGCAGGCACCGGGCTGGTATCCCGACCCCTCCGGTGAGAACCAGGAGCGGTACTGGGACGGGGACTCGTGGACGGAGTACTACCGGCCGCTGCTGCCGGCCGCCCATGAGCCGAGCGGGGCCGAGTCGGCGCACGAGGACTATCCCTACCTGGAGTCGGTGACGCGCAAGCGCCCCGACGTCATGGTCAGCCCGGGCACCCCCGGCGGGTGGCAGACCTCGGCGTGGGGCACGCCCGACGAAGGGCGCACCTCCGGCGGCACGAAGGTGTTCGGAAGCGGGGTGCGCGGAACCCCCGGTGGGGTGGCCGCCGTCGCCTCACTGGTGGTGCTGGCGCTGCTGCTGATCACTGGCATCGGCTGGTGGGCGCTCGCAGGCCGCCGCGAGCCGGATGCTCCCACCCCCGGCCCGGGCGGCGGGTCCGGCGGGGCGAGCACTGGCACGCTGATGCTCGGTGAGGAGACGTCCGCGCAGGTCGCCTCCGGGAGCCGGTGGGAGGGTGAGCTCGCCGTGGAGACGCCGGCGGTGCTCTTGCTGGACGTGCGCACCGAGTCCGGGGCGGAGGATCTGCAGGTCGTGGTCACCGACGCCGCTGGGAACGAGGTCGCCGCCGGCGACGACCGCGGGCGGGAGCTGGCCGAGGAGCTGGCGGGTTCGTCACTGGACCCCTTCGTCGCCGTCTCGCTGGATCCCGGTGAGTACACGGTGGCCGTGACCGAGCTGGACGGGATGGCGAGCGACTTCGCGGTGAGCGCCACCGAGGTGACCGATGAGGTGGCGCTGGACCAGGAATCGACCGTCTCGGTCCCCGCCGGTGGCCCATGGGTCGGCTCGGTCGAGCTCCCGGACGCGGGCGAGTACGTGGTGGACGTGCAGGACACCGGGACCGGTGACCCGGTGCTGCTCACCCTCGACGGCGAAGGGCGGGTGCGCAGCAACGACGACCGTGATCCCGACAACGAGGATCGCGATCCGCTGCTGGAGTCGGAGTTCGCGGCCGGCACCCTGGTGCTGATCGTGACGGAGTGGTCCGGCGAGGCCACCGACGTGACCGTGACCGTCAGCGGGTCGTGACCACCCCCGCGACCCTGGGCCTGGACCGCGCCGGGGTGGACTACCGGACCCATCCGTACACCCACGATCCGGCGAGCGGACTGAGCTACGGCCTGGAGGCAGCGGCCGCGCTCGGTGTGCCGCCGGAGATGGTGTTCAAGACGCTGGTCGCGGAAGTGGACGGGCTCCGGGCAGCACGGGGGCTGGCGGTGGCGGTACTCCCGGTGACGGCGACCCTGGACCTGAAGGCGCTCGCGCAGGCGCTCGGACACAAGAAGGCGGTGATGGCGGACCCGGCTGCGGCGCAGCGCTCCAGCGGGTACGTCACGGGCGGCATCTCCCCGATCGGCCAGCGAACGGCGCTGCCCGCCGTCGTGGACTCATCAGCCGAACAGTGGGAACGAATCTACGTCTCCGGTGGCAGGCGCGGCTTCGACATCTCGCTAGCCCCGGCTGATCTGGTGAGGGTTACCGACGCCCGACTGATCTCGATCGCGAGGACTCGCTCAACTCGCGAACGGTCGGTGCGTCTCGACGATCTCCCGCCCGAACGGTGTCAGTGAGATCGGGATGAGCTTGAGGTTCGCCCAGCCCATCGGGATGCCGATGATCGAGATGAACAGCGGGATCGCGGTGATGATGTGCTCGATCACCAGCCACCAGCCGGCCACGATGAACCAGATGATGTTGCCGATGGTCGAACCGGCTCCGGCATCCGACCGGCGCACCACCTCGCGGCCGAACGGCCAGATCACGTAGCTCGCCATCCGGAACGAGGCGATGCCGAAGGGGATGGTGATGATCAGGATGCAGCAGATCACCCCGGCGAGGGCATAGCCCAGCGCGAGCCAGAAGCCAGCGAAGACCAGCCAGATGATGTTCAGGAGCGTACGCACGCCCCCACTGTAAGCGCGTCTACGCTGGAGACGTGGAACCGGATGAGCTCTGTGGCGCGACGCTGACCAGGCAGGACCTCGACGGCGCCGTCTGGATCGGCGCCGAGATCGACGAGCTGGAGTTGGACGAGTCCACGCTGCGACGCCTGCGCGCCGCCGAGGGCACCTGGGAGCGCTGCACGTTCACCGACTGCGACTTCAGCGGCTCGGACCTGGCGGGCCTGACCAGCCGGGACGTCGGCCTGATCCGGGCCACCCTCGACGGCGCCCGGCTCACCGGGTCCTCCTGGTTGCGTTCGCGCTGGCGGGACGTCCACGCCACCGACATCGTCGGCGACCTGCTCTCCGCCCACAGCGCCACCTGGACCGATGTCACGCTCACGGGTGCGAACCTGCGTCAGGCCGACTTCACCGGCGCGGCCCTGCAGCGCGTGCGCTTCATCGACTGCGACCTGAGCCAGGCACGCTTCGCGGGCCTGCGCGCTCAGCAGGTCACGATGTCGGGCTGCCGCCTGGACGGCATCACCGGGGTCGACGCGCTGCGCGGGGTCACGATGACCACCGACGACGCCGTCGGCGCCCTCGGAGCGTTCGCCTCCCACCTGGGCATCACGCTGGAGAGCAGCCGATGACGGCGATCGCTGCCTCGATCGACCAGGTGCGCTCCCGTATCGCCACCGCCGCGCGGGAGGCGGGGCGGGACCCGGCCGAGGTGCAGCTGCTGCTGGCGGTCAAGCGGGTGGAGGCCGCCCGCATCCGCGAGGCCTTCGACGCCGGCGCCACCCTCATCGGGCAGAACCGCGCCCAGGAACTCGTCGCCACCGAGCCCGACCTCGTCGATGTGCCCCACGAGACCCACGTCATCGGTCACCTACAGTCGAACAAGGTCAACCAGGTGATGCGCTGGGCGAACTGCGTGCAGTCGGTGGACTCGAGCAAGCTCGCCGAGCGCCTCGACCGTGCCGCGGCAGCCCGCGAACGCGACCTGGACGTGTTCATCCAGGTGAACACCTCGGGCGAGGAGACCAAGTCGGGGGTGCCACCGGAGCAGGCGGGCGAGCTGGCCGCCGTCGTGGGGTCGCTGCCGCACCTGCACCTGCGGGGCCTGATGACCATCGGGGCCAACTCCCCCGACCCGGGTGAGGTGCGCGCGAGCTACACCGCCCTGGCGCACGCCAGGGACGCCGTCGTGAGCTCGGCAGACCCGGGCACGGGCGAGGCGCGGGAACTGTCGATGGGGATGTCCGGGGACCTGGAGATCGCGATCGCCGCCGGCGCGACGATGGTCCGGGTGGGGACCGGGGTGTTCGGGAGCCGGAATACCTGATCGCATGCCGTGTTGGCATTGATAGGACGTCCCCGATCAAGGAGAAGTAGCAGTGCCCACCATCGACGTGACCACCGAGACCTTCGAGCAGACCGTCAGCACCAACGACATCGTGCTGGTGGACTTCTGGGCCGAGTGGTGCGGACCGTGTAAGCAGTTCGCCCCGATCTACGACCAGGTCTCGGCCCAGCACCCGGACGTGACCTTCGCCAAGGTCGACACCGAGGCCGAGCAGGAGCTGGCCGCCCAGGCCGGCATCCAGGCCATCCCCACCCTGATGGCCTTTCGCGACGGGATCCTGCTGTTCAACCAGTCCGGCGCCCTGCCCGCCAAGCAGCTCGAGCAGTTGATCGGCCAGGTCAAGGAGCTCGACATGGACGAGGTCAAGGCCAAGGTCGCCGAGCAGCAGGCCGAGGGCCAGCCCAGCGAGTGAGCCTCGCGCGCGTCAGGGCACGCGCGCGATCCAGTCCGGGTCGGAGAACTTGCCGACGGCGAGTTCTCCGGCCCGGGCGATCTCTTCCTCCCGCAGCTCCCCCTCGACGGTGTCGTAGCGGGAGCGGAAGTACTCCTTCATCGACTCGATGATCGCCTCGCGGGTCATCCCCGTCTGCCGGCGCATCGGGTCCACGCGCTTGTTCGCGCTCGCCGTGCCCTTGTCGGAGAGCTTCTCCCGGCCGATGCGCAGCACCTGCAGCATCTTGTCGGCGTCGATGTCGTAGGACATCGTCACGTGGTGCAGCACGGCGCCGTTCGCGAGCCGCTTCTGCGCGGCGCCGCCGATCTTGCCGGCCGGTGAGGAGATGTCGTTCAGCGGTACGTAGTTCGCCTCGATGCCGAGGTCACGCAGAGCGCCGATGATCCAGTCGTCCAGGAACGCATACGACTGCTCGAAACTCAGGCCCTCCACGAGCGACCCGGGCACGTACAGCGAGTAGGTGATCGCGTTGCCGGGCTCGACGAACATCGCTCCCCCGCCGGAGATGCGCCGCACCACCTGCACGCCGAGCTCCTGGGCGGCGGCGCTGTCGATCTCGTTGCGCAGCGACTGGAACGAGCCGAGGATCACGCACCGGCCGGCCCACTCCCAGATCCGCAGCGTGGGGCCGCGCCGTCCGGCGCCGACCTCCTCCAGCAGCACCTGATCCAGGGCGAGATTGAGCGTGGGCTCGGACGGGCCCGGGTGGACGATCTCGAAGGTGTGGTCGTGCCAGCCGGTCGCACGTCCCAGCGCCCGGCGCACCGCGATCGCCACGGCCTGTGGGGTGAATCCGATCATGTGAGCATCGGCGGTGGCGCGCTCGACCATGGCGGACATGTGCTCGACCGTCACGTCCTTGGGCAGACCGGCCAGCGCGGCGTCGATCTTCTCCAGCGCAGCGTCGGGCTCGAGGAAGAAGTCACCGCTGATGTGCACGTGGGCCAGGCGGTCCTCGACCACCTCCACCTCGGCCGCGACCAGCTTGCCTCCGGGGACCTTGTACTCGCCTCTGCTCACCGTTCCAGCCTACGGCGTCAGGCGGGCTGCGCGGGCTCCGCGCCGGCGTGCAGCAGGCCGTAGACCAGTCCGTCCACGAGCGCCTCCCACGAGGCCTCCAGCAGGTTCGCGCCCACACCGACCGTGCTCCAGGAGTGCTGGCCGTCGGTGAGCTCGATCAGCACCCGGGTGATCGCATCGGTGCCGTGCGCGGAGTCGAGCAGACGCACCTTGTAGTCGATCAGCTCGATGTCCTCGATCTGCGGGTACGCCGTGGTCAGCGCCTGGCGCAGCGCGTGGTCGAGCGCGTTCACGGGACCGTTACCCTCACCGGTGCTCACCACCCGTCGGTTCCCGGCGTGGATCTTCACCGTCGCCTCGGCCACGTCCCGCATCACCCCGTCGGGGCCGGCGCTGTGGTCGACGATGGCCCGCCAGGACTCCGTGCGGAAGAACGCGGGGCGCTCACCGGTGATCTCCTCGCGCAGCAACAGCTCGAAGGAGGCGTCTGCGGCGTCGTAGGTGTACCCATTCGCCTCGGCGTCCTTGACGCGGGTGGTGACCCGCCCGAGCAGGTCGGACTGACCGGTGAGGTCGAAGCCCAGCTCGCGGCCCTTGAGCTCGATGCTGGCACGCCCGGCCATGTCCGAGACCAGCATCCGCATGTCGTTGCCGACCTTGCGCGGGTCGATGTGCTGGTACAGGTCCGGGTCGATCCGGATGGCACTGGCGTGCAGGCCGGCCTTGTGGGCGAAGGCGCTGGAGCCGATGTAGGGCTGGCGGGCGAAGGGGGCGATGTTGGTGACCTCGCTGATCGCGTGCGCGATCCGGGTGACCTCCTCCAGTCCGCCGCCGGAGAGGGTGCGCAGGCCGAGCTTGAGGTCGAGGTTGGCGACGACCGCCAGCAGGTCCGCATTGCCGGTGCGCTCCCCGTAGCCGTTCACCGTGCCCTGCACGTGCCGGGCGCCGGCGCTGACGGCGGCCATCGAGTTGGCCACGGCGCAGCCGGAGTCGTTGTGGGCGTGCATGCCGAGGATGTGCCGGGACGGGTCGGTCCCGGCGCGCACCTCGCTGACGATCTCGTGCACCCACTCGGGGAGCATGCCGCCGTTGGTGTCGCACAGGGCGACCACCTCGGCGCCGGCCTCGAAGGCGGTGGTCACGGCCTGCATCGCGTAGCCGGGGTCGAACCGGTAGCCGTCGAAGAAGTGCTCGGCATCGAGCACCACCCGGCGACCCTCGCCCACCAGGTAGGAGATGGTGTCGGCGATCATGGCGAGGTTCTCCTCGCCGGTGGTGCGCAGCGCCCGCTCCACGTGGCGGATGTCGCTCTTGGCCACCAGGGTGACGGTCGGTGCCTCGGAGTCCAGCAGCGCGCGCACCTGGGTGTCGCGGTGCGCCGTCGTGCCGGGCTTGCGGGTGGAGCCGAACGCCGCGAGTTCGGCATTCTTGAGGTCCAGGTCCTTGGTGGCGCGCGCGAAGAACTCGGTGTCCTTGGGAATCGCTCCCGGCCACCCACCCTCGATGAACGTCACCCCGAGCTCGTCCAGCATCGGTGCGATGGCGAGCTTGTCCGCGACGGTGAGGTTCATGCCCTCCTGCTGGGCGCCGTCGCGCAGGGTGGTGTCGTAGACGTGCACGGCAGCGCCGTGATCGTCCTCGGGGCTTCGTGCGGTGCTCATGGTCGTGACTTCCTGGCGATGGGTCCGGCAACAAAAAGACCCCCCGGGGTTCGGGAGGTCTGCGCGTTCACGTGGTGAACGCGCTAGCCGATAATCAGGGCGCTGGTGAGCGTCATGTGCTCATCATGGCACATCGGCCGCCGTAGGCTCGGCAGGTGGAGATCCTGGTGCACCCCGCCGGTGAGCAGACCGTGCACCTTCTCGAGCTGGGGACCGAGCAGCGCCCGACGGCGCAGGTCACCCACCCACGCGCCGACCTCGCCCGGGTGGTGGCCCGCCACGAGCGGGAGCAGTCCGTGCGGTGGGTCTGGGCCGACACTGCCGCGCTCGTCCCGGAACTCATCGATGCCGGGGTGCGGGTCGGGCGCTGCCTCGACCTGCGGCTGTGCCGGGCGATCCTGGCGCATGCGGCGCCCGGACGGGACTGGCCGGACCTGGGCTGGACGGCCGTCACCGCTGCGGCCCCGCCCGGCGAGGTGGTGCCCCCGACCCTGTGGGAGGAGACCGCGACGACGCAGACGCTCTCCCTGGCGGAGGTGCTCGCCGAGCGGGAACTGCAGCAGGCGGCCGTCGCCGCCGGTGCCGGCCCGGAGCGGATGCGGCTGCTCCTGGCCGCGGAGTCCGCCGGCGCGCTCGTCGCGGCCGAGATCGCCGCCGATGGCCTGCCCTGGGACCGGGCGGTGCACGAGGAGCTCCTCACCGAGATGCTCGGGCCACGACCCGCCGCCGGGGCCCGGCCGGCGCGGCTGGAACGCCTCGCCGGGCAGGTGCGCGAGCATCTGGCGGCCCCGACCCTCAACCCCGACTCCCAGCCCGACCTGCTCCGCACGCTGCGCCGCTCCGGGCTCGACGTGCAGAGCACCTCCAAGTGGGAGATCGGGAGACTCGACCACCCGGTGGTGGCGCCGCTGCTGGAGTACAAGAAGCTCGCGCGGCTGCTCAGCGCCAACGGCTGGGGGTGGCTGGACCACTGGGTCCTGCCCGGGACCTCACCGGACCACCGGCACCGCTTCCGGCCCGACTACGTCCCCGGCGGGGTGGTGACCGGGCGGTGGGCCACCAGTGGCGGCGGTGCCCTGCAGTTGCCCAAGTCGCTGCGCCGGGCGGTCCGGGCCGATCCCGGCTGGCGGCTCGTGGTGGCCGATGCCGCGCAGATCGAACCGCGGGTGCTGGCCGCGATGGCCTCCGACGACGCCCTGGCCGCCGCCGGTCAGGCCGGCGACCTCTACCAGGGACTGGTCGACCGCGGCATCATGGCCACCCGGGCGGAGGCGAAGGTGGCGATGCTCGGGGCGTTGTACGGGGCCACCACGGGCGAGGCCGGGCGCCTGATGCCGCGGCTGATACGCGCCTACCCCCGCGCCACCGCCGTCGTGGAGGAGGCCGCCCGCACCGGGGAGGCCGGAGGGACGGTCCACACCTGGCTCGGCCGGACCACTCCCCCGCCCCCGCCGAGCTGGCGTGAGCGCCAGAGCGGGCGGGACAGGGGGCGCTTCACCCGCAACTTCGTCGTCCAGGGCACGGCAGCGGAGTGGGCCTTGTGCTGGATGGGCGAGATCCGCCGTCGCCTTGCAGCCCTGGCCCCCTTGCCCGAGCGGGCGCACCTGGTGTTCTTCCTGCACGACGAGGTGATCGTGCACACACCCGCGGACATGGCCGACCAGGTGGCCAGCGAGATCCGCGCTGCCGCCACCGAGGCCGGAAGGCTGCTGTTCGGCGCCACGGCGGTGGCGTTCCCGCTCGACGTCGCGATCGTGGACAGCTACGGCGAGACGGACTAGGTCAGGCCAGGCGCCGCATCCACCCGTAGGGGTCCTCGATCCGCCCGTACTGCAGATCGGTGAGGTGCTGGTAGAGCCACTGCGTGACCGGGCCGGCCTCGCCCCCGGCGACGGTGAGGTCGAAGGCGGTGCTCTTGAGCGTCCCGATCGGCGTGACCACCGCCGCGGTCCCGCAGGCGAAGATCTCCCGGATCCTGCCCGAGGCGATCTGCTCGGTGATCTCGGCCAGGCTGATCTGGCGCTCGTGCACCTGCCGGCCGTCGTCGGCGAGCAACTGCAGGATCGAGCGCCGGGTCACGCCCTCGAGGATGGTCCCCGTCAGTTCCGGGGTGTGCACGGCGCCGTCGTCGGTGACGATGAAGACGTTCATCCCGCCGAGCTCCTCGAGATAGGAGTTCGTGGCGGCGTCGAGGAAACACACCTGCGCGCAGCCGTGCTCGACGGCCTGCTGCTGCGGGAGCAGGCTCGCGGCGTAGTTCCCGCCGCACTTGGCCGCCCCTGTGCCCCCCGGCCCGGCCCGGTGGTAGCCCTCGGCCACCCAGATCGAGACCGGCTGGAAGCCGGAGGTGAAGTAGGGCCCGGACGGGGAGGCGATGAGCAGGTAGTCGACCTGCCGGGCCGGGCGCACCCCGAGGAAGGGCTCGGAGGCGAACATGAAGGGCCGCAGGTACAGGCTCGACCCCGCCGAGCTCGGCACCCACTCCATGTCGGTGGCCACCAGCGCCTCGATCGAGGCCAGGAAGTCCTCGGCCGGGAGCTCGGGCAGCGCGAGCCGGCGAGCGCTGGCCGCGAACCGCGCCGCATTGGCCTCGGGCCGGAACGCCCAGACCGAGCCGTCCGCGTGGCGGTAGGCCTTGAGGCCCTCGAAGATCTCCTGGGCGTAGTGCAGCACCGCGGCCGCAGGATCGAGGCTGATCGGCGCGTAGGCCTCCACCCGCTGGTCGTGCCAGCCGGCGTCCGCGCTCCAGACGGCGTGGGCCATGTGGTCGGAGAAGACGGTGCCGAAGGCGAGGTGCTCCAGCGCGGCCGTGCGCTCGGCGAGCGTGCGCGGATGGGAGGAGGGGCGCACCTCGAACGTCGACAACGCCGCTTCGCTGGACACTTCGCTGCTCATGTTCGTTCCTTCGCGTGCCTCGCCGTGCCGGTGCCGGCACGGACTTCTCTGACTAGACGGTACCGCTGGTGTCACGGCCGGCGGCGGCGCCGGCGGGACTCACGCCAGGCGGCGCAGCCATCCGTCCACGTCTGCCGTCGTACCGTACTGAATCCCCGTGAGCTTGTCGTGCAGGGCGGTGGTGAGCGGGCCGGGCCGGCCGTCACCGACGGTGACGTCGAAATCGGTCCCGGCCAGCCGGCCGATCGGGGTGATCGCCGCGGCGGTGCCGCACGCCAGCAGCTCGGTCACCACCCCGCGCTCCACCCCGTCGAGGACCTCGGCCAGTGGGAGGGAGCGCTCGAGGACCTCCCGGCCCTCCTGGCGGAGCAGGTCGATCACCGAGCGGCGCGTGACCCCGGCGAGGATGGTCCCGGAGAGCTCGGGCGTGTGCACGCTGCCATCGGCCATGACCACCAGCACGTTCATGCTGCCGATCTCCTCCAGGGTGGTGCCGGTGGCGGCGTCCAGGAAGCAGACCTGGTCGCAGCCGTGCGCACGTGCCTGCTGCTGGGGACGCAGGCTCGCCGCATAGTTGCCACCACACTTGGCCGCGCCCGTCCCGCCCGGGCCGGCGCGGTGATGCCCCTGGTCCACCCAGATCGAGACCGGGGCGAAGCCCTCGCCGAAGTACGAGCCCGCCGGCGAGGCGATCACCAGGTAGTCCACCCCGGCGGCCGGGCGCACCCCGAGGAAGGCCTCGGAGGCGAACATGAAGGGCCGCAGGTACAGGCTCGTGCCAGGCCGGTGCGGGACCCATGCCTCGTCGGCGCGCACCAGGGCCTCGATCGAGCCGAGGAAGTCCTCCTCGGGCAGCTCGGGCAGGGCCAGGCGCCGGGCGCTGGCCGCGAACCGGGCCGCGTTCAGCTCCGGCCGGAATGCCCACACCGAGCCGTCGGCGTGCCGGTAGGCCTTGAGGCCCTCGAAGATCTCCTGCCCGTAGTGCAGCACCGCGGCCGCCGGGTCCAGGCTCAGCGGGGCATAGGCCTCCACGCGCCGGTCGGTCCACCCGGTCTGCGGCGTCCAGCGGGCGCGCGCCATGTGGTCGGTGAAGCGGGTGCCGAAGGCGGGTGCCTCGAGCACCCGTTCACGCTCGGTTGCTGGGCAGGGTGCGGGGCTGGGGTGCACCCGATAGTGCACCGCCGTAGGGAGTGCTGTCGTCAACGGAGTGGGCCCTTCCACCTGGTCTGGATGTCGTCGGCCCCGGTAGGGGCAGGTGGGAGCGGGCGCTGGGGCTGGCGGTTCTCGCTGGCCGGGCGCCGGCTCAGCCGGCTACTCGGGCGACCAGGGCATCGCCCACCGCAGCGGTCGAGCGCGGGCCGCTGCGCTCGGCGATGTCGGCGGTCACGGCCGCCTCGATCCGCTGCGCCTGCTCGGTCAGCCCGAGGTGGTCCAGCAGTAGCGAGACCGAGAGGATCGCCGCGGTCGGGTCGGCCTTCTGCCGGCCGGCGATGTCCGGCGCGGAGCCGTGCACCGGCTCGAACATCGAGGGGAACGTCTTGTCCGGGTTCACGTTGCCGGAGGCGGCCAGGCCGATGCCACCGGTGATGGCGGCGGCGAGGTCGGTGATGATGTCGCCGAAGAGGTTGTCGGTCACGATCACGTCGAACCGCGAGGGGTCGGTGACCATGAAGATCGTCGCGGCGTCCACGTGCAGGTAGTCCACGCTGACATCGGGGAACTCCGGGGCGACGGCGTCCACCGTGCGCCGCCACAGGTGGCCGGCGTGGACGAGCACGTTGTGCTTGTGCACCAGGGTGAGCTTCTTGCGCGGGCGGGCCTGGGCTCGGGCGAAGGCGTCGCGGACCACGCGCTCCACACCGTGCGCGGTGTTGACGCTGACCTCGGTGGCGATCTCGTGCGGGGTGCCCACCCGCAGCGCGCCGCCGTTGCCGACGTAGGGGCCCTCGGTGCCCTCACGCACGACGACGAAGTCCACCTCTCCCGGGGCGGCCAGCGGGGAGGGCACCCCCGGGAACAGCCGGGAGGGGCGCAGGTTGACGTAGTGGTCCAGCGCGAAGCGGAGCTTGAGCAGCAGGCCACGCTCGAGCACACCGGAGGGCACGGTCGGGTCGCCGACGGCGCCGAGCAGGATCGCGTCGTGGGTGCTGATGGCGGCGAGGTCGGCGTCGGTGAGGGTCTCCCCGGTCGCGTGCCAGCGGGCGGCGCCGAGCTCGAAGTCGGTCCGTTCGACGCTCACATCGGTGCCCGCGAGCACCGCGTCGAGGACCTTGAGACCCTCCGCGGTCACCTCCGGGCCGATCCCGTCACCACCGACAACTGCGAGCTTGATCGTGCGTGCCATACCGTCGATGGTAGAACGACGTATCACAGGTCGGACATTGCGTCTCAGATAGTGGCCGGTTGGGTGGCCTTCTCCACCGGCGGGAACACCAGCACGATGCGCTCCAGGATGACCTCCTCGCGCTCGGTGGCACCGAGCACTTCCCGCTGATTCCGGCGCCAGGAGTCCGCGTCGGGCTCGCCCTCGCCCCGGGCATGGCGGTCGTCGACGTCGGCGAACGGCAGCACGCGCACCTCCACGGTGCGGATCAGGGCCACCGGCTCCTCGTGCCCGTCGAGCACGATGGCCAGGTCGCCCACCTCAGGTGGGGGGACGCCGTCGGGAAGCTGCGAGCGCAGCGTGCTCAGGGCGGTACGTTCCCCGCTGAGCACCTCCTCGGCCATGCTCTGGGCCAGGTGCGGCTCGGGCGCGAAGGCGAAGGCCGGTGGCGGTAGCGCTCCGAGACGGTGCTGCCCGACGAACGGCTCCAGCCAGGCCACCCGGCCACGAAGGCGGGCGCGCTTCCAGAAGGCCTCGATCTGTGACGACTCCATCGGGCCATCCTCCCCCATCGGCGGATGGCATGCTGGTGCCACCGACATCGGAGGACTCATGACCGCCCAGCGCCCCGCCGCTCCGTCCGGCGACGATCGCACCCTCGCGATCCTGGCCCACCTCTCCCCCATCATCGCCATGATCGTCAGCGCCGGGTTCGTCTCGATCCTCGGGCCGCTGCTGGTGTGGCTGATCTGGCGGGGCCGGGGGACGCTGGTGCGCAACGCCGCCGCGAGCTCGTTCAACTTCCACATCACGGTGTGGATCTCGATCGTGATCGGCTGGATCCTGGTCCTCACGATTGTGCTGCTGCCGGTCGGGCTGGTGCTGATCTTCCTGCCGGGCCTGGTCCAGATCATCCTGTCGATCGTCGGGGCGGTCCGGGCCGGTCGCGGCGAGGTGTACTCCTACCCGTTCCAGCTGCGCATCCTGAACTGATCAGAACCCGCCGGTGAGGCGCAGCCCCAGCAGCACCAGGCACAGCAGCCAGGAGACGATGGCCGTCCAGAACAGGGCGGTGGCGCGCAGCGCGGTGGTGGCGACCATCGGCGGGACGAACCAGCGAGCCCGGTTCAGCTCCTCGATCCGGCCGGTGAGGTAGTCCGGGATCGTCACCACCCGCCACAGCGAACGCAGCCGCCGGAAGAACCGGAGCCCGCCCTTCTCGGCCAGGTTCTTGAGCCGGTCCAGGACCTCGTCGCGCATCTCCAGCAGGTCCACCAGCCGCACGAACTCGTCGGTGAGGGCGCCGGTGTCGGCCACCGCGGACACGTACCGGTGGATCCGGATACACCACAGCACCACGATCGCGATGCCGGCCGCGGCGAGCAGGATCAGCACGATCCGCTCCCAGCCATCACCCGTCGCCGCGAGGGCGATCGTGGCCAGCAACGGCAGCACCGGCACCAGGCCGACGGCGTAGGCCGGGAACCGCAGGATCCGCACCGCCCGCCGCACGATCGGGGCGAGCGTGCCCACCGAGGCCCTCGTGCTGCGCGAGAGCACGGTCTCGCGCTGGGCAGGCGGGACGGCCGGCTGGTCGGCGGGATCGGTCATGGCGCCGATCGTAGCCGCCGGACATCGCACACACCTGCGGCAGCCTGACCCACCCCGGTGGATACGTCAGACTGCCGCAGATGTGTCAGACGGAGGGGGTCAGCGCCCGGCGCTACCCTCGACATAGTCAGCGTCGGTCTCCTTCATCCACGAGAACATCTTCCGCAGCTCGCGGCCGGTGGTCTCGATCGGGTGCTGCTCGCCCTTGGCGCGCAGCTCCTTGAACTCCGGGGCGCCGGCGTCCTGGTCGGCGATGAACCGCTCCGCGAACGCACCGGACTGGATGTCGGCGAGAACCGCCTTCATGTTCTCCTTCACGTTCGGGTCGATCACCCGCGGGCCGGAGACGTAGTCGCCGTACTCGGCAGTGTCGGAGATCGACCAGCGCTGCTTGGCCAGGCCGCCCTCGACCATCAGGTCCACGATCAGTTTGAGCTCGTGCAGCACCTCGAAGTAGGCGACCTCGGGCTGGTAGCCGGCCTCGGTCAGGGTCTCGAACCCGTACTGCACCAGCTGCGAGGCGCCGCCGCAGAGCACGCTCTGCTCACCGAACAGGTCGGTCTCGGTCTCCTCGGTGAAGGTGGTCTTGATGCCGCCGGCGCGCAGGCCGCCGATGCCCTTGGCGTAGGACAGGGCCAGGTCCCAGGCGGTGCCCGAGGGGTCCTGCTCGACGGCGACGATCACCGGCACGCCGCGGCCGTCGGCGTACTCGCGGCGCACCAGGTGCCCGGGGCCCTTGGGGGCGACCATGATGACGTCCACGGTCTCCTTGGGCTTGATGTAGCCGAAGCGGATGTTGAAGCCGTGGCCGAAGACGAGGGTGGCGCCGTCGGCGAGGTTCGGGGCGATGTCCTCGGTGTAGATGTGGCGCTGGACCTGGTCCGGCGCGAGGATCACGACGACGTCGGCCTCGGTGACGGCCTCGGCCACGGGCAGCACGCGCAGCCCTTCGTCCTCGGCCTTCTTCTGCGAGGCCGATCCCTCGCGCAGTCCGACGCGCACGTCCACGCCGGAGTCGCGCAGGTTCAGCGCGTGGGCGTGACCCTGGCTGCCGTAGCCGATGACGGCGACCTTCTTGGCGGCGATCAGGGACAGGTCGGCGTCGTCGTCATAGAACAGCTCAGCCACAGTTTTCTCCTTCTGGTTTTCTTGGCGAAGTTCGGTGCCCGCTCACGCGGTGCGGTTGATGCGCTCCAGCGCCCGGTCGGTCATGGACTTGCCCCCGCGACCGATGGCCACAGCGCCGGACTGGACGATCTCACGGATACCGTACGGCTCGAGCGAGGCCAGCAGCGCCTGCAGCTTCTCCTCACCGCCGGTGGCCTCGATGGTGACGGCCTCGGGGGTCACGTCGACCACGTGCGCCCGGAAGAGCTCGACGACCTGCAGCACCGCGGTGCGGGAGACGTCGTCGGCCTTGACCTTGACCAGCAACAGCTCACGCTGGACCGAGGCGTGCGGGGCCAGCTCGACGATCTTGAGGACGTTGACGAGCTTGTTGAGCTGCTTGGTCACCTGTTCCAGCGGGTTGGACTCCACGTCCACCACCACGGTGATCCGGGAGATCTCGGGGTGCTCGGTGGGTCCGACCGCCAGGGAGTGGATGTTGAAGGCGCGGCGGGCGAACAGGGCCGAGACGCGGGTGAGCACGCCGGGCTTGTTCTCCACCAGCACCGAGAGGGTGTGTCGGCTCATCGTCTCGCTCCTCACTCGTCCCGCTCGAAGTCGGGAGTGATGCCGCGCGCGTACTGGATGTCGTCGTTGCTCACGCCGGCAGCCACCATCGGCCAGACCATGGCGTCGCGGCTGACGACGAAGTCCACCACCACCGGGCGGTCGTTGATCTCCTCGGCCTGCCGGATCGTGGCGTCGACGTCGGAGACCTTGTCGCAGCGCAGACCGACGCACCCGTAGGCCTCGGCCAGCTTCACGAAGTCCGGGATTCGCACCGTCTCGTGGCCGGTGTTGAGGTCGGTGTGGGAGTAGCGGGAGTCGTAGAACAGCGTCTGCCACTGCCGCACCATGCCGAGCGAGGAGTTGTTGATGACCGCCACCTTGATGGGGATGCCCTCGATCGCGCAGGTGGCGAGCTCCTGGTTGGTCATCTGGAAGCAGCCGTCCCCGTCGATCGCCCACACGGTGGCCTCCGGGCGGGCGACCTTGGCACCCATCGCCGCGGGCACCGAGTAGCCCATCGTGCCCAGGCCGCCCGAGTTCAGCCAGGTGCGTGGGTTCTGGTAGCGGATGAACTGGGCCGCCCACATCTGGTGCTGACCCACGCCGGCGGCGAAGATCGTCTCCGGACCGGAGATCTCGCCCAGCCGCGAGATCACGTGCTGGGGGGCGAGGAACCCGTCCTCGGTGGGGGTCCACCCCAGCGGGTAGGTCTCGCGCAGGTTGTCGAGGCTGGACCACCATGCAGCCAGGTCGGGCTTGCCGTGGTGGGCCTGCTCCTGTGCGAGCTCGGCCACCAGGTCGGCCAGGACCTCCTTGAGGTCGCCCACGATCGGCACGTCGGCGAAGCGGTTCTTGGAGATCTCCGCCGGGTCGATATCGGCGTGCACGACCGTGGCACCGGGGGCGAAGCTGTCGAGGCGACCGGTGACCCGGTCGTCGAAGCGTGCCCCGAGCGCGACCACGAGGTCGGCCTTCTGCAGGCCGGCCACGGCGGCCACGGTGCCGTGCATCCCGGGCATGCCCAGGTGCTGGGGGTGGCTGTCGGGCAGCGCGCCGCGCGCCATCAGGGTGGTGACCACCGGCGCACCGGAGAGGTTGGTCAGCTCCAGCAGTTCGGGTGAGGCGCCGGCGCGGATCGATCCGCCACCCACGTAGAGCACCGGCCGGCGGGCCGTGGCCAGCAGCCGGGCTGCTTCCTTGATCTGCTTGATGTGGGGCTTGGTGATGGGCCGGTAGCCGGGGATGTCCAGGTGCGCGGGCGGCCAGCTGAACGTCGTCTGGGCCTGCATGGCGCTCTTGGCGATGTCGACCAGCACCGGTCCGGGCCGGCCGGTGCTGGCGATGTGGAACGCCTCGGCGATCCGCGCCGGGATGTCGGCCGGGTCGGTGATGAGGAAGGAGTGCTTGGTGATCGGCATGGTGATGCCGACGATGTCGGCCTCCTGGAAGCCGTCGGTGCCGATCAGCGACTCGGCCACCTGACCAGTGATCGCCACCATCGGCACCGAGTCCATGTTGGCGTCGGCGATGGCGGTGACCAGGTTCGTCGCACCCGGGCCGGAGGTGGCCATGCAGACCCCGACCTTGCCGGTGGCGGCGGCGTAACCGGCGGCCGCGTGGCCCGCGCCCTGCTCGTGCCGGACGAGGATGTGGCGCATGCTGGAGTCGAACAGCGGATCGTAGACCGGCAGGATCGCCCCGCCCGGGATACCGAAGACGGTGTCCACGCCGACGGACTCGAGCGACCGGACGACCGACTGGGCGCCGGACATGGTCTCTCCCGCGACCGCCCCGGCGTCAGCCGGCGCGAGCGCCGGCTTCGGGGGCTGCGGTCGCGG
This sequence comes from Ruania suaedae, assembly GCF_021049265.1. Taxonomy (NCBI): domain Bacteria; kingdom Bacillati; phylum Actinomycetota; class Actinomycetes; order Micrococcales; family Ruaniaceae; genus Ruania; species Ruania suaedae. The sequence goes on from NZ_CP088018.1 coordinate 2,405,728, forward strand.
CGGCGTGGGATGTGGCACGTTGGCCATCTGATCCTCCTGCGTTCTGCGGGTCCGTGGACTGGCGTGGACAAGGAAAAACCCCTCGCCCGGAATGGGATCGAGGGGTGCGCGCTCGGCGGAAGTCGTCGTCGTTCAGACGGCCGCGCGAGCGCGCCCGGTAAGTACGACGACGAGGGAATCCGTGAACATGGGTCGATCCTAGCCCGCTCCCAGCGCTCCCGTCACAATGCGAACCCTACCATCTCACATGTTGGTCTCTCAGTTCACATGATGACACTCAGGCAGAAGGTGCGCGGCCGAACGCGGTGCACACGCACGCCTCGTTGCCCTCGACATCGGCCAGGACCCAGAACGCGGGCGCGTGGCCGTCCGAGACCATCACCCCGCCGGCGTCGAGAGCGGCCTGGATCCGCGCCTCGGCGACGTCGCGTGGCACGTCCACGTCGAGGTGGATGCGGTTGCGCTGCGGTCGTTCGGCGTCCATCTGCTGGAACCACACGTCCGGGTGCCGCCCCTGTGGGTCGGTGAGCGCGTCGGCGTCCCCGGGGACGTCGTCGTAGGCGAGCACGGCGCGCCAGAACGGCAGCACCGCGTCCCGGTCGAGCGCATCGATGGCGATCTCCAGGGCGCTGCATCCGCTGGGTTCGGCGCGCACCTCCTCCTGGCGGGCGAGCTCGCTGATCCGGCGGGCCAGGGTGACGTCGCGCTCGGTGAGTCCGCCGGCGTCGTGGGAGGTGGTCACGACCTGCACGTCCGGGTAGCGCAGCGTGAGGTCGGGGTGGTGGTTCAGCTCATCGGCGATCTGTGCGATCCGCCCGACCAGGCGCGAGCCGACGGCGAACGATCCGGTCGCGAAACTGGTACGGAGGGTAGCGCGGACCACCCGCCAGTCCTCGAGCCCGTCGTAGTCGGCCACGGCTTCGGCGCTGAGTGTCTCCATCGCCCCATCGTGCTCCTGCGAGCCGGCCCGGGCAACAGCGGCACCCGGCTCAGTCCGGCGGGCGCGGGTCGATCTCGCTCATCTCGGCGAAGACATCGAGCTGGTCGGCCCAGAGGGCGAACGCGGCCCGGTCCGGGGCGTTCTGCTCGGTCCATCCGCCGTGGGTGACGTGCAGGTCGCTGCCACCCTCGCTGCGGTCGACGAAAACCGCCGTGACGGTGCTCGGCTCCCCCGAGGTGTGAGCGTAGGAGAGGGTGTGCCGCAGCCGCCGTCCCTCCTCGTACTCGAGCACCTCGCCCCAGTCCTCCTCCCGGCCGCCGGTGTGGCGTGCCAGCACCCGGCCTCCGGCCCGCGGCTGGATCACCAGCCGCTCGAACGTCTCGGGATCATCGGACCAGGCGGGCGGCCACCACCGGCCGCTCGCGTACACCGCGAAGGCGTGCGCGGCATCGGCGGCCAGGGGCACCCGCACCTCGATATCGCTCATGCTGCCATCGTGCGGGCGAGGCGTGGACGGGGCAAGTCCACGCGCACGCGCTGACCTCTCGCGGATCGCCGGTGGCCCGAGCTTCGCGTTCTCACGCAGACGGCCGATCCGCATCCCCACGGGCCCGTTCGCCGACAGCCCGCGCAGCACGTTGTCCACGCGCTGCCGAACCGATCACGGCGACCAGGACCAGCGCGGTGCCACCGAGGAGCACCGCTCCCAGCAACCAGGCGTTGTCCAGCTCGAGCCACGCGAGCACAGCCGTGACCGCACCGGTCAGCGCGCAGAGCCAGCCACCGAGACGCATCAACGGCTCCCCGGCCCGGTGTGCCGCCAACCACGCCTCGTCCGAAGCCAGGGTCGCAGCGGTGCGGATTCCGGCGATCTGGTTCCGTCCGATCCTTCCCTGGGCAGCACGTCGCGCCACCACCACGATCGCCACGCCGGCGGCGACCAGCAGCAACCCCGTCGCGCTCAGCGCGGCGGAGTCCGCCGCGGTCATCCCAGCACCGCACCCTTCGACGCCGTGCCCACGAGCTTGGAGTACTTGGCGAGCACACCCCGGTGGAAGCCGTGCGGCACCGGCTCCACACCCTCGGCCCGGCGGCGCTCCAGCTCCGGTTCGTCGACCAGCAGGTCCAGCGTCTTGTTCGCCACGTCGAGGCGGATCGGGTCACCGTCGCGGACGAAGGCCACCGGGCCGCCGTCGACGGCCTCGGGTGCCACGTGCCCCACGCACAGGCCGGTGGTCCCACCGGAGAACCGGCCATCGGTGAGCAGCAGCACGGACTTGCCCAGCCCGGCGCCCTTGATCGCGCCGGTGATCGCCAGCATCTCGCGCATCCCCGGCCCGCCCTTGGGGCCCTCGTGCCGGATCACGACGACATCGCCGTCGGTGATCGTGCCGTCCTCCAGGGCGGCCAGTGCCGCCTGCTCCCGCTCGAACACCCGGGCCGTGCCCTGGAAGACCGACTCGTCGAACCCGGCGGACTTGACCACCGCCCCCTCGGGGGCGAGGGAGCCGTGCAGGATCGTGATCCCCCCGGTGGGGTGGATCGGGTTGTCCAGCGCCCGCAGGATCTTCCCGTCCGGGTCCGGCGGGGCGATGTCGGCGAGGTTCTCGGCCACCGTCCGCCCGGTCACCGTCAGGCAGTCCCCGTGCAGCAGGCCGGCGTCCAGCAGCGCCTTCATGACCACCGGCACCCCGCCGATCCGGTCGACGTCGTTCATGACGTACCGGCCGAACGGCTTGAGGTCTCCCAGGTGCGGCACCTTCGAGGCCACGCGGTCGAAGTCGGCGAGCGTCAGCTCGACCTCGGCCTCGTTGGCGATGGCGAGCAGGTGCAGCACGGCGTTGGTGGAGCCGCCGAAGGCCATCACCACGGCGATGGCGTTCTCGAACGCCTCCTTGGTCATGATGTCGCGCGTCGTGATCCCCCGACGCAGCATCTCCACCACGGCCTCACCGGAGCGGTGGGCGAAGTTGTCCCGGCGCCGGTCGGCCGAGGGTGGTGCGGCCGAGCCGGGCAGCGACATCCCCATCGCCTCGGCCACCGAGGCCATCGTGTTCGCGGTGTACATCCCGCCGCAAGCTCCCTCGCCGGGGCAGATGGCCCGCTCGATGCGGTCGACATCCTCGGCCGACATCCGGCCGCGCTGGCACGCCCCCACCGCCTCGAAGGCGTCGATGAGGGTGACGTCCTTCTCGGTACCGTCGGAGAGCTTGACCCAACCGGGCATGATCGAGCCGGCGTAGAGGAACACGCTGGACAGGTCCAGCCGGGCGGCGGCCATGAGCATCCCGGGCAGCGACTTGTCGCAGCCGGCCAGCAGCACGGACCCGTCGAGCCGCTCGGCCATCATCACGGTCTCGACGCTGTCGGCGATCACTTCGCGGGAGACGAGGGAGAAGTGCATCCCCTCATGCCCCATCGAGATCCCGTCCGAGACCGAGATGGTGCCGAACTGCAGCGGGTAACCGCCGCCGGCGTGCACGCCCTCCTTCGCGCCCTGCGCGAGCCGGTCCAGGGAGAGGTTGCACGGGGTGATCTCGTTCCACGAGCTGGCGATCCCGATCTGCGGCTTGACCCAGTCCTCGTCGCCCATGCCCACCGCGCGCAGCATCCCGCGGGAGGCGGTCGCCGAGAGCCCGTCGGTGACGGCGCGGCTGCGGGGCTTGATGTCCGGGCTGTCCGAGGTGTCCGAGATGTCGCTCATCCCCTCACTCTAGACAGATCCCGCACGGCCCCACGATCGGCCGAGGTGGCCATCGCGGCGTACGCGCGCAGCGCCGGGGAGACGTAGCGATCGCGCTCCACCGGCTGCCACGGATGCTCGGAGGCCTCCATCTTGGCGCGGCGGTCGGCGAGCACCTGCTCGGGCACGTTCAGCCTGATCGCGCGGGAGTCGACGTCGATCTCGATCTCGTCACCGTCCTCGACCAGCCCGATCAGCCCGCCCGCGGCGGCCTCCGGGGAGATGTGGCCCACCGAGATCCCGGACGAGCCCCCGGAGAAGCGACCGTCGGTGATCAGCGCGCACACCTTGCCCAACCCGCGGCCCTTGATGAACGACGTCGGGTAGAGCATCTCCTGCATACCAGGACCGCCCGCCGGGCCCTCGTAGCGCACGACGACGACGTGCCCGGGCTGGACCTGCTTGGTGAGGATCTTCTCGACGGCCTCGTCCTGGGACTCGCAGACCAGCGCCTTGCCCACGAAGTGGAAGACGTCCGGGTCGACGCCAGCCGTCTTGAAGACGGCCCCGTCCTCAGCGAGGTTGCCGCGCAGCACCGCCAGCCCACCCTCGACGGTGTAGGCGTGCGCGAGGTCGCGGATGCAGCCCCCCGCGGCGTCGACATCGAGCGACTCCCACCGGTTCGAGGTCGAGAACGCCTGGGTGGTGCGCACCCCGCCCGGGGCGGCATGGAACAGCTCGATGGCCTTCTCCGTCGCGCTCCCACCGCGGATGTCCCAGTCGGCGAGCCACTGCGTCAGCGTCGGGGTGTGCACGCTGGTCACCTCGCGCTCCAGCAGCCCGGCACGGTCCAGCTCACCCAGCAGCGCGGGAATCCCGCCCGCCCGATGGACATCCTCCATGTGGTAATCGGGGTGATTCGGCGCCACCTTCGACAGGCACGGGACGTTCCGGCTGATCTCCTCGATGTCGGTCAGGTCGAAGTCGACCTCGCCCTCCTGGGCTGCGGCGAGCACGTGCAGCACCGTGTTCGTGGATCCGCCCATGGCCACGTCCAGCGCCATCGCGTTGCGGAAGGCGGCCTTGGTGGCGATGTGACGCGGGGCCGCCGAATCGTCCTCGTCGTCGTAGTAGCGCTTCGCCAGCTCGACGACGGTGCGCCCGGCGTTCAGGAAGAGTTCCTTCCGGGCGGCGTGGGTGGCGAGCACCGAACCGTTGCCCGGCAGCGAGAGTCCGAGCGCCTCGGTGAGACAGTTCATGGAGTTCGCGGTGAACATGCCCGAGCAGGACCCGCAGGTCGGACAGGCGTTCTCCTCCACCTGGGCCAGGGCCTCGTCGGAGACGTTCTCGTCGGCGGAATAGTTGATCGCGTTGACCAGGTTGAGGCTGGTCTTCGCGACGCCGTCGGCCACGATCGCCTTACCGGCCTCCATCGGGCCGCCGGAGACGAAGACCACCGGGATGTTCAGCCGCAGCGCCGCGTTGAGCATGCCGGGGGTGATCTTGTCGCAGTTGGAGATGCACACCAGCGCATCGGCGCAGTGCGCGTTCACCATGTACTCCACCGAGTCCGCGATCAGATCGCGGCTGGGCAGGGAGTACAGCATCCCCCCGTGGCCCATCGCGATGCCGTCGTCGACGGCGATGGTGTTGAACTCCTTCGCCACTCCCCCGGCCTCCTGTACGGCGGAAGCCACCAGATCGCCCATGTCCTTGAGGTGGACGTGACCCGGGACGAACTGGGTGTAGGAGTTAGCGATCGCGACGATCGGTTTGCCGAAGTCTTCCGAGCCCATCCCGGTGGCGCGCCACAGCGCCCGGGCGCCGGCCATGTTGCGGCCGTGGGTGGAGGTGCGCGAACGCAGCGGACGACTCATCGCAGGTCACTCCTTATGCAGCTGACGGCGCAGAGCTACGCCGGCCAGCACGATACGACGCCCCTGGGAGAGGGCGCGGCGCCTGTCCGGAAGGTGGGCGGGACCTAGGGCCCAGAAGCAGGTGGTGGTGACGCGGGACCATAGATACGTCAGCAAGTCAGACACCACCAGGGAGCAGATCATGACCACCTCGACCCGCAGCGGTTCCTTCATCAAGGCTGTCGGCATCACCTCGTTCGTGCTCGGCCTGATCTTCGTCCTCGCCGGGGTGGGCACCTGGGCGATGGTCTCGAGCCAGCTCGCCGACGAGGAGATCACGGTGGCCGAGGATGCCCGGTGGTTCGGTGGTTCGCAGGTGCGCGGACCCCTCACCGCCTTCGCCCAGGCCGACATCATCAACACCCACGCGCTGCACGCGACCGAGGGGCGCACCTACGCCGAGCTCGGGGCCGCCATGCAGGGGGTGGACCCGGAGTCGGAGGAGCACGCCGAGCTCTCCGCCCAGCGGCAGACGGTGATGAACGCCTCGTTCCTGCGGGCCTCACTGTTCACCTCGGTGGTCGCCTTCGGCGTGGCGGCGCTGGTGATCGGGCTCGGCACCGTGCTGGCCCTGACCGGAGTAGCGATCCGGCGGCTGGCTACCCTGACCAGGTGAGTCAGCGGATCGAGGACGTCGAGGAAGCACTGATCGACACGGCCCACGGGATCGCCCGGGTGCACCACCACCCGGCCGCGAGCCCGTGGGCCGCTCTCGTGCTCGGGCACGGCGCCGGGGGTGGGGTGGGCGCGGCGGACCTGCAGGCCGCGACCTCGGCAGCGCTGACCGCCGGCGTCAGCGTGGCGCTGTGCGAGCAGCCCTACCGGGTCGCGGGGCGGCGTGCGCCGGCCCCCGCGGCCCAGCTCGACGCAGCCTTCGGGCAGGTCGTCGCCGAGGCCCGGCGCCGCTGGTGGCCGGAGCTCCCGGTGCTGACCGGGGGTCGCTCCTCCGGCGCGCGGGTGGCCTGCCGCACCGCCGACGACGCCGGAGCCTCCGGGGTCATCTGCCTCGCCTTTCCGCTCCATCCCCCGGGCAAGGCCGGTGACCCGTCGAAGTCACGGCTTCCCGAGCTCGACGGCGCGGATGTGCCGGTGCTGGTGATCCAGGGTGAGAGCGACCCGTTCGGCATGCCGCCCGAGGCGCCGGGGAGGACGCTGGTACGCCTGCGGGGGAACCACTCACTGACGAGCGACCTCCCCGGGGTGCGGGACGCCGTCGGGGCGTGGCTCGCGGAGCGCAAAGTGGCCCTCAGGCGCGGCGGACGCTGACCTTCCCGCTCACCGAGCGCAGCCGCAGCGCGACCGTCTCGGCGCCCTCCTCGGGGGCGTCGCCGGGTTCGAGCTCACTGCGCACCGTGCCCGAGACCGTGGAGCAGTCCAGCATGGCCGCCGTGCCACGGGCGACACCGACGGCGATATCACCGGAGGCGGTCTTGGCCGTGATCTCCCCGTGCGCCACGTGGCGCACGAGGTGGTTACCCGAGCCGCTCTTGAGAGCGGCCCACTCCCCGAGCGTGCCGACGATGACGTCACCGGATCCGGAGGAGGCCTCGATCGTGCGGACTGCCTCGGCGGTGATCCTGCCCGAGCCGGTCCGCAGCCGGGCCTCGTCCGCCTCGGTGAGCGTGATGGCCCCGGAGCCGGTGGTCGCCCGCACGCTGGCGGCGGTTCCCACCGCGACGTCACCGGAGCCACAGGTGGCCTCGACGGCCCCCAAGTCACCGGTGGTGCGGATGCTGCCTGAACCGGTCTCCAGCACGGCGTCGGTCCGGGCCGGGATCGTCACCGCAACGCCCATCTTCGCTCCGCCGAAGGAGGTGAAGAAGCCGGTCCGGGCGAGGGGCGCCTCGATCTCGAGCCGGCCGTCGACGAGCTCCACCCGGACGCGGGCGGCGAGATCGGGGTTGCCGGTGAACGTCACGGTCGCGGCGTCGGTCTCGGTCACCGTCACGCTGATGTCGCTGGAACGCATGCGCACCAGCAGCCGGATCGGGCCGTCGACGGGGAAGGTGCGCTCGCGCGAGGTCATCTCAGAGTCCTTCCGGGCGCGGGCGGCGCGGCGGGTCGTAGGCGGTGACGTTCTCGTCCGCGGCTCCCCGGCGGCGAGCGAGATGGCGGTGCGGGCGATCGAGCGGCCCGCCCATGCGGCGGGCGGCGATGGCGTCGAACACGTCGTCGTGGAACATGGGGTCTCCGTTCAACGGACCCAGCCGGTCATACGCCGGCCGGGGAAGCGGGCAGTGGTGTCGGTGGCGGGACCGGTCAGGGCGTGCTGGACGGCGCGCACCAACCAGGAGTTGACGCTGACGCCGTCGCGGGAGGCGGCTGCGTCGACGCGGGACTTCAGCGAGTCGGGAACCCGTAGCGTGATGCGGGTGGTGGAGCCGTCATCCTCCGGCGGGTCGGGAGGGGTGGGCGGGGCCGGCGGCGGCTCGGCCGAGGGTTGCTGCTCGACCACGATCTCCGGGCCACCGCCACGAAGCCGGACGTCCACGACGACGCCATCCAGACGCAGCGTGACGTCAGCCGCGACGTCGGAGGCCAGCTCCATGAGGGTCAGGCGAAGGGCCGGCTCCAGCGTCTGCGCGAGCCGCTCCGACGCCTCGCGCACCTCCGGGGCGGACGACTGCGCAGCATTGTCGAGCGCCTGCTGCAGCGAAGCCAGATAGCCGTTGAGTTCCATGACGCCATGTTGGCATCACTATGATGTCATAGTCAAGGCGTACTGACGTCAACTCAGCCGTCCTCCACGGGGAGCTCGATCTCGGCGCCTCGGGGGCCCTCGAGGAGGATCGAGTCCGGCACGTCCTGATCGGAGGTGCGCGTCTCGGTGAGATCCTGCACGGCGATTTGGTCGGTCAGCACGTCGATCCCGGGCCACCGGTCCAGCTCGGAGAGGTCGTAGCCGAGGGGGACCACGTACATGGCGAATGCGTGCTCCTGGCCCCGCATCTGGAGCGTCGTCCCGCGGTCGGCGAAGGGTTCCGGCTCGCCGCACCAGCTTGACGACATCTTCGCCGGCGCCGAGGACAGCGTCACGCACAGGCGGTCCTGCTTGCGATAGGAGTACGCCGTCAGCTCACCGGCGGATCCGACCTCGCGCACCGTGTCCGGCTCGGCACCTTCCACCGTCACACGTAAACCATCGATCTCTGGCGGCTCCACCGTCGCACCGGCCGAGAAGTCCCAGACGCCATCCCATCCGGGGCTGGGATCGGTGCACCCGGCTAGTCCGAGTGCCACCGCCCCGAGAACGGCGGCCGGCACCAGAGCGCCCGTCCGTGACCTGCGGCGTCCGTGGCTCGTTCCCCTCATCCGCCCACCGTAGGAGCGAGGGCAAGGCCGACGGCGCGCTCGACCAGCTCCCCGGCATGCGCGAGGCAGCGCTGCACATCCGGTTCCAGATCCAGCAAGGCATGGACGGCATCGATACCGTGAGCCCGGGCCGTCCCCTCCTCGACCGTGCACCGGCCCACCACGGCCACCACCGGCACCCCCGCCGCCCGGGCTGCTGCGGCCACGCCCACCGGCGCCTTCCCGGCCAGGGACTGGGAGTCCATGCTCCCTTCCCCCGTGATCACCAGGTCCGCACCACGGAGCTGCTCGGCGAAGCCCACCATCTCGAGCACTGCCTCGATGCCGGAGCGACGGGTGGCCCCGAGCAGGACCATCGCGCCATAACCCAGCCCGCCGGCGGCGCCTGCACCGCCGGCGCCCGCGATCTCCCGCGCCCGCGGAGCGCCGGTCTCCACCAGCACCTCCACCCAGCGCGTGAGCCCTGACTCCAGGTCAGCCACCGTGGCAGCATCGGCGCCCTTCTGCGGCCCGAACACCGCGGCCGCACCCTGCTCACCGAGCAACGGCGAGGTCACGTCAGCTGCGAGGACTACCCGCAGTCGGCTCACGCGCGGATCCAGTCCGCTCAGGTCCACCCGTGCCAGGTCCGCCAGGGCCGCGCCTCCCCGGGCGAGCAGTGCGCCCGAGCCATCCCGCAAGCCGACTCCCAACGCCCTCGCCAGGCCGGCTCCGCCGTCGGTGGTGGCACTTCCCCCGAGCCCGAGCAACACCTCGGTGGCACCGTGGTCCAGGGCGTGCCGGATGAGCTCGCCCACCCCCTCGGTACCGGCCGTGCGGGCACTGCCGGCATCCGGCGGCACCTGGTCCAGGCCCGCAGCCGAGGCCATCTCCACGACGGCGTGACTCCCCCGGCGCGCATAGGTCGCCGCCACCGGAGCGCCCAGGGCGCCCGTCACCTTCACCTCGACGGGGGCGTAGCCCGCGGCGAGCGCCGCGGCCACGGTGCCTTCCCCGCCGTCCGCGATCGGTATCTGCACCACCTCGGCGGCAGGGTCCACGCGGTGGATCCCGGCGGCCAGGTGACCGGCCACCTGCGCGGCGCTCAGCGACCCCTTGAAGGAGTCGGGCGCCAGCAGGATCCTCACGCCCAGGTCGCCTTGGCGCGGGGGTACTCGTCCTCCAGCATGCTCATGACCAGTGCGTCCGCGAACCGCTCGCCGTCGGCGAGCACCTCCCGCCGGCGACCTTCGGGGACGAACCCGAGACTCTGGTAGAGCGCGGCAGCGCGGGGGTTGATGCTCAGCACCTCCAGCCCGACCCGGTGCAGCCCCAGCCCCGGATCCGTCCCGAACGCGAAGTCGAGCACCAGCATGATCGCCTCGCGCCCGTACCCGCGGCCGCGGTGGCCGGGCAGGGTGAGCGAGCGGACCTCGGCGTGGCGGGCCACCGGATCGACATGTTCGAGGCTGATGCGGCCCAGCATCTGCTCGCCGTCGACGGTCGTGGCCCAGTCGAACCGGCCCTCCCGCTCGGCGGCGCCGGCGGCCCACCGGGAGACCTCGTCCCGGCTGAACTCCCGCGTGAGACCGGCCATCCGACGCCCCTCGGGGTCGGTCAGCCCGTCGTGGAGCGGGTCGGCGTCCTCGGCACGGATCGCCCGCAGCGTGACCATCTCCCCGGTCAGTACCGGCGGGGTCCAGCTCACGTCCATGCCGTGCCCTTCCTCGCCCCTCAGGAGAGGCGCTCCTGCACCAGCTCCCGTACCCGGCCGGCGTCGGCCTGCCCGCGGGTGGCCTTCATGACCGCGCCGATGATGACACCCATCGGGCCCAGGTTGCCGGAGCGGATCTTCTCGGCGATGTCGGGCTGATCGGCGAGGGTGGCGTCGATGGCCTCCAGCAGCGGGCCGTCGTCGGAGACCACCTCCAGGCCGCGAGCGGCGACGACCTCCTCCGGTGTCCCCTCACCGGCGAGCACTCCTTCGAGCACCTGCCGGGCGAGCTTGTCGTTGACCCGGCCGGAGTCGACCAGTGCCTGCAGCTCGGCGACCGATTGCGGGGTGACCGCGAGGTCGGCGAGCTCGACCCCGCCGGTCTTGGCGATGCGGGAGAGCTCACCCATCCACCACTTGCGGGCGGCGGCGGGAGCGGCGCCCGCGGCCACGGTGGCTTCGATCAGGTCGAGCGCGCCCGCGTTGACCACGTCGCGCATCTCCTCCTCGGCGAAGCCCCACTCGGTCACCAGCCGCCGACGGCGCAGGGCCGGCAGCTCCGGCAGGCTCGCCCGGATCTCCTCCACCCATTCCCGCGAGGGTGCCAGCGGCACGAGATCGGGCTCGGGGAAGTAGCGGTAGTCGTCCGCGTCGGACTTGATGCGTCCCGCGGAGGTGCTGCCGTCGGTCTCATGGAAGTGGCGGGTCTCCTGCACGACCGTGCCACCGGCGTCCAGGACGGCGGCCTGCCGGGAGACCTCGTAGCGCACCGCGCGTTCGATGGAGCGGAAGGAGTTGACATTCTTGGTCTCGGTGCGGGTCCCGAGCGGCGAGTCCGGGCTCGGACGCAGGGAGAGGTTCACGTCCGCACGGACGTTGCCGCGCTCCATCCGGGCCTCGGAGACGCCGAGGGTGCGGAAGATGTCCCGGAGCGCCGAGACGTAGGCGCGGGCCACCTCCGGAGCGCGAGCGCCGGCCCCGGTGATCGGCTTGGTGACGATCTCCACCAGCGGGATCCCGGCCCGGTTGTAGTCCACCAGGGAGTATTCGGCCCCCTGCAGCCGCCCGGTGGCACCGATGTGGGTGTTCTTGCCGGCGTCCTCCTCCATGTGGGCGCGCTCGATCTCCACCCGGAAGATCTCCCCGTCCTCGAGCTCGACGTCGAGATAGCCCTCGAAGGCGATCGGCTCGTCGTACTGGGAGGTCTGGAAGTTCTTCGGCACGTCGGGGTAGAAGTAGTTCTTCCGGGCGAACCGGCAGTACTCGGCGATCTGGCAGTTCAGCGCCAGGCCGATCCGAATCGCGTACTCCACGGCCGTGCCGTTGACCACCGGCAGGGCGCCGGGCAGCCCCAGGGAGACCGGGGTCACGGCGCTGTTCGGCTGGGCGCCGAAGTGGGCCGGGGCGTCGTCGAACATCTTCGTGGCGGTGCCCAGCTCGACGTGCACCTCGATGCCGAGGACGGGGTCGAAGCGGGCGATCGCGTCGTCGTAGTCGACCAGCGTGGTCATCGGGTCACCTCTGCGGTCGTGGCGGGAGTGAGATCCGGTGCGTGCGCGAGCACGGGTGCACCGGACCCGGCGAGCAGACGCGTCTCGAGGGCGGCCCCGACCCGGTAGAGCCGGGCGTCCTCGCGCGCGGGTGCCAGGATCTGGAAGCCCACCGGGAGGCCATCGTCGGAGAGCCCGCTCGGCAACGACAGGCCAGGGATACCGGCGAGGTTGGCGGGGATGGTGGCGACGTCGTTGAGGTACATCGCCATCGGGTCGTCCACCTTCTCCCCGAACCGGAACGCCGTGGTCGGAGCGGTCGGGGAGACCAGCACGTCGGCGGTCTCGAAGGCGGCCGCGAAGTCACGCTGGATGAGGGTGCGGACCTTCTGCGCCGAGCCGTAGTAGGCGTCGTAGTAGCCGGCCGAGAGGGCGTAGGTGCCCAGGATGATGCGGCGCTTGACCTCGGCGCCGAAGCCCGCGCCGCGGGTGGCGGCCATGACGCGCTCGGCGGTCACCGGCCCCTCGTCCGGCAGCACCCGCAGGCCGAACCGCATCCCGTCGAACTTGGCCAGGTTGCTCGAGGCCTCCGAGGGCAGGATCAGGTAGTAGGCCGCCAGCGCAGCGGAGAAACTGGGGCAGGAGACCTCCACCACCTCGGCGCCGGCCTGCCGCAGCTGGTCCAGGCTCGCCTCGAAGCTGGCGCGCACGCCGGGCTGGTAGCCCTCGCCCCCGAGCTCGCGCACCACGCCCACGCGCACCCCCGTCAGGTCACCGGCGGCGCCGGCGCGGGCGGCGTCGGCGTAGTTGGGCGCCGGCTCGGGCAGCGAGGTGGAGTCGCGCGGGTCGTGCCCGCCGATGACGTCGTGCAGCAGCGCGGAGTCGAGCACGGTCCGCGAGCACGGTCCGGCCTGGTCGAGGCTGGAGGCGAGGGCGATCAGGCCGTAGCGCGAGACCGAGCCGTAGGTGGGCTTGACGCCCACGGTGCCGGTGACGGCGGCGGGCTGACGGATCGAGCCGCCGGTGTCGGTCCCGATCGCCAGTGGCGCTTCGTAGGCGGCCACCGCGGCTGCGGAGCCTCCGCCGGAGCCACCCGGGATGCGCTCGAGGTCCCACGGGTTGCGGGTGGGACCGTACGCCGAGTGCTCGGTGCTGGAGCCCATCGCGAACTCGTCCATGTTGGTCTTGCCCAGGATCGGCATCCCGGCCGCGCGCAGCTTCTCCACCAGGGTGGCGTCGTACGGCGGGATCCAGCCCTCGAGGATCTTCGATCCGGCGGTGGTCACCTGGTCCTTGGTGACCACGACGTCCTTGACGGCGATCGGCACGCCCGCGAGCTCGTGCAGGTCCTCGCCGGCGGCGCGGCGCGCGTCCACCTCCGCGGCGGTGGCGAGCGCCTCGGTGGCGTTGACGTGCAGAAAGGCGTGCACGGGGCCGTCGACGGCAGCGATGCGGTCCAGGTGCGCCTGGGTGGCCTCCACGCTGGTCACCTCGCCCGAGCGCAGGCGGGAGACGAGGTCGGCGGCGGTCAGGCGGGTCAGGTCCGTCACTGCTCCTCCCCCAGGATCTGCGGCACCGCGAACTGGTCGTCCTCGGCCTGTGGGGCCTGCGCCAGGATGTCCGCCAGCGGCAGGGTCTGACCCACCACGTCCTCACGGAGCACGTTCGTCAGCGCGATGGGGTGACTCGTGGCGGGTACGTCGTCTCCGGCGGCCTGCGAGACGGTCGCCACGGACTGGACGATCACGTCCAGGTCCCCGGCCAGCCGGTCGGTCTCCTCGGGCGTGAGGTCGATGCGGGCCAGAGCGGCCAGGCGCGCGACCTCGTCTGCGTTGATGGTGGACATGGCGGCGAGTCTACCGACGCCCCAGTACCGTGGATCCCATGCCGGAGACCAAGGACTGGACGTGGGTGCTGGACCGGCGGTGCCCGCAGTGCGGGGCCGAGGCCGGGGCCCTCGAGCTCGCTCAGATCCCGGCCGCGGTGCGCACGCAGATCCAGGTCTGGCCGGTGGTGCTGCGCCGCGAGGACGTGGTGTCGCCGCCCGCGCCGGGTATGTGGTCCACGCTCGAGTACGCCGCCCACGTGCGCGATGTGCTGGAGGTCTTCGACGCCCGGCTCACCACCGTGCTCACCGAGGACGATCCGGTCTTCGAGGGCTTCGACCCCGATGCCGCCGCCCTCGAGGGCGGGTACCGCGAGCTCGACCCGCAGACGGTCGGAGCGCAGATCCTGGCTGCCGGTGAGTCGCTCGCCGCCCGGGTGGAGGGCGTCACGGCGGAGCAGGCGGAGCTGCGGGGCACCCGCGCGGACGGTGCCGAGTTCACCATCACCTCCCTGATGCAGTACCTGCTGCACGATCTGGTGCATCACGCGTGGGATGTCACCGAGGGGCGGCCGGACGAGGACGAGGACGAGGCGGCCGAGTCCGATACGCCCGGCCCACCGCCCCTGCAGGCGTTCGCCCACCGCCATCGGCGGGTACTCGGCATCCTGCTGGGGATCGCCGCGCTCGCGCTGGCGCTCGCCTACGTCTTCGCCGCGCCTCCGGAATCGGATGCCGGGCCCGTCCGGGAGGCCATCGTGCGCTGGAGCGTGCCCGGCTGCTGGGCGCTGATCTCGGCCGCGGGTGCGTGCTGGGCGTTCGACGTCCGTCAACAGGTCAGGAACGTGATCGCCTACGCCGCGGTGGCGTGCTGGCTGGTCTACCTCGGCGCGCGGCTGCTCTAACTGATGTGCTCGGCCCGCGAGGCCTTGCGGAAGCTCGAGGGACTGATGCCGTTGACGGCACGGAACTGCCTGGAGAAGTAGAACTCGTCCTGATAGCCCACGGCGCGGGCCACCTCGGCGACGCTTCGGCTGGTGGTCACCAGCATCACCCGGGCCCGGGCCATCCGGGTGCGGGTCAGGTAGTCCAGCACTCCTCCCCCGGTGGCCTGGCGGAACAGCGCCGCCAGATGGGAGGTGCTCAAGCCCACGTGCGCGGCGACGTCGGGCACCCGCACCGGCTCGTCGAGGTGATCGAGCAGGAACTCTCTGGCTCGCTGGACGGGGCCTGCCTCGTCCCGCGGGCCGGCCGAGCGGTCGGCACCGAGCTGAGCGAGCACATGCCACGCCGCGCCGGCGGCCGCCATCAACGACGGCGTCGTCTCATCGCGCTCGAGCGCTTGCACGGTCTGCTCGACCAGGTGCACCACCCGCGCGGGATCGTGCAGGTCCACCACCTCCTGCCGGGAGTCGCCGACGATCGGCGCAAGGAGTTCACCGAGGTCGGCTCCCGTCGCGTGGAACCACCACAACGTCCACGGGTCGCGCATGTCGGCCCGGTACAGGTGCGGGGCCCCAGGAGTGAGCACGAGTGCCTGGCCGACGCCGATGCCGATCGTGGCGCCGTCGATATCGCACCACCCCCGCCCGTCCGTGCACACGAGCACCACTGCCTCACGCGCACCGTGGGGCCGGGACCGGCCGTGGTTGGCGGCGTGGGGGAAGTAGCCCGCGTCGGTCACCAACAGCCGGGAAGTCAGTCCCGCCTGCGTGGCCCGAGCGACGAGCGGACGAGGCAGCACCTGCATCCGCTGACCCGCGAATCCGTCCTTGGTGTAGGCCGCCATTCCCCCAGTGTGCCTCACTATCGACATCCCACCACAGTCGAATCGTCCAGGAAGTCCAGGCGATCGGACATTCCGGGAGATCGCGCGCCGTCCTAGCGTCGAGACATGTTCACTGAGGAACCGACGCTCTCCCTCCCGGACCGCCCGACCGACCTGGTCGAGGCTCCGGTCGCCGCCTGGCGTGAACCGCTGCCGTTGCGCACCTACCACCCGGCGGCGCCTTCCGACCTGCCCGCCTACCTGGACGCTCGCGTCTACCAGGGCTCCTCCGGCCGGGTCTACCCGCTGCCGTTCCACGACCGGATCGAACCGGAGCCGACCGCCCATCGCTGGGATGCGATCCACCTCGAGAATGCCTGGGTGCGGCTGGTGATCCTGCCCGAGCTGGGTGGCCGTGTGCACCTGGCTTTCGACCGCACCTCCGGCTCCGAGCTCTTCTACAACAATCCGGTGATCAAGCCGGCGCTGGTGGGCCTGGCCGGTCCGTGGATCGCGGGCGGGATCGAGTTCAACTGGCCCCAGCACCACCGCCCCGCCACCTACCTGCCCACCGACAGCCACATCGAACACGAGGCGGACGGGTCGGTGACCGTGTGGTGCTCCGACCACGACCCCTTCGACCGGATGAAGGGGATGCACGGCATCCGCTTGCGCCCGGACAGCTCCGCGATCGAGCTGCGGGCCCGGCTGTACAACCGCACCTCGTTCACTCAGACCTTCCTGTGGTGGGCCAACGTCGCCGCCCGCACCCACCGGGACTTCCAGTCCTTCTTCCCCGACGACGTGACCGTGGTGGCCGACCACGCCAAGCGGGCCGTCACCGCCTTCCCTGCCGCCGACCGCCCCTATTACGACATCGACTACCCCGGCCGCCGCCGCGAGACCTTCACGGCCGCGGACGGCACGGTCGTCCCCGGCGACCGGATCGACTGGCCGGACAACATCCCGGTGCCCACCTCCTACATGGTCACCCACTCCGAGCACGACTTCTTCGGCGGCTACGACCACGCAACCGGCCTGGGATTCGTGCACGTGGCCGACCGGCGCATCGCCGTCGGGAAGAAGCAGTGGACCTGGGGCGAGGCCCCGTTCGGGCGTGCCTGGAACCGCAACCTCGCCGACGGTCATGACGCTGACTCCGCCTACGTCGAACTGATGGCCGGGGTGTTCACCGACAACCAGCCGGACTTCGCCTTCCTCGCCCCCGGGGAGACGAAGGTGTTCACCCAGGTCTGGTACCCGTTGCGTGATATCGGGCCGGTCACCGAGGCCACCGAGGATGCGGCCCTGCGCGTCCAGCGCACGGGTGAGGTGCTGAACATCGGCGCGATCACCACGACCACCCGGTCCGGGGCCGTGGTGGAGGTTCTCGATGCCGCCGGGACCGTGCTGGCAGCCCACCAGCGGGACCTGGACCCGGCCACGCCTGCCAGCGTGGAGGTCGGCGCCGGCAGCGCGGCGAGCGTGCGGGTGCGCCACGGCGAGCAGGTGCTGGTCAGCCAGCACCTCGGTTCAGGTTCCGCGACCACCGCAGCCACGGAGGAGATCCACGCGGCCACCGAGCCGCCGGCGCCCGAGAGCGTGGGCACCGTCGAGGAGCTGCTCGAGATCGCCGGTCACCTACGCCAGTACCGGCACGCCACCCGCTCGCCCGAGCCGTACTGGGCCGAGGCCCTGCGCCGCGAGCCGGGTCATGCCGGAGCGAGCACCGCCGTCGGGATCGCGCGGCTGCGCCAGGGCCGCCTGGCTGAGGCCGAGGCGCACCTGCGCACCGCCGTGGACCGCCTGACGGCCTACCACCCCACTCCCAGTGACGCGACGGCGCTGTACCACCTGGGCCTGACCCTCTCACTCACCGGCCGGCCGGACGAGGCCTATGACCTGTTCGCCCGGGCCTCCTGGAACCGGCCGTGGCGGGCGCCGGCCGGCTTCGAGATGGCACGCCTGGACGCTGCCGCGCACCGGGACGCCACCGCTCTGCACCGAGTGGCGGACGTCCTGCGAGCCGAACCCGACCATCTGCAGGCCCGGACCCTGCAGGCGGTGCTGCTGCGGCGCACCGGCGCGCCCGAGGCCGCCGACGCCGCACTGGCCCAGCTACAGGAACTGGACCCGCTGCACTGGTTCTCGCGCGACGTCGCCGGCGAGCCGCTGCACACCGACGCCCAGACCTGCCTGGACGTGGCACTCGAGCATGCCGCCGTCGGCTCCACCGCCGAGGCGCTCCGCGCGCTGGAGACGGCGCTTGAGCTCGACCCCGAGCGGGCGCTGGGGCAGCCCGCGGTGAGTGCGCTGGCACTACTGCACCGCGCGGACCTGCTCGAGCGCACCGGGGACGAGACCGGAGCCGCCCAGGCCCGCCAGGCCGCGGCGGCCGCCGACCGCACCTGGTGTTTCCCCGGACGGCTCGAGGACGCCCTCATGCTCGAGCGCACCGTCGCGAACCACCAGGACCCGGTGGCGCAGGTGCTGCTAGGGCACTGGCTCTACGCCGTCAACCGCCGGGACGAGGCACTGAGTGCCTGGCAGGCCGGTGCGCGCGAGGCCGGAGACGCCGTGGTGCACCGCAACATCGGCCTCGCCCTGGCCACGGCGGGCGAGGACCACGATGGCGCCCGTTCGGCCTACGACCGGGCGCTCGCGCTGGCTCCCGGGCACCCGCGGATCCTGCGCGAGCGGGACCAGCTCGACCGGCGCCGGGGCGCGCCCGTGGCCGAGCGGCTGGAGGCGCTGCAACAGGCTGACCAGGCCGTGTCCGAGCGCGACGACCTCGCTGCCGAGCTCGCCCATCTGCTCGTGTGCTCCGGCGAGGCCGGCGCCGCGCGTCGCCTCCTGACCGGGCGGCAGTTCCAGCCCTGGGAAGGTGGCGAGGGAGAGGTACTGCGGGTGTGGGAACGCACCTGCGCCGCCCTGGCGCGTGTGGCCCTGGCCGCCCATCGCCTCGAGGAGGCCGCCGACCGGGTGGCCGAGGCGCTCATCCCGCCGGCGAACCTCGGCGAGGACCGTCACCCGCTGGCCACCACCGCCGGGCTGCAGCTGCTGGCCGGCGACGTCGCAGCCGCGGCCGGGCGTCAGGAGGAGGCCGAGCGCGCCTGGTCCGTCGCCGCGGACCAGGTGGGCGACTTCCGCTCGATGAGCGCCAGCCGCCACAGCGAGGCGACCTATCACAGCGTGCTGGCGCTGCGCCGGCTGGGCCGGGCGGAGGAGGCGCAGGCGCTGACCACGGATCTGCGCGGTTTTGTCGACGAGCTGGCGGTCAGCACTCCGGTGATCGACTACTTCGCCACCTCGTTGCCGGAGATGCTGCTGTTCCCACCCGACCTGATCGAGCAACGCGACGTCCGCGTGCAGGTGCTGCGTGCCCAGCTGGACCTGCTCGACGGCCACGACCACGCCGCCCACCGGCGCCTGACCGAGGTGCTGGCCGCGGTGCCCGACCACCCCGATGCCCACGACCTGCTCCCCGGAGCCTGATTTACCCATCCATCACTATGCGCCGCACGGCGCGCAGGAGGTTTCGACGATGAATACCACCACCCGCACCAGTCCTCTCTCCCGGCGAGGGTTCCTGCTCGGAGCCGGAGCCGTCGGCACCAGCGGGCTGCTCGCCGGCTGCATCGGCTCCGACGGCGGCGGCGAGGAGACCGCCGATGGCGGCGGGACCGCTGACGGCGGCGGTTCCACCGGGATGATCACCCTCCAGAACTCCCAGTCCGACCCGGCCCCGCGGGAGGCGCAGGAGACCCTGATCGCCGAGTACCCGGGCGAGGCGGAGATCAACACCGTCGCCAGCGAACAGTTCCGGGCCCAGCTGTCCACCTATCTGACCTCCGCGAACCCGCCGGACGTGCTGACCTGGTACGCCGGGTCAGTCGCGCGCGACTATGCCGCCGAGGGCCTGTTGCTCGACGTCTCGGACATGTGGGAGGGCGAGGGCGTCTGCGCGAACTTCTCCGACGCCCTGCGTGAGCTCTCGACCGCCGAGGACGGCAGTCAGATCTTCGTGCCGACCAACTACTACTGGTGGTCGGTCTTCTACAAGAAGTCTGCCTTCGAGGAGTGGGGCGTGAGCGCACCGGAGACCTGGGAGGACTTCCTCGCGCTGTGCGAGGAGCTGCAGGGCATGGGCGTGAACCCGCTGGCCAACGGCATCGGTTCCACCCCGTGGATGGCCTCGGGCTGGTTCGACTACCTCAAC
Source organism: Ruania suaedae (assembly GCF_021049265.1). Lineage (NCBI taxonomy): Bacteria > Bacillati > Actinomycetota > Actinomycetes > Micrococcales > Ruaniaceae > Ruania > Ruania suaedae. The sequence continues at coordinate 2,425,574 of NZ_CP088018.1, forward strand.
CTGCGCATCAACGGTGCCCAGTACCACCGCGAGCTGCTCGCCGGTGAGCACGCCTTCACCGACCCGGAGGTCGAGGCCGTGCTCGAGGAGTACACCAAGCTCATCCCCTACTTCGACCCGAACATGGTCTCCTACTCCTACCAGGAGGCGGTCACGCCGATGGTGCAGAACGAATCGGCGATGTACCTGATCGGCGCGTTCGTGACGCAGTTCTTCCCCGAGGACCAGCGCGAGGACCTGGACTTCTTCTCGGTGCCACCGATCAACCCGGACGTGCCCAGCGCGGAGGAGGCCCCCACCGACGGCTACTTCGCCTCCTCCGGCACCGACGATCCGGAGGGGACCAAGGAGCTGCTCGCCTACCTCGCCTCCGCACAGTCGCAGCAGACCTTCATCGAGGTCTCCGGATCCTCGAACCTGCCGACCAATCCCGACGTCGACGCCTCCGGGTTCTCCCCGTTGGTGCAGAAGGGCATCGAGCTGCTCAACAACACTGAGGAGATCACCCAGTTCTTCAATCGCGACTCCTCCGATGCGCTGCAGGCCACCGCTGACGACGCCCTCACCCGGTTCCTTGCCGACCCCTCCGACATCCCGGGCATCCTCGAGGGATGGCAGGCCGCCGCGATGCAGGTCTGGGACCAGTGACGGCGACAACCACCGCCACCTCGTCCTCGACTCCGGCGCCGCCACGGGCGCCCCGGCCGCCGTGGGTCAGAGCGCTGCGCCGGGTTCCGGTGGTGGTGTGGCTGTTCCTGCTGGTACCGCTCGCCGTCGAGGCGTTCTGGGTGTTCTGGCCTGCGTTGAACTCGTTCTCGCTCTCCTTCACCCGCTGGAACGGGATCGGCGCGGCCGAACCGGTGGGGCTGGGCAACTACGAGGCCCTGCTGGCCGACCCGACCTTCCAGACGGCGCTGCGCAACAACGTCATCTGGGCGGTCGGATTCGGCGGGCTGTCGGTGGCGATCGGCCTGGCGCTGGCGGTGGCGCTGAACCGGCCCGGGCGCGGGATCGGCCTCTACCGGGCGGCGATCTACCTGCCGATGGTCTTCTCCCTCGCCGTCACGGGCCTGTTCTGGCGGGTGCTGTACTCCCCCGACGGGCTGGTGAACTTTTCCCTCGCGACCGTCGGGCTCAGCAGCCTGGAGCGGCAATGGCTCGCCGATCCGGACGTCGCCCTCTACGCCGTGCTGGTCGCGGCGGTGTGGCGCCAGGTCGGCTACATCATGGTGCTCTACCTCGCGGGTCTCAAGGGGGTCGACCCTGCCCTGGAGGAGGCGGCGGCCATGGACGGCGCGAACCGATGGCAACGGTTCTCGCGCATCGTGATGCCGCAGCTGCGCAGCGTCAACGGTGTGGTCTTCGCGGTGACGGTGATCGACTCGCTGCGCACCTTCGACATCGTCTGGGCCATGACCCGAGGGGGTCCCTACAACTCCACGCACCTGCTCAGCACGTACATGTTCGAGCAGGGCTTCACCCTGGTGAACCTGGGGTACGGGTCGGCGATCGCGGTGGTGATCTTCGCGCTGGCGATCGTGTTCATCATCAGCTACCTCGTCCGCTCCATCCGGCAGGAGGACTCATGACTGCACCCGTGCAGACTGCCCGAGCCGCGCGCCCGAGCACGCGCCGCCGACCGAGCACGCAGCGCTCGCCCTTGTTCCACGTCCTGATGATCCCGTTCACCCTCCTGTGGGTGGCGCCGATGGTCTTCGTGGTCGCGGTCGCGCTGCGCCCGTTCTCCGACATCATCGCCCGCGGCCTGAGCGCGGTGCCGACCGGGGTGAGCTGGGAGGGCTTCCAGACGGCGCTGACCACCGGCGGCATCGGTGTGGCGTTGCGCAACTCGGTGATCGTGACGGTGGTCGCGGTGGTGCTCTCGCTCTTCCTGGCTTCGTTGGCTGCCTACGCCTTGAGCCGGTTCCGGATCCCGGGGCGGACCGTGATCCTGCTGCTGATGCTGGCCGGCAACCTGCTGCCTCCGCAGATCCTGCTGATCCCGGTGGCGAAGATCACCGAGGCACTGGGGATCTACGACACCCTGTTCGCACTGATCATCGTGCAGGTCGGGTTCGGGCTGGGGTTCTACACCTTCGTCCTGCACGGGTTCATGCGCGGCCTGCCGAACGAGGTGTTCGAGGCCGCCCGGATCGACGGGGCGGGCCCGGTGCGCATCTATGCACTGATCGTGCTGCCGCTGGCCCGGCCCTCCCTGGCCGCGTTGACGGCCCTGGCCACGACGTGGGTCTTCAACGACCTGATCTGGGCGATGACGGTGCTGCGCACGGAGGGCAACTTCCCGATCACGGCGGCGCTGCTCAATCTCCAGGGCGGGTTCGTCAGCCAGTGGAACGTGGTGGCCGCCGGCGCGGTGATCGCCGCGATCCCCACCGCGGTGGTGTTCTTCATCTTCCAGAAGCAGTTCGTCTCCGGACTGCTGGTCGGCGCGAACAAGTGAGAGTCCCGACGGCGACCGGTGCGCTGGTCTTCGAGGTCACCGAGGCAGGGCTCGCCCTGCAGCAGTGGGGTCCCGACGGCGGCCCACGCCCCCCGGTGCCGGATCGCGTGCCGTTCCGGACCCGTCCCGACGTCATGCCCACGCTGCTCACCGCTGCCGGCACGCGGCACGTGCACCGGGGCGAGCTGCTCGTGCAGCGCCCGGACGGGCGGACCGGGGTACGCCTCGTCCCGGGTGGGACCACGATCGGCGAGGACGGGACGCGGACCCGGCTGGCCGCCGTCTGGCAGGGCGAGGGCCTCGAGGTGGTGGTCCACGTCGAGAGCGACACCCGGCACGACGCGGTCGCGCAATGGGCGCAGGTCAGCAACACGAGCGAGGAGCCGCTGTGGCTCACGAGGGCGTTCGGCGGCGCGTGGGACCTGCCGGTAGGACCGGGGGCGCGGGTGGGCGCCCTGGTGGGCGAGTGGAGCCGGGAACTGACGCCGGTCACGATCGACCTGCCAGCGGGCACGGTCGCACTCGGCAGCCGCCAGGGCGTCTCCTCCCACACCTATGCGCCGGCGGTCACGCTGGCCCCGCGGAAGGGCGAGGGCGCGTATGCGGTGGCGCTGGCGTGGAGCGGCTCCTGGTCGATGACCGTGGACGCCACGCCCTTCGCCGATCGGGTGCGCGTGGGCGGCGGCAGCGACGACGAGACCGGCGTGATCCTGCTGGAGCCGGGGTCCTCGTTCGTCACGCCCCGCACCTACGCGATCCGCAGCGACAGCGTGGACAACCTGCCGCGGGCGTGGCACGCGTTCCAGCGGCTCGAGCTGCGCCGGGACTCCTCCGCCCACCACCACCCGGTGGTCTACAACTCCTGGTACGCCACCGAGTTCGACGTGCAGGTGGACCACCAGCTGGCGCTGGCCGCACGGGCGGCGGGGCTCGGCGCCGAGGTGTTCGTGCTCGACGACGGCTGGTTCCGCGGGCGCACCAGCGACCGGTCCGGGCTGGGCGACTGGCAGGTGGACCACGCGAAGTTCCCCGACGGGCTCGCTCCGCTGATCGAGGGCGTACGGGCGCACGGTATGCGGTTCGGCCTCTGGGTGGAACCGGAGTGCGTCAACCCCGACAGCGACCTGTTCCGGACCCGCCCGGACTGGGTCTACCGGGCGGGCGACCGGCCGCTGGTGACCTCCCGGAACCAGTACGTCCTCGACCTGGGCCAGCCCGAGGTGGAGGCGTTCGTGGCCGCGATGCTCCGCGAGCTGCTCGGCGGGCACGACATCAGCTACCTGAAGTGGGACATGAACCGGCCCGTCAGCGACGGCGGCCGGCCCGGTGATCCGCACGGCGGCGAGTGGTCGGGCCAGCACACCCGCGCCTACTACCGGCTGCTGGAGCTGGTGCGCGCGGAGTTTCCGCACGTGACCTTCGAGGCGTGCGCCTCAGGTGGCGGACGCACGGATCTGGAGGTGCTGCGCCGCAGCGACGTGGTGTGGGCCAGCGACGAGACCGGCCCCCGGGATCGGCTGGCCATCCAGCACGGCTTCCTGTCGGCCTACTCGGCGAGCTGGTTGAGCTCGTGGGTGACGGACGAGCCGGACCTGCTTGATACCGCCGATAGCCCGGTCAGCCTGACCTTCCGGTTCCTGGTGGCCATGTGCGGGGTGCTGGGCGTGGGTGGGGACCTGCTGAGGTGGCCGGAGCAGGATCGGGAGCTGGCGGCCGCACTCGTGACGACCTACCGGCAGATCCGCGAGGTGGTGCTCGACGGTGAGGTGTATCGCCACGGCGACCCGGCGGATCCTCAGTACGCCGTGGAGTACCGGACGCCGGAACGGCGGGTGGTGATGGTCTTCACCCGCGGCGGGCACCGGGAACCGGTGCGGCTGCCCGGGCTCTCGGGTGGTGAGCAGCTGCAGACGCTGGGGCCGGACGGGGCGCTGCACGAGGCCGGCGCTGTCACCACGGCGCAGGTGACCGACGGCCTACGGGCGCCGCATCACGCAGCGCGTGACGCCGATCTGCTGGTGATCACCGGGGCCGGTACACATCGGCTCGATGCGCCACACGGATGACGAGCAGCTCCGATGTCGCAGCGTCGAGCGAGAAGATGACGCGGTAGTCGCCGCGACGGGCGGATCGGAACCCCTCCAACTCACCACTCAGCGCCTTGCTCATCCGTTCCGGGTTCGCCGGCAAGGTGACCGTGATGAACTCCACGACGGCGCCGACAATCCTGGGTGGCAACCGATCGAGCCCACGCACCGCACTGGGCGCGAACTGGACCTCCCACGTCATCGGGGCGGCAGACCGTACCGCGCCCGGACGTCGTCGGCACTCATCGTGGACTTCTCCTCGACCGACCGCTGCGCTTCCGCGATGTCCTCCCGGATGCCGGGCTGGGAGAGCCAGAAGATCGTCTCGCGGAGCGAGTCGAGGTCGTCCTGGCTGATGAGCACGGCGGCACCGCGCCCGTGCCGGGTGATGCGCACGATCTCGTGCTCGGTCTCGACCTCGTCGAGGTAGGCCGAGAGTTTGTCCTTCGCCTCGCTCAACGTCACCGTCTTCATCGATCCAGAATACCCTCATGCAAGGCCTTTGAGTAGCCATACTTCTGGCCATCTACTGTTCGGACTACTACCAGCCGCGGTGTCGGAACCTGAACTGTTGCCCGGGCCGCACCTGTGCCGCAGCATCGGCGGCGGCCTCGGTGAGCACTCCGATCACCGGGTAGCCACCGGTCACCGGTTGGTCGGGCCCGAAGATCAGCGGCTTCCCGTCCGGCGGCACCTGGACACTGCCCCGCACCACGCCCTCCGATGCGAGTTCCCCGGCCCGTGCCCGGTCCAGCACCGGCCCGTCCAGGCGCACGCCTACCCGGTCACCGGTGTCGGTCACGGTGTAGGGCTCAGACAGGAACGTCTCCACCGCCGCGTCGGTGAACCAGTCCCGCCGCGGCCCGGGCAGCACGTCCAGCAGATATGGCATGTGCGCCGGCCCGTGCTCGGCGCCGATCGTCGGTACCGGACCGGTGACCGCACCGTCCACGGCCAGCACGTCCCCGGCCTGCACCGGCGGCGGCCCGAGCCCGGAGAGCACGTCGTGACTGGCCGAGCCGAGCACACGCGGCACGTCCAGACCGCCCCGGACCGCCAGGTAGCTGCGCAGCCCCCACGGCGGCGCACGTAGCACCAGTTCGGCGCCGGCCGGGAGTGCGATCACCGCCCCAGGTGGATGCACCCTGTCGTCGGCGCGCACCGGCGCCGGCGCACCGGCAAGGGTCACCAGCACCTCCTGCTCGGCCCGCAGGTGCAGCCGGCCGAGCATCACCTCCAGGGCGGGGGCGCCGTCGGGGTTGCCGAGCCTGCGGTTGGCGGCCATCAGGGCGCCGCGGTCGGCGGCACCGGAGGGGCTCACCCCGGACGCGGCGTGACCGGGGCGGCCGAGATCCTCGATCAGCACCAGCCCGGCGTCGAGCACACGCAGCATCAGCCCACCTCGCGGAACCGGACCCGGGCGCCCGCCTGCAGCAGTGCGGGCGGCTCCACCTCGGGGTCGAAGAGCACGGCGCCGGTGTGGCCCAGCAACCGCCAGCCTCCCGGGGAGGATCGCGGATAGACGGCGGCCTTGTCCCCCGCGATCGCGACCGCACCGGCGGGTACCGAGGTGCGCGGGGTGTCCAGACGGGCCACGTGCAACGCCGGATCCAGTCCGGAGAGATAGGCGAAGCCGGGCGCGAACCCGAGGAAGTCGGCGGTGTAGGTGGCACCGGTGTGCCGAGCGATCACCTCGGCGCGGGTGAGGCCGGTCAGCCGGGCGACCTCGTCGAGGTCCTCGCCGTCGTAGCGCACGTCGATCACCACCTCCTCGCCCACCTCGGCGGTGGAGGCCTCGTCCAGGGGGAGGCCGGCGGCCAGGGCACGGACGCCGTCGGGATCCTCGCTGGTGACGAGTACGGTGCGCGAGGCCGGCACCACGTCGATCACGCCGGGAGCGCCAGCGAGCGCCCGCGCGAGGGCGTGCGCGGCCCGCTGGTCGGCCACCTCGAGCAGCACGGCCCGCTCACCGCACGGCAGCACCCTCATGTGAACGGCTCCGGACTCAGGCCGGCCGCATCGAGGACGGCCCGCACCCGACGGGCGATGGCGACGGCGCCGGGGGTGTCCCCGTGCACGCACAGGGTGCGCACGTCCAGGTCCACGGGGGAGCCGTCGCTCGCCGCGATCGCACCGGTGCGGACCAGGGCCGCGACCCGGTCGGCGATGAGGTCGGCGTCGTGGAGCACCGCACCGGGTTCTGACCGGGGCACGAGCTTGCCGTCGGGGCTGTAGGCGCGGTCGGCGAACCCCTCGGCCACGGTGGTCAGGCCCGCGTCACGCGCACGCTCGAGCAGCAGGCTCCCCGGCGCCCCGACAACCGCGAGGTCCGCGTCCGCGGCGACCGTCACCACGGCGCGCACATGCCCCGGATCGGCCGCGTGGTATAGGGCGCCGTGCGGCTTCAGGTAGGTCACCTGCCCCCCGACGGCGGTGGCCGCCTCGACCAGGTCGCGGACCTGGGCGCGCAGGTGGGCGGTGAGGCTCTGCTCGTCGATGGCGACCGGGCGCCGTCCGAAATTCTCCCGGTCGGGGTAGGCCGGGTGCGCGCCGATCCGCACACCCCGGGCGAGGGCGGCACTGCAGGTGGCGAGCATGGTGTCGGGGCCTCCGGCGTGCCCGCCGCAGGCGATGTTCGCGCTGGTGACCACCGCGAGCATGGCGGCGTCGTCGCCGACGCCCTCGCCGAGGTCGGCGTTGAGGTCGAGCGCACGTGTGCTCATCGTTCGGGTGTCCAGCCGCAGTGGGAGACGAAGTCCGGATCCTGGTCCTGCACGTAGGTGACGAAGTCCCACCCCTCGACCGACGCGCTCATCCACGAACCGTCGGAGGTCTCGTCCTCGAGCCCGGTGGCGACGATCACGGGCGGCACCTCCGGCGAGGCGGCCTCCAGGCCGGGGGCCACGCTGACCTCATCGGGGTTCTCCCCCGGACCGCTCATCGGCAGGCACGCGCCGCCCCACGAGGGGAACGGATCGGTCTGGACCAGCCACGGGGTGCCGGCATCGTCGCGCTCGATGCGCACCATCCGCGTGACCTCGATCGTGGCGCCGTCCGCGCAGCCGGATTGCCAGGGCATCTGCGCCTCGGTGATCCGCACGCCGATGCCGCTCAATGCCGGGCTGATCTGGCGCACCTGGGTGGAGCACTCGCCCGAGGTCGCCACGGGGAACGGGTACTGGGTGAGGCGCTCGCCGTCGTTGAGCCAGGCGAACCAGGAGGTGCTCGCGCTCGGCTCGTCCTCCCCGCTCGTTTCCGCCTCGAAGGTCAACGGCGCGAGGACGTCCTGGTGCTCGTCACCGTCCAGGTCGACGTACAGGACCTCCTCGACGTCGGTGAGATAGCGCCCCGGGCCCGCGCGTTCACCGGTCGCCTCACCGTCGACGAGCTGCACCGTCTCGGGCTCGTGCCAGACATCTGCGGCCGTCCAGACGGCGTCGGCGAGATCGATGCTGCGCGGATCGAAGGGCTCCGGTTCTGGTTCTGGTGCTGCCGTCGTAGGTGTCGCGGTGGGGGGCGCTGCGGTCGGGGGCACTGCCGGGCCCGACGGTTCGCTCGTGCAGGCGCCGGTCGCCAAGACGGCAACGGTGAGCGCGATGAGGACAGCACCGCGGCGCATCACGCTCCCCTTTCCGTCGTCCAGGCATCGCTCAGCCTACGTCGCTGAACACCGCACGCCGGGCTGCCCGCCGCAGTGTCACCAGCACGGCGTGTCCGACCACGGCGATCCCGACGACGGTGGTCGCGGCGCGGGTGAGGTCCCATGGCAACGATGTCACCATGCTGTAGGTGAGGAACCGGGCGAGGTTGTCGGCCAGCGGGCCGCCCGGCACGAAGGAGAGCTCGGTGGCGGAGCCGAGCAGGAAGGGCCAGAACGAGAGGTTCATGGCCACCCCGAACAGGACCGAGGCCACGGCGCCGTAGAGCGCGAGCATGACCAGCTCGGTGACCGGACCGACCCTGCGCGGCAGCAGTCCCGCGCCGAGGCCCACCCAGGCCGCTCCCAGCATCTGATACGGCAGCCACGGCCCCACCCCGCCGGTCAGCAGCGCAGAGGCGAACAGCGTGGCGCCACCCAGCAGGAAGCCGAAGCCGGGCCCGAACACCCGGCCACCGAGCACCAGCAGCACGAACACGGTCTCCACTCCCCCGGTCCCGGCGGCGATCGGGCGGATCAGCGCCCCGACGGCGGCCAGCAGGCCGAGCATCGCCACCGCGCGGGTGTCCATCCCGCCGTCGCTGACGGCGATCGCCACCACCAGCAACGAGGATGCGAGCACCGCACCGAGCACGATCGGGGCAGCCGCCTCGTCGCTGAGCGCGGCACCGACGTCCAGCAGCAGCGGCCACGCGAACGCGAGCACACCCACCATGCTCACCGCCACCAGCGCGACCGCGAGCCGCGGCGAGAGCGGCACCGCCGCCGTTCGCGGTTCGCTCACGAGTCCCCCTGGGCCAGCGCTGCGCTCACCTCGGCCACCGTCAGCCAGCGCTGCGGACTGAGTACCTTCGCCACCTGCGGGGCGAGCAGCGCGGAGTCGGCCAGCACCTCCCGCACCGGACCGTCGGCCACCACTGAACCGTCAGCGAGCTGCACCACCCGATCGGCCACCTGGGCCACGAACTCCACATCGTGGCTGGCCACCACCACGGCGTGACCGGTGCCGGTGAGCCGGTCCAGGGCCGCGGCGAGATGCTCCTTGGCGGCGTAGTCCAGGCCGCGGGTAGGCTCGTCCAGCAGCATCACCCGGGGGCTGCGCGCCAGCTGGATCGCCACCGCGAGCGCCAGGCGCTGCCCCTCGGAGAGGTCGCGCGGGTTGGCGTCCTCGTCGATCCCGGGGACGAGCGCGTCCAGCAGTGAACGGGTGGTCCCGGGCTGCGCTCCGGCGTCGGCATCGGCGGTGCGGCACTCGGCCGCCACGGTGAGCAGGTAGAGCAGGTCCTCCGGGGACTGCGGCACCAGGGCCGCCTGCTCGTGGCCACGCACGCGGCCGCTCGCGAGCTGCTGCGCGCCGGCGAGGGCCCACAGCAGCGAGGACTTCCCGGCCCCGTTGCGCCCCATCACCGCCGTGACCTCGCCGGCGCGGATCTGCAGGTCGACGTCGTCCACGGCGACGGTGTCGTCGTAGGCCACCCGCACCCGCTCGGCACTCAGGGCCGCCTCCCCGGGTTCACGCGTGGGAAGCGCGGCTGAACCGAGACTCTCGCGCAGCGGTACGCTGCGCCGTCGTGCCTCCCGCACGGTGAGCGGCACCGGCTGCCAGCCGGCCACGCGGGCCAGCTGCACCACCGGCGGTGCCACGGCGGCGGTCGCGAAGACCTCGGCGGGGTCGCCGGCGTGAGCGCGGCCGCCGTCGAGAGAGATCACGGCGTCGGCGAAGCCGACCACCCGTTCGAGCCGGTGTTCGGCGAGCAGCACGGTCACCCCGGCGTCGTGCACGAGCCGTGCCAGGGCGGCCAGCACGTCCTCCGCGGCTCCCGGGTCGAGGGCGGATGTCGGCTCGTCGAGCACGAGCACGCGCGGCTGCGCGGTCAGCACCGCCCCGATAGCGACGCGCTGCTGCTCCCCGCCGGAGAGGGTGTGCAGGCCCCGGTCGCGCAGGTGGGCCAGCCCGAGCAGGTCGGCCACCTCCTCCACGCGGCGGCGCATGAGGGCCGGGGGGACGCCGAGCTGTTCCATCGTGAAGGCGAGCTCGTCCGCCACGGTCTCGGTGATGAAGGTGGCCTGCGGGTCCTGCCCGACCACCCCGACCGCGTCGGCCAGGTCCCGCGGCTGGTGGGTGCGGGTGTCCCGCCCGGCGACCCGCACACGGCCGCCGACCTGCCCGCCGGTCAGGTGCGGCACCCGCCCGCTGACGGCGCCCAGCAGGGTGGACTTACCCGAACCGGTGGGCCCCACCACCAGGCACAGCTCCCCCTCGGCGACGGCGGCGCTCACCTCGGTCAGCACCGACTCGCGGCCGTAGGCGACGGTGAGGTTCTCGATCTCGATCATGTGGCCTCCGACAGGGTGGGGGCGGCGAGCGCTGCGGCGGTGAGGACGCCGAGCAGCATGGCGTCGGTGCCGGCAGCACGACCGGCCAGGGCGATCACGAGCGCGACCGCGCCGGTCCCGGCCACGAGCCAGGCCCTCAGGCCCCAGGGCAGCGGCCGGTAGCGGGTCCGCACCACCGCACGGGAGGCGAACACCGACGCTGCAGCTGCGACGGCAGCACCGCCGATCAGCACCGCGAGGCCCAGACCGCGGGGAGCGCTCGCATCGAGCAGGGCGTAGGTTCCGGCGACCGCGGCGACCAGCGCGATCGTCACTCCCACGGTGACCCCGCGGCGGCCACCGCGGCCCGGATGCACGCGGCCGTACCCGCGCGAGTCCATGGAGGCGGCCAGCTCGAGCGCCTGGTCGAGTGCCCCGGCGAGCACGGGGATCAACCGGGCCGAGAACGCGCGCAAGCCGCGCCGGGGCGTCCCGCGCAGGCCCTGCGCCCGGCGCACCCGGGCGATCGCGGTGATCAGCTGCGGTGTGACCGAGACCGCGATCACGGCGGCGGTGCCGAGGTGGTGCAACGAGCCGGGCAGGCACCGCAGCGCCAGGCGCGGGTTGGCGATGGCGTTGACCGCGCCGAACGTGATCACCAGGGTGGCCAGGGACAGGCCGGTCAGCGCGGCGCTGGTCAGGCCATCGGCGTGCACGGGCCCCAGCAGCGAGAGGTTCGTGAACCAGCCCGGCAGCTCGATCTGCGGCCATACCCACAGCACCGGGCTGGAGTCAGGCAGACCGACCACGAGGTGGAAGCCGACCCGCACCGCCACGATGATCACGCCGAGCGCGATCGCGGCCGGGAACGCCTTCGCCCACGGCGAGTCCGCCCGGCACGCCACCCCCACGAGCAGCACGGCCAGCAGGATCAGCACCGTGGCTGCACCGGCAGGCAGTCGCACGACGGCGACCGTCACCCCGGCCGCCCAGGCCCACCAGGCCAGGGGGTGGGTGAGGGCCGCCGTCCTCATCAGCGACGCGAGCGACGGCGCAGCACCAGGGCGATCGCGACCACGAGGACGATCCCGATCACCACGGCGAGGATCGGCAGCACCGGGGTGGCGGGCTCGTCTGCGCCCTGGTCGGTGCTCTGGTCGGCATCATCGACCGGCTCGGCCACGGCGAGCGCGTCGGCCGGAGCGATGCCCGGGCCCTCGGAACCGTCGAAGTAGCGCCAGCCCTCGAGGGCCCCGGGGGCGGGATCGGCCTCGTCGGCGCCGACCTGGTAGCTGGTCCACTCGCCCTCGGCCTCGGCGCTCCAGTAGGACCAGTAGTTGCCGTCGAACTCCTCCGGGCAGGGGTCGGGCAGGCCGTCGATGGTGCAGATGAGGCCGGGCTGGGAGTCCTCCGGGGTGAATCCGGCCGATTCCAGCGCCTCGCGGCCGGTGGCCGGGTCGCCCTCGGCGCAGCCGACCTCGATGTCGCCACCGACGTCGGTGAAGTCGACCACGACGCTCACGCCGGCGCCCTCAGCACAGGCGGCGCCGACAGGCGCGGAGGTGGCCTCGGCCCCGGCGGAGGGGGCGCCGAACGCACCGGCGAGGGACGCCGTCGTGAGGGCCGCGGCAGCGGCGAGGGCCGGGAGGGAACGGAGGGTGAGCTGCACGGTGGGTGCCTTTCGCAAGGGACGCGAGCACGCCACGGCCGGCAGCCGGGGGCACCACCCGCAGTCCACGACGGGTCGAGTATCGAGGTCCTGGGCAGGTGATCCGACTCTCACGGTTGCGGGACAGCGCCGGAGTTGCACCGGCTTCCCCTGGGTCCAGGACTGAGAGCCCAAGTATGGCGGTTCGCGGCCGGGGTGGGCGAATGCTGAGCAATGCTGGGCCATGCTGGGGCGATGAGGATCTACACGCGCACCGGCGATGACGGCAGCACGGGTCGGCTCTACGGCGGGCGGATCGCCAAGACCGATCCGGTGATGGAGACCGGTGGGGACGTGGACGAGGTGGTCGCGCTGCTCGGGGTGGCTCGCGCGGCGTGCGACTCGCCGATCGCGGAGACCCTCCTGCGGCTGCAGCGCGAGCTGTTCGTCCTCGGCGCCGATCTGGCGGCAAACCCCGACCACCGGGACCGGCTCGAGCCGGGGGTCTCGCTGGTGAGCGAGGAGATGGTCACGGGCCTGGAATCGCTCATCGACGCACTCGTCGAGGCCCGCCCGCTGAAGCCGGTGTTCGTGATCCCGGGCGCCACGGCCACCGGTGCTGCGCTGGATCATGCGCGGGCGGTGGCGCGGCGTGCGGAACGCCACGCCCTCGCGGCCCGGGAGGCGGGAGCGCCGGTGAGCACGGTGGTGAGCCCTGCCGTCGGGCACTACCTGAACAGGCTCTCGGACCTGCTGTTCGTGCTCGCCCGGCACGCCGCCGGGGAGACGGAGGAGCCCACCACCCGCTGAGCGGGTGGTGGGCCCGGGCTCAGCGCGTCGAGAAGGCCGCGTCGAAGGCGGCCTCGGAGGGCTCGTACTTGCTGAGGGTGCGCACGAACTCCAGCGCCTCCGGGGCGCCGACGAGCCGGTCCATACCGGCGTCCTCCCACTCGACCGAGAGGGGGCCGTCGTAGCCGATGTGGTTGAGGGCGCGGAAGGCGTCCTCCCACGGCACGTCGCCGTGGCCGGTGGAGATGAAGTCCCAGCCGCGCCGCGGGTCGGCCCAGGGCAGGTGCGAGGAGAGCCGGCCGTTGCGGCCGTTGTTGATGCGCACCTTGGTGTCCTTGCAGTGCACGTGGAAGATCTTCTCCGGGAAGTCGAGCAGGAATCCGACCGGGTCGAGCTGCTGCCAGACCATGTGGCTCGGGTCCCAGTTGATGCCGAAGGACTCGCGGTGACCGATGGCCTCGAGGGTCTTGACGGTGGTCCAGTAGTCGTAGGCGATCTCGCTGGGGTGGACCTCGAGGGCGAACCGCACGCCCTGCTCCTCGAAGACGTCCAGGATCGGGTTCCACCGGTCGGCGAAGTCCTGGTAGCCGGCCTCGACGAGCTCGTCCCGCACCGGCGGGAACATCGCCACGTACTTCCAGATCGACGACCCGGTGAAGCCGGTGACGGTCTTGACCCCGAGTCGCTTGGCGGCGCGGGCGGTGTTCTTGAGCTCCTCCGCGGCCCGCCGGCGCACGCCTTCTGGGTCACCGTCGCCCCACACCGAGTCGGGCAGGATGTCGCGGTGGCGCTCGTCGATCGGGTCGTCGCACACCGCCTGACCCTTGAGGTGGTTGGAGATCGTCCAGACCTTGAGGTTGTTCTTCTCCAGGATCGCGAGCTTCTCGGCGACGTAGTCGTCGTCGGTGGCGGCGCGGTTGGGGTCGAGGTGGTCGCCCCAGCAGGCGATCTCGAGGCCGTCGTAGCCCCACTCGCCGGCCCGCCGGCACAGCTCCTCGAACGGCATGTCGGCCCACTGGCCGGTGAACAGGGTGATCGGTCGTGCCATGGGGGTGCTCCTTGTCAGGCGGGATGCTCAGGCGGGGACTTCTGTCCAGGTGCTGTTCTCGGCCGAGGACCGCTCGACGGCGTCGAGCACACGCTGCACGCGCAGTCCGTCGGCGAAGGACGGTTCGGGCTGGGTGTCCGCGGCGAGCGCGGTGATCAGGTCGACCACCTGGTGGGTGAACCCGTGCTCGTACCCGAGGCCGTGCCCCGGGGGCCACCAGGCGGCGATGTAGGGGTGCTCACCCTCGGTGACCAGGATGGTGCGGAACCCGTTCGTGCGCGTGCCTTGGCGGGCGTCGAAGTACTGCAGCTCGTTGAGGCGCTCCAGGTCGAAGGCGAGCGAACCCTGGGTGCCGTTGATCTCGATGCGGAGCGCGTTCTTGCGGCCCCACGCGAATCGAGTGGCCTCGAAGGTGCTGATCGCGCCGCCGGAGAGGCGTGCCAGCCAGATCGCGGCGTCGTCGACGGTGACCGGCCCGCGCTCGGTGCCCCCGACGCCGGCGATACCGACGCGCTCGGTCTCGACCGGCCGTTCCTTGACGAACGTCTCGGTCAGGCCGGCCACCCCGGTGATGTGCTCGCCGGTGATGAACTGGACGGTGTCGGCGATGTGGGCGCCGATGTCGCCGAGCGCGCCGGAGCCGGCGACGTCCTTCTGCAACCGCCAGGAGAGCGGCGCCTCGGGGTCGGCCAGCCAGTCCTGCAGGTACTGGGCGCGCACCTGGCGGATCTCGCCGAGCTCACCCTCGGCGATCAGCTGGCGGGCGAGCTGGATGGCGGGCACGCGGCGGTAGGTGAAGCCGACCATCGCCTTGGCGCCGTTCGGCGCCTTCTCTGCGGCGGCGGCCATCTGCTCGGCCTCGGCCACGGAGTTCGCCAGCGGCTTCTCGCACAGGACGTGCTTGCCGGCTTCCAGTGCGGCGATGGCGATCTCGGCGTGGGTGTTGCCGGGGGTGCAGATGTCGACCAGGTCGACGTCGTCGCGCGCGATGGCGGTGCGCCAGTCCGTCTCGGTGTGGGCCCAGCCGAGCGTGTCCGCCGCGGCGGCCAGGTTCTCGGGGTTGCGCCCGCAGATCAGGTGCTGCACGGGCCTGCGCGGCAGGTCGAAGAACCGGGGGGCCACACGCCACCCCTGGGAGTGGGCGGCGCCCATGAAGGCGTAGCCGATCATCGCCACGTTCAGCGGCGGGGACTGGGTGCTCATCGGTGAGATCTCCTCGGGCCGTGCGTTCTCGGACGGTGCGGGTCCACGGTATCGGGACTTCTGCCGGGAGTCGAGCAAAAGTCACCTGTCCCCGGCTACGGTGGGATGCGTGTCCTCGTCTCCGCAGCTGCTGCAGGTGCTCCGCGACGGCGTGCCGCGCACCCGGGCCGACCTGGTGGCCGAGACGGGCCTCGCCCGCTCGACCGTGACGCTGCGCCTGGATGCACTGCTGCGCACCGGGCTGGTGCGCTCGGAGGCCGGGACGTCCACCGGTGGGCGGCCGCCGATCTTCGTCCGCTTCGATCCCGGCGCCCGGTCGGTCCTCGCGGTCGACCTCGGGGCGGCGCACGTGGCGGTTGCCGTCACCGACCTGGACGGGACCGTCCTGGCCGAGCACCGTGAGGATCTGGACATCGCCGCTGGGCCGGCGCCGGTGCTGGACCTGGCGGCGCGGCGCGGCCAGGACCTGCTGGACCAGGTGCAAGCCGGCGGCGCCGGGCCTCTCGCCGGGATCGGCATCGGCCTGCCCGGGCCGGTGGAGCAGGCGACCGGACGGCCGCGGACCCCGCCGATCATGCCCGGCTGGGACGGTGCGGACGTCGTCGGGGTGCTGGGGCGCCGGTTCGGGGTGCCGGTGCTGGTGGACAACGACGTCGACCTGATGGCCCTCGGGGAGCATGTCACCGTCTACCCGGACACGGCGCACCTGCTGTTCGTGAAGGTGGCCACCGGCGTCGGGGCCGGCATCGTGGCCGGCCACCGGCTGGTGCGCGGCGCCGACGGCACGGCCGGGGATCTGGGCCACGTGGCAGTTCCGGGCGGGGCGCCCGTGCGCTGCAGGTGCGGGAACACCGGTTGTCTGGAGGCGCTCGCCAGCGGGACCGCGATCGTGCGCTCGGTGCGCGGGCTCGGGCACGAGGTGCGGCGGCTGGAGGAGGTGCAGGGCCTGCTCGAGGATGACGGGGTGGCGGAGGTGGTGCGGCTGGCCGGGCAGAGCCTGGGCGCAGTGCTCGCGAGCTGCGTCAACCTGCTCAACCCGTCGGTGATCGTGATCGGCGGACCGCTCGCGCACGAGCCGAGCCCGCTGTTCGAGGGCATCGAGCAGATGGTGCGAGGGCGCTCGCTGCCGCTGGCCACCAGCCGGCTGCAGGTGGTGGCGAGCCGGACGCACGGCCGGGCCGGGCTGCTGGGCGGGGCCAGAGCGGTGATCGACCGGGTGCTCGATCCGGCTGCCATGGACGCACCGGCGGGCGCGGAGCCGGCGGGCGGGTAGGCCTCAGCGCATTCCGACCTGCCCCACCACCCGCACCCGCACCGGCACACCCTCGACCTCCTCGCCGAGGAGCGTCCGCACCGCCTGGGCGACCGGCTCGGAGGCGACGTTGACGCGGACCGCATAGCCGCCGTCGTCCTCGGCGTGCAGTCCGACGCTCGTGTCGTGGCCGGCGAGCCTGGTGGCCACCTGGGCCTTGGCAGCCGTGGCGCGGCTCCGGTCGGTACTCACGCCGGCTCCTGCCGGTAGAGCTGGACCCCGAGGCCGTCCAGGACCAGCTCGATCGGGTTGGCGTAGGTCAGCCCCGCCCCGCCCGGGCCGCCCGTCTCAGATCCCGCGAAGAGCAGCCCGAGCGCGACGCCGTCGGTGGTGTGGATCAGCGATCCGGAGTCACCGCCGGCGGAGAAGTCGCCGTTGTCACCTTCGACCTCGACCTGGTTGTCGAATCGCAGCTGACCCAGCTCCGGTCCGTAGTCGACGACCACCTCATCGAGCTCGATCGCACTGATCCGGCCGGTGGTCACGCCCGTCGTCCTACCGATCTTGGTGACGCGCTCGCCGCCCTGGGCGGTGGCACTGGTGGTGACCGTACCGCCGGGGTGGCGCGGCTCGACGGTCGTCTCCTCGAGCCGCGCCAGGGCGGCATCCACGGTGGCGACCTGACCGGGGCGCAGCGGGATCACGGCGTCCAGCACCCCGATCCGGTCGGCCGGTGTGCCGCCGTCGAGCGGGCCGGGCTGCAGCACCGGATCGCCCGCGCCGGCGCGCGGGGAGCCTGCCAGTACATGCCAGTTGGACAGCGCGAACAGGGCGCCGTCGATGTCGGTGACGAAGGCGCCGAGCGTTCCGGCGGTGAGGTCCCGGTGCGCGAGGGACAGGCCGGGGCGCAGCGGGCGCACGCGCTGCTGCAGCTCCTCCGGCGCCGGGTCAGCCGGCTGGCTCAGCGCGCGGATCGGCCCGGTGTGGCGCAGGTCCAGCTCGGCCTCGGCTTCCCGGCGTAGTGCGCTCAGCGCGGCGCGGCAGGGTTCCTCCTCCAGGTACCGGACGGCGATCGCGTAGTCGGGTTCGCCCGTGCTCTCCCGCGAGGCGAGCCCGAGTGCCAGCCCGCCCGGGCGCGCTCCCGCCACCCGCGCGTCCACATTCGTGAGTGCCTCGGCGGCGACGCCGACCAGGTGAGCCTTGTGTGCGCGGGCCTCCTGCAGGTGCATGGCTCGAGTGTGTCAGTGGGTGGCCTGGCGGACCAGAGCCAGCACGGCGTGGGCGTAGGCGTCCTCCACGACGGCGGCCGCGTGGGTGCGCGAGGTGCCGTCGGTATCCCGCGCGCTCACCTCGAACCCGGAGTCGGTGCGGCGCAACGTCTCGAAAGTGGTGCCCAGCAACTCGCGCAACTGGTCCTCGCGGGGAAGCCAGAGGGCTTCATCGGCGGCGACGTTGTCGAGGGCCCACTCGGTGGTGCCGTTGAAGTTGAGCACGGTGCCGGTGTCGTAGGTGCGCGGTTCGATCACCATGTGCGAGAGCGTGAACACCTCCTCGGACAGCGCCTCGGCCTCGATGCGGAACTGGTCACCCGGGGCCGGGTCCCAGCGCAGGCCGGAATCTCGAAGGGCGCGGGCGAGGTCGTCGCTGATCATCGTTCCAGTATGCGCTCACGTCTCACGGTCGGCGACGGCGTCCGGCCCTCCCTCCAGCAAAGCCTGGAAACCGGCTTCGTCCAGGATGGTCAACCCGAGATCTCGCGCCTTGGTCTCCTTCGAGCCGGCGCCCGGGCCGACCACCACGTAGTCGGTCTTCTTGGAGACCGATCCGGCGGCCTTGCCTCCGGCGGCGATGATGGCCTCCTTCGCGCCGTCGCGGGAGAAGTGCTCCATCGACCCGGTCACCACCACGGTCAGGCCGGTCAGCGGGCCCTCCTCCCGAGCGGCCCCGGGGCCGAGGTGGTCGGGGATCGCGAAGCGCACGCCGGCCGCGCGCCACTGGCTGAGCACCTGCTGATGCCAGTCCACCGTCAGCCACTCGGTGACGGCCGCGGCGATCGCGGGACCGACGCCCTCCACCTGCGCGAGCTCGTCCTCGCCGGCCTTCTCGATGGCGTCCAGGGATCCGAACCACTCGGCGAGCGCGCGGGCGGCGACCGGGCCCACGTGTCGGATGTTGAGGCTGACGAGCTGGCGCCACAGCTCCTTGGTCTTCGCCTTCTCCAGCTCGGCGATCAGCGTCTCGGCCTGGCTCGAGGGCACCACCTGCTCGATCTGGCGGAGGCCGGCCTGACGCCGCTCGGCCGCCGTCATCCCCTCCGCCTCCGGTGGGTACCTGCGGACGGTCTTCTGGAACGGACGGCGGACGGAGGGTTCG
Source organism: Ruania suaedae (assembly GCF_021049265.1). Classification (NCBI taxonomy): domain Bacteria; kingdom Bacillati; phylum Actinomycetota; class Actinomycetes; order Micrococcales; family Ruaniaceae; genus Ruania; species Ruania suaedae. Next base: position 2,444,409 of record NZ_CP088018.1, read on the forward strand.
CCGTCGTCGTCGGTCTTGGGCTCGCCGGTCTCGGCGTCCCGGACGACCACCTCGATCGGCACGAGTTCATCGATCGCGAGGTCGAACAGCCGGGCCTCGGTCACCAGCGGCGGGGTCCGCGGCACGCGTGGCTGGGTGAGGGCGGCCGCCGTCACCTCCCCGAGCGCCTCGATGTCGAGGCCGCCGCGGGAGCCGATGTGCTCGACCCGGCCACGCACCTGCGCCGGGCAGGACTCGGCGTTGGGGCACCGCAGATCGATGTCCCCCTCCTTCATCGGCCGCAGCGCCGTCCCGCACTCGGGGCACTCGGCAGGCATGACGAACTCGCGCTCGCTCCCGTCCCGCAGCTCCACGACCGGCCCGAGGATCTCCGGGATCACATCCCCGGCCTTGCGCAGCACCACCGTGTCCCCGATGAGCACGCCCTTGGCACGCACCACGTCCTGGTTGTGCAGCGTCGCTTGCCGCACCACGCTGCCGGCCACGAGCACCGGTTCCATCACGCCGTACGGGGTGGCGCGCCCGGTACGCCCGACGCCCACGGCGATGTCGAGCAGCGTGGTGTGGACCTCCTCGGGCGGGTACTTGTAGGCGATCGCCCAGCGCGGGGCACGGCTGGTGGCGCCGAGCTCCTCGTGCAGCGCGAGCTCGTCGACCTTGACGACCACGCCGTCGATCTCGTGCTCGACGTCGTGCCGGTGAGCGCCATGGTGCTCGACGAACGCCGCCACCTCCTCGATGGTGCTGCAGACCTTCGAGTACGGGCTCACGGGTAGTCCCCACCCGGCGAGCAGGTCGTAGATCTCGCTCTGCGCGGCCACCGGGGGGCGAGGCCAGGCGCCGATGCCGTGGACATACAGCCGCAGCGCCGCCACCCGGGCGTCGCCGGCCTCACGTTCCAGGCCCGCCTTCTTCTCCAACTGCTGGCGCAGACCACCGCTGGCGGCGTTGCGCGGGTTGGCGAAGGCGGGGAATCGGCGGGCAGCGGCGGTCGCCTCACGCTGCTCGTCGAACTCGGCCTTGCTCGCAGCGCGCGCCTGCCATCGTTGCCGGGCCGCCTCCACCGCCCGCTCCTGGAGCTCGGCCTGGAGGTCGTTCAGCTGCGCGAACGACTGGGTGGGGATGAACACCTCGCCGCGCACCTCCACCAGCTCGGGGTGCCCGGTGCCCTCGAGCCGCTCCGGAATCCCGGCCACCCGGAGGGCGTTGATCGTCACGTCCTCCCCCGTGCGGCCGTCGCCGCGGGTGGCCGCACTGGTCAGACGCCCGCGTTCGTAGCGCAACGAGATCGCCAGGCCGTCGATCTTGAGCTCACACAGCCAGGCCGGGGCGCGCGCGGCCGCGGCGGCGGTCTTGGCGGCCCACTCGGTGAGCTCAACCACCGAGAAGACGTTGTCGAGGCTGAGCATCCGCTCGGCGTGCTCCACCGGGTCGAACAGCGCCGAACGCGAGCCTCCCACCATCTGGGTCGGCGAGTCGGGGTCGCGGAGCTCGGGGTGCTCGGCCTCGAGCGTCTCGAGCTCGTGGAACAATTCGTCGAACTCGGCGTCGGAGAGCAGCTGGCTGTCCTCGTTGTAATACGCCTCACGCGCGCGGCGCACCTGGGCCGCGAGCTCGTCCCAGCGCGAACGGACCGCAGGGTCGAGCGTGGCGTCGTCGGTGGGGGTCGATGCGTCGTTCACGGTCCCCATTGTGGCCCGAGGCACCGACATCGGCGGAGTGAGCAGCACGGTCTCCCCTGTGATGTGATGGAGGAGTGAGGAGCCGAAGACCCAGCGACAGCTCGCGGTCCGGCTCACCCGAAAAGGTCGGGCTCCTGTTCACGATCGTGCTCGCCGGCTTGGCCATGATCGGTCCCTTCACGATCGACACCGTGTTCCCGGCGTTCGAGCAGATGGGCGGCGACTTCCGCGCCGACACGGCCGCCATGCAACAGGTGACGAGCCTCTACCTGCTCTCGTTCGCCGTCATGAGCATCTTCCACGGCCCGATCTCGGACGCCATGGGCCGCAAGCCGGTGATGATCATCGGCTTGCTCGGTTTCACCGCGGCCACGATCCTGTGCGCCCTGGCGCCGTCGCTGCCGGTGATGCTGGTGGGGCGGCTGCTGCAGGGCGGTTTCGCCGGCGCCGCCACGATCGTCAGCCGGGTGGTGATCCGGGACCTGTTCTCCGGGTCGGCGGCGCAGCGCCTGATGTCGAACGTGATGATGATCTTCTCGGTCGCGCCAGCGATCGCGCCCGTGGTGGGCGGATGGTTGCTGAGTGTGGGGCCCTGGCAGTCGATCTTCTGGGCGATCGCGGGTTACGGCGTACTCATGGCCGTCACCGTGGCCGTGGTGCTCCCCGAAACCCTCCCGACGGCGGAGCGTCGCCCCCTCAACGCGCCGTCCGTCGTGCGGGCGGTGATCCGGGTGGCGACGCGGGGTTCGGTGGTACGGCTGGCCCTGGTCACTGCCTGCACCTTCGGCGCTCAGTTCACCTACATCGCTGCCGCGCCGATCATCGTGGTGGACCTCTTGGGGTTGGGCGAGCAGGACTTCTGGGTGCTGTTCGTGCCGCTGATCGGCGGGATCATGGCGGGAGCATTCATCTCCGGGCGCACCGCGGACAGGGTGCCTCGCCGGCAGCTGATCGACGTGGCGATGGCGACCGCACTGGTGGCTGTCACGGTGAACGTGTTCATCGTCGCGTGGCAGCCCTCGCTTCCGTGGATGATGCTCGCTCCCCCGCTGGCCGCGACGGCGATCGGCACCATGTTCCCGGTGCTGAACCTGGAGATCCTGGATCAGGCGCCGGACGATCGCGGTGCCGCGGCCTCGCTGGGGGCGTTCGGAACGCTGTTCGGCAATGCCGTGCTCGCCGGGGTGATCGTGCCGGTGGTCTCGGACTCGCTGCTGCACCTGGCGCTCACGAGCCTCGTGTATGCCGTGCTCGCGATGGTGCTCTGGCGGTGGCACCGGTCCAGGCCGGAGGTGCTGGCGGCCGAGGATGCGCAGTAAGGGAGTGACGAGTCAGGTCGAGCGGCCCGGGTAGGCGAAACTCAGGCTCTCGTCGATCACGGTGACAACGGCCTCGAGTTCGCTCGCATCGCGCGGGCCGTAGATCATGAACTCGGTGTCGTGGTCGGCGTACTGGTGCGGTTCGGCCCAGCCCAGCCGCACGAGGTCCGCTCCTCGGTTCGCCGGCAGGACCGCGTGCATACTGGTGTCGCCCACGCCGTGCAGATGCACCGGCTCGAGGCGTCCGCCCGGCGCCAACGAGGTCTCCGGAGCGCGCTCAACAGTCATCTCACTGAAGAAGACGGCCCGTGACGACGGGGGCGAGACCTGACTGATGCCCTCCACCACGCCATCGAGCTGGAAGACCCTGGCCACCAATTCGCCCCACAGGGCTGCGGGGGCGCGCTGCTCCAGCTGACGGTGCGGCCCCTCGTCGGAGGTCGTCGGACGCGTTCCAGGCCTCGGCTCGTTCAGCATCCCCGGATCGTAGGCGATTCGATGCGATGTGGGCTCTGAGCTGGGGTGATGGGGCGGTGTCGGTGGTCGGTGGGAGGCTTCTTTCATGACATCGACAGCCACGGTTTCCTCGTTCTCGGCTCCGGCCGAGAAGGAACTGTTGGCCGCGGTGCGGGCCAATGGGGTCGCGGCTCGGGCGGTGGAGGTCGAGCGGGCGGAGCTGGTGCTGGCGTGGGTGCGCGAGTCGGTCGTGGACCCGGAGGAGACAACCAGGACCGCGGTCTTCGACCCAGACCTCCACCCGGGGCTGCCGGGCACCGAGCAGCCGATGCGCCTGGCTGGGGACGGCGCCCCGTGGGTGTCGGATCTGGGGTTCACTCGCCTGGCCGCAGCGTTGGGGCAGTCGAACGAGGCCGCCATGAACTATGTCGGCGGGGTGGTCGAGCTCGCCTACCGGTTGCCGGTGCTGTGGTCCCGGGTGCGGGCCGGGCAGGTCAGTGTGCATCGGGCCAGGGCGGTGGCGCGGTTGAGCAAGAAGCTCCCCGCCGCTGGTGCCGCCTGGGTCGATGCCCAGGTCGCCTGGACGATCGGGACCTGCTCGATGGCTCAGATCGAACGCACCGTGGCTGCGGCGGTGGCGAGGTTCGACCCCGACCAGGCCGAGCGGGACCGCGAGGCGGCGTTGGAGGGGCGGCGGGTGAACATCCACCTCGGCCGCGCCGGTGACGGTCAAGAGCCCGGGTCGATGAGCGTGGTCAGCATCGACGGCGGCCTCGACCTCGCCGACGCACTGGACCTGGAAGCAGCCATCTCCGCCCGCGCAGCAGCGTTGAAAGCCCTCATGCCCGGTGCCAGCGAGGACGTACGCAGGTCCATCGCGTTGGGTGACCTCGCCCGCGGACACACCATGGCCCCGGCCACCCTGCCGCACACCACCGGGGTCAGTGCCGACCAGGCCGGTGGGACTGGGCAGACCGGTGCGACCGCGACCAGTGAGGGTAGCGAGCCCGGAGGGGCGAGCGGGCGCACGGTGCTGCTGTATCTGCACCTGCCGGCCGCCGACCTCGATGAGCAGTCTTCTGGTGTGGGGCGGTGTGAGAACACCCGCTCCCCGATCACCCCCGAACAGGTCCGCACGTGGTGCGCCACCGCCGGGCGGGTGCTGGTGCGGCCGGTGATCGACCTCAACGCCGAGTACGCGGCCACCACCTATCAAGCCAGCCCCAGGCTGCGCGAGCAGGTCATCCTGCGCGACGGGACGTGCCAGTTCCCCTACTGCCACCGCACCGCCCGATCAGCCGACCTGGACCACATCGAACCGTACGAGCACGGCGGACCCACCACCTCGACCAACCTCGCCGCCCTGTGCCGGCGCCACCACCGGGCCAAGACCCATGCCGGCTGGACCTACCAGGTGATCACCCCCGGCACCTACCACTGGGCCAGTCCCGACGGCGCGGCATATCTCGTCACCCCCGCCGGCACCTTCCCCCTGCCCGGCTCACCGGGGACCGCAGCGACCTCGACCGCACGGGTGCGCCAACGCGCCCTGGACTCGATGCGCACCGCCGCGAAGGCGATGCCGGCACGTCCTCCCCGCGGGCAGCCGCCAGCAGCGCGCGGTCCCGGCAGCACCGGCGGCACCGACCCGCCACCCTTCTGATCACCCCGCCCCGGACCCCGCCGACCACCACCGTCGACGGGGACACCGGCATGTCCAGGACGCTCAATGGCAGCCGATCAGGGCGCTGCGTGGAGCAGACGAGGCAGCGAACTGGTGCGCGGAACAGGTGCGGGCGAGGGGCCCACTCCGCGCTACACCCCGCTCAGCGCCGCCCCACGCCCGGCCTTGACGATGTTGCCCTGCCCGAGCACCCGTGAGCCCTGGTAGACCACGATCGACTGGCCCGGGGCAATGCCACGCAGCGGTGACCCGAGCTCGGTCAGCAGTTCACCGTCGCGCAGCATGACCCGCGAGTCGACCGGCTCCCCATGGGCACGGACCTGCACGCTCACGTCCGTCCACTCTGCCGCCGGCACGTCATCGGCCAGCCACACCACTTCGCCGGCAGAGATCTCGGTGACCGAAAGCAGTTCGCTCGGCCCAACCACCACGCGGTTCGCCTTAGGGTCCACCTCCAGCACATACCGCGGCTTGCCGTCGGCTGCCGGGCGGTTCAGGCCCAGCCCGCGCCGCTGCCCGACGGTGTAGGCATAGGCGCCGTCATGCTCTCCCACTACGGCACCGTCAGCATCCACGACCTCACCGGGCGCAGCCCCCAGCCGGTCACGCAGGAAGCCCTGAGTGTCGCCGTCGGCCACGAAGCAGATGTCATAGGAGTCCGGCTTCGCCGAGACACTCAGGCCACGCTCGGCGGCCTCGGCTCGCACCTGGTCCTTGCTGGCCACCTCACCGAGCGGGAACAACGACCGCGCGAGCCGGTCCGCCCCCATCACGGCCAGCACATAGGACTGATCCTTCTCGGCATCCCCCGCCCGATGCAGTTCGCGCCGCACCCCACCCGCGTGCGGAGCGTCGACGATCCGCGCGTAGTGTCCCGTGGCCACGGCGTCGAAGCCGAGCGCCAGCCCACGATCGAGCAGCGCGTCGAACTTGATGTGCTGGTTGCACCGCACGCAGGGGTTCGGCGTCCGTCCGGCTGCGTACTCGGACAGGAAGTCCGCGACCACCGTGTCCTCGAACTCCTCCGAGAGGTCCCACACGTAGTACGGGATGCCCAGCACATCCGCAGCTCGCCTCGCGTCCGAGGCGTCCTCGATCGAGCAGCATCCGCGCGAGCCGTTGCGGTGCTGGGCACGCGAGCGCGAGAGCGCCATGTGCACGCCCACCACGTCGTGACCGGCGTCGACCGCCCGGGCCGCCGCCACCGCCGAGTCCACTCCTCCGGAGAGTGCTGCCAGCACCCGCATCAGGCACCCACCTTCACATCACGCGTCCTGCGCGGCCGGTACGCCGCCCGCGCCTGCTCCACCACCCGCGGCAGCACCGCGAGCACCGTGTCCACATCCTGCTCGCTCGAGGTCCACCCCAGGGTGAGGCGCAGACCGGAGCGGGCTGCGCCGTCGTCGGCCCCCATGGCAGCCAGCACGTGCGAGGGCTGTTGCACCCCCGCCTGGCACGCCGACCCCGACGACGCACACACCCCGGCCGCGTCGAGCGCGAACAACAACGCATCGGCATCGGCGCCGTCGACCCGCACGTGCAGGTTCCCGGGCAGCCGGCCCTCCCCCTCGGGCCCGCTCAGGTGCACGTCCGGGATCGCCAGCACGCCCGCCATCATCCGGTCCCGCAGTCCGGCCAGGCGCGCGGCCTCGCTCTCACGTGCCGTCACCGCCTCGTGGAGCGCAACAGCGAACGCCCGGATGGCCGGCACCGGGATCGTCCCGGACCGCACCGACCGCTCCTGCCCGCCCCCGTGCAGCAGAGGCGTCAGCCCCAGCTCCCGGCGCGCGAGCAGCGCCCCGATCCCGATCGGGGCACCGAGCTTGTGGCCGGACACCGTCAGCGCATCGACACCGCTGGCAGCGAAGTCGACCGGCACCTGGCCGACGGCCTGCACCGCATCGGTGTGCACCGGCACAGCCCAACGACCGGCCGCCTCGACCACCTCCGAGATCGGCTGCAGCGTGCCCACCTCGTTGTTGGCCCACATCACCGACACGGCGGCGGTGCGCTCGGTCACCGCATCCGTCAGAGCGTCGAGGTCCAGGCGCCCCGCCTCGTCCACACCCACCTCGGTCAGGTCGGCCCGCTCATGGGCGGCGAGCCACTGCGCGCTCTCCTGCACCGCAGGATGCTCGACGGCGGAGCTCACCAGTCCGCGCCGGGTGTCCGTGGCGCGGGCACGCCAGATGCCCTGGACGGCGAGGTTGTCGGCCTCGGTTCCACCGGCAGTGACGATCACCTCTGTCGGGTGGGCGCCCAGGTCGGCCGCGATGGACTCCCGGGCCTCCTCAACCAGCCGGCGAGCCGAGCGCCCGGCCGCGTGCAAGGAGGAGGGGTTGCCCACCTGCTCCAGCGCCTCGGCATACGCAGCCGCCGCCCCCGGTCGCACCGGGGTCGTCGCCGCGTGGTCGAGGTAGGTGATCACAGCTAGTCAGTCTACGTTTCGATGCTCACCTGAGCCGCTCCTGCAACCACCGCACCCCCACCAGACCCTGGTCCCTCTGGAAGCCGCGCAGGTGCGGGATACCGGCCGGAGGCGGCTGCAGCGAGCGATGCAGGAACATCCCCGTCAGGGCGGCCACCGCCACGGTCACCGCGCCGGGATCGGCCGCCGCGCCCACGGGACGACCCGTGAACAACTCCTCCGGCTCGCCCCCACCCTCGAGCGCCACCGAGGGCAGCATCCCGAGCAGATCCAGCCACGGCACACCCCGCGAGGCGTACGGCCAGTCCACCGCCAGCAGGCGGCCACCCGAGCGCACCATGTTGTCCGCCCGCAGGTCGTGATGGACCAACGCCGTCCCCTCAGTCGCCTCCGGCCACTGCGCGGCCAGGCCGGCGAGCTGCTCCAGCCGGGGCGCGAGCCAGCCGGCTGCCTCGCCCACCGAGTCCAGCAGCGACGCCGGCGCGAGCTCCAGCGCGGCCCACTCCCCGAACTCCAGCGCACTGATCGACTCGATCGCCGGGTCCTCGGGCGCCGCCACCCGGCCCACCGCCGCCACCAGGTCCAGCGCCTCAGCCAGATCCCCTGGCTGCCAGGGAATCCCTGGCCCGGGCCCGTCGGCGGCATCGAAGGCCAGCATCACCCAGGTGTTCCCGCCGGTCTCCAGCTCCGCCGACCACCGGAACGCCGGCGCCGGCAACTGGCCGGCCACCGGGCGTAACGCCTCGTTGACGGCTGCCTCACGCCGGTACAACTCCGCACTGAACTCGTTCTGCACCCGGGAGGCGACCTTCACGAACACCCGGTCACCGCCCTCGGTCACCAGCGTGGCGGCCATCCCCGGGCTGTACCCGCCCTCGTGACTGGTCGCGGTGACCACAGGCCCAGTGCGCTCGGAGACCAGCGCCCGGACGCCGTCGGGAAGCTGGGCCCAGGTGGTGCGGCTACGCACCGCCTCGATGCTCACGGATCGCCTCGGCCGCGTCGGTGAGCACGGAGGCCAGGTCACCCACCACGGCGAAGTCGGCCATCTCCACCAGCGGCGCCTCGGCGTCGATGTTGATGGCCACGATCGTCTGGGAGGCCGACATCCCGCCGATGTGGTGCGGGGCGCCGGAGATCCCGGCACCGATGTACAGCCGCGGCGCCACCGTCACCCCGGTCTGGCCGACCTGCGCGTCGTGCGGCAGCCACCCCTCGTCCACGCAGTCGCGGGTGGTCCCCACCGCGGCACCCAGCGCGTCCGCGAGCTCGTGCACGGCGTCGAAGTCGCCGAACGTCCCGCGCCCGGCCGCCACCACGACGGCCGCCTCAGCCAACGGCGGACGACCGCCCTCGCCGGCGTGCTCCTGCCTGCCCACCAGCTCCAGCCCGGCCGGGACAGCCGCGGTCACGGTCAGGGCGCCGGTCTGCACCTCGGCCGGGGTCGCGACCGGCTCGGCCTGCACGGCGTTGGGACGCACCGTGGCCACGCCGCACTCGGTGGTGACGGCGCAGCTCGTGTCCCAGGTGCCGCCGAAGGCACGCTTGGATCCGGCCAGCCGCCCCTCGTGCACCCTCAGGTCGCCGACGTCGATCAGCAGCCCCGCGCGCAGGTGGTGCGCAGCGTGGGCGGCGATCTCCTTCGTGGCGAAGGTGGAGCCGAGCAGCACCGCCGTGGCGCCGAGCTGCGTGGCCGCGTCCGCGAGCGCCTGCCCGACGGCGGCCGGTGCGTCGAGCGCGACCCCGCCGGTCTCCAGATGGACCAGTCGCGCAACGCCGTAGCGCCCCAGGGTCCGCGCGGCGTCCTCACCGAGCGCCGCGGGCGTCACGGCGACGACCTCGCCCACCTGCCGGGCCAGCGTCACCGCCTCGAGTGCGCTCTCGCGCGGGTCGCCGTCGAGATAGACCAGTGCCGTCGCCATCAGATCAGCCCTTCGGAGATGAGGTACTCGGCCAGCTTGCGCCCGCCCTGACCGTCGTCGTCGGTCACCAGCTGCGGCCCGGGGCGGGGCGGACGCTGCGACGCCTCGAGCACCTGGGTGCGGGAGGCGACGTCGCCCACCTCGAGCGAGAGATCGGCCAGGGAGACGGTGGCGACCTCCTTGGTCCGGGCCGCGAGGATCTCCTTCATCTTCGGCAGCCGCGGGCTGTTCGCCACATCGGTCACCGAGAGCACCACCGGCAGCGGAGCGCGCCAGGTCTCGGTGGCACCGGCCACCTCCCGCTCGATCGTGACCACACCGTCGGCGTGGGTGACCTCGTGGGCGACCGTCAGCTGCGGCAGGTCGAGCTCGGCGGCCAGCAGCGAGGGCACCACCGCGCCGAGCCCGTCGAGCGCAGCCATCCCGGTCACCACGGCGTCCACCGGCCCGAGCGAACGCACGGCGGCCGCGAGCGCCGTGGCGGTGGCGGCGTAGTCGGCACCGGCGAGGGCGTCGTCGAGCACGTGCACACCGCGGTCGGCGCCCATCTGCAGGGCGCGGCGCACCGCATCGACGGCGGGCGCCGGGCCGACGGTCACGGCGATGACCTCATCGCCGCCCAGGGAGAGAGCGGCCTCGACGGCGTTCTCGTCCACCTCGTTCAGCGTGCCGTCCTCGGTGGAACGCACGGTCCGCCCCTCGGCCGAGAAGGCACGGGCGGACTCCAGCTCGGGCACATGCTTCACGCACACTACGATTCGCATACGCCCAGCCTGCCACCCCTGGCGGCATCACCGGCAACTTCTCCCGATCGTGGACCACATCATGACCACTTCCGCAGTGCTCGAGCACGCCGCCGCACCCACCGCTGCCCGCCGGTGCGCCGACGAACCGCACCGGTTCGGGGTGCACCTGTGCGCCGAGGGCGTCGAGGTGCTGGTGCACGCCCCGCGAGCCACCGCCGTCGACCTGTGCCTGCTCGAGGCGAACCCGGACGGCACCTGGCAGGAGCGGCGCGTGCGCCTGCACCGCGCGCGATGGGGCCGGTGGGCGGGCGTCGTCCCAGGGGTTCGGGCTGGGCAGGCGTACGGGCTGCGGGTGCACGGGCCGTGGGAACCGAGCCACGGCCTGTGGCACAACCCCGACAAGCTCCTGCTGGACCCGTATGCGCGCGGGGTCATCGGCCACGTCCCGCTCGGCGTGGTCCTCGACGATGCCGCCGACGACGCCGCCCACCACCCGCGCACGCCCTGGGAGACCACGGTGGTCTACGAGGCGCACGTGCGCGGGCTGACGCAGCGCCTGCCGGGTGTGCCCGAGCACCTGCGCGGCACCTACGCGGGCCTGGCCCACCCCGAGACCGTGGCCTACCTGAAGGACCTGGGTGTCACCGCCGTCGAACTGCTCCCCATCCACGCGAAGGTGAGCGAACCCGCGCTGACGCAGCGGGGCATGAGCAACTACTGGGGCTACAACACGCTGTCCTTCTTCGCCCCCGAGCCCTCCTACGCGACGGCGGCCGCCCAGGAGGCGGGGCCGGCAGCCGTGCTCGCGGAGGTCAAGGGGATGGTCTCGCTCCTGCACGAGGCGGGCCTGGAGGTCATCCTCGACGTCGTCTACAACCACACCTGCGAGAGCGGCCTGGACGGTCCGCTGGTGTCCTGGCGGGGCCTGGACGGCGCCGGCTACTACCTGCACGAGGGCATCGGCCACACCCGGTACCTCGATGTGACCGGGACCGGTAATTCCCTCGACTTCCGCAGCCCCGCGGTGGTGCGGATGGCACTGGACTCGCTGCGGTACTGGTCGCAGGAGGTCGGTGTGGACGGGTTCCGCTTCGACCTGGCCGTCACCCTCGGACGGCGACGGGAGCGGTTCGAGGCCGACCACCCCTTCCTCGTGGCCCTGGGCGCGGACCCGGAGCTCGCCCGTCTGAAACTGATCGCCGAACCGTGGGACATCGGGCCCGACGGATGGCGTACCGGGCAGTTCCCCGCCCCGATGGCCGAGTGGAACGACCGCTTCCGGGACGCGATCCGCACCTTCTGGATCGCCGACGCCGCCGCTGCGGTGCACGGGCACAGCGGCAACGACCTGCGCGATGTGGCCACCCGGCTGGCCGGTTCGGCCGACATGTTCTCCCACCACCCGGCGCCGGACGGGCGTGGGCCGGTCGCCTCCATCAACTACGTCACCGCCCACGACGGCTTCACCCTTGCCGACCTCGTCGCCTACGACCACAAGCACAACGAGGCCAACGGTGAGGAGAACCGGGACGGCAGTGATCACAACATCTCCTGGAACCACGGGGTCGAGGGCGTCACCGACGATGCCGAGATCCTCGCCCACCGGCGCCGCACCATGCGCAATGTGCTCGGCACGCTGCTGCTCGCCTCGGGCACCCCGATGCTCACCGCGGGGGACGAGCTGGGCCGCACCCAGCACGGCAACAACAACGCCTACTGCCTCGACGACGAGAGCGTCTGGGTGGACTGGGACCTGGCACCCTGGCAGGAGGAGCTGCTGGCCACGACGCGGCACCTGCTGACGCTGCGACGCGAGCACCCCGCGCTGCGACCGGGACGGTTCGAACGGCCCGACCCGGTGCACCCGGGACTGGCCTGGTACGACGAGCACGGCGCCTCGATGAGCGTCGAGCGGTGGCACGACGTGCACCGCCGGGTGCTGCAGATGTACCGGCGTCCGCAGCTGCCCGAGGTCGGTCGCGACGCCCTCGTGGTGATCAACGGCGCCGCGAACCCGGTGCGCGTCACGCTGACCAGCGCCGGCGGCGAGGAGTTCACCCTGGTGTGGGACTCCGCGCAGGAGACCCCACCCGGCGAGTGTGAGCGGGCCGATGCCGGCACCACGGTGACCGTGCCGGAGCTGAGCATGCGGGTGTACCTGAGCTCCCCGGACCACCCCGGGTAGGGTTCGGGCATGAGTGACACCGACGTCATCGTCGTCGGCGCCGGCCTCGCCGGGCTGGTGACCGCCACCGAGCTCACCAGGCGGGGTGAGCGGGTGCTGCTGCTGGACGCCGAGCCGGCCGCGTCGATGGGTGGTCAGGCGCACTGGAGCTTCGGTGGGCTGTTCCTGGTGGACTCCCCCGAACAGCGCCGGCTCGGGGTGCGGGACCGCGCCGACCTGGCGTTCGCGGACTGGCTCGATGCCGCCGATTTCGCGCCCGGCGCCGACCGCGGCGAGGGGCCCGACGCCGCCGGCTACTCCTGGGCGCAGATGTTCGTGGAATTCGCCGCCGGACCCATGCGCGCGTGGCTGCACGAGCTCGGGGTGCGGTGGTTCCCCCTGGTGCAGTGGGCCGAGCGCGGCACGAACTCCGTACCCCGGTTCCACGTGACCTGGGGCACCGGGCCCGGGGTGCTCGCCCCGTTCCTGGCCGAGGCCCGCGCAGCACGGGACGAGGGCCTGCTGGACGTGCGCTTCCGCCACCGCGTCACCTCCCTGGTCCTCACCGACGGCGCGGTCACCGGCGTGCGCGCGGACCAGCTCACGCCGGCGGCCACCGGCCGGGGCGCGCGCTCCTCCCGGGAGGTGACCGCCTCGGTCGAGCTCAGCGCCGGAGCGGTGGTGCTGGCCACCGGTGGCAACGGCGGCAACCACGACGCCGTCCGCTCCACCTGGCCGGATGAGGCCGGACGTCTGCCCGAGGTGCTGCTCTCCGGCGTCCCGGATGCCACCGACGGCAAAGGGCTCGACGCAGCCCGCGCCGCCGGCGCCGCCACCGTGCACGCCGGCCGGATGTGGCACTACCCCGAGGGCATCGCCATGCAGCACCCGGTCTGGAGCGGGCACGGCGTGCGCATCCTGCCCGGCCCGAGCTCGCTGTGGCTGGACTCCGCGGGCCACCGGCTGCCGGCACCGCTGTTCCCCGGCTTCGACGCGCTGGGGGCGCTGCAGCACCTGACCCGCCACGGGCACGAGCACAGCTGGTTCCTGCTCAACAAGGCCATCATGGAGACCGAGTTCGCCCTCTCCGGCTCGGACCAGAACCCGGACCTGACGGGCAAGGACCTGCGACTGCTCAGCCGCCGCCTGCTGCCCGGGTCGGTGGGCCCGGTGGCAGACATCGCCGACCACTCCCCCGACTTCGTGTGGGGCCGCACCCCGGCGGACCTGGCGGCCGGCATGAACGCCCTCGTGGGCGATGAGGCCATCGACCCGACCGAGCTGGCGCGGCTCGTCGAGGCCCGCGACGCCCAGGTGCGCAGCGGCCTGGGCCGGGACCCGCAGCTCACGGCCATCCACCACGCCCGCCGCTACGTGGTCGACAAGCGGATGCGGGTAGCGCCCCCGCGGCCGCTGACGGAGGCCAAGGACGGGCCGTTGCTCGCCGTCCGGCTGCGGGTGCTCACGCGCAAGAGCCTGGGAGGGGTGCACACCGACACCCAGACGAGGGTGCTGCGCAGTGACGGCAGCGTGCTGCCCGGGCTCTACGCCGTCGGGGAGGCCGCCGGCTTCGGAGGCGGAGGGGTGCACGGGCACCGGGCGCTGGAGGGCACCTTCCTCGGTGGATGCCTGCTCACCGGGAAGGTCGCCGGCGGGGCCATCTGAGGATCGCGCGTGCTCCTAGGATGGGCAGGTGAGTTCCGACGTCTCCCCCGCACCCGATATGCCGACCGACGAGTTGAGCACCGAGGCCACCATCGACCGGTCGCTGGCCGCCGCCGTGACGCGCAGCGCCGAGATCGAGGCGCAGCTGGCCACCGACCCCTCGGGGCTGCGGGTGCTCACGGGCGACCGACCCACCGGGCGGCTGCACCTGGGGCACTACCTGGGCACGCTGCGCAACCGGGTGCGCCTGCAGAACCTCGGCGTCGAGACGATGCTGCTGGTGGCCGACTACCAGGTGATCACCGACCGCGACGACGCCGGGCCGATCGCCGAGCGGGTGCGCGACCTCGTGACCGACTACCTGGCCATCGGGATCGATCCGGCGCGCACCACGGTGTTCGCGCACTCGGCGGTGCCGGCCCTGAACCAGCTGATGCTGCCGTTCCTCTCGCTCGTCACCGACTCCGAGCTGCGTCGCAACCCCACCGTGAAGGCCGAGTTCGAGGCCACCGGCGGGCGGCCGATGAGTGGGTTGCTGCTGACCTATCCGGTGCACCAGGCCGCCGACATCCTGTTCTGCAAGGGCAACCTGGTGCCGGTGGGCAAGGACCAGCTGCCCCACCTGGAGCTCACCCGGGTGATCGCGCGCCGGTTCAACGAGCGCTACGCCGGTGGTGAGACGGTGTTCCCCTCTCCCGACGCGCTCCTCACGCAGGCCACGAACGTGCTCGGCGTGGACGGGCAGAAGATGTCGAAGTCCCGGCGCAACACGATCGAGCTGGCGATGACCGAGGACGAGACCGCCAAGCAGCTCAAGCGTGCCGTCACCGACTCCGACCGGGTCATCACCTACGACCCCGAGGCGCGCCCCGAGGTCGCGAACCTGCTGCTCATCGCGGCCGAGATGACCGGGCGCGAGCCGGCGCAGATCGCCGCCGAGATCGGTGACGGCGGCGGCGGCGGGCTGAAGAAGCTGGTCACCGAGGCAGTGAACGAGCACCTGCGGCCCATCCGCGCGCGCCGCCGCGAGCTCGAGGCCGACCCCGGCGCCGTGGACGAGGTCCTGCGCCGGGGCAACGAGCGGGCGAACGAGATCGCGGGGGCCACGCTCGACGAGGTCCGCCGAGCGATGCAGATGGTCTACTGACGCTCAGCTCGCCGATGTCACCAGCCCCAGCTCGGTGTGCCCGGCCAGGTGCGGGTGCCGCGGCACGATCCGCACCGCGTACCCGAACGGCCCGGCCTGGGCGAGGGTGAAGACGCGGGAGAACTGGTGGCGCCCGCCCTCGTAGGAGTCGGTCAGCGGGAGCGCGGCGGTGCCGAAGTCGTCGATCTCGTCGTCCTCACCGACCCGGCCGTAGTTCACCTGGACCTCGACGTCCTCGGGCCGCAGGTCGCCGAGCGAGACGAAGGCCTTGACCGTCACATGGTCCCCGACCTTGACCGCCTCGTGCAGGCCCTCGGACTCGACGTGGTCGACCCGCACCCCGGACCAGGCCGCGCGCGCCCGGGCCTTCCAGTCCGCCAGCTCCACGGCCGCGGCCCGGTCACCACCGTTGAGCGCCCGCGAGAACTCCGCGGTCGGGGTGTACAGCTCGGTCACGTACTCACGCACCATCCGGGTGGCCTGCACCTTCGGGCCGAGGGTGGCCAGGGTGTGGCGCACGTTCTCCAGCCAGTGCACCGGCAGCCCGCCGGTGCGGTCGTAGAACCGCGGCGCCACCGTGTGCTCGAGCAGGTCGTAGAGCGCGGCGGCCTCCAGGTCGTCGCGGTGCTCCGGATCGTCCACGCCGTCGGCGGTGGGGATGGCCCAGCCGTTCTCGCCGTCGTACATCTCGTCCCACCACCCGTCGAGGATGGACAGGTTCAGCGAGCCGTTCAGCGCCGCCTTCATCCCGGAGGTCCCGCACGCCTCCAGCGGGCGCAGGGGGTTGTTCAACCAGACGTCACAGCCCGGGTACAGGGTCTGCGCCATCTCGATGTCGTAGTTGGGCAGGAACACGATGCGGTGGCGCACGTCCTCGGCGTCGGCGAACTGCACCAGCTTCTGGATCAGCCGGATCCCCTGCTCGTCGGCCGGGTGGGACTTGCCCGCCACCAGGATCTGCACCGGCCGCTCGGGGTCGGTCAGCAGCCGCCGCAGGCGCTCGGTGTCCCGCAGCATCAGCGTCAGCCGCTTGTAGGTCGGCACGCGGCGCGCGAACCCGATGGTCAGCACGTCCGGGTCTAGCACACCGTCCACCCAGCCCAGCTCCGCCGGGGAGGCGCCACGCTTCAGCCACGACTTACGCACCCGAGCCCGCGCATCCTCGACCAGCCGCGAGCGCATCTGCCGTCGCAGCTGCCACAGCGTGGCGTTGTCGATACCGCCCTCGGGCTTGTACCAACCCGTTCCGGTGGCGAGCTCGTCGGCGGTGAAGTACTCCGCCTGCGCGCGCGCGAACTCGGGATCGGTCCAGGTGCCGGCGTGCACCCCGTTGGTCACCGACGTGATCGGCACCTCGGAGACGTCGAATCCCGGCCACAGCGCGGCAAACATCCCCCGCGAGACGCGCCCGTGCAGCTGGGCCACGCCGTTGGCGCGCTTGGCCAGCCGCAGCCCCATGACGGCCATGTTGAACACCCCAGGGTCACCACCGGTGTAGGTCTCGCGGCCCAGGGCGAGCACGTCCTCGACGGCGATCCCGGCCAGCTCGTTGCCACCGCCGAAATGCTCGGCGATCAGGTCGGCGCCGAACCGGTCGATCCCCGCGGGCACGGGGGTGTGGGTGGTGAACGCCGTGCCGGCCCGCACCGCCTCGGCCGCCGCCGCGAAGGAGAGCCCCTCGCCGGCGATGAGCTCGCGGATCCGCTCGACGCCCAGGAAACCGGCGTGGCCCTCATTGCAGTGGTACACCTCCGGTTCGGGCGCCCCGGTGAGCCGGGAGTGCACCCGCAGCGCCTTCACCCCGCCCATGCCCAGCAGCAGCTCCTGGTGCAGCCGGTGCTCGCTGGTGCCGCCGTAGAGGCGGTCGGTCACCCGCCGCGCCAGATCGTCGTTCTCGGGCACGTTGGAGTCCAGCAGCAGCAGGGGCACGCGGCCCACGTCGGCGCGCCAGATCTGCGCGTGCAGGGTCCGCCCTCCGGGCAGTCCCAGGCTGATCTTCGACGGCGTCCGGTCCGCCTCCCGTACGAGCGTCAGCGGCAGGTTGTCGGGGTCGAGCAAGGGGTAGGTCTCGTGCTGCCAGCCCTCACGCGTCAAGGACTGCCGGAAGTAGCCGGCGCCGTAGAGCAGCCCGACGCCGACGATGGGCGCGCCCAGGTCGGAGGCGCTCTTGAGGTGGTCACCGGCGAGGATCCCCAGGCCGCCGGAGTACTGCGGCAGTGCTCCCGTGATCCCGAACTCGGCCGAGAAGTAGGCGATCGCGGCAGGCAGCGCCGCCTCCCCTGCCTCCGCCCGGCGGCGGACCTCCCCCTGGTACCACCGCTCCTGCTCGCGGTAGCGGCGGAGATCGTCGGCGAGCTCGCCCACCCGGGCCACGAAGGCGGGGTCGGCGGCGAGCTGCTCGAGCCGCTCCGGCGACAATCCGCCCAGCAGCGCGACGGGGTCGCCGTGCACGGCGGCCCAGCGTTCGCGGTCGAGACCGGCGAACAGCTCGCGCGTGGGTTCGTGCCAGGCCCATCGAAGGTTCAGGGCGAGCTCGTCCAGAGCTGCCAGTGCGTCGGGAAGTACCGTGCGGACGGTGAATCGTCGGATCGCTCTCACGCGGGCAGCATAAGGGTTAGCGCTACGGGGTGTGCCCGAGCGCTGTGGTCGGTAGGTTCGAGGGGTGAGCACTTCAGCAGCCGCCCCCCAGCCGACGCCCCGGGCTCCGATCGGACGGATCCCGGTGATCGAGGTCGCCCCGACCGTGGAGAACGGCCGCTGGCCCGCGAAAGCGGTCGTGGCCGAGGCCGTCCCCGTGCGTGCCACCGTCTTCCGCGAGGGCCACGACGCGGTCGCCGCCACCGCCGTCCTGGTCGCCCCGGACGGCAGTGACCACTCCTGGGCGCCGATGCGCGACGTCTCCCCCGGGCTGGACCGCTACGAGGCGCACCTGGTGCCGGACGCGCCCGGGGCCTGGGGCTTCCGGGTGGAGGGCTGGTCGGACCCCTACGCCACCTGGCACCACGACGCCACGGTGAAGGTCGATGCCGGCGTCGACGTCGAGCTGATGCTGACCGAGGGCGCGCTGGTGCTCGAACGTGCCCTGACCGAGGTGGCCCGCACCCCCGACGGCGCACGCACCCTGCGCGACGCCGTCACCGGGCTGCGGGACGTCAGCAGGCCGCCCCACGCCCGCCTGGCGGCGGGCACCGCACCCGAGGTGCAGGACGTGCTCGCGGCCGCCCCGCTGCGCGAGTACGTCTCCGCCTCGGCCACCTATCCGCTGACCGTGCACCGCGAGCGCGCCCTGTACGGCTCCTGGTACGAGCTGTTCCCGCGGTCGGAGGGCGCCTATCAGGATCCGGACACCGGCGCCTGGATCTCCGGCACGCTGCGCACGGCCGCCGAGCGGCTGCCCGCGATCGCGGAGATGGGCTTCGACGTCGTCTACCTCACCCCGATCCACCCGATCGGGACCACGAACCGCAAGGGCCGCAACAACACTCTCGAGGCACTGCCGGGCGACCCGGGCTCGCCCTACGGAATCGGCGGGCCGGAGGGCGGTCACGACGCGATCCACCCGGACCTGGGCGACTTCGCCGACTTCGACGCCTTCGTCGACCGTGCCCGCGCGCTCGGCATGGAGGTCGCGCTCGACCTGGCACTGCAGGCCTCCCCCGATCACCCGTGGGTGCGCAATCACCCGGAGTGGTTCACCACCCGGGCGGACGGCTCGATCGCCTACGCGGAGAACCCGCCCAAGAAGTACCAGGACATCTACCCGCTGAACTTCGACAACGACCCGGCCGGCATCTACACGGCCGTCCGGGAGATGGTGCAGGTCTGGATCGACCACGGCGTCACCGCGTTCCGGGTGGACAACCCGCACACCAAGCCGCTGCCGTTCTGGGAATGGCTGCTGGCCGACGTCGCCGCCCAGCGCCCGGACGTGCTGTTCCTCTCCGAGGCCTTCACCCGCCCGGCGATGATGCGCACGCTGGCCACGATCGGGTTCCACCAGTCCTACACCTACTTCACCTGGCGTCACACCAAGGAGGAGCTGACCGAGTACTTCACCGAGGTCAGTGGTGACGGTGCCGCCGTGATGCGCCCCAGCTTCTGGCCCACCACGCACGACATCCTCACGCCGTACATGCAGCAGGGCGGCGCGTCGGCGTTCGCGATCCGGGCGGTCCTCGCGGCCACCGGATCGCCCACCTGGGGGATCTACTCCGGCTACGAGCTGGCCGAGCACGTGGCCCGCCCCGGGGCGCAGGAGCAGATCGACAACGAGAAGTACGAGTACAAGCCCCGCGACTTCGAGGCGGCGGCCCGCCAGTACGGCCTGACCGACCTGCTGCGGAGCCTGAACCAGGCACGCCGGGAGCATCCTGCCCTGCAGCGGCTGCGCAACCTGACCGTGCACCCCACCACCGACGAGGCGATCTTCTGCTTCTCCCGCCGGGTGCCCGCCGAGCAGTCGCCATCGGGTCAGGAGGATGTGATCATCGTGGCGGTGACGCTGGATCCGTACACCACGAGGGAGTCACTCATCCATCTGGACATGCCCGCGCTCGGGCTCGAGCCCGGCGCCGAGTTCATCGCCCACGACCACCTCACCGGTGAGTCCTACGCCTGGGGCGCGACCCCGTTCGTGCGGCTCGATCCGTACGGCCGGTGCGCGCACGTGCTGCACGTGAGGACCTCATGAGCACCGCCCACCGCCGCGGCCAGCTCACCCTGACCGATCAGACGCGGCCCGGGCTGAGCGAGGACCCGCACTGGTACCGCACGGCCGTCTTCTACGAGGTGCTGCTGCGCGCGTTCTCCGACTCCGACGGCTCCGGCACCGGTGACCTGCGCGGACTGATCGACCGGCTCGACTACCTGCAGTGGCTCGGCGTGGACTGCCTGTGGCTGCCCCCCTTCTACCCCTCCCCCCTGCGCGACGGTGGCTACGACGTCTCCGACTACACCTCGGTGGCCGAGCAGTACGGCACGATCGAGGACTTCGCCGAGCTGGTCGAGGCCGCTCATGCCCGCGGGATCCGGCTGATCATCGACCTGGTGATGAACCACACCAGCGATCAGCACCCGTGGTTCCAGTCCTCCCGCTCCAACCCGAACGGGCCCTACGGCGACTTCTACGTCTGGGGTGACGACCCCGACCGTTACGGTGAGGCTCGCATCATCTTCGTCGACACCGAGGTCTCCAACTGGACCTTCGACCCGGTGCGCCGGCAGTACTTCTGGCACCGGTTCTTCTCCCACCAGCCGGACCTGAACTTCGAGAACCCGCGGGTGCAGGAGGCGATGTTCGACATCGTCCGTTTCTGGCTGCGCACCGGCGTGGACGGGTTCCGGCTGGATGCCGTGCCCTATCTGTTCGAGGAGGACGGCACCGACGGCGAGAACCTGCCCCGCACCCACGAGTTCCTCGCCGAGGTGCGCCGGCTGGTCGACACCGAGTTCCCCGGCCGGCTCATGCTGGCCGAGGCGAACCAGTGGCCGCACGACGTGGTCGAGTACTTCGGGTCCCCCGAGGACCCCGAGTGCCACATGTGCTTCCACTTCCCGGTCATGCCGCGGATCTTCTACGCCCTGAAGGAGCAGTCGGCGCGCAGCATCGTGCAGATCCTGGACGACACCCCCGCGATCCCGGCCGGGGCGCAGTGGGGCACGTTCCTGCGCAACCACGACGAGCTGACGCTGGAGATGGTCTCGACCGAGGAGCGGGCCGCGATGTACGGGTGGTACGCACCCGATCCGCGGATGCGGGCCAACGTCGGCATCCGCCGCCGGCTCGCGCCGCTGCTGGACAACTCACGCGCCGAGATCGAGCTCGCCCATGCGATGCTGCTCTCCCTGCCCGGCAGCCCGTGCCTGTACTACGGCGACGAGATCGGCATGGGGGACAACATCTGGCTGCCCGACCGGGATGCCGTGCGCACCCCGATGCAGTGGGATCCCGACCGCAACGCCGGCTTCTCGGCGGCCACCGATCCGGGCCGGATGTACCTGCCGGTGGTGCAGAACCTCACCAACAGCTACCACCAGCTGAACGTGGAGTCCCAGCTGGCCATCCCCACCTCGCTGCTGCACTGGGTGCGCGGCATCCTGGAGGTGCGCCGGCGCCACCCGGTCTTCGGGACCGGCGACTACGTCCCGCTGGAGGCCGACAACGAGGCCGTGCTGGCCTTCCTGCGCACCGAGGGCGGCCCCGACGGCGAGACGATCCTGTGCGTGGCCAACCTCGCGGCCACCCCACGGGCGACGCGTATCCGCCTGCCGGGGCTGGCGGGCCGCGGCCTGGTCGACCTCTTCGGCGGTGAGGCGTTCCCGCGCATCGCACCCGTCGCCGCCTCCACGGCGCAGGGCACCGAGGCCGAGGAGGAGCCCCTGGACGGCGAGGTCGAGCTCACGCTCGGCTCGCGCGACTTCTTCTGGCTGCAGGTGGTCACCTCATGACCGCTCAGGACTCCCCGTTGCTGCTCGAGCTCATCGATCCGTGGCTGCGGCAGGCGCGCTGGTTCCCCGCCAAGGACGATCCCGAGGCCGATCTCTCGGTGCTTGAGGTCATCGATCTGCCGGACCCGCTCGAGGAGGCGGCGTGCAGCATCGTGCTGCTGCGGCTGCAGGGCAGCACCGTCTCGGCCGTGCTGCAGGTGCCCCTGGTGGTCGTTCCGGCCGGCCCGGATGCGGACTCCCCCGGCCGGATCGCCGCCCTCGGCCGGGACTCGGTGCTCATCGACGGCCCCCACCACCCGGCCTTCCTGCGGGCGTGGCTCGCGGTGGCCCAGGCTCCCGAGGGTGCCGGTCTCGCCCTCGCCGACCTCGACCCGGCGAGCGGGACGGTGCACACCGGTGAGCAGTCCAACACCTCCGTCCGCCTGAGCACCCACGACGACGCCCGCTCGGCCATCCTGAAGATCTTCCGCGTCCCGGCGTCCGGGCCCAACCCCGAGATCGAGGTGGCGGCCGCCCTGGCCGCCGCCGGGTGGCGGCACGTGCCCGAACCGCTGGGATGGCTCACCTGCGGCTGGCCGGGCGCGGCCGATGAGCCCGCCCGGCCCGATGACACCGTGGACCTGGGGGTCATCTCCGCGTTCGTGCCGGGAGCCGAGGACGGCTTCGAGCTGGCCTGCGCCCATGCGCGCGAGGGCCGTGACTTCCGTGAGCCGGCGTTCGATCTGGGCCGGCGCACCGCGCAGATGCACACGGTGCTCGCCGACGCCCTCGGGGTCGGCCCGGGCGAGGTCACCACCGGGCTGCGCGAGCGGGCCCGCTGGGCGGTCTCCGCCGTGGCCGAGCTGCAGCCCTGGCGAGCCGCCGTGGAGGCGGCCACGGACGCCGTCGGGAATCTGCCGGCCCCGCCGGCCCAACGGATCCACGGTGACCTGCACCTGGGTCAGGTGCTGCGCCGTGGCGAGGACTGGTTCGTGCTCGACTTCGAGGGCGAACCGCTGCGCCCGCTCGCCGAGCGCAGCGCCCGGGACCAGCCGCTGCGCGACCTCGCGGGGCTGCTGCGCTCGGCCGACTACGCCGCCACCGTCGGTCAGGCCCCGCCGGGCTGGGCCGGGCAAGTCCGCCAGGCGCTCGTCGAGGGCTACCTGAGCGAACGCCCGCAGACCGACCTACGGTTGCTCGACGCGCTGGAGCTGGACAAGGCGTTGTACGAGGCCGTGTACGAGAAGCAGAACCGTCCGGACTGGCTGCCCATCCCGCTGGCTGCGATCCGCCGACTGATCGAGGAGCCCGCCATGACCGACCACCTCAGCCCCGCCCCCGTGCCCGAGGAGGTGCTCGACCGCGTCGCGGCCGGCACCCACCACGGCCCGCACGATGTGCTCGGGCCCCACCTCCACGACGGCGTCCTGACTATCCGCACGATGCGCCACCTGGCCACCGCGGTCACCATCCGCACCCCCGACGGCGAGGTCCCGGCCCGCCACGAGCGGGGCGGCATCTGGACCGTGGTCCTGCCGGCTCAGGAGGTCCCCGACTACCGGGTGCACGCCGTCTACGACGACGGTGCCGCCGTCACCGACGATCCCTACCGGTTCCTGCCGACCGTCGGAGAGATGGACCAGCACCTGATCTCCGAGGGGCGCCATGAGCAGCTGTGGACCGTGCTCGGCGCCCGGGTCCGGCGCTACCCCTCGGCCCTCGGCGAGGTGCACGGCACCTCGTTTGCGGTCTGGGCGCCGAACGCCCGCGCCGTGCGCGTGGTGGGCGACTTCAACCGCTGGGACGGGCGCGGCAACGCGATGCGAGCGCTCGGCTCCTCCGGCGTCTGGGAGATCTTCGTCCCCGGCGTGGCCGCGGGCGAGAGGTACAAGTTCGAGATCTGCCGCAGCGATGGCTCGTGGGAGATGAAGGCCGACCCGATGGCCCGCGCCACCGAGGTGCCACCCGCCACCGCCTCGGTGGTGGAGGAGACCGCCTACACCTGGGACGACGAGGCGTGGATGACCCGCCGCGCCGCGACCGACCCGCACACCGGGCCGATGAGCATCTACGAGGTCCACCTCGGGTCCTGGCGCCAGGGGCTGAGCTATCGCGACCTCGCCGACCAGCTGGTCGAGTACGTGCAGTGGATGGGCTTCACCCACGTCGAGCTGATGCCCGTGGCCGAGCACCCCTTCGGCGGCTCGTGGGGCTACCAGGTGACCTCCTACTACGCCCCGACCTCCCGCTTCGGCAGCCCGGACGAGTTCCGCCACCTCGTCGACCGGCTCCACCGGGCCGGGATCGGCGTGATCGTGGACTGGGTGCCCGCCCACTTCCCGAAGGATGCCTGGGCGCTGGCCCGGTTCGACGGCACCGCCCTGTACGAGGACCCGGACCCGCTGCGCGGGGAGCAGAAGGACTGGGGCACCTACGTCTTCAACTTCGGCCGCAACGAGGTGCGCAACTTCCTGGTGGCCAACGCCCTCTACTGGTTCACCGAGTTCCACATCGACGCGTTGCGGGTGGACGCCGTCGCCTCGATGCTCTACCTGGACTACTCCCGCGAGGCCGGGCAGTGGCGGCCCAATGCCCGGGGCGGGAGGGAGAACCTGGAGGCCATCCAGCTGCTGCAGGAGACCAACGCCACCGCCTACCGGGTGGCGCCGGGGATCATGATGATCGCCGAGGAGTCGACCGCATGGCCCGGCGTGACCACACCCACCGAGCACGGCGGGCTAGGCTTCGGCCTGAAGTGGAACATGGGCTGGATGAACGACACCCTGAGCTACCTGGCCGAGGAGCCGATCAACCGCCGCTACCACCACGGTGAGCTGACGTTCTCACTGGTGTACGCCTTCTCGGAGCGCTTCGTGCTCCCGCTCAGCCACGACGAGGTCGTGCACGGCAAGGGCTCGTTGTGGGAGCGGATGCCCGGGGATCTGTGGGCCAAGCTCGCCGGGGTGCGCCTGCTGCTCGCCTACCAGTGGACCCATCCGGGCAAGAACCTGATCTTCATGGGCGGTGAGTTCGCCCAGAACCGGGAGTGGGCCGAGTCGGGGTCGCTGGAGTGGGCCCTGAGCGACACCCCGTCCCACGCCGGTGTCCGGCAGATGCTGCGCCGGCTCAACCACCTGTACACCGAGAGCCCGGCGCTGTGGGCCGAGGACTTCTCCCACGAGGGCTTCGAGTGGATCGAGGCCAACGACGGTGACCACAACGTCATCGCCTATCTGCGCAAGGGCGGCGGCGAGCAGCTGCTGGTGGTCGCCAACTTCTCCGGCAGCACCCACGAGGACTACCGGGTGGCTGTGCCCGTCGCCGGCCGGTGGACCGAGGTGTTCACCACCGATCACGGCGACTTCGGAGGCAGCGGCGTCGTCAACGGCGAGCGCATCGCCGAGGAGGTGCCGTGGCACGGCCGGGCGCACTCCCTGGTGCTGCGGGTGCCGCCGATGGGCGTGAGCGTGCTGCGGCCCGAGCAGGCGTCGCAGTAGGTCGGCTCAGTAGAGGGCGACCGCCAGGCCACGGCGGGCCTTGACCACCTCGGGCGAGTCCTCCGGCGCCAGCTGGAACAGCTCGACCAGGCGCTTGTGCGCCGCCTCACGGTCAGGGCCCGCCGTCACCCGGATGGTGGCGAGCAGCCGCGAGAAGCCGTCGGCCAGCCGGCCCGAGGCCACCTCGACGTCGGCCGCGGGGAGCTGGGCCTCGACGTCACCGGGACCTGCCTGCTCGGCAGCGGCGAGGACCGCCTCGGGGTCCAGGCCGGTGAGACGGCGTAGCAGCTCCACCTGGGCCAGACCGGCGCTGGCTTCGGCATCGCGCGGGTTCTGGTTGAGCGCCTCGGTGAAGGCGGCGGCAGCGCCGTCGAGATCGTCGGCCTCGATGGCGTCGTAGGCGGCCTGGATGTGGGGCGGCAACGGGGGCTCGGCGGGTTCGGCAGCCTCGCCGGCCTCGGTGTCCTCGGCGGCGCCGGTCTCGACGCGGCCCGTCACGCCGTTCTCGGAGGCGGCCTGCATCACCTGGTCGAGCACGGACCGGATCTGCTCGGCCGGGTAGGCACCCTGGAACAGCGGCAACGGCTGGCCCTTGATGATCGCCACCACCGAGGGGACGGACTGGACGTTGAAGACCTGGGCCACGCGGGGGTTGGCGGCCACGTCGATCCGGGCCAGCAGGAACTGACCCTGGTACTCCACGGCCAGGGATTCCATCGTCGGCCCGAGCTGCAGACTGCTGCCCTCGCCCACCTGCCACAGCATCACCACGACCGGCACGCTCATCGACTGCTGGACGATGTCGTTGAGGCTGGCCTCGGTGACGTCGACGACCAGCCCGGCAGGGGTGTCCTGCGAGGGCGCGGGCGGCTTGGGGGCGGCGATCGCCGACAGGTCGACGGCTCCGTGCAGATTGACCGGGGTGTCTGGCTGGCTCATGCTCTCGATTCTAGTCGTCCTGGGAGCGGCTCACCTCGGTGAGCACCTCCTCGGCCCCGAGCACGCGCACCTGCGCGTCCTCGCCTTCCGGCGGGACGTACAGGGAGACCATCAGCCGGTAGTCGGCGTCGATGGAGGTGCCCACATCGGCGATCTCGCCCCCCTCGGAGTCGAGCAGGCCGATGGTCCCGCCGACGGTGAGCTCGGAGCCCTCGACGGTCTTGGTGTAGCTCTCCCGGGTGCGCAGCGCTCCGACCACGATGTAGCCGCCGTCGGCGGTGGCCAGGGTCGAGACCTCCTGCTCGGGCACGCTGGTGGAGAAGGCGAACTCCCCTGCTTCCTCGAACTCCGCGGCCTCCGACGCCGCACCCTGTCGCTCACCGACGAGGTCACGGAAGACGTCGTCGGCGAAGTCGGCCGCCTCGTCCGCCTCGGAGTCGCTCAGGACCTCGGCGTAGGCGGACAGCGCCCCGGTGGGCGTGTAGACGTACCCCTCGGCATCGTCGGGGACAGGCGCGCTGCCCTCACCCGGGATCGCGGTGCCGGGCATCTCCGCACCGGGCAGCAGCCGCACCCAGCTCTGCAGGAGGTACTGGCTGCGCGGGGCCTCCTGCCGCAACGTCAGCAGCAGTGGCCCGTTGGCCTCGTCCGGGATCTCGGTGACGACCATCACGGTGCGCGGCCAGGTGTCGGTCTGGGCCACGATGTCGACGTCCGAGGCAACGGTCAGCGGCTGCGGCGTGTAGGGGTTCTCCGCCTCGGCGGTGGCGTCGGCCAGGGCGTACTCGGCCGCCCGCACACTCAGCGCCGGATCCTCCACCCGGGGCTCGAGCAGTTCGGCGTCGCGGTCCTCGTCCGCCGCGGCGATCACCTCGCCGAGCTCGGCGAGGACGCGGTCCAGTCGGGGTTCGTCCAGCGCCGGGAGCGTCTCGGTCTGCTCCGGCGGCGCCTCTGGCTCCGGGACGGGGATCGCGCACGCCGCGAGCAGCGCGCCGGTGGCGAGTACAGCACCGGCACCGCTCAGCAGTCGGTGGGAGCGTCGCATCACCGCTCCTCCTCACTCTCGGGGGGATCTGCCGGGTCGGCAGGATCGCCGATACGCCGACTCAGACCCAGGCCCCACGTCTGGCGCCAGGAGGCACCCGAGGCCTGGGCGTTCGGGGAATCCGGGCCCGTGGGCCGGTCCGGCTCGTCGACCTGGTCCGGCTCGTGGGGAGTCCCGGACGCGCCGGCACCGATCGTCGGCGTGCCCCAGCTGGACGGGTCACGCAACGAAGCGCCGGCGCTCTCCTCGTCCGAGGAGGGCGTCGTCATCTCAGCTGGGCCTCGGCGCTGCCACCACCGACGGCGGGCGGTCTCGACCTGCGCAGGCTCGGCCGTATCGGGCGCACTGTCGGGCTGGTCGGGCTGCTCAGCCTCGTCGTCGGTGGGACGGCCGCTACGTACCCAGCTGTCCAGATCACCGGCCCCGTCCTGATCGGACTGCTCCGTCTCCGGCTGCTCCGAGTCGCTGTCGTCCTTCCGGATGACCTGGGTGCGCTCGGCCTCACGCAGCTGCCGCCGGGTGAGCGGGGCGCCGTCGGGGCCGGTCAGGCTCGCAGCGGGAAGCACGATCGTGGCGTCCTCGCCCTCGCCGGACTCCGCGCTGCGTGAGCGGGCACGCTTCTCCTCACGGGCCATCAGCAGCAGGACGGTCAGCCACACGGCGCCGATGAGGAAGAGCACCGAGCCGACCACGATCCCGGGCACCATCAGCGGCGTCGTGACCTCACGGTCCCAGGTGAGGGCGACCGACGGCGCCGGTGCGGTGCCGTCGGTGGCGACCATCATCGTCCAGTCGCCCTCGACCTGGCTCCACTCGTAGGTCAGTTCCCCGGTGCCGGTCAGCTCTTCGATCCACAGGTCCGAACCGGCCGGGTCGGGCACGGTGCTCGTGGCGTCCTCGGCGGCCTCCTCGTCGGCGGGCTCCTCACTTGGGCTCTCGCTCGGCTCGGCAGGCGCGGACTCCTCCACGCGGAGCGTCTCCCAGCTGCTCAGGCCGGTGATCTCGAGGGCGTCGGCCCCGTCCAGCCAGGCGCGCACCTCGGCGGTACGTCCCATGACGAGCACCAGCGGGGTATCCGCGTCGGCCCCGGTGAGCCTCACCTGGACGTCGGGGTTCACCGTGGCGAGCACATGGGTGCGTGCGAGCACCACCGGTGCCTCCGGCTCCTGCGGCAGGGTCGCCGTCACCGTCTCGTCGGGTCGCCACACGGTGCCCGAGCCGATTCCTGCTGCTGCGGTGCCCAGTCCGAGCACGATGAGCAGGATCGCGAAGATCCGTCCTAGCACGCGCGTTGTCGCCCTTCTGGAGGTGGAAGGCTGCCAGCCCCCCAGGGTACGTGACCCATCTGTGATCATCCACGTCCGGTGACCGGACCCACATCCGGCCCGGCTCGGCGCGCGCTCAGGCCACCCAGTACGCTGGCACGGAATCCATGCTCGATCACGGCAGGAGAACCCGTGGCAGACGAGACCTCGTCCTTTCCCGTTGTCATGCGCGGATACGACCGCGCCCAGGTCGACCAGCACATCCATACCCTCGAGCGCCGGGTCACCGACTCCGAGCGCAAGCTCACCGAGGCGCGCGCCCAGGTGGAGTCCCTCGACTCGCAGGTGATGCAGGTCTCGGGCGAGCTCGCGGACGTCCAGGCGCAGCTGCGTGAGGCCGACAAGCCGAGCTACGCCGGGCTGGGTGCGCGGATCGAGCACCTGCTCCGGTCCGCGGAGGAACAGTCCAGCGACGTCGTCACCCAGGCGGACCAGCACGCCCGGGAGATCCTGGAACGCGCGCAGGTCGCGGCCGACCAGCTCACCGAGCAGGCCGAGACCGAGTCGGCCGAACGACTCTCCGCCGCCCGCCGTGACGCCGAGAGCGCCGTCGAGCGGGCCACGTCCAAGGCCGAGGGGATCCTGCTGGCCGCCCAGAGCAAGGCCGAGGAGCTCGTCGGGTCCGCCGAGCGCGAAGCGGCCCGGATCGCGAGTGTGTCCACCACCGAGCAGAGCGAGCGCCGGGCCGGGCTCGAACGCGAGCTCGGCTCCCTGCGCGCGACCACCGAGCAGGAGGTCGCCGAACTGCGGGTCGGCGCGGAGCGATCGGCGCGCGAGCTCCGGGCGGCCAGCGAGACCGAGGCCACCGAGCTGCGCGAGCGCGCCCGGACCGAGGCGCTGAACCTGCGCGAGGACGCCGAGCGCACGGCGGGCGCCACGATCTCCGCCGCCGAGGAGCAGGCCACCGAGATCCTGCGCAGCGCGAACGCCGAGGCGGACCAGATCCGCAGTTCGGTGGCGCAGATGCGCGAGGACGCCGAGCTCGAGGTGGCCGCCCGCCGCGCGGCCTCGGAGGAGTCCGACGCCGCGATGCACGCCCAGGCCAAGGCCGACACCGACGCCCTGGTCGCCAGCGCGCAGGCGCACGCGCAGGAGGCCGAATCCCGGGTGGCGCAGGCCCTCGCCAAGGCCGAGGAACTGCGGACAGCCGCCGAGGAGCAGGCCGAACAGATCCTCGACGAGGCGCGCGCCAGCTCCGAGCGGCTGGTGCAGGAGGCCCGTGAGAACGCCGACCGCCTGCGCAGCGACACCGCGGCCCAGACCGACCGTGAGCGCCGCAGCGCCCAGCGGCACGTCGACGACCTCAACCACCAGCGCGAGTCGATCACCGGCTACCTGGACGAGCTGCGGGCGCTGCTGGGAGCCGGACAGGTGGTCGAGGCCGCCGAGCTGGTGGCGGAGTCCGACGACACCGAGACCGAGGAAGAGCCCGAGGACGCCCCCGTCAGGGACTGATCGAGGTCAGCGCACCATCCGGACGGCGACTCCGCTCCCCGCCGGCTCCTCGGTGCCGTCTGCCACGAATCCGTGGCTCTGCATGAGGGCGAGTCCGCGGCTCTCGCCGCCGGGTACCCAGAGCACGCAGGGCGCGTCGCCCACGGCCAGCTCGATCAGGTGCTCCGGGGTGGAGGGGTCCTCCTCGCTCGAGAGCACCATCAGCGAGGCGAGCTGCAACGAGCGCACGGCGCCCGGGCCCAGCGCCTGCACGCGGGCGCACCCCACCGCCTCGCCGTCCCGGTGGGCCAGCCACACGGTGGGCCCCGTCTCGAGGACGAGCAGCTGCTCCCACGCGGTCACGCTCGTGAGTTCCTGCGGGTGCTGACCGCGCGGGTCGAGCACCCACTCCTCGCGCGGGGTGTCCGGCGCGTGCAACCGGTGCAGCGCCGGGGCGTCGAGGGCGTGGGCGAGCCGGATCCGTGCGGAGGTCATCGGCACATGCTACGAGTGCGAGGCCCCTCGCCCCGCCCGTACGCTGGGCGGGTGGGAACGGAACAGAGCTGGGCGAGCCGGCGCAGGGAGGCAGCGGCCGAGCACGAGCGCCGGCTGGTGGCCCGGCAGGCCTCGGAGAACGCCCGGGCCCAGGAGTTGCTCGAGCGCTTCGCCCGCGTCGCCGGGCAGGCCGGCTTGCCGACGTCCGCGCTCGAGGTGCAGGGCTACGGGGGCCGCGGTAGCGCACGCACGCCCCTGCGCGGCTGGTACCTGCGCGTGGATCGCACGGCCGCCGTCGGCACGGACGGGTCGTTCTACGTCCTCACCGCGCCGCTGGGCATGTGGGACCGGCTGCGCGGGGTGGCGCCGGAGGCTAAGCCGCCACCGCTCGTGCTCGGCGCCGGTGGCAAGGACGGCGACTCCATCGACCTGCGGGACGCCCTCGAGCGCCTCCTGCCGGGCTGGGCTAGCGATCAGCCCGAGGAACCGTCCGCCCCCGGATCGTGAGAACCAGGTCGTCGCTGGTGCGGCCGGTCACGTAGACCCGCGGTCCGGTGACGGCGTCCGTCCCACCCAGGAAGGTGTAGGCCTCGCCCGGGTGATAGACCGGCGGTCGATCGGCACCGGTGCCGTTGCCGGGACCGACGACGATCTCCTCGTCGCCGACGCGATAGGTGGCCTCGCCCTCGACGAGCTCGACCGCTCCCCCGCCCAGGTCGCGGCCTCCGGTCAGCGTTCCCCCGGGGCGGAACGCCAGCTCGAGCGCGAACGGCACGTCCGCGCCGGAGAAGCCCACCTCGAGGCTCACGCCGTCGTCCTCCTCGCGCACCCGCACGCGGGTGGAGAGGCGGACCTCGTCGCTGTCACGCTGGGAGAAGGCCATCGCCGCGGCGAAGCGGCCTTCGAACTCCACCGGGTACGCGCCGTCGGGCCGGCGGTGCTGCTCGGCGAGGGGCTGGTAGTAGCCGGTGGCCAGGTCCTCGCCCAGCACCGCCGTGCCGTCCGGATCGGCGGCGAGCCGACCGCGGAAGGGGCCCAGGCCGAAGAAGTCGCGCGAGAGCCGGACCGAGTCCAGCAGCGCCGCGCCGTGGCGCATCCGCAGCAGGGTCGGGTTGCATGCCAGCCCCGAGGCCACCCGGCCGGCCGCGGGCACGTCGGAGCCGCCGTAGACGGTGAGCATCCGCTCCGCGTCCTGCCGCCGCCAGAGGCCGAGCTCGAACCGGCGGTCCACGGGCTCGATCACGCCCTCGGGGAGCTCGCCGGCGAGCGAAGGGTCGATCAGGACGTGCAGGAGCGCCTCGACCGGGTCGAAGCGCGGGGCCGTCTCGGCGGCCCGGGCGGCGGCGGCGCAGCGCGGGCACCCGGCCACGGCGAAGACGCGGAACTGCGTCGCGAACGGGCCGGTCGGGAACGCCTCGCGCTGGTCCTGGCGCCGGGAGAGGACGGTCTCGACCTCGCCGGCGTCGGTCAGGTCGATGACGGTGTGCAGGGCGCGATGGACGATCCCGCGCAGGTCCTCGCGGCCCAACGCCGAGGCCAGTGTCAGCAGACTCGGGTTGGAGACGTGGGCGGCGTAGTTGGCCGAGCGCTCCGAGTACACCCCGTCCCGGTCGACGTCGACGCCCTCCGCCAGCCACTGCCGGGCCCGTTCCAGGCCGCGCTGCTGCCCGGTGACCCGGGCCAGGCCCACCAGTGCCGAGGAGATCTCCCACCGGTGGTTGGGGGTGTGGACCCCACCGCCGACGACGGCGTCCATCGCCCGGGCGGCGATGTCACCGAGCCCCTGGCGCACCGGTGCCCAGCCGGTACTGCTGGTCCTGCCGTCGAGCAGCTCACACACGAGCACCAGGTCGTTGAGGGTGAAGCTGGAGTCGGGCGGCGAGTCCACGTTGTCGCCCGAGGTGAACAGACCGCTGGGGGCCTGCAGCCCGTGCAGCTGCTGCAGCCACTGCTGCGCGGCCAGGATCGGTTCCTCGCGACCGGACCAGCGCGAGCCCGGCGCGAGCGCACATGCCGCCGCCGTCCTGATCCGGCGCATCACCTCCCGGTGGGCGATGGCGGGGGCCGCGCCGTCCAGGAGCGCGGCGAGGGTCTCGTCCGCCGCCGCGGTGACCCGGGCGGTGTACGGCGTGGTCATCGGGTCAGTCCTTCAGGCCGGAGTTCATGTCGGCGCTCATGATCTGGCGCTGGAAGATCAGGAACAGGATGATCATCGGCAGCAGCGAGATCACCGAGGCCGCCAGCAGCACCGACCAGTCGATGTTGTCCGCGCCCACGATCGAGCGCAGTGCGATCTGCAGGGTGTACTGGTTCGGGTCGTTGAGCACCAGCAGCGGCCAGATGTAGTCGTTCCAGCGCCACTGGAAGGAGAAGATCGCGAGCGTCACGGCCATCGGCTTGGCCAGCGGGAGCATGATCGAGAAGAACGTGCGGATCTCGCCGACGCCGTCGATACGAGCGGCCTCCAGCAGCTCGTCCGGCACGGTGCGGAAGTACTGCCGGAACATGAACACACCGGTGGCGGTCACGATCGAGGGGATGATGATGCCGGGAAGGGAGTCGTACAGCCCGAGATCGCGGATCACCACGAAGGTCGAGGGCATGATGACCTCGGTGGGCAGCATGGTGGTGGCGAGGATGCACATGAAGAACACGTTCAGCCACCACGCCTTGTACTTGGCGAGCGCGTACCCGGTCATCGAGGACACGAGCACGGTCAGAGCCGTGGTCACCACGGCCACGATGCCGGTGTTGGCGAAGTAGCGGGCGAAGTTGAACCGGCTCCAGGCGGCCTCGTACCCGGAGACCGTCCAGGTCTCCGGCAGAATCGACAGCGGCAGGCTGAACAGCTCGCTGCCGGGCTTGAAGGAGCTGAGGATGAACCACAGCAGCGGGAAGGCGTAGACCGCGACGAGGACCCACAGCAGCACGGTGCCGGGAACGACCGAGGGCTTCTTGCCCCGCACGGGTGCGGCCGTGTGCGTCGAACTCACTGGACGTCCTTCCGGTCGAAGCGCATCTGGATCAGCGCGATCACGATGAGGATCCCCATCAGCACCATCGAGGCGGCGCTGGCGTAGCCGATGTCGCCCCGCTCGAAGCCGGTGCGGTAGATGTACTGCACCATCAGCACGTTCTCGGTGCCGGGTCCGCCGCCGTTGAGCGCCTGGATCATGGCGAACTCCTTCATGCCGCCGATGGTGGTCAGCAGCACCACCAGGAAGGTGGTCGGAGCCAGCAGCGGCAGGGTGATGGTCCGGAACCGCTTCCATCCCATCGCACCGTCGATCGCGGCGGCCTCCAGGTAGGACTGGGGGATGTTGCGCAGCGCCGCGATGAACAGCAGCATCGTGAACGCGGTGCCGCCCCAGGTGCCGGCGATCAGCACCACCACCAGGGCGAGCTCACCGTTGGTCTGCCACTGCACCGGTCCGATCCCGAAGATGGACAGGAAGTAGTTGAAGAACCCGAAGTTCTCTCCGAACAGCCACCGCCAGATCACCCCGTTGACGATCGGGGAGATCAACCAGGGGAAGAAGAACACCGCGCGCGCCACCGTCTGCCCGCGGGCGAGCCTCGTGGTCAGCAGCACTGCGAGGCCGAGCGGGATGACGTAGTGCAGCGGGACCGATAGCCCGACGAACAGGAAGGTGCGCGCGAGCGCACTGTAGAACTCGGGGTCGCCGAACAGCCGGGTGTAGTTGTCGAAGCCGATGATCTCCGGCGTCCCGAAGCCGCGGTAGTTCGAGAGCGAGTAGATGAACCCGAAGACGCCGGGCCAGACGAAGAAGAGCGCGAACAGCACGACGGCAGCCGCGATGAAGATCAGCGGCGCGAGCGTCTGGCCGCGGCGGATCGCGGGGCGTCGGCGGCGTGGGGGCCGGGGCGCCGGCGCAGCCTGCTCGACCGGCTCGGCGGTGGACGCTGTCATGGGACTCCTTCGAGGATCACGGGTGCGCCCGTCCCCAGGGGCCGGGCGCACCCCTGGGGTCAGCGGATCGAGGACAGCGACTGCGTGAGCTGATCCTTGATGTTCTGGATCGTGGCGTCCACATCCTGCTCGTCGTTGAGGTACTTCACGACCTCATCGCGCAACGGGTCCCCTTCGAGCTGCAGGCCCTCGGCCTGGAACTCCAGCTCCTGCGCCTTGACCTCACCGGCGATCGGGTCGCATGCGGCAATCTCGTCGTTGTAGAGCTGGAAGAACTCCTGGTTGTTCTCGTAGGTGATCTCCAGGCCCTCCACGGCCGGCAGGAAGCCAGAGGTCTCACTCAGCTCGGTGTAGTTCTCCGGCTGGTAGAGCCAGCTGACGAAGTCGTAGGCGGCGTCGGACTGGTCACCCTCGAAGACCACGATGTTCGCGGCGTTGCCGAAGTTGGTGGCGCGCACCGGCTGCATGGGCAGGTAGACCGAGACCCACTCGAAGTCGGCGATGTTCTCCTCGAAGTCGGCGATCTGCCACGAGCCCGAGAGGTAGGAGACCACGTCGCCGCTCTTGAACAGCGCGTTGGGGTCGCCGTCGGAGAGCCACACCGAGCGCGGCATGAAGGAGTCGTCGTTCAGGCTGTAGAAGTACTCCAGCGCCGGCTTGGTGTTCTCGTTGGTCTGGTACTCGTCCCCCTCCGCGATGAAGGAGTTCGAGCCGAACTCGTACAGGAACGCCTTCAGGCGGTGCGAGGTGCGGTCCATGACCATGCCGTAGCTGGTCTCGGTGGCCTCCTGCACGCGCTGGACGGTGGCCACGAACTCGTCCCAGGTCCAGATCTCGTCCTCGGACTGCGGGAAGCTTTCACCTGCCTCGTCGAACAGCGTCTTGTTGAGGAACAGTCCCACCGCGGTGACGTCACTGGGCAGCGAGAGCACCGCGCCCGACTCGTCGATCACCGACAGGTCGGTCATGGCGCCCGAGGCCTCGGCGATTTCACTCAGATCGCGGCAGGCGTCCTTCCACTGCGGGTCGAACCCACCGGGTCGGGCCAGCGCGGGCAGGTCGTTGGCGAGGGCGGCGTTGCGCAGCCGGGTCTGGAGATCATCGTTGGCGACATCGACGATCTCGATGCGCACGCCGGTCTCCTCTTCGTACTTGGTGGCCATGTGCTGGTAGCCACCACCCTGGTTGGCGTCACCGGAGAGGTAGAACTGCAGCGTCGTGCCCTCGGCACTGCCGCTGCTCTCGCCACCGGAGCAGGCGGAGAGGCCGACGGCTGCGGCACCGCCGGCGAGACCGCCGACGATGAGCTGGCGGCGGCCCAGGACTGGCTTGAGTACAGGGTTCATGAGTGCACCTCTCGTCCTTGAGTGCGTCAGGTGGCGTCGAAGCCGACACCGGGCGCGTGGGGAAGCGTTGTCCACGACAGGTTAGGACAACGTGGTCAGATTCTCAAGGTTTGTCCG
Organism: Ruania suaedae; assembly: GCF_021049265.1. Taxonomy (NCBI): domain Bacteria; kingdom Bacillati; phylum Actinomycetota; class Actinomycetes; order Micrococcales; family Ruaniaceae; genus Ruania; species Ruania suaedae. The sequence goes on from NZ_CP088018.1 coordinate 2,480,177, forward strand.
GACAAACCAGGTCACAAGTCGGACACATGTGACAACCGCCTCAGCCGGCTGACCCGGCTGAGCGAGCGAGATCGGCCAGCGCACGCGCCACCGGTGCGGGAGCCTCAACGGCGCTGAGGTGTCCTGCGCCGGCGAGCTCCACCGTCTCGGTGCCCAGCGTGGCGGCCATCCGCTCATGGTCCTCGCGCGAGGCCGGCGCGTCCTCCTCGCCCCGCAGCACGAGCGCCGGGATCCGGAGCCGCTCGAGTGCGGCCAGCCGGTCGGGCCGGGCTGCCATCGCCCGCTGCGCCCAGGCAATGCCAGACGGCGGAGCCTGGGAGAGCCATTCACCGACCTGCGTCCGGGTCGCCTCGGAGGCGGAGGCGGCAAGCAGGGTGTCGATCATCGGAGCGACCACCGAGGCACCCTCCCGGGGCGCGGCCTCGGCCATCTCCAGGCGCGCGTGGCGAGCATGCTCGGGGTCGACGCCGGCCTTGGTGTCGAGCAGTCCGATCCCGGCGAGCACGTGCGGATGGCGTTCGGCGAACGCCAGCGCGGCGTATCCCCCCATCGAGAGGCCGGCCACGACGGCGCGCTCGATCCCTCGATGGGCCAGCGTCTCGGCGAGGGAATCGGCGTAGGCCTCCAGGCCGCCCTCCACCGGGGGCGAGGCACCGAAGCCGGGGGCATCGACGGTGAGGACCGGCAGATCCCGTAGCTCTGCCAGGACCGGCCCCCACATCCGTGAGTCCAGCGGGAAGGCGTGCAGCAGGACCAGCGGCGTGCGGCCGGCTGGGCCATGGGTATCGACGGAGAGCATGGGGTCCTTCCTCGTGCGGGTGCGCCCCTGAGGGTACTGAACCACTCGCGCGCCGCGCCCGGGGATGGTGGGATGGGAGCACGCCGGACGGCGTTCGGGCGGGCGTGAAGGAGAGCGCGATGGGCGAGGACATCAGCACCACGTCGTTCTCACGGGAGCACCGGCAGCGCTATCGGGAGAAGGTCCGGCGCTGCCTGGACGTCTTCGAGGAGATGCTCACCTCGCACCACTTCGAGCATGCTCCCTCGCGCACCGGGATGGAGATCGAGCTGAACCTGGTCGGTGCCGACCAGCAGCCCACGATGAAGAACGCCGAGGTGCTCGCCGAGATCGCCGATCCCGCGTTCCAGACCGAGCTCGGGCGCTACAACATCGAGCTGAACGTCCCGCCGGCCGAGCTCTCCGGTGAGGCCGTCCTGGAGCTGGAGCACAAGCTGCGCCAGGATCTCAACCACGCGGAGCAGCGTGCGGCGCGCCACGGGGCCGCCATCGCCATGATCGGCATCCTGCCCACCCTGCGCCCGGAGCACCTGGCCGGCAGCTGGATGAGCGCCAGTCCGCGGTACCGGGCGTTGGAGGAGGCGATCTTCGCCGCGCGCAGAGAAGATCTGGATCTCGACATCGATGGGCCGGAGCCCTTGCAGATGAGCACCGGGACGATCGCGCCCGAGTCGGCGTGCACCTCGGTGCAGCTGCACCTGCAGGTCGCCCCCACCGACTTCGCCGCGCACTGGAACGCCGCCCAGCTCCTCGCCGGACCGCAGCTGGCGCTGGCGGCGAACTCGCCGTATCTGTTCGGCCACCAGCTCTGGCCCGAGACCCGCACCGAGTTGTTCCTGCAGGCCACCGACACCCGCTCGCCCGAGCTGCGCAACCAGGGGGTACGTCCACCGGTCCACTTCGGTGACGGGTGGATCACCTCGATCTTCGACCTGTTCGAGGAGAACGTGCGCTACTTCCCCGCGCTGTTGCCCGAGTGCACCGAGGAGGACCCGGAGGCCGTCCTGGCCGGCGGGCACACCCCGCAGCTGCACGAGCTCCGGCTGCACAACGGCACGGTGTACCGCTGGAACCGCCCGGTCTACGACGTCGTCGACGACGCCCCGCACCTGCGCGTCGAGAACCGGGTGCTGCCGGCCGGTCCGACGGTGGTGGACACGCTGGCCAACGCCGCCTTCTACTACGGCGCCATGGAGATGCTCGCCCGGGAGGAGCGCCCCACCTGGACGCGGATGTCCTTCGCCGCCGCCCGCGCCAACTTCACCGCCGGTGCCCGCGCGGGGGTCGAGGCCGAGCTCTACTGGCCCGGCTTCGGACAGGTGCCCTGGGACGAGCTGGTGCTGCGTCACCTGCTACCGATGGCAGCCGAGGGACTGGCCCAGCGCGGCGTCGCCGCCAGCGTGATCGACCGCTACCTGCCGATCATCGAGGCGCGGTGCACGTGGCGGCGCAACGGCGCGTCGTGGCAGACCGGGACCGTCGCGGCGCTGGAGCGCCGCGGGCTCGACCGGCCGGCGGCGCTGCGGCAGATGCTCCGGCTCTACCTGACCGGGATGCACGCCAACGAGCCGGTCCACACCTGGGAGACGCCGTCCTGAGCGCGTGGCGGCCCGCCGCTCAGCGTGGGCCGCGACGGTGCCGGGCGCGCCAGCACCCCGAGTGCCAGTGCCGCCGCTCGGCCAGCGCCGCCTCCGCGCCGAAGAGGTGGTCCTCGCCCCAGGCCACCACGTGGGCCACCCCGGGTGGGATCTCCTGATCGCAGCCCGGGCACCGGTAGGCCTTGTCCGAGCCGGCGACCGGCCGGACGTTCCAGCGGCCACCGCCCGGACCGGGCTCGACCCGCGGTCGCCCGCGCAGCACGGCCTCCGCGTCGAGCTCGGGATGCGGCTCGGCGTAGCGGCGCTTGCGGGATCGGCGGACCACACCCCCAGTATCCCTGCCCACGGCAGCGTCGGGTCGCGGATCCGGGCGGAGTGGGTGAGAGTGGTGCCCGGGGCACCGTCACCGTGGATGGGGAGAATCGATGCACAGTCGCACACCCGGACCAGCCGCGTCCGCACGGGGGCCGGACCGCCGCACCGTGCTCAAGATCGCCGGCGGGAGCGTCCTTGCGCTCCCGATCGCCGCCTGCGCCGGCAATTCGGCGGACCCGAACACCGTGCGCATCAGCTACCAGCAGTTCGGATCGGGCACGATCATGCGTGACTACCTCACCGGGGTGATCCAGACCTATACCAGCGACCACCCCGAGGTGACTGTGGAGCTGGTTCCGCTGGTGGCCGCCGAGGAGGACTACTTCACCAAGTCCGAGCTGATGATGTCCTCCGCCCGCACCACCCCGGACCTGGTCTACGAGGACACATTCATCCTGCAGTCCGACGTCGCCGCCGGGTACCTGCGGCCGGTGGGCGACTACATCGAGGGCTGGGACCTGTGGCAGCACTTCTACCAGCCGGCCAAGGATGCGGTGACGGCCGAGAACGGCGATCTCTACGCCGTTCCCACCCATACCGACACCCGGGCGCTCTGGTACAACCGGCGCCTGCTCGAGGAGGCCGGTTTCCCCCATCCGTGGGAGCCCGGCTCCTGGCAGGAGCTGCTGGAGGCGCTGCGCGCCGTCCAGTCCACGCACCCCGACGTCGTCCCGATCAATGTCTACTCGGGCAAGCCGCAGGGTGAGAAGGCCAGCATGCAGGGGTTCGAGATGTTGCTCTACGGCACTCCGGACCGGCTCTACGACCAGGAGGAGAAGGCCTGGATCGTCGGTAGCCAGGGCTTCATCGACTCCCTGGAGATGATCCGGACGCTGTTCACCGAGGAGCTCGCCCCGGCTCTGAACCGGGCGCTGGATCCCAATCTCTCCGAGCTCGTGGCCAACACCTGGATGCCGGAGGAACAGATCGCGGTGGTCCTCGACGGCAGCTGGATCAGCGCGCCGTGGGCCTCCGGCGGCGCCTCCCCCTGGCCGGAGTGGGAGGAGGTGCTAGACGTGGCACCGATGCCCACCCAGGAGGGCCAGGACCCCGGCGTGGTCACGCTCGCCGGCGGCTGGTCCTGGGCAATCCCGGACCTGTCACCCCGGCCCGACCTCGCCTGGTCCTTCCTGACCGAGATGCTCACCACCGAGAACATGGCGGCGCTGGCGGCCACGGACAACCAGGTGACGATCCGGGAGGACGTCGCCCAGCACCCCGACTACCAGGGGTACTCCCCCACGATCGACTTCTTCACCGACCTGGTCGAGGACGCGGAGTACCGGCCGGCCTATGCCGCCTACCCGCAGATCTCGGCGCAGATCCAGGCGGCGATGGAGACGGTGATGACCGGTCAGGGCACGCCCGAGCAGGCGGCCCAGAGCTACGACGCGGCGGTCCGGGAGATCGTCGGGGCGGAGAACACGATCGAGGCACAGCGATGACCGCGACCACCGCCGCCCAGGCGCCCGCCAAGCCCGACCTGCGCCGCACCGCCACCCGCGGGCTGCCGCTGGCCCCGGCGGTGGTGCTGCTGGTGCTGTTCCTGGCGGGCCCGATCGTCTACGCCGTCTACCTGGCGTTCACCAACCGCGCGCTGCGCGGGGAGGGCGCCGACACCACCGACTTCGTGGGCCTGGCGAACTTCACCGATGCGCTGAGCAACCCGGAGTTCTGGAACTCGGTGGTGCTCACGCTCGTCTTCACGATCGTCTCGGCCATCATCGGCCAGAACATCCTCGGGATGGTGCTGGCGCTGCTGATGCGGCGCGCGGCCAAGATCGTGGCCGGGATCACCGGGGCCATCGTCGTCTGCGCGTGGATCCTGCCCGAGGTGGTCGCCGCCTACCTGTGGACCACATTCCTCGGCGACGAGGGCTCCCTGAACCGCATCCTCGGCACGCTCGGCCTGCCGGACCAGAACTGGCTGTTCGCGCTGCCGATCCTGGCGGTCTCCTTCGCCAACATCTGGCGCGGGGCCGCGTTCACCATGCTGATGTACACCGCGGCGCTGTCGGAGGTCTCCACCGATGTGGTCGAGGCCGCGCAGATCGACGGTGCCGGCGCGGTGCGCCGGTTCGTCTCGATCACGGTGCCCATCATCCGGCGCACGATCATGACCAACCTGATGCTGATCACGCTGCAGACGCTGAGCGTGTTCGGGCTCATCTTCATCATGACCGGGGGCGGGCCGGGAACCTCGAGCCAGACCCTGCCGCTGTACATGTACGAGCAGGCCTTCTCCTTCGGCCAGCTCGGTTACGGCACGGCGGTGGCTCTGCTGCTGCTGCTGATCGGAGCGCTGGCCTCGATCGCCTATCTCCGTATGCTCCCGCGAGAGGAGAAGATGTGAGCGCCGTGGCCACCGCTCCCGCCAGCGGTCGACCGACCCGCGCCCGTGTCGCCGACGGGATCTCCAACACCCTGCTGGTGCTGATCGCCGCCCTGTTCTCGGTGCCGCTGCTGTGGGTCATCTTCGCCTCGATCCACCCCGACGCCACCCTGGCCGTGCAGTTCCCCACGAGTCCGACGCTGGGCAACTACGACGCCGTGCTGAACGAGGAGACCACGTACCGGCCGATGTGGAACTCGCTCGTGCTGTGTGGCGGCGGCACCCTGATCACCGTGGTGTGCTCGGCCCTGGCGGCCTATCCGCTCTCGCGGTACAGCTCCCGGGCCAAGCGGCCGTTCCTGCTGACGATCATCTTCGCCACCGGACTGCCCATCACCGCGGTGATGATCCCGGTGTACGCGATGTTCGTCCAGGTCAACCTGGTGGACTCGATGCTCGGCGCGACAGTGTTCCTCGGGACCTCCGCACTGCCCTACGGCATCTTCCTCACCAAGAACTTCATGGACGGGGTGCCCAAGGAGCTGGAGGAGAGCGCCTGGACCGAGGGGGCGACGATGATGCAGACGCTGCGCAAGATCGTGCTCCCGCTGATGCGCCCGGGCACGGCTGTGGTCACCATCTTCACCTTCGTGCAGATGTGGGGGAACTTCTTCGTGCCGTTCATGCTGCTGCTCTCGCCCGAGAAGCTGCCGGCGGCGGTGAGCCTGTACACCTTCTCCAGCCAGTACGGGCAGGTCGCCTACGGCCAGCTCGCCGCCTTCTCGATCCTGTACTCGCTGCCGGTGGTGGTGCTGTACCTGCTGCTCGGACGGCGCCTGGGCGCCGGCTTCGCGATGGCGGGCGGGGTCAAGGGGTGAGCGGGTCCAGCTCACCGGTCGCGACGAGACGGGCGTACCAGCGCGCCGAGTCCTTCGGGGTGCGCGCCTGGGTGTCGTAGTCCACCCGGACGATCCCGAACCGGCGCTCGTAGCCGTAGGCCCATTCGAAGTTGTCGAACAGCGACCACACGAAGTAGCCACGCACATCCGCGCCGGCCTCACGTGCGCGACGGACGGCATCGATGTGCCCGCGCAGGTAGCCGATGCGGTGGGCGTCGTGGACGATGCCGTCGGCACCCACCTCGTCCTCGAACGCGGCGCCGTTCTCGGTCACCATCATCGGGACGCGGTACTCGTGGTGCAGGCGCACGAGCAGCTCCACCAGGCCGTCGGGATCGATGTTCCACCCCATGGCCGTGTGCGGGCCGGGTACCGGTGGCAGCTCCACATCGTCGGCCCCGACCCACGGGCTGTGAGGAGAGTCGCCGTGCGTGGTCGAGCTCTCGCGCGCGCCCCCGCGATGTGCCCGGGCGATCCCGGTGCAGTAGTAGTTCACGCCGAGCACGTCGACCGGCTGGTGGATCAGCGCCGTGTCCCCCTCGTGCACGAAGGAGAAATCGGTGAGGTGGGCGACGTCGTCGAGCAGATCCTGCGGGTAGTACCCGCGCAGCATCGGGTCGAGGAAGATCCGGTTCCCGACGGCGTCCACTCGCCTCACCGCGTCCACGTCACCCGGGTCGCCGGGGTCAGCCGGGCGATTGACGTGGGTGTTGAGCGTGACCGCGAGGGTCACGTCCGAACCCAGCTCATCGCGGATGGCCGCCACGGCGAGGCCGTGGGCGAGGTTCAGGTGGTGGGCCGCCTGCAGGGCCGCGACGGGATCGGTGATCCCCGGGGCATGCACACCGGAGGCATAGCCGAGGAAGGCGGCGCACCAGGGTTCGTTCAGGGTGGTCCACATCCTCACCCTGCCCCCGAGCTCGCCGGCCATGAGGCGGGCGTACTCGGCGAAGGCATGGGCGGTGTCCCGGTTCGTCCAGCCGCCCGCGTCCTGCAGCTCGGCCGGCAGATCCCAGTGATAGAGCGTGACCACGGGGGTGATGCCGGCTTCGAGGAGCGCGTCGACCAGGCCGGAGTAGAACGCGACGCCCTCGGGGTTGAGCTGCCCGCCTCCCCCGGGCTGCACGCGCGGCCAGGAGATGGAGAAGCGGTAGGCACCCAGGCCGAGGTCAGCCATCAGCGCGACGTCCTCACGCATCCGGTGATAGTGGTCGATCGCCACATCGCCGGTGTCACCGTTGAACGTCCTGCCCGGAGTATGGGAGAAGACGTCCCAGATCGAGGGGCCGCGCCCGCCCTCGGTGGCGGCACCCTCCACCTGGTAGGCGGCGGTGGCCGAGCCCCAGACGAAGTCGGGTCCGAACATGCGCCTCACTCCTCGATCGTGACGGTGAGGCTGCTCCCGGCAGCCTCCTGCCGCCGCCCCCGGTGCACCAGCGCCCACCCGGGCGCCTGGCCCCGCACGAGCGCGGTCTCCAGCCGGCCACCGGACCGGCGCACGGTGAACTCGGCGGCGCACCCTCCGCCGTCGGGGGTGGGCACCTGCACGGACACCTCGGCGCCCTCGGCCGGCTCGAAGACGTGCAGCTCGACGCCCTCGGCGTAGGGATAGTCCGGGCGATCGGTGCGGGATCCGAAGGCGATCACGCTGCCCGGGCGTGCGAGGAGTGGGACGGAGTCGAAGCCGTGCCGCTCGCGCACCCACCGGCCGCCGCTCACGCGCTCGCCAGTGAGCACGTGCGTCCAGGTGCCCTCGGGCAGGTAGTACTCGACCTCGCGCGGATCGAAGACGGGTGCCACGAGCAGATCCGAGCCCAGCATGTACTGCGTGTCGGCAGCCGAGGCGGAGCGGTCCGCGGGGAAATCCATCATCATCGGGCGCATCACCGGCACGCCCTCGGTGGTGGCGACCTGCCCGGCGCGGGCGAGATAGGGCATCAGCCGGTGCTTGAGGTGGGTGAAGGTGCGGGTGACCCTCACCGACTCCTCGTCGAAGGCCCACGGCACCCGGTAGGAGCTCGAACCGTGCAGCCGGCTGTGGGAGGAGAGCAGGCCGAAGGCCACCCAGCGCTTGAAGACCTCCGGGGCCGGCGTGCCCTCGAAACCGCCGATGTCATGACTCCAGAAGCCGAAACCGGAGGCCGCCAGGGAGAGCCCGCCGCGCAGCGATTCGGCCATCGCGAGAAAGGTGGACTCGCAGTCCCCACCCCAGTGCACCGGGAACTGCTGCCCACCTGCGGTGGCCGCGCGGGCGAAGACGACAGCCTCGCCCCGACCCCGCTCGTCCTCCAGCACCTCGAAGACGCACTGGTTGTACAGCTGGGCGTAGTAGTTGTGCATCCGTTGCGGATCCGAGCCGTCGTGCCAGCGGACGTCAGTGGGGATGCGCTCCCCGAAGTCGGTCTTGAAGGCGTCCACCCCCTGGCGCAGCAGCGTGCGCAGATGCCCCTGGTACCAGGCCCACGCCTCGGGGTTGGTGAAGTCCACCAGTGCCATTCCCGCCTGCCACATGTCCCACTGCCAGACGTCGCCCTCGGCGGTGGTGACCAGGTACCCCTTCTCGGCGCCCTCGGCGAAGAGGCGGGAGCGCTGGGCGATGTAGGGGTTGATCCACACGCACACCTTCAGGCCACGCTCGTGCAGGCGCCGCAGCATGCCCTCCGGGTCGGCGAAGGTCGCCGGATCCCAGACGAAGTCGGACCAGTGGAACTGCCGCATCCAGAAGCAGTCGAAGTGGAAGACCGACAGCGGCAGGTCGCGCTCGGCCATGCCGTCGATGAAGGAGGTGACGGTGGCCTCGTCGTAGTCGGTGGTGAACGAGGTGGACAGCCACAGCCCGTAGGACCAGGTGGGCACCTGCGCGGGGCGGCCCGTCAGCGCGGTGTAGCGGCGCAGCACGTCCTTCGGGTCCGGGCCGTCGATCACGTAGTACTGCAGGTGCTGACCGGCGACGGAGAACTGGGTGCGGGAGGCCACCTCGGAGGCGATCTCGTAGGAGACCCGCTCGGGGTGATCGACGAAGACGCCGTACCCGCGGTCGGAGAGGTGGAAGGGCACGTTCTTGTAGGCCTGTTCCGAGGAGGTACCGCCATCGGCGTTCCAGACGTCGATGCTCTGCCCGTTCTTGACGAGCGGACCGAATCGCTCGCCGAGGCCGTACAGGTGCTCACCGATCGCCAGGTCGTGCTGCTCTCGCACGTAGGACCCGTCCGGGGCGTCGATGACAGCGGTTCCCTCGGCGCTCGCGGTGGTCAGGATCGTACCGTCGCCGCGGACCAGGTCGAGCCGCCAGGGACCGGCAGCGGCGACGCGCGCGGTCAGATCGCCCGTGGTGAGGGTGGCCGGGCCGTCCGCAGGCACCTCGGTGGACACCGGTGCGCTCCCGGTGGCGAGAGCGAAGTGGGGACCGCGCGGGCGGCGACCGGCGAAGTGCTCGATCCGGACACCGATCACGCCCTCTGCCGGTGAGTCGATCCGGATGGTGATCATCGGCCGGTTCAGCGTGTCCCCCCGACGGCGCAGCGGCGCGGTGGCCGCATGCACGAGGAGGTGGTCGCCGCCGTCCTCGACGCTCTCGACCTCCCGGGGGCGCAGGATCTGCACTCCCTCGCGCGGGAGCCAGTAGCCGTCGGTGAACTTCATGCTCGTCTCCTCGCGGGCCACGTGCCCGGACATGGTGTTGGCGCAGCTGGACTTCGACTCTCGTTGTCGAAGCGCTTCAACACGGTACCGTCGGCACTGTACGGGCCGGTGGAGCTCCGGCGCAAAAGTGAGGACGAGGAGGACGACGGTGGCCACGATCGACGATGTCGCCCGCCACGCGGGTGTCGCCGCCTCGACCGTCTCCTACGTGCTCTCGGGTAAGCGTTCGATCTCCGCCGCGACGCGCACACGGGTCGAGGCCGCGATCAGCGAACTGGGCTATCACCCGCATGCCGGGGCCCGCGCCCTCGCCTCGGCGCGCACTCAGGTGATGGCGTTGATGGTGCCGCTCCCGCTCACTCCTGGGACCTCGATGCTGCGACCGGAGGTGGATGTCAATGTGCTCATGCAGTTCGTGGCCGGCATCGCTCCCCGGGCCCGGGTCCAGGGCTATGACGTCCTGCTGGTGACAGACGACGATCCGGCGGCCGGCCAGCGCCTGTGGGCGGGCTCGACCGCAGACGCGATCATCGCGATGAGCGTGCAGACCGATGACCCCCGCATCGATCACCTGGCGCGGGCGAAGGTGCCCGCGATCCTGATCGGGCTCCCGGCGGATCCGCACGGGCTGAGCTGCGTCGACTTCGACTTCGAGGATGCGGGTCGCCTGGCCGTCCGGCACCTGGCAGGCCGAGGCCACCGCCGGATCGCACTCGTCGGTCCGCCTCCGACGACCTTCGAGCGGCGGATGTCCTTCGTCGAACGCATGGTGCGGGGGCTCGCGCAGACCGCTTCCGCATGCGACGTCCGCCTCGATGTCATCCCGACGGCCGCTCGGCGTGATGCGGTGGCCGCCTCGATGAGCGAGGTCCTCGACGTGGCGGACCGCCCGACGGCGCTCGTGGTTCATCACGAGGCCGCCCTCCCGAGCGTGCTCGACGTGCTTCGCGACCGCAACTGGCGCATCCCCGAGGACATCTCGGTGATCGCCGTGGCGCCGCCGAGCATCGCCGAGCAGCAGGCCGCGCCGCTGAGCTCGATCGAAGTGCCTGCGCACGCCATCGGCGCGACGGCCGTGGACATGGCGGTCGCGGCACTGAGCGGTGCCGGCGTCCCGGAGACCAGGCTCGTCCGCGCCGGACTCACCGACCGCGCCAGCACGGCGGCGCCCCCCGCCTGAGGTCGGCGCCGCACGAGGGGAACAAGCGCTTCGACGCGGACCGGCCGCTCTGTTTCACGTACTGCCGTTGACACCGCCGCCCGGAGCGGGTCATGATCATGCGGTTCAGTCGAAGCGCTTCACCAATGTCGGTCGGGCGTGCTTCACAACGTCGAAGGAGATGTCACACATGCGCAGACGCCTCATGGCCGCAGCAACGGCGACCGCGACGGGCCTCACCCTCGTCGCCTGTTCCCCGGACGAGGGGTCCGCGGCCGACGAGGGCGACTCCCCGGAGGGCCCGATCACCATCGACTACTGGGCGTGGGGCACCGCCCAGCAGCCCATGGTGGACGCGTGGAACGAGGCCAACCCGGACATCCAGGTGGTACACACCGATGCCGGTGGTGGCGGGGACTCGTCCGCGAAGCTGGTCACCGCGACCCGCGCGGAGAACGCCCCGGATGTGGCACTCGTGGAGTACAACACGCTGCCCGCGATGATCGTGGCCGGCGTGGCCGCTGACATCAGCGAGTACACGGGCGACCTGGAGGGCGAGTACGCCCCGGGGGTCTGGAGCCAAGCCACCTTCGACGGTGCCAGCTATGGCGTGCCGCAGGACGCCGGGCCGATGGCGATGACCTACAACCAGGCCCGCTTCGATGAGCTCGGGGTCGAGGTCCCGACTACCTGGGAGGAGTTCGCGGTGGCGGCCGAACAGGTCCGCGACGCCGATCCGGACACCTACATCGCCACCTTCGCCCCGGGCGAGTTCGGCGGATTCGCCGGCTTCGCCCAGCAGGCCGGGGCCGAGTGGTGGAGCGTGGACGGCGATGCCTGGACCGTCGGCATCGATAGCGAGGCCTCGCTCGAGGTCGCCGACTACTGGCAGGACCTGATCGACCGTGACCTCGTGCTCGCCGAGCCGCTGCTCACCCCGGAGTGGAACGCCGCGCTCAACGCCGGCGAGATCCTCGCCTGGCCCGCGGGACTGTGGGCGGCCGGAGTGCTCTACGGGATCGCCGAGCCGATGGCCGGCGAGTGGGCCATGGCCCCGCTGCCCCAGTGGGAGGAGGGTGACCCGTCGGTGGCCTTCCAGGGTGGGTCCGCCGTGGTGGTGACCACCTCGGCCGAGCAGGCCGAAGCCGCGTCCGAGTTCGCCGCGTGGATGGCGAGCGAGGAAGCAGCCGCGATCCAGATCGAGCAGGGGCAGTACCCCGCCTCGCTCAGCGGTCAGCAGCTCACCCTCGACTCCGAGCCGCCGTTGCTCATGCCCCAGCAGGAGGACTACTGGCAGGTCGCCGCCGAGATCGCCGCGAACACCGTCCCGGACATCAGCTGGGGGCCGAACGTGAACGTGGCCTCGAGCGCCTTCCAGGACGCGATGGCCTCCGCCATCGAGAACGACACGCCACTGAGCGAGGCGCTGGCCACGACGCAGGACGTCGTGGTCGAGGACATGGAGACCGCCGGCTTCACGGTCACCTCCGACTGACCCGATGAGCACCGTCACCGAACAGACACCGCGCCGCCGGCGGCGCTGGGTGGCCCCGTACGGCTTCCTGCTGCCGGCGGGTCTGCTGTACCTCGCCTTCCTCGCCATCCCGATCGGCTACGCGGTCTACCTCAGCTTCCGTGGACTGCGGGTCAGCGGCGGCGGGCCCTTCGGGGTGCAGGAGGAGACCTGGGTCGGCTTCCAGAACTACGTGGCCACCTTCACCGACCCGGAGTTCCTCGCGGGATTCGGGCGGCTCGCCATCTACGGCATCATCGCCGTCCCGGTGACACTCGGCCTGGCGTTGACCTTCGCGCTGCTGCTCGACCTCCCCCGGGTGGCCGGCGCCAGGTTCGCCCGCACCGCGATCTTCATCCCGTACGCCGTCCCCGGTGTGATCGCCTCGCTGCTCTGGGGCTTCCTCTACCTGCCCTCGACCAGCCCGCTCAACTACCTGCTGCGCCGGCTCGGCCTGGACCCGGTTGCGGTGGTGGAGGGGGGCATGCTGTTCCCCTCGGTGGCGAACATCGCGATCTGGACCGGTGTCGGCTTCAACATGATCATCCTCTACACCTCGCTGCGGGGGATCCCCGGCGAGGTCTACGAGGCGGCCCGCCTCGACGGTGCCAACGAGTGGCACATCGCCTACCGGATCAAGATCCCGCTGGTCGGCCCCGCACTCGTCCTGACCGGCCTCTTTGCCCTCATCGGCACCCTGCAGGTGTACGGCGAACCCACCACGCTGCGGCCGATGACCAACTCGATCTCCCAGACCTGGGTGCCGCTGATGAAGATCTACCGCGACGCCTTCGTCCGGGACGACCTGTCCCTCGCGGCCGCGTCCTCGGTGGTCCTCGCCCTCGGCACGCTGGTCGTGTCCGTCGTGCTGCTGCGCCTGACCCAGCGGCGCAGCCTGGGAGTGTCCTGATGACTGCCACCACCACGCTCGCACGGCCCGTCTCCGCTGCCGCAGCACCCGCAGCTCGCTCACGACGCCGCGGTCATGTGCTCCCGACGCTGGTGCTGATGCTCGGCGCCCTGTACTGCCTCGTACCGGTCGCCTGGGTGGTGATCGCCTCGACCAAGTCCAACTCGGAGCTGTTCACCACCTTCACCTTCGCCCCGGGAACGGGACTGGTGGAGAACGTGCGCGATCTGCTCGCCTACGGCGGCGGACAGTACGGGCAGTGGGTCCTCAACAGTCTCCTCTTCGCCGGCTTCGGTGCCTTCGCCTGCACACTGATCTCCACCATGGCCGGCTTCGCCCTCGCCAAGTACAGCTTCCCGGGCCGCCAGCTCGTCTTCTACGCGATCCTCGGTGGAGTGCTGCTGCCCGGGATCACCCTGGCCATCCCGCAGTACCTGCTGATGTCCGAGATCGGGCTGGCCGGCTCCTACTGGTCGGTCCTGCTCCCCTCGCTGATCTCACCGTTCGCCATCTACCTGGCCCGCGTCTTCGCCGGATCGTCGGTGCCGAGTGACACCATCGAGGCGGCCAGGATCGACGGCGCGAACGACGCCCGGATCTTCACCGCCATCGCCCTGCCGATGATGATCCCTGGGATGGTCACGATCTTCCTGCTGCAGTTCGTGAGCATCTGGAACAATTTCCTGCTGCCGTTCATCATGCTCTCCGACGAGCGGATGTACCCCCTCACCGTGGGCCTGTACACACTGCTGTCGAAGGGTTCGGGCACCCCATCGCTGTACAGCCTGGCGATCATCGGCGCCGCCGTGGCGATCATCCCGCTGGTGGTGATGATGCTGGTACTGCAGCGCTACTGGAGGGTGGACCTGCTCAGTGGCGGGATCAAGGGCTGACCGCCCGCACGAGACGATCGAGAGGCACCCATCATGACCACGCACGCCTTCCCCACCTCGTCCTTCCTGTTCGGCGGCGACTACAACCCCGAGCAGTGGCCCCGCGAGGTGTGGGCTGAGGACATGGAGCTGATGCGCCGCGCCGGTGTGAACACCACCACCATCGGGGTGTTCTCCTGGGCTCTGCTCGAGCCCCGCGAGGGCGAGTACGACACCGGCTGGCTGGACGAGGTCATCGACGCCCTCGACGCGGCCGGCGTCTCGTTCTTCCTCGCCACCCCGACGGCGTCCCCTCCCCCGTGGCTGACCCGCGCCCATCCCGACGCCCTGCCGGTGCGCCCGGACGGCAGCCGGGTGCTGCACGGTTCGCGGGACACCTACGCCATCAGCTCCCCGGCCTACCGGGACGCTGCCCGGCGCGTGGCGCGGATGCTCGCCGATCGGTACGGCCACCACCCTCGGCTGCGCGGCTGGCACGTGCACAACGAGTACGGCACCATCGACCATGGCCCGCACGCCGCCGCCGCGTTCCGCCGCTGGCTGCAGCAACGCTACGGAAACCTCGAGGCGCTGAACGACGCGTGGTACACCGCCTTCTGGTCCCAGCACTACGGCGAGTGGGAGGACATCCTGCCGCCGATGCAGACCCAGTACCTCCACAACCCGGCGCAGGTGGTCGACTTCAAGCGGTTCTGCTCGGACGAGATGCTCGCCGCCTACTCCGAGCAGGTGGCCGAGATCCGCGACGCCGGATCGGCAGCCCCGGTGACCACGAACCTCATGCTGCCCACGTGGAACCACCTGGACCAGTGGAGGTGGGCCGAGCAGCAGGACCTGATCTCGATCGACCACTATCTCGACACCACCGGTCCCGACGGCGAGACGCACGTGGCCTACGCCGGTGACCTGACCCGCTCGTGGGCCGGCGGACCGTGGCTGCTGATGGAGCAGAACGCCGTCGGCATCCGCGAGGGCGACCGCACCTACGTCAAGGATCCCGATCGGATGATCCGCAACTCCCTCGGGTACATCGCCCGCGGCTCCCAAGGGTCGCTGTTCTTCCAGTGGCGTGCCTCGGCCGCCGGTGCCGAGTCCTGGCACGGAGCGCTGGTGCCGCACGCAGGTCCCGAGAGCCGCGGATTCGAGGCCACCGTCGCCCTCGGGCGCATGCTCGAGCAGATCGCCGAGGTGGCCGAGCCGCCGGCCGAGGGCCCGCTGATCGAGACCGAGGTCGGCATCGTCTGGGATGCGAACGGCTGGTGGTCGCTGGAGACGCCCCATCTTCCGAACGAATCCCTCGACTACTCGGCCGAGGTCCGCGCCACGCACCGCTCGCTGTGGCGGGCGGGCATCGCGGCCGAGTTCGTCCGGCCGGACGCCGATGCCTCCCGGTACCGGGTGCTGGCCGTCCCCAGCCTGTTCGCCATGGATGACGCCACCGTCGCCTGGCTGGAGGACTACGTGAGGAGCGGAGGGCACCTGGTGGTCGGCGCCTTCAGTGGAATCGCCGACGAGCACCAGCGGGTCGTCCTCGGCGGCTATCCGGGCCGGATCCGGGAGCTGCTCGGGGTGCGCGTCGAGGAGATCTGGCCACTCGCGCCCGGTGAGACCGTCACACTGTCGGACGGTTCCACGGTCGAGGAGTGGACCGAACGCATGACACTGACAGGCGCTCAGGAGCTCGCCGCCTACGCGAGTGGCGACCTGGCGGGCCTGCCGGCGATCGCACGCCACGCCGTCGGGACGGGCCGTAGCACCTACCTCTCGGCTCGCCTACGGCAGGACGCGCGCGATGACTTCTGGTCACGGCTGTGCGCCGCGGAGGGCATCACGCCCGAGGTGCCGGACGCCGTCGGGACGGGCCTGGAGGTGGTGCGCCGGCGCGGCGCGAACGGCGACTACGTGTTCTGCCTGCACCACGGCGACCAGGTGCTCACCGTGACCGGTCCCGGTCATGACCTGCTCACCGACCGGCCCACGGACGGCGGCCTGGTGATCCAGCCCGGCGGGGTCGCCGTCGTCCGCACGTCCCCGGGCACCACCTGGCGTGTTCACGCCGGTTGAGCGGGGCCGGACTATCCCTGCCGGACCTCGGCGCCATCGCGGACCACCCGTCGGACCTGCAGGTCGGCATCGGTGATCAGCACGTCCGCCCGGTAGCCGGCGCGCAGGGCACCGACGGGGGCCTCGGCGGTGCCGGCCAGCACCCCGGCCGGGGTCAGTGAGGCGGCCCGGACGGCGTCCACGAGCGGGACTCCCCCGGCCACGGTGAGGCGTACGACGTCGATCAGGTGCGCCGTCCCGCCGGCGATGGATCCGCCGTGGACCAGTCGCGCCACGCCGTCGGCGACCTGCACGTCCAGGCTGCCGAGCACGTAGTCGCCGTCCGCCATCCCGGCGGCGGCCATCGCATCGGTGACCAGCGCGACGTTCTCGGCACCGGCCGTGGCGACGATGTCACGCACCAGCTCGGGGTCCAGGTGCACGCCGTCGCCGATCAGCTCCAGCACGACCTCCCCCCGGCGGGCGGCGGCCAGCACCACCGGGATCGGCCCGGGTTCGCGGTGGTGCAGCGGGCGCATGCCGTTGAACAGGTGCGTGACCGTGGCACGGCGCCCCGTGCCTGCGAGGCGGCCCACGATGCGCTCGACGGCGGCGCGCGTGTCCGCGGCCGAGGCGTCGGTGTGCCCGATCGAGGGCAGCACGCCGGCCTCCAGCAGCGCCGCCAGCACCTCGTCGGCGCCGGGGACCTCGGGGGCCACGGTCATGGTGCGCAGGTGACCACGGGCGGCCGCGGCCATCCGCCTCACCAGGGCGGGGTCGCCGTCGCTCAGGAACGCGGGGTCCTGCGCGCCACAGCGCGCCGACGCCAGGAACGGGCCCTCGGAGTGGATGCCCTCGATCTCACCGGACTCGGCCAGCTCGGCGAGCACGGCCGTGCGGGCCAGGAGGACCTCCGGGGAGGCCGTCACCAGCGACGCCAGCATCCGGGTGGTCCCGTGACGGCGGTGCTCGAGCACCGCACCCATCGCCTCCGCGCCGCTCTCGACCGCGGGGATGCTCACCCCGCCACCGCCGTGGTTGTGCACGTCCACGAGCCCGGGCAGCACGAGCTGATCCGGCGCGGGATCGAGGTGGGCGGCCACATCGGTGGGCGCCTGCTCGGCGGCCCCGACGAAGGTGAGCCGCTCCCCCTCCCAGCACACGACGCCGTCGCCGATCTCCTGCTCGGGCGTGAGCACACGCCCGCGTACTGCCTGCACCATGGCGGGTTCCCTTTCAGAACAGGCGGGAGTCGACGTCGTCGATCCCGCGCATCGCGTCGTAGTCGAGCACCAGGCACCGGATCCCCCGGTCGGTGGCCAGCACCCGGGCCTGAGGCTTGATCTCCTGTGCGGCGAACACGCCCGCCACCGGGGCCAGCAGCGGGTCACGGTTGAGCAGCTCGAGGTACCTGGTCAGCTGCTCGACCCCGTCGATGTCCCCCCGGCGCTTGATCTCCACCGCCACGTGCCCACCGGCACCCCGGGCGAGGATGTCGACCGGCCCGATCGCGGTCGGGTACTCGCGCCGCACCAGCGCGTGCCCGTCGCCGAGCAGCGCGATCTGCTCGGCGAGCAGCTTCTGCAGGTGCGCCTCGACCCCGTCCTTGACCAGGCCCGGGTCCACACCCAGCTCGAACTGGTGGTCGGCCTCGACCTGGTGCAGGGAGATGACCAGCCGGTCGTCGGACTTGCTGTTCTGCACCGTCCAGACCGCGCTAACACCCTCCTCGCGCTGGTCCGGGGTCGGCTCGGACTCGGTGACACTGCAGGGCGGGGTCATCCAGTTCAGCGGCTTGTAGGAGCCGCCGTCGGAGTGGACCAGGACCGAGCCGTCGGCCTTGATCATCAGCACCCGAGGCGCCAGCGGTAGATGCGCGGTCAGCCGGCCGGAGTAGTCCACCGAGCAGGCGGCAACGACGATCCTCACGCCTACACGATACGGGACGTCGTGTGGTCCGGAGGTGCAGCCTCCAGCCAGGAACGCAGCCCGTCGAGGGCTCCGTCCGGGGCCGAGAGCACGAACTCCTCACCGCGATAGGAGCACCGCGCCTCACTGACCGGTTCGGGGTGGCCGTGCACCTGCCGGCGGCGCCTGGCGATCATGTCCAGCTCACGCCGCGCCCAGCGCCGGGAGGGGCGCAACGACAACGAGACCACCTCGTAGAAGTCGAGGTGGTCCCGTGTGTAGTCGGCGATCCCGGACACCCAGCGGGAACCGCCGTGCACCGAGCACTCGAAGGAGCCGACACGACGGCCGAGCGCGTGCAGGCGCCAGAAGAACAGGGCGGCGAGCACGAGGGCAGCAATCATCACCACGACGACGGCGATGACGGCCACCCTCATGCGGCCCTCAGCTCTCGCCTACGCCGGCAGCGTCCTCCGACGTGCTGGGGTCCACGACGATCGTGACGTCGTCGGAGTCCACCGAGAGGAAGCCCCCGCTGACGTCCATGGTCACGGGCTCGCCCTCGGCCGGGCGTACCCGCACCGTGCCGGCACGCAAGACCGCCAGCACCGGCTGGTGGCCCGGGAGGATCCCCAGGTCACCGTCGGCGGCGGGTGCGCCGACGCTCTGCGCCTCGCCCGACCACCAGGTGCGGTCGGCCGAGACCATCTCCACCTTCAGCGGCACGCCGCCTCCTTCGTTCGTCGTGAGTGGTCTCAGCCCTCGTCGCTGAGCCTCTGCGCGTTGCGCTCGAGGTCCTCGAGCCCACCGATGTTGAAGAAGGCCTGCTCGGGCACGTGGTCGAACTCGCCGCCGGCGATCTTGCTGAAGGCCTCGATGGTCTCGCTCAGCGGCACCGTCGATCCCTTCACGCCGGTGAACTTCTCGGCCATGTAGGTGTTCTGCGAGAGGAACTGCTCGATCCGGCGGGCCCGGTTCACGGTGACCTTGTCCTCTTCGGACAGCTCATCGATACCGAGGATCGCGATGATGTCCTGCAGTTCCTTGTTCTTCTGCAGGATCGCCTTGACCTGGTTCGCCACCCGGTAGTGCTCCTCCCCCACGTACTGCGGGTCCAGGATCCGGGAGGTGGAGGCCAGCGGGTCGATCGCCGGGTACAGACCACGCGAGGCGATCTCACGGGAGAGCTCGGTCGTGGCGTCGAGGTGGGCGAACGTCGTTGCCGGGGCCGGGTCGGTGTAGTCGTCCGCCGGCACATAGATCGCCTGCAGCGAGGTGATCGAGTGACCGCGCGTGGAAGTGATGCGCTCCTGCAGCAGACCCATCTCGTCGGCCAGCGTGGGCTGGTAGCCCACGGCCGAGGGCATGCGGCCCAGCAGCGTGGAGACCTCCTGGCCGGCCTGGGTGAAGCGGAAGATGTTGTCGATGAACAGCAGCACGTCCTGCTTCTGCACGTCACGGAAGTACTCCGCCATCGTCAGCGCCGACAGCGCCACCCGCAAACGCGTGCCCGGCGGCTCGTCCATCTGACCGAAGACGAGGGCGGTCTTGTCGAAGACCCCGGCCTCGTCCATCTCGTCGATGAGGTCGCCGCCCTCACGGGTGCGCTCACCCACGCCTGCGAACACCGACACACCACCGTGGTCGGCGGCCACGCGGTAGATCATCTCCTGGATGAGCACCGTCTTGCCCACACCGGCGCCACCGAAGAGACCGATCTTGCCACCCTGCACGTACGGGGTGAGCAGGTCGATCGACTTGATGCCGGTCTCGAACATCTGCGTCTTGGACTCGAGCTGGTCGAACTTCGGCGGGGTGCGGTGGATCGGCCAGCGCTCGGTCACCTCGAGGGTCTCGCCCTCGGCGAGGTTGAGAGCGTCACCGGTCACGTTGAAGACCTTGCCCTTGGTGACGTCCCCGACCGGCACCGAGATCGGCGCACCGGTGTCCTTCACCTCACCGCCACGCACGAGCCCGTCGGTGGGCTTGAGCGCGATGGCACGCACCATGTTGTCACCCAGGTGCTGGGCGACCTCAAGCGTCATGTCATAGGCGTCCTGCCCGGGCAGGTCCACCCGGGTGGTGAGGGCGTTGTACATCTCCGGGATGGCGTCCGGCGGGAACTCGATGTCCAGCACGGGGCCGATCACGCGGGCGATCCGGCCCACGCCCGGCTCGCCGGCGCCGCTGGCCGGTGCCTCGGATGCGGTAGCAGTCATGTGAGTGCGTTCCTTCGTGTGGGTGGGTGCTCAGCTGGCGGCCAGGGCGTCGGAACCCGAGACGATCTCGCTGATCTCCTGGGTGATCTCGGCCTGCCGCGCCTGGTTGGCAAGCCGCGTGTACTTTCTGATGATGTCCTCGGCGTTCTTGGTCGCCGTGTTCATCGCCCGCTGCCGCGCCGCCAGCTCGGAGGCGGCGGCCTGCAGCAGCGCATTGAAGAGCCTGCTGCGGATGTAGCGCGGCAGGAGCGCATCGAGCACGGCCTCCGGGGAGGGCTCGAACTCGTACAGCGGCAACGTCTTCTCCCCGGCAGGGGCGACGCCGTCGACCACCTCGAGCGGGAGCAACCGGATGACCTGCGGCTCCTGGGAGACCATCGACCTGAACTGCGTGAACACCACGTGCAGCTCGGCCACCCCGCCCTGATCGGCCGGCGCCTGGAACGCCTCGAGCAGCGTGGTGCCGATCTCCTCGGCTGTCTCCAGATCCGGGCTGTCGGAGTTGCCGGTCCAGCTCCTGACGATCTCCCGGCGGCGGAACTGGTAGAAGCTCACGCCCCGGCGTCCGGTGACGTAGAGGGCGACCTCCTTGCCCTCCTCCTCCAGCTGCATCCGCAACCGCTCGGCCTCGCGCAGCACCGACGCCGAGTACGCACCGGCCTGGCCACGGTCGGCCGTCACCACGAGCACTGCCGCGCGGTTGGTGTCGGTGCGCTCGGAGGTGAGCGGGTGCTCGATGTCGGTGTGGGTGGCCACGGCCGAGACCGCCCGCGTGATGGCCCGCGCATAGGGGCTCGCCTTGACGGCGCGGTCGCGCGCCTTGCCGATCCGGGAGGCGGCGATGAGCTCCATGGCGCGGAACATCTTCTTGAGGGTCTGGGTGGACCTGATCCTCTGCTTGTAGATCCGCTGCTGGGCGCCCATGCTCAGCCCCGCTTCTGCCGGACGATCTGCTCCTGGTCGATGTCCACGTCCTCGGAGTCGTCCACCTCGTCGCCCACGGGGGCGGAGGGCTCGGACCCGAGGAAGCTCTCGCGGAACTTCTCGACGGCGGTGCGCAGCTCGTCGGCGGTCTCGTCCTCGAACTTGCCGGTCGAGCGGATCGTGTCCAGCACGCCGGTGTGGCGCCGGACGTGATCGA
This sequence comes from Ruania suaedae, assembly GCF_021049265.1. Classification (NCBI taxonomy): domain Bacteria; kingdom Bacillati; phylum Actinomycetota; class Actinomycetes; order Micrococcales; family Ruaniaceae; genus Ruania; species Ruania suaedae. The sequence continues at coordinate 2,501,608 of NZ_CP088018.1, forward strand.
GCAGCTCGGACTCGAACCGGCGCACGTCACTGAGCTCGACGTCGTCGAAGTAGCCGTTGGTGCCGGCCCAGATCGAGACGACCTGGTCCTCGGCATCCATCGGGGAGTACTGCGGCTGCTTGAGCAGCTCCATCAGCCGTGCACCACGGGTGAGCTGACGGCGCGAGGCCGGGTCCAGGTCGGAGGCGAACATCGCGAACGCCTCGAGCGAGCGGTACTGCGCGAGGTCGATCTTCAGCGTTCCGGCGACCTTCTTCATCGCCTTGATCTGCGCGTCACCACCCACGCGGGAGACCGATATACCCACGTCGACGGCGGGGCGCTGGCCCGAGTTGAACAGATCGGACTGGAGGAAGATCTGCCCGTCGGTGATCGAGATGACGTTCGTCGGGATGTAGGCCGAGACGTCGTTGGCCTTGGTCTCGATGAGCGGAAGGCCGGTCATCGAGCCGGCACCGAGCTCGTCGGAGAGCTTCGCGCAACGCTCGAGCAGACGGGAGTGCAGGTAGAACACGTCACCCGGGTAGGCCTCACGGCCCGGCGGGCGGCGCAGCAGCAGCGAGACCGCACGGTAGGCCTCGGCCTGCTTGGACAGGTCGTCGAAGACGATGAGCACGTGCTTGCCCTGGTACATCCAGTGCTGGCCGATGGCCGAGCCGGTGTAGGGGGCGATGTACTTGAAGCCGGCCGCGTCCGAGGCGGGAGCGGCCACGATCGTGGTGTAGTCCAGCGCCCCGGCCTCCTCCAGCGCCCCGCGCACGGAGGCGATGGTCGAGCCCTTCTGACCGATGGCCACATAGATGCAGCGGACCTGCTTGTCCGGGTCCCCGCTCTCCCAGTTGGCCTTCTGGTTGATGATCGCGTCGAGCGCGATCGCGGTCTTGCCGGTCTGGCGGTCACCGATGATCAGCTGACGCTGACCGCGGCCCACCGGGATCATCGCGTCGATGCTCTTCAGACCGGTCTGCAGCGGCTCGTGGACGCTCTTGCGCTCCATCACGCCGGCGGCCTGGAGCTCGAGGGCGCGCCGGCCCTCGGTCGCGATCTCGCCGAGCCCGTCGATGGGGCTGCCGAGCGGGTCCACGACGCGGCCGAGGTAACCGTCACCGACGGCGACCGAGAGCACCTCGCCGGTACGGCGCACGCTCTGGCCCTGCTCGATTCCCTGGAACTCACCCAGCACCACGACACCGATCGAGCGCACGTCGAGGTTCAGGGCCAGGCCCAGCGTGCCGTCCTCGAACGTGAGCAGCTCATTCGCCATCACGCCGGGCAGACCTTCGACCTCCGCGATACCGTCGGCCGCCAGGGTGACGGTGCCGACCTCCTCCGCCGCGCTCGCGGACGGCTCGTAGGAGTTCACGAAGCTGTCCAGCGCAGCCCGGATCTCCTCGGGCTTGATCGTCAGTTCAGCCATCTTGTGCGTCCTTCTCCTTAGACCGCCGAACGGTGGCGATCGGTTCGTTCTTCAGCGATGGGGCGGGTCAGCCGACGAGACGCCGGCGGGCCTCGTCGAGGCGGGTGAGCGTGGTCGAGTCCACGACCTGGTCGCCGATCTGGATCCGGACGCCGCCTACGACGTCGGGCTCCACGGCCACGTTCAACTGGACGGCGCGCCCGTAGGCACGCTCGAGGATGCCACTCAGCTTCTCGCGCTGCGCGGCGGTGAGCGGCACGGCCGCAGTGACCGTGGCCACGAGCTGCTGCCGACGGGCCGCCGCCGCCTCGTTGAGCCGGACCAGTCCGGCCGTGAGCGTCGTGGACCGGCGGTTACCGATCGCGCGCGAGAGCAGCGCGGCAGTCTGCGGCTCGACCTTGCCCCGGACGAGGGAGGAGAGCAGTGCGGTGCGCTCGGCCAGGGTTCGTGACTTGTCCGACAGCGCCAGGCGCAGCTCGCGGTTGTCCGCGAGCAGGCGGATGACCGAGAACAGCTGGGTCTCCACCTCGAGCAACGTCCCGGCCGCCTCCGCACTGGCCAGGACGGCGTCGGTACCGACGATCTCGGTGGCGTCGGAGATGTCGGCGTCGGCCGACCAGCGCCCACGGGCCAGACCCGCGAGCAGGTCGCTGACCTGTTCACTGACCTTGCCGCCGAAGACATCGGTCATCACCGCGGCCTTGTCCGAACCCTCGCGGGAGGGATCGGTCACCGCACGGCGCAGACCTGCCGCCGAGTCGAGCACGTCCACGACGGCGAACAACTCACTGCCGTACTGGTCCGCCCCCGCACCAGCCGCACGCAGCACGGGCTCGAAACGCTCACGAGCGGCATCGGTGGTGGCCTGGCTGTTCGCCCGCATCACGCCTCCGACTGCGGCGAGGACGCGTTCGGCGTGGCCGGTGAACCAGCCGCGACGGGCTCGTCGACGGTGCTGTCGAGCTCGGCGAGGAAGCGGTCGATGACGCGCGACTGCCGGGCGTCATCGGCGAGGGACTCCCCGACGATGCGTGAGGCGAGCTCGGTGGCCAGCTCCCCCACCTCCGAACGCAAGGACACGATCGCCGACTGGCGCTCGGCCTCGATCTGGCGCTGAGCGTTCTCCGCGATGCGGTTCGCCTCCGCCTGGGCCTTGCTCTTGGCCTCGGCGACGATCTGGGCGCCGTCCGCCGTGGCTTCCTCCCGGATACCGGCCGCCTGCTTGCGGGCGGCGACGAGCTCGCGCTCGACCTCGGCCCGCGACTCGGCGGCCTCGGCCTTGGCCTGCTCAGCCAGCTGCAGCCCACCCTCGATCTTCGCGGCACGCTCGTCGAGGATCGCGTTCAGCTTCGGCAGCAGGTACCGGAAGAAGAAGAACGCGATGATGACCGTGACGACGAGCGACCAGATGATGTCGTAGCCGGCCGGCAGCAGCGGCATGGGCGTCTCGCTTGCGGTGAACATGATGGCTCCCAACGCCGAGTGTCAGGGGTCGATCAGAACATGAGCCCGGCGACGAGGCCGAGCAGACCGAGCACCTCGATGAGGGCCGCACCGATCATCATGTTCGTGAACAGACGCCCGGCAACCTCGGGCTGACGAGCCGTGGCGGCCTGGGTCTGGCCGATCATCAGGCCGAGGCCGACGCCCGGGCCGAGAGTGGCGAGACCGTAACCGATGGTCGCGATGTTACCTTCCACGATGTTTCCTTCCTTTGGCGCTCACGTCGAGCGTCGGGTGATGGGTGCTACGGGTGAGTGTGTGGTCCGCGGGCCTGCCCCCGTGCGGGGGTCAGTGCTCCTCTTCGAGGGCGAAGTTCAGGTAGATCGCGGAGAGCAGGGTGAAGATGTAGGCCTGGAGGACGGAGACGAAGACCTCGAACAGGGTGATGAACAGGCCGCCGCCGAGAGCCAGCAGCCCGGTGACCTTGATGAGCCCGCCGCCCTCGAGCAGCAGGAAGTGCGTGGCGGAGAAGCACAGCACGAGCATCAGGTGGCCGGCCATCATGTTGGCCAGCAGACGCAGGGTGAGCGTGGCCGGGCGCAGGACGAAGACCTGCAGGATCTCGATCGGGGTGATCAGGAAGTATGCCGGCCACGGCACGCCCGCGGGGAAGAGCTGGGACTTCAGGTACTTGCCGATCCCGTGCGCACGGACACCGGCGGCCAGGTAGGCGATGAACACCCACAGCGCCAGCACCAGCGGCAGACCCACGCGGGAGGTGCCGCCGATGTTCAGGAACGGGACGACGCCGGCGAGATTCATCGCCAGCACCGTGAAGAAGATCGTGGTGAGCATCGCCAGGTGCGGCCGGGCGCGCTCCTTGCCCATGATCTGCTCGGCGATCTGGTGACGCACGAAGCCGACACCCAGCTCGACCAGGCTCTGGCCGCGACCAGGGATCAGGGACGCGCGCCGCGTGGCCAGCCACAGCAGGAGCAACAGCACGACCACGACGACGAGCCGGACCAGCATGATCCGGTCGAAACCGAAGAACGAGCTCAGCTCGGTGCTACCGAAGATGGCACCGGGGAAGAACTCCTCCATGCCGGGGGCGTGGAAGCCGCCGTCGTCTTCGCCCTCGGCACGGATGGGCACGGCGATCGCTGCGGTGGACAGGGTGAACTCCCCAGGAACATCGAGCTCGACGTGGTGCTGACCGGCTCCGGGCAACACCGCAGAAATCGAACTCAGGTGGGCTGGAAGTGACTGCGGTCAGCCTACCTGATCACGCACGTGGATCGTGACGCTCCTGTGAAGGCTGGTCCGCCTCGCCGCGGTCGGGTGAGTCGCCCTCGGGGCCATCGCCCGGCTCGGGCGTGACCTGGGTCTGCGGGGTGACATAGGGCACCTTCGAGGAGGCGATCGTGATCAGCTCGACGAGCACGGCGGCGATGACCGCGACGAACAGGGTGCCGAGGAAGACGCCACGGTGGTAGAAGTCCTGGTCACGCAGCCACAACAGCGCGACGGCCAGCAGTGCCATCTTCACCAGCCACCCGCCCAGCAGCACGATCTGGAGCAGTTCCGGGCCCCGCCCGGCCACCAGGTGGAGCCCCAGGACCGTGGTGGCGGTGAACACCAGCGAGATCCCGGCGGCGAGAAGGCCCGCCCACACCCCGGGCAGACCGGCCACGAGCAGACCGACGAGCACGGACAGCACGGCGATGGCGGCGGAGGCGAGCAGCAGTCGCCGCAGCACGGTCCGGATCAGCGCGAGCACCGCATCGGTGCGGATGTAGCGGTCGTTGAGGAACGCAGGTTCGGGCACGGTGGTGTCCTTCAGCTCGAGCGGCGGCCGACCGTACGCTGTTTCATGAACGACGGCGTCGGGATGGGCACCACCGTAATCACCGTGGCGAGCGCCGCACCAATCACGGCCCCGATCAGCACCTGCCGGACCGGGAAGACGACCAGCGCGGCCGCGGAGAAGGAGACCACCGTGGTCCAGGCGTACATGATCGCCACTGCCCGGCGGTGGGAGTGCCCGAGGTCGAGCAGCTTGTGGTGCAGGTGGGTGCGGTCGGCGTGGAAGGGCGACTTGCCCTTGAGCAACCGCCGCACACTCGTGATCGCCACATCGAGCAGCGGCAGCAGCAGCACTGCGACCGGGAGCACGATCGGCACGAACGCCGGCAGAGCCTGCCGGGACTCGAGCACGGCCGGGTCGATCTGGCCGGTCACCACGATGGCGGCCGCCGCGATCGTCATCCCCAGCGGCATGGCGCCGGAGTCACCCATGAAGATGCGGGCCGGGTGGAAGTTGTGGGGAAGGAACCCGAGGCAGGCCCCCACGAGGGCCGCGATCACCACGGTGGCCAGGTCGGAGTAGTCCGTCGGATTGTTGTTCCTGGTCAGCAGGTAGGTGTAGACGAAGAACGCGCTGCCACCGATGGCGATCACCCCGGCAGCGAGCCCATCGAGCCCGTCGACCCAGTTGACGGCGTTGATGGCCACCACCACCACCAGCACCGTGGCGAACAGGATCAGCCGGCCGGACCCGATCGTCAGGCCGAAGATCGGCAGCGTCACCAGCGCCACCCCCTGCCAGGCGAGCACACCGGCCACCAGCACCTGCCCGATGAGCTTGGTGATCCAGTCCAGGTCCCAGATGTCGTCCGCCACGCCGAGCAGGCACAGCGCGGCCGCGCACACGAGGATGGCCCAGGGCAACGTGTCGTCGAAGACCGGGCCGAGGAACTCGGTGCGCGAGGCGAACAGCAGCGCGCAGCCGAGCCCACCGACCATCGCCACACCGCCGAGCCGGGGCGTGGGCACCGTGTGCACGTCGCGGGCCCGTACTGCCGTGACCGCACCGACCCGCTGCGCCAGCCGGCGGGCCAGCGGCGTGGTCAGGTAGGTGACGACCGCCGCGACGGCGAGCACCAGCAGGTAGACCCTCACGGCTGGGCAGCACCACCGCGCTCGTCGTCGGCGCTGCCACTGACACCGTCGCCGGCCTCGTCCGGGGCGGAGTCGTGCTCAGCCGTGCCGGCCTCCGGCTCGGCCTCGACCTCGTCGTGTGGCTGGTTCTCCGGCAGCAGCTCGGGAGCGATCGAGCCGAGCTCCTCGGCGGTGAGCGCCCCCTCGCGCACGATCCGCAACTGCGCCCCGGTCGCGTCAACGATGGTGGACGGCACCGGACCAGGGGTCGCTCCGCCGTCGAGGTAGACCTTCACGGACCGGCCGAGCTGCTGGGCGGCGACGGCACAGGTGGTGGCCGAGTCCTGGCCCGTCTTGTTCGCGCTGGAGACCGCGAGCGGACCGGTGCGTCGCAGCAGCGCCAGCGCCACCTCGTCGTCGGGCATGCGCAGTGCCACGGTGCCGTGGGTCTCCCCCAGGTCCCAGTGCAGGCTCGGTTGCGCGGTGAGGATGATCGTCAACGGTCCGGGCCAGAACTCGGCGACCAGGTCCCGCACGGCCGGCGGGATCTCGGTCGCCAGCCCGTCCAGCGTGCGGACGTCCCCGATCAGCACCGGCGGAGGCATCTGCCGGCCCCGGCCCTTCGCGCGCAGCAGCGACGCGACCGCCTTCGGCGTGAAGGCGTCGGCAGCGACGCCGTAGACCGTGTCGGTCGGCAGCACGACGAGCTGGCCGCTCGCCAGCGTGGAGACGGCGGCATCGAGATGGCCGGCTCGCGAACCGGCGTCTGAACAGTCCCTCAGGTGTACCTCGCTCACGAGGTCAGAGTCTGTCACGCCCCGGCACGGGACACGCACATGGCAGGCTGTCGCCGTGCCCGAATCCCCCCACTCCCGCCGCGAGGCGCCGGACCCGACCCCGAGGCAGCCGGCCTCCGCGAGCACCTGGGTGCTGCGCCTGGCCTTCGCCGGCGCGGTCGGGATCCACCTCGTAGCCCTCTACCTGCCGACCACCCCCGGCGGACCATCCGGCCCGCCCGGCGCGGACAAGGCAGTCCACGTGCTCGTGTTCGCCCTGGTGATGCTCACCGGACGGCTGCTGCGGCTGCCGGGCGTCCCGCTCGCGGCCGTCCTGGCCGTGCACGCGGGCGTCAGCGAGCTCGTCCAGCACCTGGTGCTGCCCGGGCGCACCGGGGACGTGGCCGATGTCGTGGCCGACCTCGCCGGTGTCGGGCTGGGCTGGTACGTGGCGACGATGATCACCCGGCACCGCCTGCAGCGCTGAGGAGCGAACCTACCGGCGCCGCGCCACCAGCATCCGGTCACGGCCGGTCAGATCGACCCCGGTGCTGATCTCCTCGAGCGCGCCACTCTCGCGGGCCAGAGCCCGGACGGCGGCCGCCTGCACCTCCGCGTGCTCCATCACCAGCAGTCCACCCGAGCGCAGCAGTGCGATCCCGCGGCCGAGCACTCCGCGCGGGATCTCGAGACCGTCGCTCCCACCGCCGTAGAGGGCCAGGTCGGGATCGTGGTCGCGCACCTCGGGATCGACCGGCACGGCGTCGGGCGGGATGTAGGGCGGATTCGCCACGACGACGTCGACCCTCCCGTCGAGCTCGCGCAGCGTGCCAGGTTCGGTGGCATCGGCGCGGACCACCCGCACCGACAGACCGAGCCGCCGCGCGTTCGCCTCGATCGTGGCGACGGGCTCGGCTCCCAGCTCGACGGCGGTGACCACCGCCGCGTGCACCTCCCGGGCGACGCTCAGTGCGATCGCACCGCTGCCCGCGCACAGGTCCACCACCACGGGCCGGGCCCGCGTGCACGCCTCCTCGATCGCCGCGCCGGCCACCACCTCGGTCTCGGGCCGGGGGACGAAGACACCGGGCCCGACCTCCAGCCGCAGGTAGCGGAAGTGCGCCGCGCCGGTGATGTGCTGCAGCGGCACGCGTCGCCGGCGGCGGTCCACCGCCTGCGCGTACCGCCCCGGGAAGTCGGCGGGAGGCTCGGGGGCCGTCGCCAGGACCAGTCGCTCCAGGCCCAGCACGTGCTCGGCGAGGGCGAGCGCATCGGCCTGCGGGGACGCGACGCCGGCCTCCGCGAGCACGGCGGTGGCGGCTCGGACCAAGTCAGCCAGCGCAGGCGCAGGTCCCGGTCGCGGGCTCACACCTCACCGGCGCCGGCGAGCCGCTCCGCCTCGTCCATCGCGATTGCGGATCCGATCACCGGGCCGAGCTCGCCGGCGAGGACCTGGTCGAGGTTGTAGGCCTTGTATCCGGTGCGGTGGTCGGCGATGCGGTTCTCGGGGAAGTTGTAGGTCCGGATGCGCTCGGAGCGGTCCACGGTGCGCACCTGGGAGCGGCGCAGCTCGGCGGCCTCGGCGTCGGCGGCCTCCTGCTGGGCGGCGAGCAGCCGGGCGCGCAGCACGCGCATGGCCTGCTCCCGGTTCTGCAGCTGTGACTTCTCGTTCTGCATCGAGACCACGATGCCGGTGGGCAGGTGCGTGATCCGCACGGCCGAGTCGGTGGTGTTGACGCTCTGCCCACCCGGCCCGGAGGACCGGAAGACGTCGATGCGCAGGTCGTTCTGGTCGATCTCGACCTCGCCGGCGTCCTCCACCTCGGGGAAGACCAGCACGCCGGCCGCCGAGGTGTGGATGCGCCCCTGTGACTCCGTCACCGGCACACGCTGGACCCGGTGTACCCCGCCCTCGTACTTCAACGATGCCCACACGCCCTCGGCCGGGTCGTTCGAGCGTGACTTCACCGCGAGCGAGACGTCCTTGTACCCACCCAGATCGGACTGGGTGTGGTCGAGCAGCTGGGTCGTCCAGCCCTGCCGCTCGGCGAACCGCTGGTACATGCGCACCAGGTCGGCGGCGAACAGCGCGGACTCCTCGCCGCCTTCGCCGGCCTTCACCTGCAGGATCACGTCGCGTCCGTCGTCGGGGTCGCGCGGCACCAGGACTCGGCGCAGCGTCTCGGACGCCGCAGCCGCAGCCTCGCGCAACGGCTCGATCTCGGCGGCGAAGGCCGGGTCGTCAGCGGCCAGCTCGGCCGCGGCCTCCGCGTCCTCGCACGCAGCCCGCCAGGCCCGGTAGGCGCCCACCACCCGGCCGAGCTCGGCGTAGCGGCGCCCCAGGGTGCGGGCGCGCGCCTGGTCGGCGTGCACCTGCGGGTCCGCCAGGGCAGCCTCGATCTCGGTGTACTCCGCGAGCAGCGGATCCACCGCGACGAACTCCTCGCTCATCTGTGACCTTCCCTCGACGCCGATCGTGATCCTGCGCCGGACCGCTAGTCGTGCGTGGGCGTGGTCTTGTTGACCGTGAGCAGGAACTCGGCGTTCGAGGCGGTGCTGCGCAGCTTGGACTGGATCAGTTCGATCGCCTGCTGCTGGTCGAGCGAGCCCAGCAGCCGCCGCAGCTTGAAGATGATCGCCAGCTCCTCGGCCGAGGCCAGCAGCTCCTCACGGCGGGTCCCGGACATGTTGACGTCCACGGCGGGGAAGATGCGCTTGTCGGCCAGGTGACGCGAGAGCCGCAACTCCATGTTCCCCGTGCCCTTGAACTCCTCGAAGATCACCTCGTCCATCTTGGAGCCGGTCTCCACCAGCGCCGAGGCGAGGATGGTCAGCGACCCGCCGTGCTCGATGTTGCGCGCCGCGCCGAAGAACTTCTTCGGCGGGTACAGCGCCGAGGCGTCCACCCCACCGGAGAGGATCCGGCCCGAGGCCGGCGCCGCGAGGTTGTAGGCCCGGGAGAGCCGGGTGAGCGAGTCCAGCAGCACCACCACGTCCTGACCGAGCTCGACGAGGCGCTTGGCGCGCTCAATCGCCAACTCGGCCACGATGGTGTGATCGGAGGCGGGGCGGTCGAAGGTCGAGGCGATCACCTCACCGGAGACCGTGCGCTCCATGTCGGTGACCTCTTCGGGCCGTTCGTCCACGAGGACGACCATCAGGTGCACATCGGGGTTGTTGGCGGTGATGGCGTTCGCGATGTGCTGCATCACGATCGTCTTCCCTGCCTTCGGCGGGGCGACGATCAGGCCGCGCTGCCCCTTGCCGATCGGGGCGACGAGATCGACGATCCGGGTGGTGAGGTCCTTGCTGTCGCGCTCCAGCCGCAGCCGCTCCTGCGGGTAGAGCGGCGTCAGCTTCGAGAAGTCCGGACGGGTCCCGACCTCCTCCAGCGGCACGCCGTTGACCTGGTCCAGACGCACCAGCGCGTTGTACTTCTGGCGCTGGTTGTTCTCACCCTCCTGGGGCTGGCGGACGGCGCCGAGGATCGCGTCACCGCGGCGCAGCCCGTACTTCTTGACCTGTCCCAGGGAGACGTAGACGTCGTTGGATCCGGGCAGGTACCCGCTGGTGCGGACGAAGGCGTAGTTGTCGAGCACGTCGAGGATGCCGCCCACGGGGAGCAGCACGTCGTCCTCGTTGACCTCGACGTCCTCCTCGACCGGCTCCGGGCCACGCCCCCGGCGCTTGCGGTCGCGGTAGCGGTCGCGCCCCCGCCGACGGCGCCCGGAGCGGTCGTCCTCGGCATCGTTACGGTCGTTACGGTCACTGCGGTCACTGCGGTCACTGCGCTGGGAGTCCCGACCGGCCGAGCCCTGCGCCGGGGAGTTCTGCTCCTCCTGGCCGTCGGGCCGCCGGCCCTCCGGCAGGCGGATGTCGTCCAGGGACGGCGTGCGGGAGGACTCGCCGCCGGACCGGTTCGACTCGGGCAGCTCGAGCTGCTCCTGACGACCGGACGAACGAGCGCGCCGGTTCCGGCGTTGCCCGCCGTCCTGACCGCCCGCGTCCTGCCCGCCCGCGTCCTGCCCGGCGACGTCCTGGCCGCCCGCCGGCTGATCGCTCGCACCCCGGGTCTGCTGCGTCCGGTCCGGTCGCCCCTGGTCCTTGCGGCGCTGGCTCCGCGGCGCCTGCTCCTTGGGTGCCTGCTCCTTGGCGGCCTGCTCCTTCGGTGCCTGCTCCTTGACGGCCTGCTCCTTCGGTGCCTGCTCCTTGACGGCCTGCTCCTTCGGTGCCTGCTCCTTGGGGGCCCGGTCCACGGCGGCGCGCGCGCCACCGCGCGCCTCCCGGATGGCCGCGACCAGGTCGCTCTTGCGCATCCGGCCGGTACCGGCGATGCCCATCTCGGCCGCGAGCGCCTGCAGCTCGGCCAGCCGCAGCGTGGACAGCGCGCCGCTGCGGCCGCCGGTGGACGTGGGGGTGGGGTCTGACACGAGATTCCTTCTCTCGACGCGTACCCGATCAGAGGTGTCCGGTGCGCCGGATGACATCGGCCACGACGGGCCGGTACGGATGGGGGGCCACGCCCGCGGCAACGCCGCACGTGGACGGGCACGACCGACCGGGCCGGGGCCCAGACTCGGTATGCCCGCTCAGCCTAGCACCGCGGCTGCGACGAGGACGTGGCCCGTCAGTGCTGCCCGCTCGCCCGCTGTGCCTCGGCGTGGGTCGGGATCGTGCGGGCTCCGTCGGCATCGATCGCCGGACGGCGCACGGTCCACTCCGGCCCCAGGCCGGCGACCACCTCACCGCCGAGGTCGGCGAGCACGAGCACCGTCGGACCCGCGCCCGAGACGACGGCCGGATGGCCCGCCTCACGCAACCGGCCCACCAGGGCGATGCTGGCCATCATCGCGTCGGCGCGCTGTGCCTGGTGCAGCCGATCGGCCGTCGCCGGCAGCAGCAGATCCGGGCGGGAGCTCAGGGCAAGCGTGAGCAGTCCGGCGCGACCGGCATTGAAGGCGGCATCGGCGTGGGCCACGGTGGCCGGTAGCGCGGCACGGGCCCGGCTCGTCGGCAGGCGTTCGGTGGGAATCAGCACGGTGACGGCGATGCGGGGATCGACCTCGATCCGGGCCGCGTGCGCCTCGCGCCCGTTCATCCAGGCGACGGTCGCCCCACCGAGCAGCGCCGGAGCCGCGTTGTCGGGATGTCCCTCGAACTCCGTCGCGAGCTGGAGCAGGACATGATCGTCCAGGGCCTCGGGCTCGCTGATCAGTCCGCGCGCCGCCACCAGACCGGCTACGACAGCGGCGGCGCTGGAGCCGAGTCCGCGCCCGTGCGGGATCGCGTTCTCGCAGTCCAGCGAGAACCCGGCCTGCGGGGCCCCGGCGTGGTCCAGGCCTGCGCGCAGGGCGCGCACGACGAGGTGATCGTCGCCGCCGGGCACCTCCCCCGCTCCCTCACCGAAGACGCGAACCTCCGTACGGCCGGCGGTGGCGCGCACGCGCACCCGGTCGTGGAGGGCGTGCGCCAGGCCGAAGGAGTCGAAGCCGGGCCCCAGGTTGGCGCTGGTGGCCGGCACCTGCACCCGGACCTCGTCGCGGACCAGTCGCATGTCAGTGCAGGCCGAGCGCGCGGGCCGCGTCCGCGACGTCGGTTCCGATCACCTGGGGATCGACCGAGCGCTCCCCCAGCGCCGTGGCGGTGTCCTTGAGGCCGTTGCCGGTGACGGTGCAGACGATGGTGGCTCCCTCGGGTACCTCCCCGGCCTCGGCCCGGGCCAGCAGACCGGCGACCCCGGCGGCGGAGGCCGGCTCCACGAAGACCCCCACCTGCGAGGCGATCATGGCCTGGGCATCGAGGATCTGTGCGTCGGTGACGGCGTCGATCCGGCCCCCGGAGTCGTCCCGGGCGGCCACGGCCAGCTGCCAGGAGGCGGGGTTGCCGATCCGGATCGCCGTGGCCACGGTCTCGGGGAACTCCACCGGCTCTCCCTTCACCAGCGGGGCGGCGCCATCGGCCTGCACCCCCCACATCTGGGGTGTGCGGGTGGCGAGGCCGTCCGCGGCATACTCCCGGTAGCCCATCCAGTAGGCCGCGATGTTGCCGGCGTTGCCGACGGGCAGCACGTGGATCGCCGGTGCGTCACCGAGGGCGTCGACCACCTCGAAGGCGGCCGTCTTCTGCCCCTGCAGCCGGTACGGGTTGACCGAGTTCACCAGCGCGACCGGGTAGGCCTCGGCGAGCTCGCGCACGATCCGCAGGCAGTCGTCGAAGTTGCCGTCCACGGCGAGCAGGGTGGCGCCGTGCACGATCGCCTGGGCGATCTTGCCGGCGGCGATCTTGCCCTGCGGGAGCACCACCGCGCATCCCAGGCCCGCCCGGACGGCGTACGCCGCGGCCGAGGCGGAGGTGTTGCCGGTCGAGGCGCACACGACCACCTCGGTGCCGGTCCCGGCCACCTTGCTCATGGCCATCGTCATTCCCCGGTCCTTGAAGGACCCGGTGGGGTTGGCCCCCTCGACCTTGAGGTAGACCTGCGCTCCGGTGGCGGCCGAGAGGGACGGCGCCGGGACGAGCGGTGTCCCTCCCTCGCCCAGCGTCACGACGGGATCGCCGTCCTCGATCGGGAGCTTGTCGGCGTACTCGGCGATCACGCCGCGCCACGGCTTGGCCATCAGGTTCCTTCCACACGCAGGATCGAGGTGATCCGTTCGACGACGTCGAGGGTATCCAGGTCGGCCACGGTGGCGGCCAGGGCCGATTCGCTGGCCGAGTGCGTGACGATCACGAGCGCGGCCCCCTCCTCGGGGTCGCGCATCCCCTGGCGCACGGTCTCGATCGAGACCCCGTGCGCGGCGACCACCGCGGCGATCTCGGCGAGCACACCGGGCACGTCGAGCACGTCCAGGCGCATCTGGTACCGGGTGGTGACCGCCTGGGCGGGCATCGGCGGCAGTGCCGCGTGCGCGGACTCCGAGGGCGCCTTGCCCCCGTTCACGCGATGACGCGCCGCGGCGACGACGTCCCCCAGCACCGCACTCGAAGTCGCCTCTCCCCCGGCACCGGCCCCGTAGAACATCAGCGTGCCGGCGGCCTCGGCCTCCACGAACACGGCGTTGTAGGGGCCGCGCACGCTCGCCAGCGGGTGATCGACCGGGACCAGCGCGGGGTGCACGCGCACGGCCAGGCCGCCCACGCCGTCGTAGCTGCCCTGCTCGGCGATCGCGAGGAGCTTGATCACGTGCCCGGTCTGGGCGGCCGAGGCGATGTCCTCCGGGCTGATGGAGGTGATGCCCTGGACGGGAACGTCCTCGAGCCGGGTGCGGGAGTGGAACGCGAGCGAGGCGAGGATGGTGGCCTTCGCCGCGGCGTCCAGGCCCTCGACGTCGGCCGTCGGGTCCGCCTCGGCGTAGCCGAGCTCCTGCGCCTGGGCCAGGGCCTTCCCGAAGTCCAGCCCGCCGGAGGTCATCTCGTCCAGGATGTAGTTCGTGGTGCCGTTGACGATGCCGAGCACGCGGGTGATGCGGTCCCCGGCGAGGGACTCGCGCACTCCGCGCACCACCGGGACCGCACCGGCGACGGCGGCCTCGTAGAAGAGGTCGACGCGGGCGGCATCGGCGGCTTCGTACAGCTCCGAACCGTGCTGGGCGAGCAGGGCTTTGTTGGCCGTCACCACGCTCGCTCCGGCAGCGAGTGCCTCGCGGATCAGGGCCCGGGCGGGTTCGATGCCACCCAGCAACTCGATCACGATATCGGCGCCGGTGACCAGGGCGTGCAGATCCTCGGTGAGCAGGTGGGCCGGGACGACCTCGGCGCGCGGTGTGGCGGTCGAGCGCACGCCGATACCCACCAGGTCCAGCCGGGTGCCGGTGCGTGCGTGGAGCTCGGGGGCACTCGTCACGAGGCGGCGGACCACCTCGGTCCCGACCACTCCGCATCCGAGCACGGCCACCCGGAGGGTGGCGGGGGCGCCGTCGTTCATGGTCTCCTTCACGAGATCTTCAGTCACAGTCGTGTCAACAATAGAGGTCCGGCGCGCGCGGGCGCCGGGCGTCCCACGCACCGGTCGGTCCCCGCGCCGGGGCGTCAGCCGAGGTCGAGCGCGAGCAGGTCGTCCACCGTCTCGCGCCGCACGATCTCGCGCGGCTGCCCCTCGCCCACGGCGACCACCGGCGGGCGCGGGACCAGGTTGTACTGGGAGGCCATCGAGCGGCCGTAGGCGCCGGTGGCGGGCACGGCGAGCAGGTCGCCGGTGCGGATGTCGGCGGGCAGGTCGACGTCACGCACCACGATGTCACCGCTCTCGCAGTGTTTGCCGACCACCCGGGCTGGCACCGGGCCGGCGGACGAGCTCCGTCCGGCGATCTCGGCGTGGTAGTCCGCCCCGTACAGGGCGGGGCGGATGTTATCGCTCATCCCGCCGTCCACCGAGACGTACAGCCGCGATCCGCCGCCGTCCAGCCGGACCGGCTTGACGGTGCCGACGCGGTAGAGGGTGAGCATGTTCGGGCCGACGATCGCCCGGCCCGGCTCGAAGGAGTAGGACGGCTGCGCGGTGCCGAGCCGCTCACACTCCGCCCGGCACGCCGCGGCGAGCGAGCGCGCAAGCGCGTCGATGTCCACCGCCTGCTCCTGGGGGGTGTAGGCGATGCCGTACCCGCCACCCAGATCCAGCTCGCCCGCCAGGTGGCCCGTGCGCTGCACCAGCGTGGCGCGCAGGCCGAGGAGAGCGGCGGCCGCGGCGGCGAAGCCCTCGGGGTCGAGGATCTGGGAGCCGATGTGGGAGTGCAGACCGACCAGGTCGAGATGCTCGTGGGCGACGATCCGCTCCAGCGCCTCCAGCGCGGCGCCACTGGCGAGGGAGAGCCCGAACTTCTGGTCCTCGTGCGCCGTCGCGATGAAGTCGTGCCCGCCGGCGTGCACGCCGGTGGTCACCCGCACCATGACCGGAGCGCGCCGTCCGAGGGCGGCGGCCCGGGCCGCGACCAGGTCGATCTCCGGCAGGGAGTCGATGACCAGGCGACCGACGCCTCGCTCGAGCGCGAGATCGATCTCCTCGACGGACTTGTTGTTGCCGTGCAGGCCGATCGCGGCGCCCTCGACCCCGGCGGCCAGCGCGGTGGCGAGCTCACCGGCGGAGGCCGTGTCGATGCCCAGGCCCTCGGCCTGTACCCAGCGGGCGACGGCGGTGCTCAGGAACGCCTTGCCGGCGTAGTAGACGCTCACCTCGGCCGGGGCGAACGCCTCGGTGAAGGCGCGCCGGTAGTCGGCGGCGCGCCGGCGCAGGCCCGGTACGTCCAGCAGGTAGGCGGGGGTCCCGAAGGTCTGCGCCAGCCATGGCGCCGAGAGCCCGCCCAGGTGCAGCACGCCGTCGACGACGGTGGTGCTCTCGGGCCACAGGTCGGGGCTGGTCGGGTGGGTCACAGGTGCTCCGGGGCGTCGAGGCCGACGGCGTTCAGCTCCGCTGCGAGAGCGAGCGCGACGGCGTCGTTGATGGCCAGGCGGGTGCGGTGTGTCGAGGTTATCGCCTCCTGTCCACGGGGCGAGGCGCGCGTGGAGGTGAACCAGCGCTGGTGCGCCGCGGCCAGGGCGCGCGCGTGTGCCTGGACGGCTCGCTCGCGTCCGCTGCGCAGCACCCCGGGCGCACCCGCGAGAGTGGTGAGCAGCCTACGGTCGCTGACCGTGGCATCGTCGAGGCTGCCGTGGGCGGTATCCGGACCGACTCCGTGCGCACGCGCCGAGCGGGAGATCGAGCGCGCCCGAGCGTGGCACAGGCGCACCTCGGCGAGCTGCTCCGCCAGCGCAGGCCCGGCAGCCGCCGCCGGCCCGTCCGGCGGGGTGGGGAGGCCACCGAGCAGGATCTCCGGCACCACGCGCATCAGGCTCGCGATCGTCAGGGTGATGCTGACCGCGGGCCCCTCGGCGCGGCACGCGCGGACATCGGGATGGCGCTGCAACGCCTGCGCCAGCGTCGCGGCGGCCCGGTCGGCCTCACCGGGCAGGGTGCGCGCGACGTCGGTTCGCCAGTCCGCGTCCCCGGTGGTGACGGCGCGCAGCGGCACGTTCACCCGGCCACCCAGATCGAGCGCCTCGACGATCGCCCGCGCCAGGTCCTCCGGCCAGACGAGCGGTCGGGGCTGCGGCGAGGAGCGTTGCGGATCGGTCACGTGGCGATCCTCCCCCCGAGGTGGCCCCTCGACCAACACCGGCGTGATTTCTCGCACCGGCCGATGCCCTGATAGGCTCCCGTGCGGCGTCAGCCCCTGCGAATCAGCAGGAGTCCGCCCCCGTAGCTCAGTGGATAGAGCGTCTGCCTCCGGAGCAGAAGGTCGTGGGTTCGAATCCCGCCGGGGGCACCGAGGCGCTCGCGCCGTCGTGCTCCGGCTGGATTCGGGAGGAGCGAAGCGACGGCTCCCGCCGGGGGCACCGAGGCGCTTGCGCCGTCGTGCTCCGGCTGGATTCGGGAGGAGCGAAGCGACGGCTCCCGCCGGGGGCACCGAGGCGCTCGCGCCGTCAGGTCCCCGTCAGGGGGACCCGAGCAGCCCGTCGAGTAGGTCGTCGATGATGTCGACCACTCCGCCGACGAGGCCGGGCGAGTTCTCGTCCTCGTCGGGCTCCGGCTCGGCGGGCGTGGTCGGGTTCGGCGTCGTCGGGCTCGGTGCGGGCGTCGTCGGGCTGGGCGCGGGCGGCGTGGTCGGCTCCGGCGGCTGCGTGGGGCTGGGAGCGGGCGACGTCGGCTCCGACGGCTGCGGCGCGGGCGTGGTCGGGCTCGGCGTCGGGCTCGGGCCGCTCGGCTGGGTGGGCTGCGTCGGCTCCGGCCCGCTGGGCTGCGAGGGGCTCGGGCTGCTCGGAGTGGTGGCGCCGCCGGAGGAACCGGTGGACGGCCCCGCATCGCCCGGCGGGACGGTCGATCCACCGGCGGCCGGAGCCGGGCCACCGGCGGTGCCCGGGGCCTGGTCCGCGGTGCTGCTCGAAGCGTCGGCTGTCTCACCGGAGGTGCCGCTCGGCGCGTCGGCCGCCTCACGGCCCTGCTGCTGGTCGAGCTGCTCGTCCTGTTCCTTGCCGGGGTCGGTGACGATTCCGTCGGACTCGCGCAACCCACCGGACTCGCGCGCCAGTCCGGTGCCGGCGTCGTCACCTCCGTCATCGGCACCAGGAGCTGCCGGCTGCTGTGCCTGCTGCTCCGACTGCTGGGCGCCGGAGGCCAGCGGACCGAAGGCCGAGGGCAGCACGAGCACGAGCAGGCCCAGCAGCAGGAATGCCACGCCGACCGGGATGCGCCACGGCACCGTCCGACGGCGGCTGTGCCGCTCGTCGGCCTGGTCCTCGAGGTCCACCGCACCGGGAGCGAGGAACATCGTGGCGGCCAAGGGGGCGAGGAATGCGTCCAGCTGAGCACCCGCCGTCGCGAGCGCACCGGTCTGGGCGCGGCATGGCGCACAGGTGCGGCCGTGCCGGGCGTCGGGTAGCTCCTTGCCCGCAACCGCCGCAGCGACCAGCCGCCTGCGGTACCTGTCGCAGATGACCCCGTCCGCAGCCGTGATGAGCGGCGCGAGGTGCGCGCGGCGGAACTGCCGATCGGCGTGGACGGCACGCGCGGCCATCGTCGTCACGTCCAGATCGAGCTCACGGGCGACGTCCTCCAGGGAGCGACCCTGCTGGCACATCCGGGCGATGAGCAGGTGGGACTGCCGGCCAAGACCGGCCAGGGTCTCCTCGATGGGCGCCGCCGTCCGCGTCGAGGGCGGCTCCCCGCTCTCACCAGGCGTGGTCGTGCGCATCGTCTCCCCCGATGGTCGGCCGTTGATCGAGCGTCCAGTATGCCCGCTCGGCCCCCGTCGGCGCGAGGGGCACTCGGGCACACCGGCCGCGAGCGACCCGCCCAGGGCCAGTAGGGTGAGTTCCGTGTCTTCCACCTCTCCCACCGGACAACAGTTCCGCATCACCCATGGCCAGGCGGTCGCGACCGTGACCGAGGTCGGCGCCCATCTGCGCGAGTTCCACGTCGGAGGCCGTGACGTCGTCGTCCCCTTCGCAGCGGACGAGCTCCCACCGGCCTCCAACGGCGCGGTCCTGACACCGTGGCCGAACCGCATCCGGGACGGTCGCTACACCTGGGACGCGGTCGACTACCAGCTGCCGCTGACCGAGCCCGCACGAGGGACGGCACTGCACGGTCTGACGAGTTGGCAGCGGTGGCGGGTCGAGACGCACACCGACTCGAGCGTTGCGCTCGCGATCGACCTTCCCCCCACGCCGGGCTACCCGTTTGCGCTGACCGTGGCCGTGCGCTACCTGCTCGACGCCGAGGGGCTCCGCATCACCACCACGGCCACCAACACAGGCACGGCCGATGCCCCCTACGGGGTCGGCTTCCACCCGTGGCTCTCCCCCGGCCCGGGGTCCCTCGACGAGGCCGTCCTGCAGCTGGACGCCACCCGGTGGGTCCCCACGGACGAGCGCCTCCTGCCCACCGGCGTGAGCGAGCTACCCACTGACCTCGACTTCCGGGAGCCGCGTGCTCTGGGTAGCACCGAGCTCGACGACGCATTCCTCGGGGCCACCTATGACGCCGACGGCCGCTCCTGGCTGCGCCTGCAGGGCACTGACGGTCGTACGGCCGCGGTGTGGATGGACCGGTCGATGAGTTGCTGGCAGATGTGCACCGGCGACCACGTCGCTGCAGTGGCAGCCCAGCGCACGGGCCTCGCCGCGGAGCCGATGAGTTGCATCGCCGATGCCTTCCGCACCGGTGAGGACCTGGTGCGACTGACCCCCGGCTCCAGCCACACCGTCACCTGGGGGATGACGCTGGCCTGAGCAGGACGCTCAGGTCAGCCCTGGGTGCACTGGAGCGTCTCGGCGGTCAGCGGCACCGCGTTCTCGGCCAGCCACACCGCCGGGTCGACGGTGGTGAGTTCCTCGTCGACGTGGACCTCGAGGTGCAGGTGCGGCCCGGTGGAGTTGCCATAGGAGCCGACCGCGCCGATGCTCTCACCAGCGCTGACCTCCTGACCCGCCTGCACGTACACGCCGTTCGGGTACATGTGGACGTACCAGGTCCAGAACTTCTCGCCGTCGACCTCGTGCTCGATGATCACCAGCATGCTGGAGCGCCCGTCCCGGCCGACACCGGCATAGGTGACGGTACCGTCCGCCACCGCGTGGATCGGGGTCCCGGCGGCGGCGGACATGTCCAGTCCGGTGTGCTGGCCGTAGCTGCCCCAGATCGGGTGCACGCGGTTGCCGTAGCGGGAGGTGAGCTGATAGGTCCCCTCGACCATCGGCTGCACGATCTCGGGGGCGACGACCTCGACCTCCGAGGCGAGCACCCCGTTGGCCTGCACCGGCGCACTGCCGCACGAGCTGGGCACGCGCTCGGCACCGCTGCGGCTGGCCGAGACCAGCGAACGCAGGGAGGCGAGCGGGTCGGCCGCGAGCGCCGCAGGAGCGGCGGAGTAGACGGGCGTCCCGCCGGTGGTCAGGAGCTCGTAGCCGCTACTCTCGGCGACCGGGTGACCGGTAGCCAGGTCCGTGGAGGTCGACTGCGTGGCCGCGCCGCTGAGCGGGACCACCGTGGTCAGCGCACCGAGGGCGCCGAGCACCGCAAGCCGGGGAAGCCAGCGGTAGGACGCGCCGCCGGGTGTACGGGCGGCGGAGGTCCCCGCGCGGCGGGCTGCCCGCCGCTGCGCCCGGTTGACCGGCGGCGTCGCCGTCTCCCGGCGGGACGCGGCGGCGGTGGCCATCGAACGCGCGAGGACGAGCGGCTTGGCGGTCACGTCGGCGACGGTGACGGGGCCTTCCTCGGCCACGGGGACCTCGGAGTTCGGCTGGTCGTCGGCCGGTGCCGGCTCGGCCGCTCGCTCGCGGGCCCGGAGCTCGCGGCGGGTCAGCGGGCGCGGCTGAGCATGCTCGCTCACCTGGTCGGCCCGCTGCTGCTGTGCGGCCAGGCGGAGCTGGCGTCGGGTCGGGAGCGCGTCAGCGGAGGACACACGCTGGGGACTCACACAACCTCCGAGGACAGGGGAGATGAAACCGTTCCGGGTGCGCGCTGCACCCGGAGTTGAGATGGGGGAAGGTCTCCAGTTTACGACGCGTTCCTCGGGGAACGCGACGACCGAACCAGATCACGAAAGCGTAACGGAAAGCGCCATCACCCGTCCACACCCTCCCCCGGCGGTGCGAGCGACCTCACAGCGCCGGTGTGCCAGAGTTTGCCCATGACTGCCGACGCCGGGGTGACCGAGACCATCGCCGTCCTCATCGTGGAGGACGAGCCGGAGATCGCCACGCAGATCGCGCGCCGCCTCGAGACCGAGGGCTGGCGGCCCCACATCGCCGGGACCGGCCCCGACGGGGTGCGCTCCGCCGAGGAACTCGAGCCGGACCTTATCGTGCTCGATGTGATGCTGCCCGGGATCGACGGGCTGGAGGTGTGCCGCCGGATCCAGGCAGGCCACGCCGGCGCCGGCACCACGGCCCCGCCGATCCTCATGCTGACCGCGCGAGACGACGAGACCGACATGATCATCGGCCTCGGCGTCGGCGCGGACGACTACCTGACCAAGCCGTTCTCGATGCGCGAGCTGCTCGCCCGCCTCAAGGTGCTGCTGCGCCGGGTCGACCGCGCCCGGCAGATCCCCGCCACCGCTCCGGCCGAGGGCACGAGCGCCGCCCTCACGCTCGGCGATCTGGTGATCGACCAGGGCGCGCGCCGCGTCACCCGCAACGGCAACGAGGCCCACCTCACGCCCACGGAGTTCGACCTGCTCCTCTGCCTCGCCCGGAGCCCCCGCACCGTGCTCTCACGCGAGCGACTGCTCGCCGAGGTGTGGGACTGGGTCGACGCCTCGGGGACCAGGACCGTGGACTCCCACGTCAAGGCGCTGCGCCGCAAGCTCGGGTCGGACCTCATCCGCACCGTGCACGGGGTGGGGTACGCGCTCGAACCGACCGCATGAGCACGCACGCATGAGCCGCCGGACGCGAGTGCGGCACGCCCGGGGCGCGGTGGGCTGGCGCGAGCGGTTGGACGGGCTCTACGGCGACCTGCGCCCGTTGGACCCCGTGCGCTCGATCAAGATGAAGCTCATCGTGATCATCGGGGCCACGGTCGCCCTGTTCACCGTGGTGACATGGATCGGGGACCGGTTCGAGTTCGGCGTGCTGCGCACCTTCCCCGTGGCGCTGGTCTGTTCGCTCGTGCTCACCCAGATCCTGGCCCGCGGGATGACCCGCCCGCTGCGCGAGATGACGGCGGCGGCCGGGGCGATGGCACGCGGGGACTACAGCCAGCGGGTGCACACCGACAGCCAGGACGAGGTGGGCCAGCTCGCCACCGCCTTCAACTCCATGGCCCAGGACCTGGACACCCTCGACGCCCAGCGCCGGGAGATGGTCGCCAATGTCTCGCACGAGCTGCGCACGCCGGTGGCAGCGCTGCGCGCCCAGCTGGAGAACCTCGCCGACGGCGTGGTCGCGCCCGAGCCACAGGCGCTGGAGTCCGCACTGACCCAGGTCGAGCGGCTCTCCCGGCTCATCTCCTACCTGCTCGATCTGTCCCGGCTCGAGGCCGGCGCAGCCGACCTGGACCTGAGCGATCTCGAGGTGGGCCCGTTCCTGGAGGACGCCGTCACCCAGGCCCGGCCGGCCGCCGGGACGGGACTGCACTGGCAGGTCGAGGTGGAACCACCGGGCCTGCGGCTGCGGGCTGATGCCGAACGCCTGCGGCAGGTGATCTTCAACCTGCTGCAGAACGCCTCCCGGCACTCCCCGCCCGGGGGGACCATCTGGGTGTCGGCCCGCGCGGAGCGGGCGAGCTCCGCCGTCGTGATCGAGGTCCTGGACGAAGGACAGGGCATCCCGGAGGCGGACCGCCAGAAGGTGTTCGAGCGGTTCGAACGCGGCAACACGCCCGCGCAGCGGGGCGGGCAGAGCACCGGCGGGACCGGCCTGGGGCTGGCCATCGCCCGGTGGGCGGTGACATTGCACGGAGGCACCATTGCGGTGGCCGACCCGCCGCGCGGCTCGGGGGCGATGCTGCGGGTGACCCTGCCCGCCGAGGGTGTGCGAGCGCGCCCGTGACCCGCCGTTGACGAACGGTTGGCACCGGCCGTGCGGGTGATGTCACGATCCGGGACTGATCACCTCGAACCACCGCTATCTTGTGCCCTCACCACGCTCGTTCGCCTAGGCTGGAGGCCAACACATCCACATCGCGATCCAGCGTGAAAGAGGGCGATCCCCGAGTGTCCCAGCAGGCACCCCACGACGACACGTCAGCATCTGCGGCCTTCGGCGGCAACGAGTGGCTCATCGAGGAGATGTATGCCCAGTTCCGCGAGGACAAGTCACAGGTGGACCCGGCCTGGTGGGACTTCTTCGAGTCCTATTCACCACGCGAGGTGAGTCCGGCCTCCTACGGTGAGGGCGAGGGCGCCTCGAGTTCCGCGAACTCCGCCGGCGCTGCCGCTGCCCGGCCGGTCCGGGACGGTCGTCAGGGCGATACCCCGACGCCCCCGAGCGCACCCGCCACCCCGGCCCCGAGCACGCCCCCCGTGCTGCCGGAGAAGCCCGTCGAGCCGGCCCCGGCCAGCACCGCGCAGGCCGACGACAACACTCCCCCGTCCCTGGATGTTCAGGGCGACGTGCCGCCCGAGCCGCCGCTGGCCACGGCCGAGGCACCCACGGCGGCCTACACCCGGTCGATGACCGGCGGTGGGCCACGCGACGCCGGCGGCGACGACGAGGTCTCCAAGCTGCGGGGGCCGGCCGCCCGCGTCGTCACCAACATGGAGGCGAGCCTGGCCGTCCCGACGGCGACCAGCGTGCGGACCGTCCCGGCGAAGCTGCTGGTGGACAACCGCATCGTGCTCAACAACCATCTTGCCCGCAGCCGGGGCGGGAAGGTCTCCTTCACCCACCTCATCGGCTTCGCGGTGGTCGAGGCGCTCGGGGACATGCCGGAGATGAATGCCGGTTACCGCGAGATCGACGGCAAGCCCGGTCTGGTCCGCCCCGCGCACGTCAACTTCGGCCTAGCCATCGACATGGCCAAGCCCGATGGCAGCCGCCAGCTGCTGGTGCCCTCGATCAAGGGTGCGGAGTCGATGGACTTCGCGGCGTTCTGGCGGGGCTACGAGGATATCGTCGCCAAGGCACGCGGCAGCAAGCTGACGGTCGAGGACTTCGCCGGCACCACCATCACGCTGACCAACCCGGGCACCATCGGGACCGTGCACTCGGTACCGCGCCTGATGGAGGGTCAGGGCACCATCGTCGGCGTCGGGGCGATGAACTACCCGGCCGAGTACCAGGGTGCCTCGCCGGAGACGATCGCCAAGCTCGGCATCTCCAAGATCCTCACGATCACCTCCACCTACGACCACAGGATCATCCAGGGCGCCCAGTCCGGTGACTTCCTGCGGATCGTGCACAGCAAGCTGATCGGCGAGGACGGGTTCTACGACCGGGTCTTCGCCTCGCTGCGGGTGCCCTACGAGCCCGTGCGATGGACCACCGACGTCTCCGCGGACTCCGTGGACGACCTGGGCAAGCCGGCGCGCATCGCCGAGCTGATCCACGCCTACCGCTCGCGCGGGCACCTGCTCGCCGACACCGACCCGCTCGCCTACCGCCAGCGCAAGCACCCCGACCTGGACGTGCAGAACCACCAGCTGACGCTGTGGGACCTGGATCGTACGTTCCCCACCGGCGGCTTCGGGGGCAAGCCCCGGATGCCGCTGCGCGACATCCTCGGGCTGCTGCGCAACTCCTACTGCCGCACCGTGGGCGCGGAGTACATGCACCTGCACGACGGCGCCCAGCGGCGCTGGTTCCAGCAGCGGCTGGAGTCCGGGTGGGCCAAGCCCGAGGTCGAGGACCAGCGGCGCATCCTGCGCACCCTCAACGCCGCCGAGGCGTTCGAGACCTTCCTGCAGACCAAGTTCGTGGGGCAGAAGCGCTTCAGCCTCGAAGGCGGGGAGTCCCTGATCCCGCTGCTGGACCGGATCCTCGAGCGCGCGGCCGAGGAGTCCCTCGACGAGGTCGGCATCGGGATGCCCCACCGCGGGCGCCTGAACGTGCTCGCCAACATCGCGGGCAAGTCCTACGCCCAGATCTTCGCCGAGTTCGAGGGCAACCAGGACCCCCGCACCGTGCAGGGCTCGGGCGACGTGAAGTACCACCTGGGCACCGAGGGGACCTTCACCGCCTCCTCCGGGGCCACCACGAAGGTCTACCTCGCCGCCAACCCCTCCCACCTGGAGGCGGTCGACGGTGTGCTCGAGGGTGTGGTCCGGGCCAAGCAGGACCGTATCGACCTCGGGGGTGCCGGCTTCTCCGTGCTGCCGATCCTCATCCACGGCGACGCGGCGTTCGCCGGTCAGGGTGTGGTGACCGAGACGCTCCAGCTGTCCCAGCTGCGCGGTTACCGCACCGGCGGCACCGTGCACATCCTGATCAACAACCAGGTCGGGTTCACCACCGGCGCCTCGGCCTCGCGCTCGACCCTGTACGCCACCGACGTGGCCAAGGGCCTGCAGATCCCGATCTTCCACGTCAACGGCGACGACCCCGAGGCCGTCGCGCACGTGGCCGAGCTCGCCTTCGACTACCGGCAGCAGTTCAACAAGGACGTCATCATCGACATGGTGTGCTACCGCCGCCGCGGTCACAACGAGGGTGACGACCCCTCGATGACGCAGCCGGTCATGTACTCCCTGATCGAGAAGAAGCGCAGCGTCCGCAAGCTCTACACCGAGGCGCTCGTGGGCCGCGGCGACATCACCGCCGAGGAGGCCGAGGAGTTCCTGCAGCACTACAAGGGCGAGCTGGAGCGCGTCTTCACCGAGGCCCGCGACGGCAGCCAGCGCTCGAGCGGGGACCAGGTGGCCGGGCTGGAGCCGCCGGAGTCCCAGCTCGAGGACGCGGGAGTGATGGTCGGCTGGCAGACCGCCGTACCGGAGAAGGTCCTCGCCCATATCGGCGCGGCCCACACCCGTCCGCCCGAGGGCTTCGACGTCCATCCCAAGCTCAACCAGCTGCTCGAGAAGCGCGAGGCGATGTCCACCAGCGGCGCCGTCGACTGGGGCTTCGGCGAGATCCTCGCCTTCGGCAGCCTGCTGATCGAGGGCACGCCGGTGCGGCTGACCGGGCAGGACTCGCGCCGCGGCACGTTCGTGCAGCGCCACGCGGTCATGCACGACCGCCTCAACGGCGCCGAGTGGACGCCGTTGATGTACCTCACGCCCGAGCAGGCGAAGTTCTGGGTGTACGACTCCTCGCTCAGCGAGTTCGCGGCCGTCGCCTTCGAGTACGGGTACTCCGTGGAGCGCCCGGACGCCCTGGTGCTGTGGGAGGCGCAGTTCGGTGACTTCGTCAACGGCGCGCAGGTGGTGATCGACGAGTTCATCACCTCCGCCGAGCAGAAGTGGGCGCAGACCTCCTCGGTGGTGCTGCTGCTGCCGCACGGGTACGAGGGCCAGGGGCCAGATCACTCCTCGGCGCGCAAGGAACGGTTCCTGCAGCTGTCGGCCGAGGACAACATGATCGTGGCCGAGCCCTCCACGCCGGCCAACTACTTCCACCTGCTGCGGCGCCAGGCCTACCAGCGTCCGCGCCGGCCGCTGGTGGTGTTCACCCCGAAGCAGCTGCTGCGGCTGAAGGCAGCCACGTCCTCGCTGGAGGACTTCACCACCGGCACGTTCCAGCCCGTGATCGGGGACTCCGCCGTCGAGGCCTCCACGGTGCGCCGGGTGCTGCTGTGCAGCGGCCGGGTCTACTACGACCTGCTGGCCGAGCGGGCCAAGCGCGAGGACGACTCGGTCGCCCTCGTGCGCATCGAGCAGCTCTACCCCCTCGATGCCGCGGCGATCCAGGCCGAGCTGGAGCGCTACCCGAACGCCGAGTTCGTCTGGGTGCAGGACGAGCCGCGGAACCAGGGCGCCTGGACCTACCTGGTCACCCGGCTGCCGGGTTACGCCCCGGTCGTGGCCGATCGCGGGATCCGGGTCGTCTCCCGGCCGGCGTCCGCCGCTCCCGCAGCAGGCACCGCCAAGAAGCACCAGGCCGAGCAGGCAACCCTGCTGGAGGAGGCGTTCGCCCAGTGAGCGCCCACGCCGCGGCGGGCTCGGACCGGCGGCGGATCTGCGTGGTCGGTGACGAGCTCGTCGCGGGCGTCGGTGACGCCCGCGGTATGGGCTGGACCGGCCGCGTGGCTGCCCGCACGCGCGCCGAGGAGCCGATCGAGCTGTACTGCCTGCCGGTGCCGGACGAGACCACCACGGCACTGTCGGGGCGCTGGGAGAGCGAGTGCAACCGGCGCTTCGGCCACGGTGAGAACCGCCTGGTGGTGGCGCCCGGGTCGGCCGACCTGCGCCAGGGCGTCTCGCTCGCGCGCAGCCGGCTGAACCTGGCCAACGTGCTCGACGATGCCTCCAACCGGAACGTGCCGGTCTTCGTACTCGGCCCACCACCGCGCAGCGACGTGGATCCGGGCGCGCTCGGCGAGCTCTCGACGGCGTTCGCCGACGTCTGCTCCCGGCGCCGGGTGCCGTACGTGGAGACCTACCAGCCGCTGCGCGACCACGAGCAGTGGCACTCCGACCTGGCCACCACCGGCGGCCGCCACCCCGAGCAGGCCGGTTACGGCCTGCTCGCCTGGCTGGTGCTGCACAACGGCTGGCACGAGTGGCTGGGCCTGCCCCAGGACGGGTGAGGCCCAGCCCTCCCTTCCCGGAGGTTCAGGTCGACGGCGGCGAGTCGGGCCTGCCGTCACCGTCGATGTCGTAGGCCTCGGGCTCGTCCGGGTGGCCCCGCAGGTGGAGCAGTGCCGCCACGAGCCCTCCCCAGATCAGCAGCAGGGTCACCACCATCATGATCAGTGCACCGGTGTCCATCATCGGTCTCCTTTCGCGCGGACGGGCTCGTCGTGGAGGGCACCGGAGCGCCACGGGATCAACGACAGCACCACCGCGAGGGCGATCAGCAGGAGGGCCAGACCCCAGCCGTAGATGTTGACGTAGCCGGCGGGTACGTCGCCGTACCCCTCGGTGATCCGCGTGATCAGCCACTGGATGAACATCACCCCGATCACGATCGGACTGACGACCCCGAGCATCACCCGCCACGGCGCACCGACCCGGAACGAGGAGATCTCGTTCAGGTGATCACCCAGGCTGCGCAGCCGCCGCAGGCCCCAGGCGACCGTGATCACCGAGACCAGGCCGGCACCGACGATGCCGAAGTTGTTGGCCCACTGGTCCACCACGTCGAGCAGGTTCAGGCCGGTCGTGGTCGGGAAGAGCAGCAGCGAGATCACGGCCATGCCACCGCCGACCGCGACGACGGACGTGG
The DNA here is from genome assembly GCF_021049265.1 of Ruania suaedae. Lineage (NCBI taxonomy): Bacteria > Bacillati > Actinomycetota > Actinomycetes > Micrococcales > Ruaniaceae > Ruania > Ruania suaedae. The sequence continues at coordinate 2,529,481 of NZ_CP088018.1, forward strand.
TGCGGGAGATGCCGGTCTTGTCCTCGACGGCGGTCAGCACGACCTCGACGATGCTCACCAGGGACGTGATCCCGGCCAGGACGAGGGCCGCGAAGAACAGCACCCCGAACACGGCGCCCAGCCCACCGCCGATGCTGGAGATGATCGAGGGGAAGGCCACGAACGCCAGGCCCGGCCCGGAGGTGGCCACCTCGGCGATGGCGACCCCCTGGGACTGGGCGAGGAAGCCCAGAGCGGAGAAGACGGCGATGCCGGCGAGGATCTCGAAGCCGGAGTTGGAGAACGCCACCACCAGGCCCGACCCCGTCAGGTTGGTCTTGCGCTTGAGGTGGGCGGCGTAGGTGATCATGATGCCGAAGGCGATCGAGAGCGAGAAGAAGATCTGACCGTAGGCCGCGATCCACACCTCCGCGTCACCGAGCGCGGCCCAGTTCGGGGTGAAGAAGGCGTTCAGGCCCTCGATCGCTCCCGGTAGCCGGACCGCCTGGATCACCAGCGCGATGAAGATCACCACGAGCAGCGGGATGAAGACCTGGGCGATCCGGGCGATGCCGTTCTGCATCCCGGCGCGGTGGACCAGGAGCGCGAACAGCCAGACGGCGGCCAGCGGGATGAGCACTCCCGGGACCCATTCGATCCCGACGGCGAACTCCCCGCTCTGCTGCAGGAACGTCCGGCCGAAGAAGCCCTCGGGGTCATCGCCCCACTCCTCGGTGGCCGAGAAGCCGACGTAGCGGATGGCCCAGGCGATGACCACCGCATAGTAGACGGCGATCACGAACGAGATGCCGACCTGCCACCACCCGATCGCCTCGGCCGGCCGGCCCAGCAGCCGCCAGCTCTTCGGAGCCGAGCCTCGGTACTTGTGCCCGATGGCGTAGTCCATGAACAGGATCGGGATCCCGGCCGTGAGCAGCGCGACGAGATAGGGAATGATGAAAGCCCCGCCGCCACCTTCGTAGGCGACGTAGGGGAAGCGCCAGATGTTGCCGAGCCCGACGGCGGACCCGATCGCGGCGAAGATGAACGCCCGCCGCCCCTTGAACTGCTGTCTCTCGCTCATCCAGTCCTCCGTCGCACCGAGTTCAGCGGCCTCGCCACGCGACGAGGCTGCGGACACCGTACCGGCTCAGCGGCCGGCGGGCATACGCATCGCCGTCGGCGGATGTGGGATCATGTCTCCTGGCCCTGACCCCCGAGACCCGAGGAGCTGCGATGAGCAAGCGCGGACGCAAGCGCAAGGCACGCCGTCACGGCGCCGCCAACCACGGCAAGCGCCCCAACTCCTGACGCCAGGACGACGAGCGCAGAAGGCCCAGGCACCTCCACGAGGTGCCTGGGCCTTTCGCCTGTCGACGGCGCCGCGTGAGGGTCTCAGCGGCGCTGGCGCAGCAGCGTCAGCTGCGTGCGCACCCGCAACCGCAACTCATCAGGTGCCACCTCGACGCAGGACTTGCGCAGGATCACCCGCACCTCCTGCTCCCGGCTGACGGCGTCCAGACACGTCTCGCACTCGGCGATGTGAGCCTTGAGGCGCTCCAGGTCACCGTCCGACATCTCGCGGTCGATGTACTCGTAGAGGTGCTCCAGCGCTTCCTCGCAGTGGCACGCACCATTCTGCTCTCGGGGCGAACTCACGATGTCTCTCCCACCTTCATGCCCAGCGACCGCGCGTGCTCGGCGAGCATCTGGCGCAACTGGCCTCGACCACGGTGCAACCGGGACATCACCGTCCCGATCGGGGTGTCCATGATCTCGGCGATCTCCTTGTACGCGAACCCTTCGACGTCGGCGAGGTAGACGGCCAGGCGGAAGTCCTCCGGCAGCGCGGCCAGGGCCTCCTTGACCTCCGAGCTGCCGAGGGAGTCGAGCGCCTCGGCCTCCGCCGAGCGCAGCCCCGTGGAGGTGTGCGAGGCGGCGCGCGCGATCTGCCAGTCCTCGATCTGATCGGCGTCGGACTGCTGCGGGGTGCGCTGCTTCTTGCGGTAGGTGTTGATGAACGTGTTGGTCAGGATCCGGTACAGCCACGCCTTGAGGTTGGTCCCGGGCTTGTACTGGGCGAAGGCGGCGTACGCCTTCGCGAACGTCTCCTGCACCAGGTCCTCGGCGTCGGCCGGGTTGCGGGTCATCCGCAGGGCTGCGCCGTAGAGCTGGTCGAGGTAGGGCATGGCGTCGGCCTCGAACCGGCGGTCACGGTCGCTCGCCGTCTCGCTCTCCGGTGCCCGTTCGCTCTCGTCGCTCATCACCCCTGAGCCTAGTGCGCCCAGCGTTGTCGCGGAGACCGGAAGGCTGCGACGGCGCGACCGGGGCCGGCTCGCCGGGGTCGGTCGGGTCGGCGGGGGCCGCAGGCGGGCGCGGCCCGGCGTCCCCCGCGGTGCGGTCATCGCTGCTGCAGTCACGTTCGGCACAACACGCCACCGCGGCCACACATTCCGACGAACTACCGGACGACATGTGCCCATCCGGTTCGCACACGGGCCCGATCTGCGGTAGCAATGAGGTATGGATCCTGTGCGCGCACTCGCCCGCCCTCTGCTCGCCTCCGTCTTCGTGGTCGATGGCGTCGACGCCATCCGCCATGCCGAGGAGCACGCCGTGCTGCTCGAGCCCTGGGAGCCCGTGCTGGCCAAGGCCGCCGAGAAGGTCCCGGGCATGCCCACCAAGCGCACCACGCTGGTACGGGTGATGGGCGGCACGAGCGTCGCGGCCGGCCTGCTCCTGGCCTCCGGCAGGGCGCCGCGGCTCGCTGCCGGTGTGCTCGCCGTCGTCGCGTTGAAGCAGACGGTGGTGCGCTATCCGTTCTGGAGCGCGAAGGGCGCCGAGCGCCGCGAGAAGCTCAACGGCTTCGTGCGCAACGCCGCCCTCGTGGCCGGGCTCGTCTTCGCCGCCAACGACCGCCAGGGCAAGCCGTCGCTGGCGTGGCAGGTGGAGAACTGGCGCGAGCACCGCAGCGACCTCGGGGACGTCAAGTCCAGCCTGGAGGACCAGCTGCGGATCGCCAAGGCCGAGATCAAGGCCGGGAAGGCCGAGCTGAAGTCCGGTCTGCGCGGGGTGCAGGCGAAGATCTCCTGACCCTGGGGCTGAGGACCGGTGAGGTCCGTCAGCCGATCCGGTCCCCGGTGACCTCCAGGTAGCAGAGCCCGCACCGTGCCTCGTAGGCCACCTGCCGGCCGTCGATAGCGACCTGGTCGCCGTCGAGGACCACCTGCCCGTCCACCGTCCGGGTGGTCAGCACCGCCTTGCGCCCGCAGCGGCAGATCGTCTTGAGCTCCTCGAGCGTGTGCGCCAGCTCCAGCAGCCGTGCCGAGCCCGCGAAGGCGCGGGTGCGGAAGTCAGTGCGGATCCCGTAGGCGAGCACCGGCACCCCGTCCGTGACGGCGATCCGGAACAGGTCCTCGACCTGTGCCCCGGTCAGGAACTGGGCCTCGTCCACGAGCAGACAGGCGACCGGGGGCATGTCGACCGCCTGCAGCGAGCCCGGGTCCTGTCCCGCGGCATGCGTGGCGAACAGTTCGCGCACGTCGTCGGCCGGCCTGATCAGCACGTCGACCTGCCGGGTGACGCCGAGGCGGGAGACGATGTCGGCGTCACCCTTGGTGTCGAGCGCGGGTTTGGCGAGCAGCACCCGCTGCCCCCGCTCCTCGTAGTTGAAGGCCGCCTGCAGCAGTCCCGTGGACTTGCCGGAGTTCATCGCCCCGTACCGGAAGTAGAGCTTGGCCACGCACCGTCCTTTCGCCGCCCGTACTCTACCGACGGCGCCCGCACCCCTCCCCCGGCTGCCTGCGGCCCAGGTGCGCCAGTAGGCTGGAGCCGTGGTGAACTCTCCCGGCCTGTGGCCCGCTCCGCTCGCGACCGGACCGCTCGAGGCGAGCGTGACGGTCCCCGGCTCGAAGTCGCTGACCAACCGCGCCCTGCCGCTGGCAGCGCTGGCCAACGCTCCCACCACCATCCGTGGTGCTCTGCGCTCGCGCGACGCCGAGCTGATGATCGGCGCACTGCGCGCGCTGGGCGCCCAGGTGGAGAGCTCCGACGGCGGAGCATCCGTGCGCGTGGTTCCGGCGCCCCTGCGCGGGGGCACGCCGATCGACTGCGGGCTGGCGGGCACCGTGATGCGGTTCGTCCCGCCGCTCGCGGCGCTCGCCGACGGGCCGGTGCTGCTCGACGGCGACCCGGGAGCCCGGGTGCGGCCCATGGGGCCGGTGCTGCGGGCGCTCGCGGCGCTCGGGGTGGCGGTGACCGCGCCGGGCGAGGCGCCGCGTGCCGGCGGCCCGCTCGATCCTGGGAGCTCGCCCGCGGCCGGCGACGTCCCCCAGTTCCTTCCGGTGGTGGTGCACGGCACCGGCCTGGTGCGCGGTGGCGAGATCGAGGTGGATGCGTCCACCTCCTCCCAGTTCGTCTCGGGGTTGCTGCTGGCCGCCCCCCGGTTCGAACACGGCCTGACGCTGCACCACGTGGGCGAGGTGCTGCCCAGCCAGCCGCACATCGACATGACGATCGCCGTGCTGCGCGAGCGGGGCGTCGAGGTCGACGACATCGCACCCGGGAAGTGGCGCGTCGAGCCCGGGGAGATCGCCGGCGGCGAGGTGGTGATCGAGCCGGATCTGTCGAACGCGGGGCCGTTCCTGGCCGCGGCACTGGCGGCGGGAGGCCGGGTGAGTGTGCCGCACTGGCCGGCCTCGACCACGCAGCCGGGTGCGTTGCTTCCGGAGATCCTCACCACCCTGGGTGGCTCGGTCACACTCGAGGGGGGCGTGCTGACGGTCACCGGATCGGGCCAGGTGCAGGCGGCGGACCTGGACCTGACCGCGGCCGGGGAGCTCGCGCCGACGATCGCCGCCCTGCTGGCCCTGGCACCTGGTGAGTCCCGGTTGACGGGGATCGCGCACCTGCGAGGTCACGAGACGGACCGGCTGGCGGCGCTGGTCACCGAGATCACCCGGCTCGGCGGCCACGCCGAGGAACTGGCCGACGGGCTGCTGATCCGCGGCGGCGGCCTGCACGGGGCCGACGTGGCGACCTATCACGACCATCGGATGGCGACCTTCGCCGCGATCGTCGGGCTCGCCGTCGACGGGGTGCAGGTGGAGGACGTGGGCACCACGGCCAAGACGTTGCCCGACTTCCCGACGATGTGGCACGCGATGCTCGGCCGGCGATGAGTCAGAGCCGGCACTCCTGGAGCGAGGCCGACGTCCGCGTGCGGCCGAACCGCAAGGGGTCGCGCCCACGGAGCAAGCAGCGCCCTGAGCACGCCGACGCCGTGCCCGCGCTGGTGACCGCGGTCGATCGCGGCCGGTACCAGGTGCTCACCGACGCCGGCACACCGGTGGTCGCGATCAAGGCGCGGGAGCTGCGGCGTGGCGCCGTGGTGGTCGGGGACCGGGTGGACGTGGTGGGCGACGTCTCCGGCGCGGAGGGCTCGCTCGCGCGCGTGGTGCGGGTGCAGCAGCGGCGTACGCTGCTGCGTCGCAGCGCCGATGACACCGATCCCACCGAGCGCGGCATCGTCGCCAACGCCGACCAGCTGGTGATCGTGACGGCCCTCGCCGATCCCGAACCCCGCCCCCGGATGGTGGACCGTTTCCTGGTGGCCGCCTTCGATGCGGGGATGGACACGTTGCTGGTGCTGACCAAGGCCGACCTGGTGAGCGCGGCCGATGCTGCCGGGTTCGCGGAGCGCTATGCGGCCCTGGACGTCCGCGCCGTGGCCACCCGCCATGCCCGGGGCAGCACGGACTGGGTGGAGGCGGTCGGTGAGCACCTCGACGGGCGGGTCTCGGTGCTGGTCGGTCACTCCGGCGTCGGGAAGTCCACGCTCGTGAATGCCCTCGTCCCGGACGCCCACCGCGCGACCGGCGGTGTGAACGAGGTGACCGGCCGGGGCCGGCACACCAGCTCCTCCGCGGTGGCGCTGCCACTGCCCGCGGGCGGATGGATCATCGACACCCCCGGCGTGCGCTCCTTCGGGCTGGCCCACGTGGACCCGGCGCGTTTCGTGGCCGCCTTCGAGGACCTGGCCCAGGTGGCGGCTGAGTGCCCCCGCGGCTGCACACACATGGCCTCCGCGCCCGACTGCGCCCTGGACCCGTGGGCCGAGGCCGGTACCGAGGCCGACCGCGCGCGGCTGGACTCCTTCCGGCGCCTGCTGACGAGCCGGCAGGCCGCGGACGCCTGAGCGCCGGCCACCCAGGGGCCGAATATTTGACCCCTTCTCGGGTTGCACCCTGACTTTCGGACCCATGGAACGGCGGCTGTGGATAGCGAGCACACCGGTCGGCAATCCCGTGGACCCTGGTCCGATGCAGCGTGCTCCCCTACCGCCCGACCTGGCGGCCCGCCCGTTCCTTGTCCGCGAGGCCCGCAGGCGCGGGGTCGGGCAGAGCCGGCTCTACGACTCCGGCCTCTACCGCCCGACGCACGGCGTGCGCACCGTGAGAGAGCCGGCGAGCGTCGTCGAACTCGCTCGAGCCACGGCACACGCCCTCCCTGACGACGCCGCCTTCTCCGGCGTGACGGCAGCCGAGATCCACCAGCTGCGCCTACCCGTCAGACCCGAGCTGACCGACGATCTCGAGGTGATGCGGGAGACCGACCGAGCGCGAGTCCGCCGCCGGGGGTGCGCACATCAGAAGGGACTGGAGTTGCGTGAGGTGGTTGTCGTCGCAGGCGTCCGCGTCACGGGCCTGGTCGATACGTGGTGCGACCTGGCCAGCAGAATGTCCATCATCGATCTCGTGGTCCTCGGCGATTCCATCGCCAATCGCCTGGGATCGCTGGATCCGCTCCTGGAGCGGGTCAGTCGTCGGCGGGCCCGTGAGATCGGCCGGGTACGGCGAGCGGCACGATGGGTCAGAGTCGGCTCACGCTCGCACATGGAGTCACGCGTCCGCCTGGCGGTCGCATGGGCACGGCTACCGGACCCCGAACTCAACGTGGCACTCGACGACGTCATCGGAGGCTGGATCGGTGAAGGCGACCTGGTCTGGCAGGATAGGCGGGTCGTCGTCGAGTACCAGGGCAAGGACCACTTCACCCCCGACCGCGGCCCCGCCGACATCACCCGACGGGCCGCTGCTGAGGCCAACGGCTGGACCTACATCGAGATCGTCGCGGCCGACTACTACAACAGCGCACGTCGTCACCAGTTCCTCACGCGGCTGGGACACGCTCTCGGTTGCCGCGTCGATACCGACGACTCCTACCGTGAGCGCTGATCACCGCTCCGCGGGCCCGAAACTCAGGGTGCAACCCGAGAATGGGTCACACATTCGGCCCGGGGAGCCGGGCCGGGGACCGGCCGGTTCAGCGACGGTGGGCCAGCGCCCCGAGCACGTCGCGCTGCATCCGGGAGATCAGGTCGATCTGGATGCCCTTGGGGCAGGCGGCGGTGCATTCACCGATCTGGGTGCAGCCACCGAAGCCCTCGTGGTCGTGCTGGGCGACCATGTCCAGGGCGCGGGAGTCGCGCTCGGGCTGGCCCTGCGGGAGCAGACCCAGGTGCGCCACCTTGGCCGCGACGAACAACGACGCCGACCCGTTCGGGCAGGCCGCCACGCACGCACCGCAGCCGATGCAGGTGGCCGCGTCGAAGGCGGCGTCCGCGTCGGCCTTGGGGATCGGCACGGCGTGCGCGTCCGGCGCGGTGCCCGTCGGGGCGCTGATGTAGCCGCCGGCCTGGATGATCCGATCGAACGAGGACCGGTCCACCACCAGGTCCTTGATGACGGTGAACGGCTCGGCCCGCCACGGCTCGATGTCGATGACGTCGCCGTCGGAGAAGCTGCGCATGTGCAGCTGGCAGGTCGTCACCAGGCTGTTCGGCCCGTGCGCAAGTCCGTTGATGACGAGCCCGCACGCTCCGCAGATGCCCTCACGGCAGTCGCTGTCGAAGGCGATCGGGTCGTCCCCGGCCATCGTGAGCTGCTCGTTGAGCACGTCGAGCATCTCCAGGAACGACATATCCGGCGAGACGTCGGCCACCTGGTAGGTCTGCATCGCGCCGGGCACGTCGGAGTTCTGCTGCCGCCAGATGCGAAGGGTGATGTTCACTTGTAGCTCCGCTGCTTCATCTCGATGTCCTGGTAGACCAGGTCCTCCTTGTGCAGGACGGGCCCGCCGCCGTCGCCGCCGAACTCCCACGCCGCCACGTAGGCGAAGTTCTCGTCGTCGCGCAGCGCCTCGCCGTCCTCGGTCTGGTGCTCGGCGCGGAAGTGCCCACCGCAGGACTCCTCGCGGTGCAACGCGTCGATGCACATGAGCTCGCCGAGCTCGATGAAGTCGGCCACCCGGCCGGCCCGCTCGAGCGTCTGGTTGAGCTCCTCGTTCACACCGGTGACCTTGACGTCGGTCCAGAACTGCTCGCGCAGCTCCCGGATGAGCCCGATCGCCTTGGTCAGCCCTTCCGCGGTCCGCTCCATCCCGCAGTACTCCCACATGATGTGGCCGAGCTCGCGGTGGAAGGAGTCGACGGTGCGGGAGCCGTTGATGGAGAGGAACTTCTCGATCCGCGCCTGCACGGCCTGCGCCGTGGCCACGGCCTCGGGGTGGTCGGCGTCCACGCCGCCGGTGGGCGCGTCGGCCAGGTAGTTGCTGATCATCGGCGGGAGCACGAAGTAGCCGTCGGCGAGGCCCTGCATCAGGGCGCTGGCGCCGAGCCGGTTGGCGCCGTGGTCGGAGAAGTTGGCCTCCCCGATCACGAACAGCCCCGGGATCGAGCTCTGCAGGTCGTAGTCCACCCAGAGCCCACCCATGGTGTAGTGCACTGCGGGGTAGATCCGCATCGGGGTCTCGTACGGGTTCTCGCCGGTGATCTGGGCGTACATGTCGAAGAGGTTGCCGTACTTGGCCTCGACGGTCTTCAGACCCATCCGCCCGATCGCGTCGGCGAAGTCCAGGTAGACGCCGAGACCGCCCGGCCCCACGCCACGGCCTTCGTCGCACACCGCCTTGGCTGCGCGGGAGGCGACGTCGCGGGGCACCAGGTTCCCGAACGCGGGGTAGCGACGCTCGAGGTAGTAGTCCCGGTCCTCCTCGGGAATCTGCCGGGGGTCGCGCTTGTCGTCCCCGCTCTTGGGCACCCAGATGCGACCGTCGTTGCGCAGCGACTCGCTCATCAGCGTCAGCTTGGACTGGTGATCACCGGAGACGGGGATGCAGGTCGGGTGGATCTGGGTGTAGCAGGGGTTGGCGAAGTAGGCGCCCTTGCGGTGCGCACGCCAGGAAGCGGTGACGTTGCAGCCCATGGCGTTGGTGGACAGGAAGAACACGTTCCCGTATCCGCCGGAGCCGAGCACGACGGCGTCGGCCATGTGGGTCTCGATCTCGCCGCTGACCATGTCACGCGCCACGATCCCCCGGGCGCGACCGTCGATGACGATCACATCGAGCATCTCGTGCCGGGCATACATCTCGACGTTGCCGAGCGCGATCTGCCGCTCCTGTGCCTGGTAGGCACCGATGAGCAGCTGCTGGCCCGTCTGGCCACGTGCGTAGAACGTCCGCGAGACCTGCACGCCACCGAAGGAGCGGTTGTCGAGCAGCCCGCCGTACTCGCGTGCGAACGGCACACCCTGCGCGACGCACTGGTCGATGATCTCCACACTGGTCTGCGCCAGCCGGTAGACGTTCGACTCGCGCGAGCGGTAGTCGCCACCCTTGACGGTGTCGTAGAACAGTCGGCGGATGCTGTCGCCGTCGTTGCGGTAGTTCTTCGCGGCGTTGATCCCGCCCTGGGCGGCGATCGAGTGGGCGCGGCGCGGGGAGTCCTGGTAGCAGAAGCTCTTCACCTGGAAGCCGGCCTCGCCGAGGGTGGCGGCGGCAGCACCGCCCGCCAGCCCGGTGCCGACGATGATGACTGAGCGCTTGCGCCGGTTCGCGGGGTTGACCAGCTTGGCAGCGAAGCGGCGTTCGTCCCACTGCTGGCTCACAGGCACCTGCGGCGCCTTGGTGTCGGCGATCGGGTCGCCGTCGGTGTAGTAGGTGCTCGAGGTGACGCTCACTTAGCCGACCAATCCGAAGAGAACCGCGTACGGCGGGATCAGGAACCCGACCGTGATGACGAGGGCGACGATCGTCGCCAGGACGTTCAGGTGCCGCCGGCGCCGCTGGCTGGTGTTGGCGCCGAGGCTGGCCAGGGCCGCCCAGGTGCCGTGCCAGAGGTGGAAGCCCACGGCCAGCAGCGCGATGGTGTAGGTGAGCACCACCCACCAGATCTCGAAGCCGTTGACCAGCCGCTCGTAGGGGCTGTCCGAGGCCCCGCCCGGGGAGATCGTGTTCCAGGTGAAGTGCATCAGGTGGTAGATCACGAACAGCGCGATCGTCAGCCCGCCCCAGCGCATCGTGAACGAGGCGTAGCCCCGCTGGCTGCCACGCCGCGAGCGGGAGCTCACGTACCGCAGGCTGCCCTTGCCGCCGGTGGCCGCGCGGGCGCGCCGCCACAGCGTCACGGCCGCGAAGATGTGGGCCCCGACGGCGGCCAGCAGCGCGATCCGGATGATCCACAGGGCGCCGCCGTAGGGCAGCAGGGGTTCACCCAGCTCTCGCAGGTGGTGGGAGTAGTCGTCGAACGCCTCCTGGCCCGAGAAGACCTTCAGGTTCCCGTACATGTGGGCGACGAGGAAGCCCACCATCACGAGACCGCTGAGGGCCATCACGACCTTCAGGACGACGGTCGACCGCCACACCGGGGTCCGAGGGGTCATTGATCGCGTTGCCACAACCCCTAACTTAACGCCTCCGCAGGGTTGTTCACGCATCGAGCGGGTGGTAGCGCGCACACCGATGCAACACCGAGATATGAACGTTTCCCGTCACGAAAACGTGCGCCACGCTCGGCCTCGGACCGATGGGCGGAGCGACGTCAGCTGGGATCGGACACCAGGACCAACCGCTCGTGCTGCTCACCGACCGCATCCCGGTACGGCAAGGAGACCAGCGTGCCCGACGGCGTGACCCCGCTCACCCTCGGATCCTCGCCATACGGGCCGTCCACTTCTCTCAGCTCGCCGGTCCTGGAGTCGAGGAGGCCATACCCGAGCACGCCGCCGTCGGAACCGCGATCGACCACGAGCAGCGTGCGCGTGCCGTCGACGTTCACATGCGCGTGCCGGGGGATCGTCCACCCGGCCGGTGGTTCCACGGTGGTCAGTTCCCCGCTGGCGCTGTCTAGCCACTGCACACGCGTCGAGGTCGCGATCCTCAGATCGGTGCCGACCGGCTCGTAGAAGACGCTCGTGGTGAAGTTGTCGACCTCCGTCTGCCACCCCTCGCCCCCTCGCAACGCAGTCCCGACCGCGACGCGCTGCTGGTCGTCGAAGGCGAAGGTGATGAGGGTGTCGCCGGCGATCGCCCAGTCGAAGACCGAGAACTCCTCGGGGTTCAGGTCCGCCGCAGGGACACCCGTGCGTGCGTCGAGGACTTGGTACTGGTTCCTCTCGCGATCCCCGACCACGATCCAGTCCGCGTGTGCGGTCCAGCGGAACGCATCGTGGTGGCCCGAGCCCTCCGTGCTCGCGGCGATATCGCCGGCCATCTCCCATCGCTGGTCCCCGGAGTCCCGGTCCACGGCACGTACGCGCTCGCGATCGGCGAGCACGATGACGTCCTCGTTGGCGGCCACGGGGATCGCTTCGCCGAGCTCGACCGACCACTGCGTCTGGCCCGTCGCCGTCGAGAGGGAGACCACCGGTCCGCCCCCTCCTCCCCCCGCGGGGTAGGTGAGGACCGAGTCGCCCGCGTGCACCGCGTACCGGAAACCGCCGGCGTACCCGTCCTCGCTCGACCACGTGAGCTCACCGTCGAGCGAGTAACCGATGACCGCTGATCGCTCGGAATCCATGATGACCAGGAGGTCGTCATCGCGACCGATCTCGGTGACGTCGTCGCGGTCCTCGGTCGGTGGCATGAAGGCAGGAAGCGCGTGGGTGCCCGGTGGGAGCGCAGGCGGGACACCGACGACGAGGACTCCAGCGGCGACGAGCCCGCCCGCAGCGACGAATCCGATCACCGTGGAGATCCGGGTGCCACTCAACGCGCACACGAGGGCGAGCCCGCTCGCAGCGAGCGCCAGGATCCACAGGCCCCAGCCGAGGTCGGCCACGATGCTCGCGACACCGATCGCCGGCCCCAGGACGCCGAGGATCAGACCCGTGATGAGCCAGTGGATCCTCGGTATCGCCAAGATCGACCGTCGACCCTGCTCTCGCACCGGCTCCGTCACGACGCCCCCTCGTCTCGGCACTGACCACCCCTGTCGTTCCGACCGATCGCAGCGTAGCGGTGTGACCACCGACCGTGGCTCACGCCGCCGATCCCGCGAGCCCTGCGCCGGCTGCGGTGGGCCGGCGGGCAGGGTCCCGTCGTCCCGTGCGCCTGCGCCGCCTGCCCACCACCCCGCGATACGTTGGCGGTCATGGTCTCCATCAACAACGCGCCCCGGTACGACGACGACCTCCGGCTGGCGCACGTGATCGCCGATCAGGTGGACGCCCAGACGATGTCGCGGTTCAAGGCCCTCGACCTGCACGTGGAGGCCAAGCCGGACACCACCCCGGTCACCGACGCCGACCGCTCCGCCGAGGAGATCGTGCGCGCCCAGCTCGCCCGTGCCCGGCCGCGGGACGCCGTCCTCGGCGAGGAGTTCGGCAGCACCGGCCACGGAGCGCGCCAGTGGGTGATCGATCCGATCGACGGCACCAAGAACTTCGTGCGCGGAGTCCCGGTGTGGGCCACCCTCATCTCGTTGATCGACGAGGGCCGGCCGGTCCTGGGGGTGGTGAGCGCGCCGGCGCTGAGCCGGCGCTGGTGGGCCGCGCTCGGCTCGGGCGCCTGGACGGGCCGCTCCCTGTCGAAGGCGTCGCGCATGCACGTCTCGGGCGTGGGTGAGATCACCGATGCCTCGTTGTCCTACTCGAGCCTGAGCGGCTGGGAGGCGCTGGACCTGCTGGACGAGTTCCTGATGCTGGAGGCCAGCTGCTGGCGCAGCCGCGCCTACGGGGACTTCTGGTCGTACATGCTGGTGGCCGAGGGCGCGGTCGACATCGCGTGCGAACCCGAGCTCGCGCTCCACGACATGGCCGCGCTCGTGCCGATCGTCACCGAGGCCGGTGGGCGCTTCACCTCACTGGCGGGCGAGGACGGGCCGTTCGGCGGGAACGCGCTGGCCACCAACGGGCTGCTGCACGAGGAGTCACTGACCCAGCTCACCCGGCACTGAGTCTCACCGCTGGGAGACGAGCAGGCTCCGTTCGGTCACGTCGTACCAGAGCAGGTCTTCCTCCCCGACGGCGGAGATCGCGTCCGCCTCGCCGGCGGCCGCCCGCTCGAGCAGGGCGTGCATGGAGGGGTTGTCGGCGTCGACGTGGAAACTGACCACGTCCTCCCAGGCACTGGCCGGTACGTGCACCCGCGCGAGCTGCTCGCCGGGCGTCACCTCGGCGTCGGCGACGTCGGCCGCGACCACGACCCGGCACCATCCCGACTCCGGGCCGAGCAGACCGAGGGAGTCCTCGGCGGCCAGGACCAGGGCGGCGTACTCGGCCATCTCCTCGTCGGTGTCGGCGCCGAGCGCCTGCTGTAGGGAGGCCGTGACCGCACGGGCCGGACGGGCGGAGAGCCCGTCGTCGCTGTCGAGATCGCCGAGGGTGGCACCGAGGTAGACGCGCATGCGCTCAGTCTGCCGTACGGCGCCGACGTCGCAGCCCACGGGCCTCCCGGCGTGCCCGACGACGGCCCGCGTCCGCGGCCGGTTCGCCCGCCTCGTCCGTGAGCCGCCGCGCCAGGTCGCGCACGGCGAGCCGGGCCGGGGACATCGGTCCGGCGCTGCGCCACGTGCTCGCGGTGAGCAGCGCGCGATCGGCCAGGGCCCGGTCGTCGGGAATCAGCACCGGCTCCCCCACTCCGGCGAAGCGATGCAGCGCCTCGGCCACCGACAGATCCGGGTGCGGCCCGGCCGCCGACAGCCGCAGCCGGTTGACCACGGTGCGCCGGGCGGGCAGGCCGGGGACGTCGTCGAGGTCGAGCAGTGTCTGCACCAGGCGCTCCAGACCGATCGGCTCGGCGGCGCCCACGACGACGAGCTCATCGGCCTCGGCGAGGAGCGTGTGCGCCACCGCGTTCCGGCAGGGCCCGAGATCGAACCCGGGCTCGTCCTCGGGCACCAGCACCGGCGCCTCGACCACCAGCCAGTCGGCACCCGCGCGGGCGCGGGTGAGGACCGCCTCCAGGCTCTCCGGGCCGACCTCGCGCCACCGGGAGGCCCGCGCCAACCCGGTGAGAACCCGCAGCCGGTCCGAGACCGGGACGAGCAGTCGGCTGAGGGCGGCATCGTCCAGCACCCCCTTGTCGGCGGCGCGGATCGCCGCCGAGAGGCCGGCGGTGTCGGCCACCAGGCCGAGGGTCTGCGCCACCGATCCGCCCCACAGGTCGGCGTCGATGAGCACGACCTGCCCCCCGGCGGCGGCCAGCTCGTCGGCCAGGGCCACCGCGAGCGTGGTCCGCCCCGGGGCACCCGCGGCGCCGGTGAGCACCACCAGGCGCGCCGGGCCCCGCGCGGGCGAGGGGACGCCGTCGTGGGCCTGGGGCGCAAGCCCGTCGGGGACGTCGGGCACGGTGTCCGGCACCGGCCGCGATGCCAGCCCTGCCGCCAGCGCCTCCACCGCAGGCAGCGGGTCGGTGCCGCGCGCCACCGCCATCGCCCCCATGTCGGCGTAGGCGTCCTGCTCGCCCTCCTCGCACAGCACGACGGCGGAGGCTCCCGCCGCGTGCAACCTCGCCACCAGCCGGCGATCGACGGGGTCATCGGCGTCGAGCACCGCCACGGTCCCGAGTCCGGCCACCGCGGCCGCCACCAGTTCGGTCAGGTCGGCGCACCGGCGGACCACGGTCAGATCCGGGCGCGCCTCGATGCGGCTCAGCAGGTCCGACTCGGCGGCGCCGGAGAGGGCCAGGAGCACCCCGGTGCTCACGCGGCGCCACTCCCGGGCAGCGGCACCACCGCGATCGGTGCCTCCGCCGTGGTGGCCGCCAGCACGGCCGGTAGGTCGTCGACGTCGACCAGCAGGTGCGCCTGCATCGTTCCCGGACCTGCGAACAGCGAGGTGTCCTCGGCGATGTCGGCGACCTCGACGGCGCCGACCAGCAGTTCGGGTTCGGTGGCCGCCGTGGCCCCCTCGGCCGCCGGCATGCTGACCCACAGATCCACGCGTGAGCCCGACCCGATCGTGGCCGCCAACGCGGCCGAGACCGGCACGGCCACGGCCCGCACATCGACATCGGCGGCCTCACCGACGGAGGCAACCGGCACGATCTCACCGGCCTGCACCGTGCGGACCACGACCAGCCCGCCCTCGGCCGCCCCCGGGGTCAGGTACAGATCGTGCGCCTGCGCGAGGCCGACCTCGATCACATCGAGCCGGTCGACGTCGATCGTCTCCCCTGGCGTGAGCACATCCGGCGCGGCGTAGACCTGGACCGTCCGGCTCGCCTCGCCGACCACCCAGGAGCCGAGCGCGACCGAGCCCGCCACGAGCAGCACGCCCAGGCCCAGGCGCGGGTCACGCCAGCTCGGTCGCCGCAGCCCCGTCGTCGTGGACGTTGTCATCGTTCCCCCTCGAGTCGGCCAACGCGCACCATCGTGCCAAAGACGACCCGACGGCGTGGGCCGATCCCGACTTGTCCACAGGACGGGCTGTCCACAGGCCGCGCGAAGGGCGGGTCCCGCGGCGACTCTGGTGGGACACTGGATGCATGGACCAGCGGTTCCTCTCCCTCGCCGACGTCACCGAGATCCTGCAGATCACGATGTCGCAGGCGCGCGCCCTCGTGCGCAGCGGGGAGCTGCGCGGGATCCAGATCGGCGGTAAGGGCGTGTGGCGGGTGGAGAACGCCGAGCTCGAGGCCTACATCGAGCGCATGTACCGGCAGACGGCACAGCGCCTGCGCTCGGGCGAGACGACCCTGGACTGAGGCGGCGGCTCAGGTCGACTCGACGCTGAGCAGACCGCTCCAGGTCAGCGTGAGCTGCGCCCGGGCCGTGGCGAGGTCGAGGTGATCGGCACCGACCCGCACGAGCCGGCCGCGGTGGTCGCCGGCCAGACTGCGCACCATCACCTCCGCTCCCGCGGCCGCGAGCGCCCGTAGCGCGTGGCCCAGGCCGAGCCGGGCTTCGACCCGGCCGGGCTCTGGCGCGCGTGACCCGAGCGGCCAGGCAGCCACGACGGCGTGGGCCGGCACGAGGCAACGGCGCTCCCCCATGGCCAGGCGCACCCAGCTGCGGGTGGCCTGCAGGACCTCGCCGGAGCGATCCGAGCCGTCCGTGAGCCGCAGCGTGAGCTGCTCGCCTCGCCGTGCCCGGCACCGGTCGATCCACGCGATGCCGGCCACCTCGGCCTGCACCAGCTCCACGAGCTCGGCGTCGGAGCCGGCCTGCAGCGCGGCCTCGAACTCGGCCTGAAGCTCGGAGAAGACGTCGTCCCAGCGCATCCGCCCAGCGTACGGACCTGTCCACAACCGGGCGGGAAGGCTCGACAACCCGCCACCACCCATGTACACCTAGTCTCACGTAATGTCACGTACCGACACGAACTGATATGCAATGAGACCAATGAAACCGAACCTGCGTCTCCTCGGCGCCGGTGTCGCCGGACTGCTGACCGCGACCCTGTCCGGCGGCGCGGCGTGGCTGCTGTGGCTACGCCTGTCCTCGACGCTGCGCCGCTCCCCGGTGCTGGAGGTCGAGCAGGCCACTGCTGCCGGACTGCTGGCAGTGGGTGCTCTCGTGGCGGCCTGGTACACGCTCAGTGCCGCAGCGGGCACCGCCTGCCTGGTGGTTCGCGCGCTCGGGGGGATCTGGACGGCAGGCGAGCGCTCGATCCGCAGACTCGGCGCGCCCGGGATGGGTCGGCTGCTCGGCGCCGGCGCCGGCGCGGTGCTCTCGGCTGCACTCCTGGCGGGGCCGGCGCACGCGAGCCCCGGCCCGGTTCCCGACGATCTCGCCTGGGGCGCCACCGTCAGCGCACCGGATGACGAGGAACCCGCGGCGGAGCCGGCAGCACCAGAGGAGCCCGCCGGTGGGATCCACCAGCAAGGCAGGCTCTCGCCCCCGGCACCCGGTGGCCCGAGCCGCGCGGCCCCCGATCGAGCGCCCGGCGGCCACCAGGTCGCCCCGGGCGAGTCCCTCTGGTCGATCGCGGCCGACGCGCTCGGCCCCGGGGCCACGACGGCCGACATCGCCGAGGCGTGGCCGCGGTGGTACGCCGCCAACCGCGACGTGCTGGGACCCGACCCCGACCTCATCCACCCCGGTGACCACCTGGTCGCCCCGTCCGAGGAGAGCACCCGATGAGCATCGCACCCCAGGCCCTCACCGCGCGGCCGGCGCCCGCCGGCACGAGCACCCAGCGCCGGTCCGGCTGGGACAGGCTGCGTTTCGACGCTGCCGCCGAGGCGGCCGGCGGCGAGGACGAGGCACCTGTGCCCGCCCGTCCCCGTCTGGTGTGGTCTCACGGCCGCGCCACTGAGCGGGCCGACCCCGACCAGTGGGCCGGGGTACTGGTGCGGGCCTGCGCCGAGTCGCTGCTGGGGATGCGCCCACCCGCTCAGCTGGGGCGATGGCTGGACCCGGCGGTGTGGACCGCCCTGAAGCGGCGCAGCGCGCTGGCGCTGGACCTGCACGGACGGCCACGCAGCCCACGGCCGATCACGGTGCGCCGCGTCATCGGCGCGGTGGTGAGCGAGGGGGCCTGGGAGGGTTCGGTCGTCCTCGACGACGGCGTCCGGGTGCGTGGGGCGGCCGTCCGGCTGGAGGAACATCGTGGACGCTGGCGCGGGACCGCCGTACGGATCGGTTGAGGTGGGCCGACCCGATCGGCGTCGCGCCGGGACCTGCGCCCCTCAGGACTGCTTCTTGGCCGCCTTCGCCGCCCGCCGGCGCGCTTCGCGGTTGCCTCCGCCGCCCGCGGGTGCCGGGCGCTCCGCGCCACTCTCACCACGGACGACGGTACTGCCGTCCTCGCTGGGCGCGGAGTACTGCAGCGCCTGCGCGCGCTCGGGCGCACCGAGGCCGAGCGGGTCCTCCAGAGTGGCCGAGGGCGCCCCACTCGACGCCGAGCCCGAGGGGACCGCCTTGGGTCCGGCGCGGCGACCCGAGGCAGCCGGCGCATTCGCGCTGCTGGTGGAGCCCACGCGTGCGGTGGACGCGGCCGCGGCCGCACTGGTGGCGGTGAGCGGCCCGGAGCCGTCCTCGGCCGCGCCCTCACCGGACTCGGACCCGGATTCGGCCTGGGGGTCGTTGCGCTTGACCTCGAGGTTGAACAGGTAGCCGACGACCTCCTCCTTGATGGCCTCGTTCATCGCCTGGAAGAGCTGGTAACCCTCACGCTGGTACTCGACCAACGGGTCACGCTGGGCCATCGCGCGCAGCCCGATGCCCTCCTTGAGGTAGTCCATCTCGTAGAGGTGCTCGCGCCACTTGCGGTCCAGCACCGAGAGCACCACGCGGCGCTCCAGCTGGCGCATGATGTCGCTGCCGAGCTCCTCCTCGCGGGCCGCGTAGGCCACCTTCGCGTCGGAGACGAGCTCGGTGACCAGCTGCTCGGTGGTCAGCCGGGTGACGGTGCCGACCTCCTCGATCAGGTCCTCCGCGGTCACCGAGACCGGGTAGACCGTGCCGAGGTCGGTCCAGAGCTGTTCCAGGTCCCACTGCTCGGGGTGCGGGTTCGCCGTCGCCTGCGTGACCACGCCGGTGATGACGTCCTCGATGAAGGAGTGCGTCTGCTCCTCCAGGTCGCCACCCTCGAGCAGCTCCCGGCGCTTGCTGTAGACGGCCTCGCGCTGACGGGAGAGGACGTCGTCGTACTTGAGGACGTTCTTGCGGATCTCCTGGTTGCGCCGCTCCACCTGCCCCTGGGCGCTCTCGATGCCGCGGCTGACCATCTTCGACTCCAGCGGCACATCCTCGGGGAAGGTCGAGGTCATGAATCTCTCGGCCAGCCCGGAGTTGAACAACCGCATCAGGTCGTCCTCGAGGGAGAGGTAGAAACGGGACTCCCCCGGGTCGCCCTGACGACCGGAGCGGCCGCGCAGCTGATTGTCGATCCGGCGGGACTCGTGCCGCTCGGTGCCCAGCACGTAGAGGCCGCCGAGCTCGGAGACCTCATCGTGCTCGGCCGCGACCGACTCCTGAGCCTCCTCCAGCGCCGCCGGCCAGGCCTCCTCGTACTCCTCGGGCGTGTCCTGCGGGGTGAGGCCGCGCGCGGCGAGGGCGTCGATGGCGATGTGCTCGGCGTTGCCGCCGAGCATGATGTCGGTCCCACGCCCGGCCATGTTGGTGGCGACCGTGACCGCGCCCTTGCGACCGGCCATGGCCACGATCGGCGCCTCCCGGTCGTGCTGCTTGGCGTTGAGCACCTCGTGCGGCACGCGCTGCTTCTTCAGCATCGTCGAGAGCAGCTCGGACTTCTCCACGCTGGTGGTCCCCACCAGCACCGGCTGACCGACGGCGTGGCGTTCGACGATGTCCTCCACGACCGCCTCGAACTTGCCCAGCTCGGTCTTGTAGACCAGGTCGGACTTGTCGAGCCGGGCCATGGGGCGGTTCGGCGGGATGGGCACCACGCCGATCGTGTACGTGCCCTGGAACTCCCCCGCCTCGGTCATCGCGGTACCGGTCATGCCGGAGAGCTTGTCGTAGCGGCGGAAGTAGTTCTGCAAGGTGATCGTGGCCAGGGTCTGGTTCTCGGCCTTGATCGTCACCCCTTCCTTCGCCTCCAACGCCTGGTGCATGCCCTCGTTGTAGCGCCGGCCCGGCAGGATCCGGCCGGTGTGCTGGTCGACGATGAGCAGCTCGCCCTTCATCACCACGTAATCCTTGTCGCGGGTGAACAGCTCCTTCGCCTTCACGGCGTTGTTGAGGAAGCCGATCAGCGGGGTGTTGAGGGACTCGTAGAGGTTGTCGATGCCGAGGTAGTCCTCGACCTTCTCGATCCCGGGTTCGAGGATGCCGACGGTGCGCTTCTTCTCATCGACCTCGTAGTCCTCGTCGAGGCTCATGGTGCGCACCAGCCGCGCGAACTCCACGTACCACTTGTTCACGTCCCCCGAGGTGGGCCCGGAGATGATCAGCGGGGTGCGTGCCTCGTCGATGAGGATCGAGTCCACCTCGTCGACGATGGCCATGTTGTGACCGCGCTGGACCAGCTCGGCGGTGGACCAGGCCATGTTGTCGCGCAGGAAGTCGAAGCCGAACTCGTTGTTCGTGCCGTAGGTGATGTCCGCGGCGTACATCTCGCGCCGCTCATCGGGCTTCTGCCCGGACAGGATCACCCCTGTGGTCAGGCCGAGGAAGCGGAAGACCCGCCCCATCAGCTCACTCTGGTAGCGGGCGAGGTAGTCGTTGACCGTGACGATGTGCACGCCCTTGCCCGACAGCGCGTTGAGGTAGGCGGGCAGGGTGGCGACGAGGGTCTTGCCCTCACCGGTCTTCATCTCGGCGATGTTGCCCAGGTGCAGGGCGGCACCACCCATGATCTGGACGTCGAAGTGCCGCTGGCCGAGGGTGCGCACCGCGGCCTCTCGGACCACCGCAAAGGCCTCCGGCAGCAGGGCGTCGAGGGTCTCCCCCTCGGCGATGCGCTCCTTGAAGGCGTCGGTCTCGGCGCGCAGCTCGTCGTCGGTGAGGTCGGCGGTCGCCTCCTCCAGCGCGTTGACCTGAGCCGTCAGTCCCTGCAGTCGCTTGAGGATCTTGCCCTCACCCATCCGCAGGACTTTGTCGAGGATCGAAGGCACGCACTACTCCCGGGTCGGTCCGATCAGCGCCAGGCGGCACCGATGCACCCTCCATGGTATGCGAGAGCGTCCACGGCGTGGCACCGCCGATCGCTGCCGGCAGAACCGGCGGTCGGGCACCTCACGCCGTCAGCTCCCGGGCGAGCGCACCCGTGAGGTCGCCGCGGGCCCCGTCCTCGAGCGCCACCCGCTCCAGATCCAGCCAGGCCGCCAGCTCCCGCAGCTCCGCCACCAGCTCCGCGGCAGTCTCCGCCGGCGCGGCCGGCTCGGCGAACGCAGTCCGCACCCGCAGCACTCCGCGATCGCGCTCGGCCTTGAGGTCCACCCGCGCCACCAGCTGTTCCCCGAGCAGGAAGGGCAGCACGTAGTACCCGTGCGTGCGCTGGGTGGCCGGCGTGTAGATCCCGATCCGGTAGTGCATCCCGAACAGTTCGAGCAGGCGGCGACGCTCGAACACGAGCGGGTCGAAGGGGGCGAGTAGCGCTCGGGCGCGGGTGCGCCGGGGCACCCTGGCTGCAGTGTGCAGCACCAGCGAGCGATCCCATCCCCGCACCGCCACCTCCTCGAGCACCCCCTCCGCCGTCAGGTCGGCGGCGGCCACGGCGGTCTCGGCCACCGGCAGGCGGAAGTAGTCCGCCAGGCAGCGCACGGACCCGAGGCCGTGCGCCCGGGCAGCGGTCTCGACGAGGGTGCGCACCGCCGTCGGGCGATCAGGCACGGGCTCGGCGAGCACCGCCGCCGGAAGCACCCGCTCGGGAAGGTCGTAGGCCCGCTCGAACTGAGCGGTGCGGTGGGCAGCCATCACCCGGCCGCGGGCGAAGTGGGCCTCGAGCGCCTCCTTCGCGACGGTCCAGTTCCATCCCCAGTGCTCACGCCGGCCACTGTGGTGGCCCAGGCGCTCGTGCACCTGGGCGGCGGTGAGCGCACCCTCGGCACCGATGATCTCCAGCACGGCCGCCATGGTCTGAGGGTGCTCGCGCCACAGCCGCTCGTCCCGGCGCTGCATCCGTGGCGAGTCCATCCGCCACCGCAGCGCCTGGTAGGTCCGCGGCGAGATGTAGGAGGCCTCGTGCGCCCAGTACTCGACCAGTCGCCGCGGGCGCGCCGGCGTGCCACGCGTGGCCCGCTCCAGCAGCGCCGTGTCGTAGCCACCCAGGCGCGCCTGCAGCGGTAGCAGGTGCGCACGGGCCAGCACGTTCACCGAGTCGATCTGCACCACCCCGAGCCGATCGATCGTGCGCTGCAGGTGCGCCATCGTGGGCCGCGACGGCCGCGGCGCGGACCGGTCCAGCAGCTGGGCCGCGACCGCGATGCGCCGCGCCTGACCGAGGGTGAGGGGGCGGGACATGACAGCCACAGTAGATCGCCGCACCGACACGGTCCCGGCGCCGCTGTCTCGACGTGCTCACGCAGAGGTCAGGCAGTGGCCTCCGCCGGCGGTTCGTCGCTGCCGGCCTCGGTGGCGGTGTAATTCAGGCGGATCACCCCGTAGGTCCACCCGCGGCGGTTGTAGACCACGCACGGCTGCATCGTCTCGGAGTCCACGAACAGGAAGAACGGGTGACCGACGAGCTCCATCTCCGCCAGCGCCTGGTCCACCGTCATCGGCGCGGTCTCGTGGACCTTCTGCCGGATGATCACCGGGGAGTCGCCCAGCTGGGCCTCCACCGCCACGCCCGGCTCAGTGGGAGCCTGCGGGGTGAACCCGTCGTCGGGGTCCTCCTGCGGGGCGGGGTCCTCGTGCACCTGCTGCGTCAACGCCTCCAGGTCCGGCGCCGGAACGGGTGGGGAGTCGGGCCTGCGGCCGTGGTGGGACTTGCGCCGGTCCCGCGCGCGCCGCAACCGCTCGATCAGTTTCGCCGTGGCCAGGTCGAGCGCGCCGTACCGGTCCGACGCCGCCGCCTCCGCCCGCACGACCGGCCCCTTGGCGCGGACGGTGAGCTCCACACGTTCGGCCCGCTCCGCCATCCGCGGGTTGTTCTCGTGGGACACCTCGACGTCGACGCGCTGGGCGTAGGGAGACAGCTGTGGCACTTTGGCCAGCTTCTCCTCGGCGTGGCGACGGAAACGCTCCGGCACCTCGGTGTGACGGCTGACCACGATGATCTCCATGAGGACCTCCACAGGTCGTTCCGGCTGGTCCCTCGGGCTGCTCCACCCGGGGATTGCTGTGCGCCGCGCCAAGAGTGCGCGGCGTCCTACGAGGCGATATCACCTCCCCGGCCCCGGCACGGGCGGCGCGGGGCGCCGAACGCGGTGACGGGGTGAAGCTCCATGACATGACGCTAGTCCACCTCGGGCGGTTACGACAGCCTGGGCGGCGCCGTGTCCTGACCCGGGGCCGGCGTGGCCGCCAGCACCACGGCGCCGAGCACTCGCGCCCCGGCCCGTTCCAGGCTGGTCCGGGCGGCGTCGAGCGTGGCGCCGGTGGTGACGACGTCGTCGACGAGCAGGCAGGGCGTGCCGGGCGGAACCGGCCCCAGGCACCGCACCGCCTCACCGGTCGCGCGCCGGCGCCCCCGTGCGCCCAGGGCATGCCCCGATCCGCCCCGCCGGCGCAGCAGGTCGGCCACCCAGACCGGCCGCCCGGACGCGCGCGCGAGCGAGTCACCCACGGCGCGCGCCAGCGTGAGTGCGACCAGGCGACGTCGCCACCGGCGGCGCCACCCGGACGGGGCGGGCACCACCACCAGCGCCGGCTCTGCGGCAGCCGCGCCCACCAGCTCCTCGGCCAGCCCGGTCACGCCGCGCGCGACCAGCGCCGCCAGCGGCCGGTCGAGATCGGGCCGGCCGCCGGACTTCCAGGCGAGCACCACCCGCTGCACCGGCCCGGCGTAGGGGCCCAGTGACCACACCGGCAATCCCAGCGCCGGCATCTGCTCGTCCACGGCGAGGAACACGGTCAATTCCTCACACCGCTGCGCCGGCCCCGTCAGCATCGACGCGCAACGCCGGCACAGGCTCACGTCCGGGGCCTCACAGCCGGGGCAGGTGCGGGGCAGCACGAGGGCGAGCAGGTCCCGCATCGCTTCGAGCAGCACCGCGAAGGGTGGCATACCGGCGCCGGAGGTGGCCATCGGCCCAGGATGGCGCCCGACGGCGCAGCCCGCCGGGGCGTGACCGGCGCCTGTGGACACGGGCACCACCGCCCGCCCCGGTCAGCCGGCGAAGGTGGGGTCCGAGGCTCCGGTGGCCAGCTGGGCCCACCCGTTCCCGGACCGGCCGTAGAGGAGGCCCTCCTCGGTGGTGAGGAAGAGGTCGCGCTCCCCGCTACCGGCCGCGATCGCCTCGGCGTCGGCCACGCTCGGCAGGCGCGTCACCGGGCCTCCGAGAGGTACCAGGTGCACGGTCTCGGTGCCCCGGGTGATGCCCAGCACCGCCACGGTGACCGGGTCGACCCACACCAGATCGGTGATCCCGTCGATGCCGCGAGAGGGTGCCAGGGAGTCGCCGAGCGACTCCGGGACGCCATCGGCCGTGCGCACCACGGAGAAGACCAGCAGCTGCGTGGCACCGTCCTGCTCGACCACCACCGCGAGGCGGGCACCGTCACGGCTCGCTCGCAGCGCGCGCACCTGCTGCCCCTCCAGCGCCGGCGCCGTCACGGTCGCCAGGCCGGTCCCGGGGCGCGCCACGACGAGCTCGCCCGGGTTCTCCTGTTCGCCGGTCCAGGCCCAGCCACGCGGGTCGTAGGAGGGCGCGAGCAGGTCGCTTCCCAGGTGCAGGCGCTCCGCTCCCCCGCCGGCGGTCGGCACCGTCACCAGAGCCGAACCGCCGGACAGTGCCACGGCCGGGCCGTCGTCGTAGGGCAGAGCGGGATCGCTCAGCTCGAGCCCACCCACGTCGGCCGCGTCCTCGAGGGGAACCAGCTCGGAACCGTTGAAGGTGGCCAGCACGTTGTCCTCGGTGAGCACGGTCGGGACGCGGCCGGCGGGCCGGTCCACGACCAGGTCGGTGCGCGGGCGGGCATCGAGCGTGACCCCGTCCACCGTCACCTCGGCCGACTGCACCTGCGGCAGCGCCGTCAGGGTCTGGCTGATCTGGGCCAGCAGCAGCTCGCGGTCGTCGGAGCCGGCCGAGCGGACCTCCGCCGTCAACGGCACGGTCGCCACACCTGCCGAGACGGTGACCGAGCCGATGGACAGCGCCGTCCCGGCCGGGATCGCCGAGACCACGGCGGGCCGCAGCCACTCCGAGGCCCCGGCGAGGAGGCTGCGCATCACGTAGGTGGCGGCATTGCGTTGCGGGAACCAGCGCACGTCCGGCACCAGCGCCGTCTGGTCGGAGGAGACGAAGTACAGCGGCGTCTGGGTGTACAGGGTGCTGAAGTTGACTTCCGAGATCAGGATGCCGTCCGGGAGGGCGCCGATGCGCCACTCGCCCTGGGAGGTCTGGTCGAGCTCGTAGGTCAGGGTGGTGGTGGCGCCGGGACTGGCCGGGGTGTAGACCCCGACGGCGTCCACGGTGGCCGCCACCGTGGCGGTCACCTCGACCACGCCCTCGCTCGGTTCGGCGAACCGCAACGGCGCCGACCCGTCGTAGATGAGGACCTGTTCGGCCGGCGCCCACGCGCCGGCCGCGGCGGAGGTGAGGTACTCGCGGGCCTGCACGTAGTCGTCGGAGCTGCCGGCCACCGACGCGGAGTGGAATCCGCGCACGATGCTCGCCGGGCCGTCGCCGGGGTTGGGGGCCTCGCCGGCGACGTAGCCCACGCCCTCGTCCAGGCCCGCCTCCACCCCTTCCTCCACCGGCCCGGAGGTCGGCACCCGGGAGCAGCCGGCCACGGCGAGCAGCGCGGCGCACACGAGCAGTGCGAGCACTTGACGTGCTCGGCGCGTTCTGGTGACGGCGGTCATCGTGATCCCTCCGGCGAACGGCCGGGGCGCTCACCGGTGTCCCAGGGGCCGAGGAGCTCACCGAAGGCGGGCGTCATCAGCGGTGGCAGCGCCGCGGGTCCGGCCGGGTCCGCCTCGGGCACGGGTGGCTCCCCGACACTGCGGGGGGCCAGCGCCAGCGGCGGGGTGCCGATCTCCAGCCCGGCACGCCGGGGCAGCAGCAGCCGGAACGCGGCACCGTCCCCCGGACGGCCCCAGGCGTCCAAGGTGCCCCCGTGCAGCCGAGCGTCCTCGAGGGCGATCGCCAGCCCCAGCCCCGTCCCCCCGAGCGTGCGGGTCCGAGCGGGGTCGGCACGCCAGAAGCGGTCGAAGACCCGCTCGGCCTCCGGCAGAGTCATCCCGATCCCGTGATCGCGGACGAGCACCGCCAGGGCTGTCTCGTGCATCGCGACCCGGACCTCGATGGGCTCGCCCTCGCCGTGCTCGACGGCGTTGACCAGCAGGTTGCGCAGGACGCGCTCGACGCGCCGGGTGTCCATGTCGGCCGTGCAGGGTTCGTCCGGGACGTGGACGATGATGCGCGAGCCCCGTTCGGCGGCCAGCGGTTCGGTGAGGCCCACGACGCGTTCGACCACACCGCGCAGGTCGGCCTCCTCCACCTCCAGCACCGCGGCGCCGGCGTCGAAGCGGGAGATCTCCAGCAGGTCCACCAGCAGGCTCTCGAACCGGTCCAGCTGGGTCTGCAGCAGCTCGGCCGAGCGCGCCTGCACCGGCGGCAGGTCGCCGCGGGCGCGGTAGAGCACCTCGGCGGCCATCCGGACCGTGGTCAGCGGGGTCCGCAGCTCGTGGGAGACATCGGAGACGAACCGCTGCTGCATGCGCGAGAGGGCAGCGAGGCGCTCGATCTGATCCTGCAGGCTGGTGGCCATCTCGTTGAAGGAACGCCCGAGCCGGGCGAGTTCGTCGTGGCCACGCACCTGCATGCGTTCGGTGAGGTTCCCGTCGGCCAGCAGCTCGGCCGTGCGGGCCGCCTGCTGCACCGGGTCCAGCACCCGCCGCGTGATGTACCAGGTCATCACCACCAGCAGCAGTGCCAGGGTGACCGCCCCGACGGCGAGCACCCGCTGCAGCAGGTCGAGCTGGGCCTGCTGGGCGGCCAAAGAGTAGACCATGAACAGCTGGTAGTTGCCGGCCACCGGGATCGTGACCGGTGAGCCGACCGCGATCGCCGGGACCTGCTGCTCGCCCTCACCCAGCCCCACCGACTGCCACTGCTGGAAGCTGGACTCGGCAATCGCCTCCTGCAGCTCGTCGTCGATGATGCTGCGCAGCGACTGGTCGGTGGCCGGCGGGAGGATGGCCGCGCCCGCGGACGAGCCCGGCGCAGGCAGCAGCAGCGCGCCCTCGCTGTCGACCGCGGTCGCCTGGATGGACTCGACCATGTCGTTGGCGAGCAGCTGGGCGTCCTGGGCGGTGCTCACGGTCGCGCCGTCGAAGCGCTGCTGCGCCTGTTCGGCCCGGTTGGCCGCGTCGGCGAGCACCTGGTCGCGGCGCTGCTCGAACAACCCATCGCGTACCTGATCCGAGAGCACGGTGGCGAGCAGGGCCAGGGCGATCGTGCCGACCACCACGGTGAAGAACGCCACCCGCAGGCGCAGCGAGCGACCCCAGGCCAGGCGCCAGAACCGGGAGTAGGCGAGCGCCCGGGACCCCCCGCGGTGCCACCAGCGCCTCAGCCTCGATCGCAGGGCGGACCTCGCCGGCGCGCCGCCGGTCACTGGACCGGGGTGCCTGCCCGGTAGCCGACGCCGCGCACGGTCACGACGACCTCCGGGTTCTCCGGGTCACGCTCGACCTTGGCGCGCAGCCGCTGCACGTGCACGTTGACCAGCCGGGTGTCGGCCTGGTGGCGGTAGCCCCACACCTGCTCGAGCAGCACCTCGCGGGAGAAGACCTGCCACGGCTTGCGCGCCAGCGCCACCAGCAGGTCGAACTCCAGCGGGGTGAGGGAGATGATCTCCTCGCCGCGGGTGACCCGGTGCCCGGGCACGTCGACCACGAGATCGCCGATCAGCAGTCGTTCGGAGCCCTCGGTGTCACGGCCCCGTAGCCGGGCCCGGACCCGGGCGACCAGCTCGGTGGGCTTGGCCGGCTTGGTCATGTAGTCGTCGGCGCCCGCCTCCAGGCCCTCCACGACGTCGGCGGTGTCCCCCCGCGCCGTCAGCATGATGATCGGGACGCCGGACTCGACACGGATGCGGCGGCAGATCTCGATGCCGTCCATCCCGGGCAGCATCAGGTCCAGCAGGATCAGGTCCGGCTGGAGGGAGTGGAACGCCTCCAGCGCTGCTGAGCCGTTCGAGCAGAACTCGGTCTCGAACCCCTCCGACTGCAGGACGATGCCGATCATCTCCGCGAGCGCGGCATCGTCGTCGACCACCAGGACGCGTGCGTTCATGTGCCTATGGTGACACCTCCCGCACGAGGATGTCCGAACCGGCGCACGTGCGAAGATGGCAGCAGGGATCCGAAGCAGTGGGAGGAACGCCATGTCGTATCCGGGATCGCCGCCGCCCGAGGGCAGCGGATGGGGCGCACCGGACGCCGGTGGAGGCTGGGGAGCGCCGCGCCCGGGTGGCTATCAGCACCCGGATCACCAGCAGCCCGGCCCGCAGCAACCGGGTCAGCCGAGCCCCCAGCAGCCGAGCCAGTACGGGCAGCCGGCCGGGCCCCCACCGCCCCAGGGCGGGCCCGCGGGGTACGGGCAGTACGGCCAGGGCGCACCGGGCGGGCAGCCCGGCCAGCCTGGGCAGACCGGGCACGGCGGCTACGGCGGATTCGACCCCCACAGCGGCTTCGCCCCCCAGCCCGGAGTCATCCCGCTGCGCCCCCTGACCCTCGGTGAGCTCTACGACGGCGCGATCCGCTCCATCCGCGCCAACCCGGCCGTGATGTTCGCGCTCTCGGCGGTGCTGGTCTCACTCTCGGTGGCCGTTGAAGGGATCGCCACCTGGGGGATCATGGAGGAGCTCAACACCCTCCTGGCCAACCCGGAGGACCCGGCGATGTTCGAGGGGGGCATGTCCAGCCTGTACGCCACCCTCCAGAGCGCGTTGCTGGGCGCCGGTATCTCGGCGGCGGTCTCGTTCCTGGTGACCACGATCCTGACGGGCCTGCTCATCCACTCGGTGAGCCAGTCGGTGATCGGGCGCAAGATGAGCCTCGGTGAGGTCTGGGCGAGCACCCGCGGCCAGATCCCCCGGCTGCTGGGCCTGAGCCTGGTGATCTCGCTGATGCTGATCGCAGTGCTGGCGATCATGATCGGGCTGATCCTGCTGGCCACCCTGAGCCAGGAGGTCGCCGTCGTCGGTGTGGTGGGGCTGCTCTCGGCCCTGTTGGCCCTGGTGGGCGTGATCGTGATTGTCACCTTCACGCTGCTGGCCACCCCGACCCTGGTGCTGGAGCGGGCTGGCATCCTGACGGCGCTGCGCCGCTCCTTCACGCTGACGCGGCGGGCGTTCTGGCGGATCCTGGGCATCTACCTGCTCACCCAGTTGCTCGTGTTCGTGATCGCCTCCGCGGTCAGCTATCCGATCGGCGCGGTCGGGGGCCTCTTCGGCAGTGTCACCGCGATCGGTGTGGCGAGCCTGATCGGCAGCGCGATCACCCTCACCGTGACGACGCCGTTCGTGGCGGCCGTGACGGCGCTGCTCTACATCGACATCCGCATCCGCACCGAGGCCCTCGACGTCGAGCTCGCGCGCGCCGCGCAGGACTCCTGAGGGATGAGCGCGACCATCGTCCGCGAGGTGCCGCTGACGCCCTCCGCCGACGAGGCGCGCCAGTGGGCCGAGGAGGAGCTGCGCAAGGGGGTCTACAGCACCGAGCCGACGCTGCTCGAGCGCGTGCTGGACTGGCTGCGCGAATTGTGGGACCGCATCAACAGCCTGGAGGGGACCCTCGGCCCGGTGCTGATCCCGGTGGTGGTGCTGGTCGCCGTCGGGGCGGTGGTGCTGGTGGCGATGCTGCTCGGGGGCCCGGTGCGGCGACGCCGGGCGGCCGCGGCCGGTGGCGCGAGCATCACCGTGCTCGACGATGACGACCGCACCGCGGCAGACCTGCGCGCCGCCGCCGAGGCCGCACACGCGGCCGGGCAACCAGGGCTGGCGGTGCTCGAGCGGTACCGCGCGATCGTGCGCTCGCTGGACGAGCGGGCCATCCTCACCGACCGTGCCGGCCGCACCGCCCACGAGGCCGCGACCGACGGCGGCGCCCGCCTACCCGAGGTGGCGGACCAGCTGCAGGAGGCCTCCCGCCTCTTCGACGCCGTCGCCTACGGCGAGGCGGCCGCCACCGGTGAGCAGTACCTGTGGGTGCGGTCCGTGGACGAGCAGGTCAGCCGGACCCGCCCGCAGCGCCGCCGGCAGCAGGCGGTGATGAGCGGATGAGCACCATCACCGCGCGCGGGCAGCGGC
Source organism: Ruania suaedae (assembly GCF_021049265.1). NCBI lineage: Bacteria > Bacillati > Actinomycetota > Actinomycetes > Micrococcales > Ruaniaceae > Ruania > Ruania suaedae. Next base: position 2,559,572 of record NZ_CP088018.1, read on the forward strand.
TGGCCGAACCTCGCAGCGCCGACTCCGGTCGCCGGTCCAACCGCCGCGGCCTGCTCATCGCAGCCTGCGCCGTGGTGGTGCTGCTCGCCGGCACGGTGGTGCTGGGCATCCTGGTCCCGCGCGAGAGCAGCGAACCCCTCGCACCGGCCAATCCCGAACCGGACGGGGCCCGCGCCGCAGCCCAGATCCTCTCCGAGCGCGGTGTCGAGGTCCAGGAGGTCACCACCACCCGCGCGGTGCTGGAGGCGGCCGGCCCGGGCAGCACCCTGCTGATCACCGACCCGCAGGACCTGCGCGAGTCCCAGTTGCGCGCACTACGGGAGGTGGGGGCCGACGTCGTGGTCACGAATCTCGGCTTCTCCCCGATCGAGGCGCTCACCGAGCAGGTCACGGTCTCCGGTGGCGGCGCGCAGGGCACCTACGCCGCCGAGTGCGGCGACGAGCACGCGAGCGCCGCCGAGGAGATCACCACCGCCGGGCCAGGGGTGCTGCCGACCGGGAACGTGGAGGGCTGCTTCCCCCTCGAGGGCGAGGAGGGCGCCTATGCGTTCGCCACCTGGCGCGAGGGCGAGCAGCGCTGGTCCGTCCTGCCCAACCCCTACCCGCTGACCAACGAAGGGCTCGCGCAGGCCGGCAACGCCGCCCTGACGCTGCGCCTGCTCGGCCAGCACGAGCACCTGACCTGGTACGTGCCCGACCCCGCCGACCCGTTCGGAACCTCCTCCGACGGCGCACCCACCCCGGTCATCCCGACGGCGGTGTGGTGGTTCTCCGGCCTGCTCGCCCTGACTCTGGTGCTCTGGCGCGGCCGGCACCTGGGCCGCGTGGTCGTCGAACCGCTGCCCGTGGTGGTCCGGGCCACCGAGACCATCCGCGGCCGCGGCCGGCTCTACCGCCGTGCCCGCGCCTTCGGGCACGCCGGTGCCGCGCTGCGCGCCGGGACAGTGCGCCGGCTGGCCCGGCGCACCGGCCTGGCCCGCACCGCCCAGCCCGGGGAGGTGGTGGACGCGCTCGCCCGGGCGAGCGGACGCCGTCCGGAGGAGATCGACTCCCTGCTCTACGGTCCGCCACCCACCGACGACGCCACTCTGCTCACCCTGACGCACGCCCTGGACACCTTGGAAGGCGAGGTTCACCGCTCATGACCGTTCCTCCGGCAGCACCCGGCTCCGACTCCCCCGACCACCGGCCAGCGCACGAGCAGCCGCAGGACGGGCCGCCTCCGTACGGACAGCCCGCGCAGGGCCGGCCTGACGACGCGCAGCCACAGGAGGGCACGCAGCCGCACGGCTACCAGCAGCCCCAGGGGTACGGCCGGCAGCAGGAGAACAGCCAGCCGCAGGAGTACAGCCAGCCGCAGGGGTACGGACAGCCGCAGTCGTATGCACCGCAGCAGGGCCAGCAGGGCTACGCGCCGGTGGAGCACGAGCGCCGCCGCGAACCCGAACCGGAGTCCGAGGAGCAGCGCCGCATCCGGTCGGCACTGGCGGACGTGCGTACGGAGGTGGCCAAGTCCGTCGTCGGGCAGGACGCCGCCGTCACGGGCCTGGTGATCGCCCTACTGTGCCGCGGGCACGTGCTGCTCGAGGGGGTGCCGGGCGTGGCCAAGACGCTGCTGACCCGCACCCTCGGGGCCACGCTCGAGCTGGAGATGAAGCGCGTCCAGTTCACCCCCGACCTCATGCCCGGTGACGTGACCGGCTCGCTGGTCTACGACGCCCGCACGGCCGAGTTCTCCTTCCGGGAGGGGCCGGTGTTCACGAACCTGATGCTCGCCGACGAGATCAACCGCACCCCGCCGAAGACCCAGGCCTCGCTGCTGGAGGCGATGGAGGAGCGGCAGGTCAGCGTCGACGGTGACCCGCGCCCGCTGCCGGATCCGTTCATGGTGATCGCCACCCAGAACCCGGTCGAGTACGAGGGCACCTACCCGCTGCCCGAGGCGCAGCTGGACCGGTTCCTGCTCAAGCTGCTGCTGCCGCTGCCCGAGCGCACCGACGAGATCGAGGTGCTGAACCGGCACGCGCACAAGTTCGACCCGCGCGACCTCGCCGGCGCCGGCGTAGGCAAGGTGGCCGGCCCCGCCGACCTCGAGGCGGCGCGGGCCGATGTGGCGAACGTGGAGGTGGGGCCGCAGGTGCTGGCCTACATCGTCGATGTCTGCCGGGCGACCAGGACCTCCCCCTCGCTCTCGCTCGGGGTCTCCCCGCGCGGGGCGACGGCGTTGCTCGCCACCGCGCGGGCGTGGGCGTGGATGTCGGGGCGCCGCTACGTCACCCCCGACGACGTCAAGGCGCTCGCGCACCCGACCCTGCGCCACCGGGTGCAGCTGCGCGCGGAGGCCGAGCTCGAGGGCATCACCGCCGAGTCCGTGCTGGACGGCATCCTCGGGTCGGTCCCGGTTCCCCGCTGATGGCGATCACCGGTCGGACCGTCCTGCTGGTCCTGCTCGGCGCGGTGCCGGTGCTGCTGGCGCCCCAGGTCACCACGGTGGCCGTGTGGGCCGGCGCCGTCGCGCTGCTGGTTGCTCTCGATGTGCTGCTCGCCGCCGCGATCGGTCCGCTCGAGGTGGAACGCAGCACGGCCGGAGCGGTGCGCCGTGGTGAGCAGGTCGAATCGGTGCTCACGCTGACGAACCTCGGGCGGCGGACCGCTCGCGGGCTGGTGCGCGACGCGTGGCAACCCAGCGCCGGTGCGACCGGCAACCGGCACCGGCTGCGGATCCCGCCCGAGGACGGTCAGCGGGTACGGACCCCGCTGCGCCCGACCCGGCGCGGCGACGTCCGCGCCGACCGGGTGACGATCCGCACGTACGGACCGCTCGGTCTGGCAGCCCGGCAGGCCTCCCGGGACGTGCCCGGCATCGTGCGGGTGCTGCCCGAGTTCTCCTCGCGTCGTCACCTGCCCTCCCGTCTCGCCCGGCTGCGCGAGATGGACGGCCGGACGGCGGTCAACGTGCGGGGGCAGGGCACCGAGTTCGACTCGCTGCGGGAGTACGTGGTCGGCGACGACGTGCGCGCCATCGACTGGCGCGCGACGGCGCGGCGCTCGGAGGTGGTGGTGCGCACCTGGCGCCCGGAGCGGGACCGCCGAGTGCTGATCGTGCTGGACTCCTCCCGGCTGTCCGCCGCCCGGCTCGGGGATGCTCCCCGGATCGACGCCTCGATCGAGGCGGCGCTGCTGCTGACGGCGCTCGCGACCAAGGCCGGGGACCGGGTGGACCTGCTGGCCATCGACTCCAGCGTGCAGGCGCGGGTGCGCGGCACGCACGGGCCGGCCGTGATGGCTGCCCTGGCCGATGCGCTCTCGCAGGTGACGCCGTCGTTGGTGGAGCCCGACTGGGCGCGGATCACGCAGGAGGTGCGCGACACCCTCTCCCAGCGGGCGCTGGTGGTGCTGCTGACCGGCCTGGAGGCCGGGGCCACCGAGACCGGGATGCTGCCGGCCGTGGCGACCATCGCGCGCGACCACCAGGTGATCCTCGGCTCGGCGACCGACCCGGCCGCCGAGGAGCTGCGCCGCGGCCGGGAGACCTCGGCCGACCTCTTCGACGCCGCCGCCGCCGAGCGTAGCGACCTCGAGCGCGAGGCCCTCGCGGCCCGGATGCAGCGCGGGGGCAGCGAGATCGTCGAGCGGGTGCCCGAGGCGCTGCCGCCGGCGGTCGCCGACACCTATCTGGCGCTGAAGGCGGCCGGCCGGCTCTGAGGCCGGGCGCGCTGGGGACGGGCTCGGGCGCTGGCGTGCGGGCCGGTTCCGTCGCGCGCCGACACAGGTTCCCCGCCCCGACCCGACCTCAGGGCACAGACCCCACCTGCATCCCGCCTCCGTGCCCGGAAGGTGGGTCCGCGCGACTGTGCAGAGGCCCGGGCGCGCAGGGAGCCGGTGGTGGCAGGACCCGCCCCGGCCGGAACGTAGTATCACCGGGCGCAATGAGTTCCCGCGAAGCAGGAGGATGAGTGGCAGGCGAACGGACCGACAGTGCAGGCGGCGCGCGCCTCGCACTCATCGAGACCGGGATCCGGAGTTTCGGCCGGTCCGGATTCGGCGTGGGGCTGCGCGAGGTCGCGCTCGAGGCGGGACTGACGGCGGGTTCGATCACGTATTTCTTCGGGGGGAAGAAAGGGCTGGTCGCCGCCTGCGACGAGCACGTCATGGCCGAGGTGCGGGCACAGCTGCCCGCGATCCTCAGCTCTCGGAAGAAGACCGCACGGCTGCGCGGTGACGCGCAACGGCACCTCGCCAATCTCGAGTACCTGATGCGGGCGTTGCGGGAGTCCCCGGCGGTGCTGGCCGAGATGGAGGAGCTGCTGACCGGCGTCGCCTGCCGCCAGCTCGAGCACGCCTCGACGACGCCTCCGGATCGTGTCGAACTACAGGCGAGAGCGGCGGAGGTGGTCCGGCGATCACTCGGCATCGCCATGCTCGACCATGCGCTCGAGCCACCCCGCACGGCCGCTGACCTCGCCGCCTTCGTCACGAGCAGCCGGGACCTCTCCCAGCAACTCGCCAGTGAACTCGCTACGGATTCACCACCGTGAACGTGACCGAGTACCAGGCTCCCTCGCGGTCGGACTGGAGGTCCACATAGCGCACGGACATCGTGGCCGGCCCTGGCACGTGCGGGCTGCTGACGAAGGTCATCGGGGACCCGGAGGCCTCGTGCACGAAGGATGAGACCTGGTCGTCACGGCGGAACTGCATCCCCCAGCCGACATCGCCGACGGCGGTGACCAGCACGTCATCGAGGTCGCCGTTGCCATTGACGTCACTGGTCTCGAGCGGCACCTGCTGACCGTCGGCGATGTTCGTGATCTGCGGCGCCAGCAGATCGATCGGTGCACTCGTGCCCAGCGCGGAGACCTCGCCGTCGACGATCTGACGTGCTGAGAAGGTCACGCCCTCGGCCACGTCGATGCTCGGCGGCAGCACACTCCAGCTACCGGCGTCGTCGACCTGCGTGGTCGCGATGACCTCTCCCGCGGCCGAGAGGATCTCGACGGCGGCCCCGGGCTCGCCGCTGCCCGCGAGCGTGGGCATCACGCGCGAGACGGTCTCCTGGAACGGGTCGAAGGTGGGCGGGGACGGGGGCTCCGGGTCCTCGGTCGGGTCCTCGGTCGGGTCCTCAGTGGGGTCCTCGGTCGGGTCCTCAGTGGGGTCCTCGGTCGGGTCCTCGGTGGGGTCCTCGGTCGGGTCCTCGGTGGGGTCGTCGGTCGAGTTCTCAGTCGGGTCCGGGGCAGGCACGTCCGGCGCAGGCAGCACCGGCGGCGCAGGCAACTCCATCGCGGGAGGCAGGTCCAGTCCGGGGCTGGGTGCCGGTGCCGGAGCGCGTCCCGGGGCAGGTGCTGGGGCGGGTGCGGTCGAGTCCGGCGGCGGCCCTTCGCCGTCGTCCGGCTCGGCGTCCGGCTCGTCGTCCGAGTCGTCGTCCGGCTCGTCCTGGCCGTCAGGCGCCGACGGCGGTGCCGGAGCCGGTGCGGGAGGCGGCGCCGGAGCCGTGGCAGCAGGCGGCGCCGGCTCCGAGGCCTCGCCGAGCCCGCCCCCGAGCAGGGCGACAGCCGGGATCGCCACGATCACCACGGCCACCGCTGCGGCACCCGCGATCTGGCCGCGCGGCCTGGTCGCCAGCCAGGAGCCCGCGGCCAGATGTCCCACCTGAGGGACGGCACCCGCGAGGAGAAGCAGCATGCCGGCCTCGTGCAGGCGCGAGGACGCGTGGGACAGATCGAGCAGCACCGCCTGACAGTGCGTGCAGTCCTCGACGTGATCCTCGATGCCGCGGGCGCGGCGGTCGCTGACCTTGCCGCGCTGCCACCCGGCCAGACGAGCCACGAAGGGACGGCATTGCGCCGGAGCGCCGGTGCTGTTGAGGTGGGCACCGAGCCATTCGGTGCGCAGGCGCTCGCGGGCGCGATACGCGAGGGCCGAGGTGCTACCCGCGCTCAGCCCCAGATCAGCGCCGACCTCGCGCAGCGAACGCCCCTCGACGTCCACCAGCCAGAGCACCTGCCGCCAGCGCTCGGGCAGGGTCCGGAAGGCCGTCGTGAGCAGCATCCGATCGAGCACCGCCCCCTCGGACCCGGGGGCCGCCTGATCGGACAGGGTCTCGACCTCGAGCGCAGCCGTCTGACCATCCGGCCGGAGGCGGGCGGCCGCCCGCCTGACCGAGGTGGTGATGTAGGCGCGGACGTGCTCCTGCGGCCCGCCCCCCGAGCGCACGGCCTGCAGGACCTGCAGGAAACCCAGCTGGACGGCGTCCTCCGCATCCGTGGAGCTCGTCACGCGCCGGGCCGCCGCGAGCGCCGCCGGGCGGTGACGGCGGTAGATCTCCTCGAAGGCGCCGACGTCGCCGCCGCGGACCCGATCCAGCGCGGCCGAGTCGTCGGCGCTCATGCCGACGTCTGCGTCCTCAATCATCGCCGGCACCGGCTCCGCGGGTGCGTAGGGCATTCACCTGCCCAACATAACCCGGCCGCCGATCACCGCATTGATGATCCCGCCCCGGCGTCACGATTTCGTCAATAGCGCCACGCCCGGCGATCATGACGCGAGAGTGCGATATGTCACAGTCCGATCCCGCGAACTTCACGATCGTTCAGGAATGTCGTCTGACTTTTCCGGCCGTGCCGCCGCGCATTTCCCGAACAGGTACACGGCCGTTCAATTGCGGCTTTCCCCGGATATCCCGTCCGGCCCCACTCACGCTTTCCGAGAGCCCCTAGCCTCGAATTTGCCAGCCAGCCGCGCGGTCGCGGATGGGCACGCGTCGACGGAAAGTTCTCTCACACGATCATGCTGCACTCTGCCCTGCGCCTCCCGCTCGCCGCGGTTGCGACACTCTCCTTGGTCCTGACGCTGCTGGTGGCGCCCTTCGGCCTCGCCCCCGCTCAGGCCGACGGCACACCCGATATCCAGGTCTCGCAGAACACGCCCACCGAAGCCCTCTACGGCGGGCCCGTCCCGGTCACGCTCACCGCGTCCAACGACACCGAGACCGACGCATACAACGTCAGCGTCGTGGACGTCATCCCGGCGGGCGTGAGCATCGGCAACGCCTCCCCGGCGCCTACGCGCACCGTCGAGCGCGAGGACGGCAGCACAGTCGTCATCTGGAGCAACATCTCGGACCTGCTGGCCGGCACCGACGTCACCCTCACCTACGAGCTGGTGCCCGCCGCGGAGTCCTTCGTGATCGGTGACACGCTGACCAACGACGCGACCGTGCTGGCGCACTCCGACGCACGTGCCCTGCCCGCCTTCGACGCCGCCGGCAACCCGGTCGAAGGCAGCTTCACCTCCTTCGCCGGCACCTCCGCCGCCTCCGAACTCGTCCCGTTCCGGATCACCAAGTCCGAGCCCAGCCCCGAGGCCGAGCTGCTGCGCGGCGTGCACGACCAGCAGACCGTCTACACCCTCACCGTCGACAACAACCTCCTCCACGCCAGCGAGCACTTCACCGTGGTCGACTATCTGCCCGCGGGGCTGGAGTTCCTCGGCTGCGGCGAGGTCGACAGCTCCACCGCCGAGACCGAGGAGTACACCGGTTCCGGCCGGCTCGACACGATCACCGCCCCGGCCATGGAGTTCCCGTGCCCGGCCCCGAGCAACGTGCAGACCGTCACCACCGACCCCGACGGCCCGGGCCCGCTCGAGGCCGGCGTCTACACCCGCGTCACCTGGGACGCGGCGAGCCTGGCCGAGGCCCTCGGCTCGGCCTCCCTCGGCGCGGCCGGGTCCTTTTCCTTCCAGTACGTCGCCGCAGTCCCGCTTCGCGAGAACGTCCTGGCCGAGCTCGACGAACCGACCGCCAACCTGGACAACAACACCGGCGACCTGACCACCGACGAACAGGAACTGCGTAACGGCGCCTCCGCGCAGGGCACCACCCTGGGCACCACGGCCGAGGCTTGGGACGACCACGTCGTCACCGCCGAGGACGTGGCGATCGTGAAGTCCGTGGACACCGGCGGCGACGTCGAGCAGGGCTCGACCTCCACCTGGACCCTCGACATCCGCTCCAGCGAGTACGCGCAGGAGACCGGGACCATCACAGTCACCGACACCCTGCCCGCCGCACTAGACCTCACCGGGGCGACCCCCGGCGTCGCCTCCCAGGCCGAGCAGCCCGACGGCACGGTGCTGCTCACGTGGGAGCTGCCCGGGTTCACCGAGCCGAACAGCGACACCCGGATCACCTACACCACCGAGACCCGCCAGAACTACCGCGGCAGCGAGGCTCCGGTGGCAGCCAATGACAGCTGGACCAACACGGTCGACCTGGCCACCGACGCCACGATCATCACCGACAACGACGCGAGCACCGAGGTGCTCGGCATCGTCGATGACTCCGCCGCCGGGCAGAACACCCGCGGCCCCGCACTCAGCAAGGCCGTGGCCGACCGGACCGCCGCGATCGGCGACTGCACCGACGCCGCACTCACCTTCTCCGAGGACCAGGCCGACGGCCAGTTCCGTGCGGGTGACCGGGTGTGCTGGCGGGTCACCGTCGACTACCCCACAAACCTGGACACCCTCTCGCCGCTGGTGCGCGACTTCCTCCCGGAGGGCTTCACGTTCGAGGGCTGGGAGGTCACGGATGCGAACACCCTCTCCACCGACGGGATCGACTTCACCGAGGACGGCTCGGTCCTGACCTGGGACCTCGAGGACGTCGCCTCCACCGGCGAGACGTTCGAGGTGGTCGTCTCGACCATCGTCACCGACCCGAACGCCGCCAGCTCGGCCGACATCGTGGAGAACCTGGCCAAGCTCAGCTACCGCAACAGCGACGGCCGTGCCTTCCAGGACCGCGACATGGCGGACGTGGAGTACCTCGCGCCCACCGTCACCCTCGACAAGTCGGTCGACGTCGAGATCGTGCAGGGCGGTGACGTCGCCACCTACACGGTCGCCGTCAGCAACAGCGACGACCTGGACGCGACCAACGCCTCCGTGCGCGACCTCCTGCCCCCGGGCATCACCTGCGCGGAGGTCACCGACCCCGGGGCGACCACCTGCAGCGATGACGGCGAGACCGCGCAGCTGCAGTGGGACGGCCTCGACCTGCCCGCGGGCGAGACGCTCGAGCTCACCTACCAGGTGGCCTTCCCCGACACCTACGCCCCCGGCACGGCCCTGGACAACCACGCCGGCGTCCGCCAGTTCGAGACCGGAACCAACACCGGCGAGCCGTTCGTGCACGTCCCGGCCGAGAACATCGACCCCGAGCTCACGCCCAACACCACCCCGGCCGACGACCCGGCCACGGTGACCGTGACCGGCGCCGAGACCCTCAAGTCCCAGACCACCGGCCTGGACGAGGAGGGCAACGCCGGCGCCGACGAGGCCACCATCGGCGAGACGATCGACTACACCGTCACCGCCACCGTGCCCGAGGGCACGACCGTCGAGGGCGCCCAGCTGGTCGACACCCTCCCTGCGGGTGTGCGCCTCGAGGGCGGATCGGTCGCCACCCTCAACGGTGAGCCCCTGCCGGACGGCTTCGGCACCGTGGTCGACAGCACCGGGGCGGACGGCACCGTGGTGACCGTGACCTTCCCGGCCACCTACACCAACGCCGAGGGCAGCGGCGAGGACGTCCTCGAGCTGACCTTCACCGTCACCGTCCTCGACGACGCCGCGCTCACCGCCGGCGACGCCCTGACCAACACCGCTCAGCTCACCTGGGACGGCGGTGGGACCTCCCCGGCCGAGGTGACCACCACGATCGTCGAGCCCGACCTCGCAGTCGCCAAGAGCAACGACGTCCCCGACGGCTTCGTCGAGCCCGGGCAGCTCGTCGGCTACACCGTCGAGGTGACCAACGACGGCGCAGCCTCCACCGCGTACGAGGTCGCCGTGACCGACGTGGTGCCCCAGGACGTCACCCCCGTCGACGCCGAGGGCGAGGCGATCACCAGTGGCACCGCCACGCTGCCCGGGGGCGGGGAGTGGAACGCCTCCACCCGCACCATCACCTGGCAGCTGGCCTCGCTCGCCCCCGGCGACTCCGAGACCTACACCTACGACGCGCGCATCTCCGACCCGCTCACCAGCGGCTCCGAGCTGACCAACGCCGTCACGGTCACCGGCACCTCGATGCCCGGGACCACCGCCGACGAGCGGACCCCCGAGGCCGGTGTGCCCGGCTACCAGGACTCCGCCTCCTCCACCCTGGAGGGCCCGGTGGTCACCGTCGCCAAGGCGGTCGACCCGGCCGAGGCCACCGTCGGTGAGAACCTCACCTACACCCTGGACGTGTCCGTGCCGGCGCTGACCCGCGCCTTCGACACGGTCGTGCTCGACGAGCTGCCCTCGGGCGTCACCTTCGACGAGCTCGTCAGCGTGACCTGCGCCGACTGCGAACCGGCCATCGACGCCGATCTCATCGGCACCGACGGGCAGACCGTCGGCTTCTCCCTCGGCGACATCGCACCGGCCCAGACCGACCGCACCCTCACCCTCGTCTACACCGGGTACGTGGACTCGGCGGCCGGCGCCGGGGACACGGTGACCAACACCGCGGCCGCGTACTACAACAGCACCGACGAGGTCACCGGCCCGCCCGCTGAGGTTCCCTCCCCCGAGGACTTCGACTCCTCCACCCCGCCCGGCGAGGCGAGCGTGGACATCGAGGAGCCGGCGCTGAGCCTGGACAAGGACGTGAGCGGTCAGGTCGGCGACTCCGACCAGCGCCGCGCCACCCCGGGCGAGACCCTCACCTACACCGTGGACATCACCAACACCGGCGGTTCGGACGCCTTCGACCTGACCGTCGAGGACAGCCCGGACGAGCGACTGCTCGACCTGGCCGACGAGACCGACCTCAGCCAGGCCGGCGGCGTCACCGTCACCGACGGTGACCACACCGACGGCTCCCTGGCCTGGCAGGTCGCCGGGCCACTGGCCCCCGGGGAGACGCTCACCCTCACCTACTCCCTCACCATCCCGGCCGACTGGGACGAGTCCCAGGAGGTCGATGGTCCCGAGCTGACCAACACCGCCGTCGTGACCTCGGCCTACGGGCTGGACGAGGACACCCGCACCGACAACCCCGGGCGGGAGTACCCGGTGTACGAATCCGAGGAGGACGTCGTCGAGGTCGAGCTGGACCTCGCCTCGATCGGCGACACCCTCTGGTACGACGTGAACGGTGACGGCGTCATCGACGACGGTGAGCCCCGCCTCGGCGGCGTCGACGTGACGATCACCTACCTCGGCGCGGACGGGGTCCCCGGGGGCGGTGACGATGAGACGATCACCGTGACCACGAACGAGAACGGTGAGTACCTGGCCGAGCACCTGCCCGGCGGTGAGTACATCGTCTCGGTCGATACCGAGTCCGAGACCCTCCTCGAGCAGGGCCTGGCCCCGACCTACGACCTCGACGACGGCACGGACGGTGCCGACGCCGTCTGGCAGGGCTCCCTCGGCGAGGCCGAGGCCAAGCGGGACGTCGACTTCGGCTTCCGCGGCTCGGCCGGTATCGGCGACACGGTCTGGTTCGACCAGAACCGCGACGGCGTGAAGGACGCCGGCGAGGCCGGCATCCCCGGCGCCGCGGTCACGGTGACCTGGGCCGGCCCCGACGGCGACCTGTCCACCACCGAGGACAACGTCACCTACACCACCACCACCGACGAGTCCGGCACCTACCGCGTCGGGGCCCTCCCGGCCGGCGAGTTCAGCGTCGAGGTGGACCTACCGGACGGGTACGACAGCTACGTCCAGGTCAGCGGACCCGGCGGTGAGGACGACGCACTCGACTCCTCCTCCCAGGTCACCCTGACCACCGGCGAGGAGAACGAGGACCAGGACTTCGGCTACGCCGGCACCGGCTCCCTCGGTGACACCGTCTGGCTGGACCAGGACGGCGACGGCACCCAGAACGGTGACGAGCCGGGGATCGCCGGCGTCACCGTCGAGGCCGTGCTCACCGGCCCCGGCGGCGAGGAGACGACGCTCACCACCGTGACCGACGAGAACGGCGGGTACCTCTTCGAGAACCTGCCGGCCGGCGACTTCACCGTCACCGTCACCGGGCCGCTGCCCGGCGCCGTGGAGAACACGGGCTACCCCGACGGCGGCGGCGACTCCACCTCCGCCGGCACCCTGGCCGACGGCGAGGACAACCTCGCGCAGGACTTCGGCTACTACGCCGAGGGTCTGCTGGGTGACCGCGTCTGGTGGGACATCGACGCCGACGGCGTCCAGGACGACGACGAGCCGGGCCTGTCCGGTGTCACCGTCACCGCCACCGGCCCGAACGGCCTGTCGTTCACCACGACCACCGGCGAGGACGGGGAGTACCTCTTCGAGAACCTCCCCGACGGTGAGTGGACCGTGACCGTGACCGACGGCGTGGCCGAGGGCTTCGCGCCCACCTTCGACGCCGACTCCGGGACCGAGAACCCGGACGAGACCTCGACCGTGGAGCTGATCGGCTCCGACCTGGAGCAGGACTTCGGCTACACCGGCACCGCCGCCCTCGGCGACACCGTCTGGTTCGACCGCGACGGCGACGGCAACCAGAGCGACGGCGAGCCCGGCCTGCCCGGTGTGGGCATCACCCTCACCTGGGCCGGACCGGACGGTGAGCTGGGCACCGATGACGACCTGGTGCGCACCACCACCACCGATGCCGAGGGCCGGTACGGCTTCGAGAGCCTGCCCGCCGGCGAGTTCACGGTCTCGGTGGACCCGCAGACCCTCCCCGAGGGGATGCGCGCCACGTTCGACCGGGACGACGAGGCCGATGGCACCACCGACGTCTCGCTCGAGACCGGGCAGACGCTGGACGACGTCGACTTCGGCTACCGGGGCGCGTCCGCCATCGGCGACACCGTCTGGCTGGACCAGGACCGCGACGGTGAGCTCGGCCCGGACGAGCAGGGCCTGTCCGGCGTGGACGTCACCGTCACCTGGGCCGGACCGGACGGCCGGTTCGGCACCGGCGACGAGGAGACCTTCTCGACGACGACCGACGCCGACGGGCGCTACCTGGTGGACCACCTGCCCGCCGGTGAGTACCGCGTGGACGTCGACACCGACACCCTCGCCCCCGGCCTGGCCGCCACCTACGACGAGGACGGCGGGCTGGACTCCTCCAGCGAGCTCACCCTCGGGGCGGACGAGGTGCACGACAGCGCCGACTTCGGCTACGCCGGCGAGGGCGTGGTGGGCGACACCGTCTACCTCGACCTCGACGGTGACGGCAGCCAGGGCGGGTCCGAGCCGGGTGTGCCCGGCCAGCCGGTCGAACTCGTCTGGGCCGGCCCCGACGGCGAACCCGGTACGGAGGACGACCTCACCTTCACCACGGTGACCGACGAGGAGGGCCGGTACTCCTTCGAGGGGCTGCCCGACGGCCGGTACCAGGTGTCCGTGCCCGGCGGCATCAGCGAGGCCGCCGAGAACACGGCCGATCCCGACGGCGGAGCTGACTCGGTCGCCGAGCTCACCCTGGGTGAGCAGGAGGGCCGCGAGCGTCTTGACCAGGACTTCGGCTACCAGGGCCTGAACACCCTCGGTGACCGCATCTGGTGGGACGACAACGGCGACGGCGTCCAGGACGAGGGCGAGCCGGGCCTGCCCGGCGTCAGCACCGCCGTCACCTGGTTCGGTCCGGACGGCGAGCCGGGCACCAGCGATGACGTCCTGATCCCCTCCCCGCTCACCGACGCCGAGGGCCAGTACCTGGTCACCGGTCTGCCGGACGGCAGCTACTCGGTCGAGGTGACCGGCGGCGTGCCCGAGGGCCTGCAGATCAGCCACGACGCCGACGGTGGTGAGGATGGCCCGGACGGCATCTCCATCACCACCCTGCAGTCCGAGGAAGGCGTGGGCGTCGAGGACCTGGAGCAGGACTTCGGCTACACCGGCACCGGCGTGATCGGTGACACCGTGTGGCTGGACCTGGACGGCAACGGCGTGCGCGACGAGGGTGAGCCCGGCCTGACCGGGACCACGGTCACGCTGACCTGGGCCGGCCCCAACGGTGACGCCTCCACCACCGAGGACAACCGCACCTGGACCACGCAGGTCGACGCCGAGGGCCACTACTCCTTCGACGGCCTGCCGGCGGGCGAGTTCGGGATCGAGCTCACCGATCTGCCGGCGGGGCTGACCCCGACGGCGGACCCGGACGGCGGGGCGGACTCCTCCTCCGCCCTCACCCTGACCACGGGTGAGGAGAACCTCGACCAGGACTTCGGCTACACCGGCGATGCCAGCGTGGGTGACACGATCTGGCTGGACGTCAACGGCAACGACCAGCAGGACGCCGGTGAGCCCGGTGTTCCCGGGGTCACGGTGACCGTGGCCTCCCCCGGCTCCGACGGCGTGCCCGGCACGGCGGATGACCTGATCATCACCACGGTCACCGATGCCGAGGGTCGTTACCTGGTGGAGAACCTGCCCCCGGGGACCACGATCGTCTCCTACGACGCCGGTGACCTGCCCGAGGGCACCACGCCCTCCTGGGACTCCGACGGCGAGGACCCCACCACCACCACACAGCCGCTGGCCACCGGTGAGGACATCCGCACGGTCGACTTCGCGATCGTCGGCACCGCCACGGTCGAGGGCCTGGTGTGGGAGGACACCGACGGCGACGGCACTCAGAACGGCGACGAGCCGGGGATCGGTGACGTGACCGTCGTCGTGACCTGGCACGGGCCGGACGGGCCGGTCGAGCTCGAGGTGGCCACGGACTCCGACGGTCGCTGGGAGCTGCCGAACGTGCCCAGCGGTGAGTGGAGCGCCGTCGTGGATCCGGGGACCGTACCCGGCGGACTGGTGCCGAGCACGCCGGGCGAGGACTCCGTGACCGTGCCGCCGAACGGCTCAGGCTTCCTGGAGCACGGCTTCGTGCCGACCGGCAGCATCGGCGACCTCGTCTGGCACGACAAGGACGGCGACGGCGAGCGCGATGAGGGTGAGCCGGGCCTGAACGGGGTCACGGTGATCCTCACCGACGCCGAGGGCAACGAGATCGCCAGGACGGTCACCGACGAGAACGGGCACTACCTGTTCGAGGACGTGCCGCCGGGTGACTACACGGTCGAGCTCGACCGCTCGAGCCTGCCGGAGGGCTACGGCCCGACCAACGGGACGCTGAGCATCGACGTCACGGTCGGGCCCGGCGAGGACGTGCTCACGGCGGACTTCCCGCTGGCGCCCGGGTACGACCTGCCCAGCACCGGCGTGAACCCGCTCGGGATCGCGGTCGCAGCACTGCTGCTCCTCGGGCTCGGTGGCTGGCTGGTGACGCGCCGACGCGCTGGTGAGACCGCCGGCGCCTGAGTCACCGATGCGAACGGGCCCGGATCCTCGGCGATCCGGGCCCGTTCGCTTTCGGGTTGCTGTGGTTGCTCAGGCGGCGCAGGGGTGAGCGCTCAGCAGCGGGACGAACTCCTGCTCCCAGGCGGCCCGGACGAAAGCGTGCGCCTCGTCCTTGGTGCGTGGCCGCTTCGCGGTGAAGTCCAGCAGCGTGGCACCGAGCGCGTGGCGAACGATCTGCCGCGCGCGGGAGACGTCCTCGGGTGAGCCGGTGCCGATCAGGTACAGCACATGGGCGCTCAGCCGGGTGACGATCTGGTGGGCCAGCGGCGTGCCCAGAGCCAGGCTCCGGAAGGTGTAGTCCACGAACGGTGCCACCAGCACCGGGTCGTCGCGGTCCATCGCCGCCAGGCGGTCCGGGTGGAAGTGGCGCGGCACGGCCTCGTCGATCACCGTGTAGACCAGCCGGTCGCACTGCTCACGCAGGCCGGCCTTGCCCCCGA
The DNA here is from genome assembly GCF_021049265.1 of Ruania suaedae. Classification (NCBI taxonomy): domain Bacteria; kingdom Bacillati; phylum Actinomycetota; class Actinomycetes; order Micrococcales; family Ruaniaceae; genus Ruania; species Ruania suaedae. Next base: position 2,575,348 of record NZ_CP088018.1, read on the forward strand.
AGTGGTACTGCACGAGTCCGACCGCCACACCGGCGCGGGCGGCGATGGTGCGGATGCTTGCCTCGAAGCCGTCGCTACCGAAGGTCTCAACGGCGACGGCCAGGAGGTGCTCCCTGGTCGGGGTGCGGGAGGTCGGGGTCACGGAACTCGCTCGCGTCCTCGTGCCGTGGCACGGTCGGGGTCAGGATGTTCACTCAGACTACCCGCCGTTTACTAGAAATCTAAACTACCTTCGGCCCGCGCCCGGCACGCCTCTCTCCCCGGCCGGATCCGCTGACCGCACCGACATGCATGCGTGGAGTGCGGGGCCATGCCGCCGCAGACCGGCGCAGCCGTGTCTCTCCGGTCAGCGCGGGCGCGGCGGGGTGGCCCGGTCCACAGCGCTCATCGGAGCTCGGGTCTGCCCAGCACGCCGGCCCCGAGGATCAGCGGCAGGAACTCCTTCTCCCAGGCGCGGCGGACGAAGGCGACGGCCTCCTCCGGGCTCTGCGGGCGGGCGATCGCGTAGTCGAGGAGCGTCGCGCCCAGGCCGAACCGGACGGTCTCCCGCGCGTGCTGCAGCACCTGTGGGCCACCCTCGGGGCTCACCCCGGTCAGGCCCTGGACGTGCGCCGCCAGCCGCATGACGACCTGCGGGGCGAGCGGGCCGCCCTCCCCCAGGCTGCGCATCAGGTAGTGGAGGATGTGCCCCAGCAGCGGCAGATCGTCCGGTTCGAGCGCGACGAGGCCGGCGCGGTGGAAGTGGGTGGGCAGGGCGACATCGAGGGCGGCATAGACCTGCCGGTCGCAGGCGGAGCGCAGACCCTCCTTGCCGCCGAAGTGGTACTGCACGAGTCCGACCGCGGAACCGGCCCGGGCGGCGATCGCCCGGATGCCCGCGTCGAATCCCTCGCGGCCGAACAGCTCGATGCCGGCGTCGATCACTCGCTGCTTGGCCGGGGTGGCAGAGCGGGGGTAGGTCACAGTGGGCATTCCGTCTCTCGTCCTCGTGCCGGGGCACGGCGGTCAGGGCACGCCCGTGGGGGAAACGGGCGACTACCTGAAGAGACCTTGTTGAACGCTCGACTATGACGCGGAAATCGGAACTTTTCTCAGTCCGCCATCGCGACGGTGTCCTCGGCGTGCTCGGACCGGACGTCCCCGGTCTCACCGTCGCGCACCGCACGGCGGCCCAGCGCGATCGTGTAGATCCAGTAGCCGGCCAGGACCAGGGCGCCGATCGTGATCTTGACGCCGGTGGGCAGGGCCGAGGGGGTCACGAAACCCTCGACCAGCCCGCTCACGCCGAGCACCACCACCAGGCCGATGGCGACGGTGAAGACCGACCGGCCCTCCTCGGCGAGGGCCCGGCTGCGCGTGCGAGGACCGGCGAAGGCCCAGGCGAAGAACAATCGCAGGCCGGCCCCGGCGGCGATGAAGATGGCCGAGAGCTCCATCAGCCCGTGCGGGAGGATGAGCGCGAAGAACACGTCCAGGTACCCGTGCTCGGCCATCACCGCCCCGGCCATGCCGATCCCGACGGCGTTCTGGACCAGCACGTAGACCGGGAAGACCCCGGTGATCCCCCCGGCGATGCACTGGGCGGCGATCCAGGCGTTGTTGGTCCAGACCTGGGCGGCGAAGTCGGGAGCGGGATAGTTGGAGTAGTAGGCGGCGAAGGCCTCCTCCGCATACTGCTCGCGCTCGCTCGGCGTGCCCATCTGGGCGAGCAGCCCGGGATCGGCGCTCGCGCGCAGACCGGCGATCAGTGCGACCGCGCAGAAGAACACCATCGCGGCGATCGTCAGCCATCGCGCCCGGTAGAAGGCGGCCGGCAGGGAGATCACGACGAACCGGGTGATGTCGCTCCAGGCCGGTTCGTGCGCCCCGGCGACGACCCCGCGGGCCCGCGCCAGGAGGCCGCTGAGCCGGGCGATGATCTCGGGATCGGGTGCGCTCGTGCGGACCTGGGAGAGGTGGGTGGCGGTGAGCCGGTAGAGGTGGACCAGCTCGTCCGCCTCCGCACCGGTACGGCGCCGGGCGCGGGTGAGGCGGTCCAGCCGGTCCCACCGCGCGGCGTTGACCGCGACGAACGCATCCAGATCCATACCGGCTAATCTGCCATAGATGAACTCTTCAGCGACGCCACCGGCGAGCCGGGCCGGCGGGGCGAACCCGTACGCCACCTCCGCCACGCGCGATGCCGGGCCGGGCCAGCCGGGCGAGCCAGCCGCGGCGGATCGGGCTGGTCCGGCTGGCTCCGGTGGCTCAGGTGGCTCAGGCGGTGCAGGGCGCTCAGGCGGTGCCGGGCGCGCGAGCAGTGCGGGCGGAACGACGGCTCCCTCGGACCCGTTCCGCCCGGTCGGGCTGCCGACCGACCTGATCGTCACGGGCGAGGCGGTGGCGCTGGAAGCACGGCCGGCGATGCTGCTCAGCCGAGTCGGGTCCGGGCTGATCGACGTGGCCGTCCAGGGCCTGGGCGGGGCGCTGGTCCTCATCATCGGCCTCTCGCTGGCCTCCAACACGGCCCAGGCCAACACCGCCATGATCCTCGCGCTGGTCACCGCGATCGTCCTCATCCCCACCACCGTGGAGACCATCACCCGGGGCCTGTCGGCCGGCAAGGTCGCCACCGGCGTGCGGATCGTGCGCGAGGACGGCGGGCCGGTGCGTTTCCGGCAGGCGTTCGTCCGGGCCCTGGCCGGGGCGATCGAGATCTGGGTGAGCTTCGGCTCGCTGGCGATCATCACCTCGCTGGTGAATGCCCGCGGCAAGCGCCTCGGCGATCTGCTGGCGGGCACCTACGCCGTGCGCAGCAGGTCCGGAACCGGGGTGCGCGCACCGCTGCTGATGCCGCCGGATCTGGCTGCCTGGGCCGAGCGCGCCGACATCCGCCGGCTACCGGCCGCGCCGGCCCTGCACGCGCGGATCTTCCTCTCCCGCACCAGCTCGATGCGACCGGAACCGCGCCAGCAGGCGGCGCAGGCGCTCGCGGCGGCGATCGAGCCCTACGTCGCTCCCCCGCCCCCCTGGGGCACGCACCCGGAGCGGTTCCTGGCCGCTGTGCTCGTGGCCCGCCGGGACCGGGAGTACGCCGCCGCCACGCGCCGCCAAGCCACCGAGCACGAGGAAGCCGAGCGGATGCGCCACCTCCCCTACGGCATCGCCGACTGGTCCTGACGGGGCCGGTCCAGCTCGTCCAGCAGTTCCAGCAGTTCCAGCAATTCCGGCAGGTCCCACCCCGCACCGACTACCCCAGCCCCCGCCGCGCCCCCGCTGACCGGAACGACACGGCTGCGTCAGTCTGCGGCACCATGGTCCCGCACCCCACGCATGCGTGTCGGTGCGGTCAGCCAGACCCGGGCAGGGAGGAGCCGATGATGTCGGAGCAGGCCGGCACCTCCTCTCGACTGCCCTGGATCGACATCGCCAAGGCGGCCGCCATCGTGCTCGTGGTCCACTACCACGTCAGCGTCGCCGGTGCCCCTCAGCTGCTACCGGACTCGACCAGTGCGGTGGTGGCCTGGTGGCGCGATCTGAGCCTGGCGATGATTCCGCTGCGGATGCCGCTGTTCTTCCTGACCGCGGGGCTGCTCGCCGGCGGCGCGATCCAGCGCCCCTGGTCGGCGCTGTGGCGGCCGCGGATCGGCAACCTGCTCTGGCCGTTCCTGCTGTGGAGCGTGCTGTTCGCCGTCCTCTGCGCCCCGCGGTACGACCCCGAGGAGCCGGTCCGCTACATGCGGCGGAGCCTGGAGGCGATCCCGTTCGGCGGCACCGCCTACTGGTTCCTCTCGGTCCTGGTGGTCTACTTCGTCATCGCCCGGCTGCTACGACGATTCCCTCACCTCCTGCTGCTGGGCGCCGTGGCGGCCGTGGGACTGGCTCCCCTGGTGGGCTCGTTCCTGACCGACGCCCTGGGCGCCCCGGACGCGCTTGCCACGAACGCCTCCCGGGCCGCCTCGTTCGCAGTGTGGTACTTCCTCGGGTGCTTCGCCCGGCCGGTGGTCACGCAGATCGCCACCCGCGCCACGTGGGCCGGCGCGGCCACGGCGACGGCCCTGTACGTGGTGATCGCCTGGGCGCTCTACTTCGCCGGGATGGCCGCGAGCATCACCGACCTGCTGAATCTCGCGCTGAACGTGCTCGGCCTCGTCGCCGCCCTCCAGCTCGCCGTCCTGGCCTCCCGTGCCGGCCCGGCCCGGCGCCTGGGCCACTATCTGGCCGGGCGCACGCTGGCGATCTACGTACTGCACCCGATCCTGCTCAGCGGGGTCATCGTGGCGGTCCGCCGCGGCGACGGCACGGCCGTGCTGCCCCTGACGAGTCCGATCCTGAACGTGCTGCTGTTCCCGCTCCTCACGGTCGCACTCGTGGCCGCCTCCACCGCCCTCTACGACCTCGCCCGGCGGGTCGGTGCGCCGTGGTTGTTCGCACTACCCGGGGGCCGCACGCGCGAGCCGCGCTGACCCGATCGACACGGCTGCGCCGATCTGCGGCAGCATCGCTGCGCACCCCACGCATCCGTGCCTGTCCGGTCATCCACAACCCCCACCCGGGCCGCCGACGCCCCCGCCTCCGGATCACCAGGCTGACCGGCATGACCACCTCACCCTCACTCGATGTCGGGCTCTACTCCCCCGCCCAGCTGCGGGCACGCGGGATCGACCGGCGCCGGCTCCGCCATCTGCTCGCCCATGGGCGGCTGCTGCACGTCGCCCGCGGCTGGTACGCCCGGCCCGATGCCGATACCGCCGCGGTCGCCGCCGTCAGCGCCGGCGCCCGCCTGACCTGCCTCTCCGCGGCCCGCCTGCATGACCTGTGGCTGCCCGAGCACTCCCGCTCTCACGTCCACGCCCGCCGCGGCAATGTCCCGGCCGGCTGGGTCCCGCACGGCCCGCGTCTGGATGCCTGGCCCGGACCCGACCCGGTGGCCGGCCTACCGCTGTGCCTGGACCATGCCGCACGCTGCCTGATCCCCGAGAGCGCCGCGATCCTGTTCGAGTCCGCGCTCACCCGGGGCAGGATCACCCCCACCGACGCGGACGTGATCCTGGCCGGGTTGCCGGTGCGCGTCACGTCGGCGATCGGCAACGTCACCGCCTTGAGCCAGTCCGGCTCGGAGACCCGGATCGCCCGCTGGCTACGACGGCGGGGCGTGCGGTTCGCCCAGCAGGTCGCCATCCCCGGGGTGGGCACGGTGGACTTCCTGGTCGGGCGGTGGATCATCGAGGCCGACAGCGCCGCCCACCACCGCTCGCGGCAGGAGTACGAGAACGACCGCCGCCGGGACATGGCAGCGAGGATGCAGGGGCTGGACACGAGCCGGCTGAGCTTCTCCCAGATCTGGCAGCACTGGCCCACGACCACCGCTCACCTCGCCGCGATCCTGGCCACCCGCCGGCACCTGGCCCGGCCCCGGCCCATCCCCTACTGAGGGCCCGCCGACCGGCCGGACTCACCCAGCCGTCAGCGCCACCAGCCGGCCGTCGATCTCACGCACGTCCACCGCCATGTCGTAGACCGACTCCAGCACGGCCGGGTCCATCACCTCGGCCGCCGGCCCGTCGCAGACCACTCGCCCCTCCCGCATCGCCACGATCCGGTCGGAGTAGCGGGCGGCGACGTTGATGTCGTGCAGCACCACCACCACCCGCTTGTCGAGCTCGTCGGCCATCCGCCGCAGCAGCCGCATGATCTCAACCGCGTGCTTGAGGTCGAGGTTGTTCAGCGGCTCGTCCAGCAGCACGTACCGCGTGTCCTGGGCGAGGACCATCGCCACGAACGCCCGCTGGCGCTGCCCGCCGGAGAGCTGGTCCAGGAACCGGGTGCGGAAGGGCTGCAGGTCGAGGTAGTCCAGCGCCCGCTCCACGTGCTCGCGGTCCTCGGCGGTGGTCCGCCCGCGCGAGTGGGGGAACCGGCCGAACTCCACCAGGTCCTCCACCGTGAGACGGGCGGCGATGTGGTTGTCCTGGCGCAGCACCGCCAGCCGGGTGGCCAGGGTGCGCGAGGGTGCGGTGGCCACGTCGAGGTCATCGATGCTCACCCGCCCCTCCTCGGCCTGGATCAGCCGTCCGATCACGCCGAACAGGGTGGATTTGCCGGCCCCATTGGGGCCGATGAGCGCGGTCACGCCCTCGCCGCCGAAGGTCAGCGAGACGTGGTCGAGCACCGTGGCCGGGCCGTAGCGCTTGGTGGCGCCCTCGAGCACGATCATCGTGCCCCCTTTCGCAACACGAGGTAGAGGAAGAACAGGCCGCCGGCGAACTCGATGATCATCGCCAGCGCGCCGCCGAAGCCGAAGATCCGCTCGAGCACCAGCTGCCCGCCCACCAGGCAGACCATGCCCAGCCCGACGGCGGCCGGCAGCGTGAACCGGTGCCGGAAGCTGCCCACGTAGGAGTAGGCGAGATTGGCCACGATCAGACCGAAGAACAGGATCGGGCCCACCATCGAGGTGGAGGCGGCCACCATCACCGAGACGATCGCGAACAGCCCCATCACCACCCGCCGATGATCGATCCCGAGCCCGACCGCCATCGACTCCCCGAGCGTGAGCACGTCCAGGATCCGCAGCAGCGGGATCAGCGCCACCACGCCGGCCACCACGAGAGCGCCGGTGAGCATCAGCAACGTCTCGTCGGGCCGGCTGAGCGAGGCGAACATCGCATCGGTGACCACCTGGAAGTCCAGCGGGTCCAGCATCCGCTGCATCCACTCCGCCAGCGCCCGCAGCAGGGTGCCCAGCACGATCCCCACCAGCAGCATCAGGTGCAGGGAGCGCCGCTTGCCCCCGAACAGCCAGGTGAACAGCAGCACGCTGAAGGCCACCATCACCACCACCTGGCCGATCCAGAGCGTGACCGCGTCGGCGTTCAGGAACGCCGCGGACCCGAGGAAGAACACCATCGCGGTGGCGGTCAGGCCGTAGAACGCGTCGAAGCCCATGATCGAGGGCGTGAGGATGCGGTTGGCGGTGATCGTGTGGAACACCACGGTGGAGGTGCCCACCGCGATCGAGACCACCAGCATCGCCAGCACCGTCATGCCCCGGATCTTGACGGCGAACGCCAGCGATCCGGGCACGTCGGTGAGCAGGTAGGTGGCCACGAGGAGCACGACGGCGCAGCCCAGGACCGCCAGTCGCACCCCAGGCCTGTGCCACAGCTGCCACAGGTGGCGCAGACCTCGTGGTGGCGTGCCACGACCGGCCGCCGGCCGGCGCGGCGCCGATACCGCCGTGGGTGGGGTTGCGGTCTCGCGGTCAGTGAGCACGGGACCCCTTCCGCAGCAGCAGCCAGAGGAAGATGCCGGCGCCGAGGATGCCCACGATCACCGAGAGCGGGATCTCGTAGGGGAACCGCACGACGCGGGCGAGGATGTCGCAGGCGAGGATGAACACGGCGCCGAGCCCGGCCACCCACGGGATGGCCCGGCGGCAGTTGTCACCGATGATCAGGCTCACGACGTTCGGCACCACCAGCCCGAGGAACGGCACGATCCCGGCGGTGGCCAGCACCGTGGCGGTGATGACGGCGATCACCACCATCCCCACGGCCATCACCCGGCGGTAGTTCAGCCCGAGGTTGGTGGCGAAGTCCTCGCCGAGCCCGATCACGGAGAACCGGTCGGCGGCCACCCAGGCCACCACCACCATCGCGCCGGCGAGCCAGAGCAGCTCGTAGCGCCCGGCCATCACCGAGGCGAAGCTGCCCTGGGCCCACTGCCCGAGCGACTGCAACAGGTCCATCCGGTAGGCGATGAACGTGGTGAAGGCGCCCACCACTCCCCCGAGCATGATGCCCACCAGCGGCACCAGCACGAGCTGGCGCACCGGTATGGCCTTGATCACCTGCAGGAACACCCAGGTGCCGACCAGCCCGAACACGGCCGCCACACCGGCCTTGCCGACCACCGGCAGCGCCGGGGCGAAGATGATGCAGCCGAGCATGCCGAGGGTGGCGAACTCGGTGACGCCGGTGGTGCTGGGCTCGACGAACCGGTTGCGCACCATCATCTGCATGATCAGCCCCGCGATCCCGAGCGAGGCGCCCACGAGCAGCACCGCCACGGTCCGCGGGATGCGGCTGACCAACAGCAGGAACTGCGCGTGGGAGTCGGCGTCGGCCCGCAGCAGCGAGGCGGGGGTGACGTCGGAGACACCGGTGAACACGCTCGCCACGGCCAGCAGCACCAGCGCCGCCCCGATGACGACGCCCACCCCGGTCCGCGCGGAGCGGACCGGGGTGGGCGCGTAAGTGGTCGGAGTCGACACAGGAGGTGGCTCGCTGGTCCTTACAGCGCGGCCGAGATGTCGTCGATCATGACCTGCGTGGTGTCCAGGCCGCCGTAGACGATGTACCAGGCCACCGGGTTGAGGTAGTGGATCCGGTCGTTCTGGGCTGCCGCGGTCTCGTTGATGATGTCGTTGTCGAGCACCTCGGCGGCGGCCTGCGCGTCCTCGGTGCCGACGGCCTGGTCGCGATCGATGACGAACAGGTGGTCGGGGTTCTCCTCGAGCACGAACTCGAAGGAGACGGGCTCGCCGTGGGTGGCGCCCTGGATGTCGTCGATCACCGGCTCCACGCCGAAGACGTCGTACATGATGCCGCTGCGGTAGGTGAACCCGCCCTCGGTGCCGCCGCTGGCGGCGAGTGCGCTGAGGCTGCCGCCGGAGACCATCAGACCCAGGCCGGTGCCGAGCTCGGCGGTCTGGGCGCGCACGTCCTCGATCTGGGCGTTGAGACTCTCGACCGCCTCGGCAGCCTCGTCCTCGGCCTCGAGCACCTCACCGAGGAAGGTGGTGTTGCGCTCGAGGGTCTCGAGGTAGCTGCCGGCGGGGCTGAGGTCGACCGTGGGGGCGATCTCGTTGAGGTCCTCCCACAGCGCCGAGGAGCGGCCCGAGACGAGGATCAGGTCGGGCTGCTGGGCCTCGATCGCGACGAGGTCGGCCTCGAAGAGGGTGCCGGCGTTGAAGGCATCCTCGGCGAGGTAGTCGGCCAGGTAGTCCGGCACGTTGTCCAGCGGCGCACCGGCGATCTCGCCACCGAGGGCACCGACGGTGTCCAGGCTCGCGATGTCGAAGGCCACGATGGTCTCCGGGTTCACCGGCGCCTCGACACTGGTCTCCTCGTACTGCGGGTCCTCGTCCTCACCGGCGGTGTTGCGGTCCCAGGTGAAGGTGACCGTCTCGGTCGACTCCCCGTCGGATCCGGCGGCGGTCTCGGGGCCACCGCAGGCCGCCACGGCGAGCGACGTCGCCGCCGCGAGCGAGATGAGGGCCACAGGGCGCTTCACTGACATGCAGGTTCTCCTCGGTTAGGTCGGTATTAGCCGAGCCTAACCTAGCGAAGGCGAGCCTAACCTCACCCGGGCCGGAGAGTGATTGGGATCACGCCGCGCTTCTCAGTAGCGGTAGTGATCGGACTTGTAGGGGCCGGAGACGTCGACGTCGATGTACTCGGCCTGGTCCTTGGTCAGTTCGGTCAGCTCCACGCCGAGAGCGTCCAGGTGCAGGCGGGCGACCTTCTCGTCGAGCACCTTCGGCAGCCGGTGCACGCTCAGGTCGTAGTCGGCGGTGGGGTCGTGCAGCTCGATCTGGGCGATCACCTGGTTCGCGAAGGAGTTGCTCATCACGAACGAGGGGTGGCCGGTGGCGTTGCCGAGGTTGAGCAGCCGGCCCTCGGAGAGCACGATGATCGACTTCGCCTCCTGGCCCTCATCGCCCGGAATCACCCACTCGTGCACCTGCGGCTTGATCTCCTCGCGCCGCACCCCGGGCACCCGGGCCAGGCCCGCGATGTCGATCTCGTTGTCGAAGTGGCCGATGTTGCCCACCACGGCCTTGTCCTTCATCCCGACCAGGTGATCAGCGGTGATGACGTCGACGTTGCCGGTGGTGGTGATGAAGAAGTCACCTTGATCGAGCACCGACTCCAGGCGGGCCACCTGGTAGCCGTCCATAGCCGCCTGCAGCGCGCAGATGGGGTCGATCTCGGTGACGATCACCCGGGCGCCCTGCCCGCGCAGCGCCTCGGCCGCCCCCTTGCCGACGTCGCCGTAGCCACACACCACCGCGACCTTGCCGCCGATGAGGATGTCGGTGGCGCGGTTGATGCCGTCGGGCAGGGAGTGGCGGATGCCGTAGCGGTTGTCGAACTTGGACTTGGTGACCGAGTCGTTGACGTTGATCGCCGGGAACAGCAGCTCGCCGGCCGCGGCGAGCTGGTAGAGCCGGTGCACGCCGGTGGTGGTCTCCTCGCTGACGCCACGGATGCGGCCGGCGATGGTGGTCCAGCGCCGGGGGTCGGCCGCGAGGGAGCGGCGGACCACGTTGCGGAAGACGATCAGTTCCTCGGAGTGGCCGGGCTCACCGGGCTCGGGGTCGGAGGGGACGGCCCCGGTCTGCTCGAACCGGCGCCCCTCGTGCACGAGCATGGTGGCGTCGCCGCCGTCGTCGAGGATGAGGTTGGGGCCCTCCTCGGGCCAGAGCAGGATCTGCTCGGTGCAGTCCCAGTACTCGCTCAGGCTCTCGCCCTTCCACGCGAACACCGGCACCCCGCGCGGGTCCTCGGGAGTGCCGTGCGGTCCGACCGCCACAGCGGCGGCGGCCTCGTCCTGGGTGGAGAAGATGTTGCAGCTGGCCCAGCGCACCTGGGCACCGAGGGCGGTGAGGGTCTCGATCAGCACGGCGGTCTGCACGGTCATGTGCAGCGATCCGGCGATCCGGGCTCCCCGCAGCGGCTGGGACTCGCCGAACTCCTCCCGCAACGCCATCAGCCCGGGCATCTCGTGCTCGGCGAGGCGGATCTGGTGGCGGCCGGCGGCCGCGAGGGACAGATCGCGGACCTTGTACTGACCGGGGAGCTCGGAGAAAGTCATGGAGTCAGGGTATCCGCCGGCACCGCCCCGGACGCCCGCACCCGCAGCGCCCCCACCAGCAGCACCACCGCCGGCACCAGCAGCACCGCCCCGGCGATGTTCACCGCCGTGAACCCTCCCCAGGCGAGGATCGGGCCGGCGAGGGCGGCCGCGAGCGCCCCGGCGCCGTTCATCCCGGCGTCGGTGGCGCCCTGCAGCGGCACCCGCACGTGCTCGGCGGTACTCGCCAGCAGCGCGGAGGCACCGATCACGCAGGCCGACCAGCCCACCCCGAGCACCGTCAGCGCCACGGCGGTCATCGCTCCCCCGGCCGAGTCCTGGGCCGCGACCACGCCGAGCACCAGCGCCACCACCAGCCCGGCCATCCCCCCGGCGCCGGTGCGCACGCCCCCGAACCGGTCGGCGCACCACCCGAACACCGGGCTGAGGCCGAACATGCCGAGGATGTGCAGGCTGATCACCACCCCCACCACCGTCAGTGACATGCCGTGGTGGGCCAGGTGCACCGGCGTCATCACCATCACCATGACCATCACCGAGTGCGCGCAGGCGATCAGCCCGACGGCGTAGCGCGCCACCGCATGCCGGCCCGCCCACCGCAGGGCTGCCAGGGTGCCGACCGGTTCGGCCGACCGTTCCGGCTCCCCGGCCCCCGCCACGGCGGGGGCGGGCTGCGCCGTCGGGACTCGTGGGTAGAGCACGGCGATGACGATCCCGGCGAGGGCGAAGGCGACTACGGAGAACAAATACGGCCCGGCGAGCGAAGGGAGGCCGGCGGCGATGCCGACGGCGTTGCCCGGGTCGGTGAGGTTCGGCCCGGCGACCGAGCCGATGGTGGTGGCCCAGATGACGATCGCCATGGTGCGCCCACGGGCGCCGGCCCCGGCGTTCTCCCCGGCCGCGTAGCGCGACTGCAGGTTGACCGCCTGGGCCACCCCGAACAGGCCCAGGCCGAGCAGGAGCACCACGAGCTGATTGACGACGGCGGCCGTCAGGATGGTCAGGGCCCCCGCCGTGGCGAGGGCGTATCCCAGGGCGAGGGACCGCCGTCGGCCCGCTCGTGCTGCCAGCCGGGCCAGTGGCACGGCGGCGATGGCCGCCCCGAGCACGCTGGCGGCCTGACCGAGGCCGGCCACGGAGGTGCCGCCGAGGCGTTCGGCGAGCAGCCCGCCCACGGCGACACCGGAGGCCACACCCACTCCGCCGAGCAGGTTGCTGGCGATGAGCACGCCGACGGCGCGGCGGGCGGTCGAGTGCTCGACGGCTGCGGTCACCGGCAGATTCTCGCATCCGGTGCACCCGGCCCTGCGGGTGCTGCGGTCTGGCACGCGTCCTGGGAGAGGATGGGGCCATGGATGCCCACCAGATGCAGTCCCTGGACGAGCTCACCATCGAGCAGCTGCGCGCCGCCGGCAGCGTGAAGTGGACCGCGTTCCCCGGCAAGATTGGGGCTTTCGTGGCCGAGATGGACTTCGGCACGGCCGAGCCGATCACCCGGGCGCTGCACGAGGCCGTGGACGCCGGCGTCTTCGGATACCTGCCGGCGGCGATGTCGGATCGGATGAGCGAGGCGTACACCGACTGGGCGGGCCGGCGCTACGGCTGGACGGTGGATCCGGGCGATGTGCACCCGGTCGCGGACGTGCTCGCCGCGCTGGAGCTGACGATCGACTTCTTCTGCGAGCCGGATTCGGCGGTGGTGCTGCCCACGCCCGCCTACATGCCGTTCCTGACGGTGCCGCTGCTGCACGGCCGGCGGATCATCCAGGTGCCGATGGCACGCGAGGGCGGGCGCTACGTCTACGACCTGGCGGCCCTTGATGCGGCGTTCGCCGACGGCGGCGGGCTGCTCGTGCTGTGCAACCCGCACAACCCGATCGGCCGGGTGCTCGAGACCGAGGAGATGGTGGCCATCAGTGAGGTGGTCCAGCGGCACGGGGCGCGGGTGTTCTCCGACGAGATCCACGCACCGCTGGTCTACTCCCCCGGGCGGCACGTGCCGTACGCCTCGGTGAACGAGGCGGCCGCCGGGCACACGCTCACGGCGACCTCGGCCTCGAAAGCGTGGAACCTGCCGGGCCTGAAGTGTGCGCAGGTGGTGGCCTCCAACGATGCGGACCGGGCGCTGTGGCGCGAGCACGGCAAGTCCTTCGAGCACGGCGCGGCGAATCTAGGGGTGGTGGCCAACACCGCCGCCTACACCGCCGGTGAGCCCTGGCTGGCCGGGGTGCTCGAGTACCTGGACGGCAACCGCCGGCGGTTGGCGGAGCTCGTCGCCGAGCACCTGCCCGGCGTTCGCTACACCCCGCCCGAGGGGACGTACCTGGCGTGGCTGGACTTCCGCGGCGTCGAGGTCGGGGGTGCTGCCAGCGCGACGGCGTTCCTCGCCTCCCGCGCGGGCGTGGCCACCACCGACGGCGCCCAGTGCGGGCAGGCCGGTGAGGGTTTCGTGCGCTACAACCTGGCCACGCCGCGGCCGATCATGGAGGAGACGGTCGCCGCGATGGGCCGGGCGGTGCGGGAGATTCGCTAGCGGCTCCCCCGCGGGCACCCATGCCCCCTAGGGTGCTGCTGTCAGACCTTCGGCCTCAAGGAGCCAGCCGTGAAGATCGCCGTTGTCGGTACCGGATACGTCGGCCTGTCCATCGCGGCGCTGCTGGCCCAGCACCACGAGGTGGTCGCGCTCGACATCGATGCTTCGCGCGTGGACCAGGTCAACGCCGGCGGGTCGCCGATCACCGATACCGAGCTGGAGGACTACCTGGCCTCGGGGAACCTGCGGTTGCGCGCCACCCTCGACCAGCGTGAGGCCTACGAGGGCGCCGAGTTCGTGGTGGTGGCCACCCCCACGAACTACGAGGAGGAGACCAACTCCTTCGACACCTCCACGGTGGAATCGGTGATCGCCGATGTCGCGCGGATCAATCCGGACGCGGTCACCGTGGTCAAGTCCACGATCCCGGTGGGCTTCATCGACACGATCCGGGCCGCCCACCCCGACGTCCACGTACTCTTCTCCCCCGAGTTCCTGCGCGAGGGCCGCGCCCTGGCCGACAACCTGCACCCCACCCGGATCGTGGTGGGCGACCGCTCCGAGGCCGGCCGGCGGTTCGCCGACCTGCTGCTGGAGGGCTCGCTGGACGAGGACGTGCCCGTGCTGCTCACCGACGCCACCGAGGCCGAGGCGATCAAGCTGTTCGCCAACACCTTCCTGGCGCTGCGGGTGGCCTACTTCAACGAGCTCGACACCTTTGCCGCCACCCGTGGGCTCGACCCCGAGCAGATCATCCGGGGGGTGGGCCTGGATCCGCGGATCGGCACCCACTACAACAACCCCTCCTTCGGCTACGGCGGCTACTGCCTGCCCAAGGACACCAAGCAGCTCCTGGCCAACTACCAGGAGGTGCCACAGAACCTGATCCGCGCCGTGGTGGACGCCAACACCACCCGCAAGGACTTCATCGCTGCCGACGTGCTACGCCGCGGCCCCGAGGTGGTGGGCGTCTACCGGCTGGTGATGAAGGCAGGCTCGGACAACTTCCGCACCTCGGCGATCCAGGGGATCATGAAGCGCATCAAGGCCAAGGGCGTCGAGGTGATCGTGTTCGAGCCGAACCTGGAGGAGGAGCACTTCTTCCGCTCCCCGGTGGTGCGCAACCTCGACGAGTTCAAGGCGCGGGCCGATGTCATCCTCTCCAACCGGGTGCACGAGGATCTCGCCGACGTTCCGCACAAGGTGTACACGCGGGACCTGTACGGGCGTGACTGAGGCCGGCCCACCGCCGCCGGCGGTCAGCTGGTCGTGCGGCCTGCTCCGCTCATGGCGTCGATCAGCATGCCCGCCACGTCGCGCTCCTGGCCCTCCCACGGGAAGTGGTGGCCGGAGATCATCGGGCTGGAGTTGATCTCGAGGATGGAGGGAGCACTCCCCCGGCCGCCCCGAGGCAGCAGCATGTCCAACCCGGCCAGCCGCAGGCCGGGGATGGCTCGCACCGCACGTTCGGCCAGCTCGATCTCATCGGGCAACAGCTCGTCGGTGGCGTCGACGCCGTCACCGCCGCTGTGCACATTGGAGTTGGAGCGCAGCCAGACCCGCTCGCCGGCCGGTGGGACCGACTCCAGCGTCAGCTGCTGCCGAGCGAGCTCGCGGTGGGTGAGCTCGTCGATGACGAGCTCGAAGTGGGTCGGGTTCTTCGAGCGCACCCGCGCGCGGTTCTTCGCGGTGATGAGGTGCTCGACGGTGTGCCTGCCGTCGCCAATCACGTTCGCCGGCAATCGGCGAGCCGCAGCGGCCACCTTGCCGTAGACCATCAGCACGCGGTGCTCCTCGCCGTCCACGAACTGTTCGACGAGCACCTCCCGCGCCTGGTCCGAGACCGCCGTGAAGGCCGCGTGGAAGGCATCCCGATCGTCGATGTTCAGGTGCACCAGCTCCCCGGACCCGCCGCTGTTGGGCTTGACGACGACCGGGGCGATCGCCTCCGCCCAGGCCCAGGCGCGCTCGGCCTCGCCGGCCGAGAAGACCGCATTCTCGGGAGCCCGCAGCCCGTAGGAGCGCAGCAGCCGGCTCGTGATGTCCTTGTGCAGCGCGCACCGGCGGGCCAGTGCGCCGTTGAGGTTGGTCTGGGCGCCGTTGAACCGGCGCAGCGTGCCGCCCAGGGTCATGGTCAGTCGCTGCTGGGAGTCCGGGTGCAGCTCGATGCCCCGCGCCATCGCCCGATCGGCGAGAAGGGAGTTGGTCAGACCGGTGTGGATCCCGCGCTTGCGCAGGTAGTTGCGCGCGGACCGCAAGCTCGCCGGCTTCGAGCCGGAACTCTCTCGTGGCATGCGTCTCAGAGTACGTCAGCCGCAGCTCCCGCCCGGGAGTCGGCGCCCGGTGCCACGCGTATGCTGGGCGGGCCCGCTGGACGAGAAGGAGCACACGTGAGCGCAGATGTCGTCATCGTCGGAATGGGCTACGTCGGCCTTCCCCTGGCGCAGGAGGCGGCTCGGCAGGGCCTGTCCGTGATCGGGTTCGACATCAAGCAGGACGTGGTGGACGGACTCAACGCCGGCCGCTCCCACATCGACGATCTCGCAGAGTCCGACATCCAACGGATGCTGGAGGCCGGATTCCGGGCCAGCACCGACGAGTCGGTCCTGGCCGAGGCTCCCGCCGTGGTGGTCTGTGTGCCGACGCCGCTGGCGCGCGACGGCGCACCGGACCTGGGCGCCGTGACCGGAGCGGTAAGCACGATCGCGCGCAACCTGCGCCCGGGCATGCTCGTGGTGCTGGAATCGACCACCTGGCCGGGCACCACCGAGGAGATCGTGCGCCCGGTGCTGGAGGAGGGGGGCCTGACCGTGGGTTCCGACATCTCCCTCGCCTTCTCCCCCGAGCGCATCGACCCGGGCAACCGCACCTACGGCGTGCGCAACACTCCCAAGGTGGTGGGCGGCGTGACCCCTGCCTGCACCGAGCGAGCGACGGCGTTCTACCAGCGGTTCATCGACACCGTGGTGCCCGCGAAGGGCAGCCGGGAGGCGGAGACAGCGAAGCTGCTGGAGAACACCTACCGTCACATCAACATCGCGCTGGTCAACGAGATGGCCCGGTTCTGCCACGAGCTCGGGATCGACCTGTGGAACGTGATCGACCTGGCCGCGACGAAGCCGTTCGGGTTCCAGGCCTTCTATCCCGGCCCCGGTGTGGGCGGGCACTGCATCCCCATCGATCCGAACTACCTGAGCTACACGGTGCGCACGCGCCTTGGCTACCCGTTCCGGTTCGTGGAGCTGGCGCAGGAGGTCAACTCCAGCATGCCGGCCTACGTCGCGCGCCGCGCCCAGGACATCCTGAACGAGGATGCGAAGGCACTGCGTGGCTCGCGGGTGCTGCTGCTCGGTGTGACGTACAAGCGCAACATCGCCGACCAGCGTGAGTCCCCGGCCGTCCCCCTCGCGGAGTACCTGCAGGAGTGGGGAGCCGAGGTCAGCTTCCACGATCCGGCCGTGGCCACCTGGAACCTGCCCGACGGGCCGTTGGAGCGCGTGCCGGATCTGGCCGAGGCCGTTGCCGGGGCGGACCTGGTCATCCTGGTGCAGAACCATGACGCCTACGACGTCGAGGCGTTGGCCGAGAGCGCGCGGTCGTTCTTCGACACGCGAGGCGTGACCACGTCCTCGCAGACCCACCGCTTGTGAGCTGACCGGCCATCTTCCGAGAACACTGTGCGTATCCGCTGAGCCTCCGCCGACCTACTTCCAGGCCCGGGATCTGCCGCCAGGTCAATCGCGGCGGGTCTCAATCGGCGCCGTAGCGACGGGCGGGTCACCCTGAGTCGCTCATGTACCCTCAGAATAGTTCGTCGAGCCTCCACAGGAAGAAGTCATGCGCGTCGCAACTCTGGTTGAAGTGATCGGATCACGCAGCGACGTCCACTACCGCGGCGACCCGGAAGCACAGTTCCGAGGAGTAAGTTATCGCTTGCGCCGCAGCATGCGCCCCGGGCAGTTCATCGTCCTGGTCGACTCGGCCTGGGGACGTGGGGCAATCGAGAAGTATGGAATCGACCAGGAAAAGACTCCCGAGTACGTGCAACGCTGCATCGAAGCAGGTGTCGCCGGATTCATCTGCAACAAAGAGACTGCTCAACTGGACCACCTGGCACGCCAGAATGTCATTCAAGCCGACAACACCATGGATGCCGTCTACCGAATGGCAGAGGCGATCAGAGATGCGCGCGGCAGCCGACGCATCGCCACCATCACGGGCTCGGCCGGCAAATCTTCCACCAAAGCTATGCTGACCCATGCTCTGACGGCGACCGGAGACTCGGCACGCGTCTTTTCCCCGCCGAGTTCTCAGAACATTGCGACGTCAATACTCAGCCACTACTGTCGCATCGATCAAGCTGGTCACAACGTGATCGAGGTCGCTGGCTCCGCCTTCCGCTCGTTCCAGCGAAACGACTTCGCGCTGGGTTCGGACGTCAGCATCGTGACGAACATCTCCGAGGCACATCTCGACTATCTGGGCGATCTGCGCGGCGTTGCCGAGCAGAAGTCGCACATCTTCGACGGGACACCGGTCGGCGGCGTAGCGATCATCAACGCCGACACACCCCATGCGGACCTCTTGATTGAGCATGCAGTGTCAGAAGGTCGTCAGCTCGTGACCTACGGCGAGCACTCGTCCGCGACCTTTCGCCTCATCGATTACGATCCCGATTCAGGTCGGGTCGTGGCGCGAGTGGGGAGAGAAGAGGTGTCGTATCGCCTCGGCGCACCGGGACTCCACATGGCTCTCAACAGCCTCGCGGTCCTCGCAACCCTTCGTTGCTACCGTATTCGTGACTGGCGACGAGGCATCGACTCGTTGGCAGACTTCCTGCCACTCTCGGGCCGGGGAGAGACGAGTGAATTGACGCTCGCCAACGGCGCCACGGTCTCGTTGATCGATGACGCGTACAACGCGAACCCGTCTTCGATGCGAGCCGCCTTGACCGCACTTCTCCAGCGCGTGGACGGTGACCGCCGCAGCGTTGCGATCCTTGGCGACATGTTGGAATTGGGAAGCGAACCCCAGCGATACCACGACGACCTGGTTCACTACCTCCGAGACAACCCTCCCGCCGTCGTGCATCTCTATGGCGACTACATGCGTGGCGTCTACACCGAACTCTCCAAGCACCGCCGGGATATCCAGTTCTGGGAAAGCGTTGCCGAGCTGGAGGCGAGCATCTCAACAAACAGCAAGTCCGGCGACGTCATTCTCGTGAAGAGCTCCAACGGAACCGGGCTACATGAGCTGGTCGCGGGTCTCAAATCGAGCGCCACAGCCTGACCTACATGCCGGAATGCGCGCCCGTCAGTGGGCGCAGCACCACCAGCATGACGCTCTGCTGCTCGACATCCCCATCGAGAAGCTCGTTCGTCAGTCGTGCGATCAAGCCTGCCTCACCGGAGAAGCGCCCTTCGACCAGTCCGCCGAGCGTATCGATCCGGGTGATCTCGCTCGCGAGACCGATAGCAGTTGCTGCCGCCGCGATGGCCTCACCGCCCCGGTCCGGGTCAGGCAGCGAATGAGCCTCGAAGGCGACGTCCACCTCACCGATGGGCTCAGCCACCGTCCAGCCAGAGGCTGAGGCATACCGGTGGACAACCTCCTCGCTCAGGCGCTCCGCGAGGGCAGGGTCGACCTTTGCCTGGACCGACAGACCGGCCCGCTCAGAGAACTCGACGACGCCCACGGTGCTCTCCTCGAAGGGAGCCGTGACGTCGGGGACCACCATGTCGATCGAGCACAGGCCAAGACCGGGCAGGCCAGCACTCGCGCGCAGTGCGAGGCCACGGACGTCCTCGTGGGCGTCCTCGGTCACGTCCTCACCGCCGGTCATGCTGCCGTCGCTGGGCGCACCGTGGCACCGCACGATCGACCGCACCTCACCGTCACTGACCAGGATCCGCAGGTACTCCCCCTCGAGCTGCTTCTCCACCATGAACATGTAGCCGGGCGGCACGACGATCCGGCCGTTCTCCTCACCGGGCTCGCGGAGCTCGGTCAGCCCGTAGGCGGAGCGATTGAACCCCTCACGCTCACTCGTCGGGTTGCGCAGGTACTCCAGCGCCGCATCGATTCCAGCATCGTCGTGGATGTCACGGAACGTCTCGATGCCGTTGTCACCCACGGCCGGCTTGACCACCACCGGGTAGCCCAAGATCGAGGCGGTGCGCTTGGCCGCCTTCACTCCCTTGCCGATCGTGAACGTTGCGCTCGAGGGAACCGGCACCCCATTGCGCTCCAGCAGTCCGCGGCGCATGCGCTTGTCCTGGGCGAAGGTCACCGGGCCGAGGCCACTGGTTCCCGGCAGGCCGTGGACGAACGATAGCTCGGCGCCATCTCCGGCCGGCACGTAGCAGACCTGCCGAGGGTAGACCTCGGCATCGAGGCCGGCACGCAGTACTGCCCGCAGTGCGAGGACGCCGTCCAGTTCCGCGGCGGGGACCGATGAGAGTGCGTGGGTATCAGCGGACACTGGTCAACTCCTGGGGTGCGCGGCGGACCGCTCGGAAGTCGGTGACGTCGGGCGGCTGAACGTGCTCTGTGGTGACCGATGTCGGGCGGGACCGCGGCGAGCCCAGCACCGCCGCGGCGGCGAGAGCACTGACCGCGATGGTCTCTCCGACCAGCACCACCTCCACCCGTCTGCGGCTGATGTTGCGGACCCACCCGGTCAGTCCGAACTCGACCGCCTGACGCCGCATCCAGCGGCGGTAACCCACACCGGTGACGCGGCCGCGCACCACCAGGCGCAGCGACAGCTGCTCGGCGTGCTGAGGCGCTACCTGGAGGTCATAACGCGCCACCGCCTCGTTCATGAACGTGCGGGCCACCTCACGGGGCGTGCCGTAGGTCGGGTACTCGCAGTTGCCGATGGCGGCGTGCGCGTTCAGCTCGCAGATGCCGGCTTCCTGCTCGCTGAGCGGCTTGTGGTGGTCCTCCAGCAGGAAGTCGACGCCGCAGAAGGCGAGCCCCGGCACAGCCTTCACGGCGGCCACGGAGGCCTCCTTGATGCTGGGGTGCAGCTCATCGAGCACGTCGACCGAGTCACCACCCTGCGAAAGGCTGCAGGTGTTGGACAGAATCACCCGGTCCCCGGCCTCCGGCACGCTCTCCAGCGTCAGCCCCGCGCGTGAGAGCTGATAGCGCGCAGCCGCCCCGTAGAGGATCGGGCGCCCCCACAGGTGCGGGTTGAGGCGACGAGTGGCGTTCTTGCGGATGATCAACTCGGCCACGTTGTGGACCCCATCGCCCACCACCGAGGCCGGATCACGCAGGATCGCCGCGATCACCTGATCACCGATCACCACGATCCGGTAGTCCTTGCCGGGAATGTGCTTCTCGACGATGAAGTCCTGGCTGCCCAGCTTGCTCTCGCGCAGCTGGTCGAACGCGCTCTCGAGCTCGGTGCGGTTGCTGATCCCGGCCACCACGCCGATCCCGCGCACACCCATGGCCGGCTTGACCACCACGGGATAGCCGAGCAGGTCGGCGAACTCTCGCGCGGTCGCGAAGTCACCATTGCGGAACGTACGCCCACGCGGCACCGGCACCCCGGCCCGGCCCAGGCGCAGCCGGGTGGCTTCCTTGTGCGTGGCGAGCGCCAGCGACGATGCGCTCGACATCGGCGAGCGGCTCCACTTGAACAGCAGCGGCTCGTGGACGCCGTCGGAGGCGTAGAACGCGCCCTTGGAGAACCGGACGGTCGACATGCCCAGCGCGAGCGCCTGCCGCTCGAGCAGGTGCCCCTTGGTGCCGTTGGGCCCCAGCGGCTGCAGGAAAGGTACCTCGCGGTAGACGTTGGGCTGTGGCCCGATCGTGGTCTCGGGCACGTCGGGCACGGTGATGCGATCGGTCACCGCATCGACGATCTCTTCCCAGGGCACGCCGACACCCAGGCCGGTACTACCGCGGGCCCCGTCCTGTCCCTCGGGCGGCTGAGCGACCACGCCCGCGACGCCGGGCACGGTCGCGGCGAGCTGACGCAGCGCCGCCGAGGCCACCGCCCCACCCGCTTCGGAGTCGACGATGTACAAGCGCCCTGATCCTTGGGCCGTCTCGCGGACCGCCACCTCGCGAGCGGTGAGGATCCCCCCCACCGCTGCCGGGCGGAGGGCCGCGACGCGGGTCAGGCGAGAACGCCCGTGGCGCATGACTGCCCGGCCGCCTGCGGAGAGGTCGGTGGCGACGGTGAGGCTCACCCGGTCGGCACGTTCGACGATGTGCTGGATCTCCCGCAGCAGTGCCGGGCGATGGTGGAGATCCTGCAGGCGCAACGCTCGGCGAAGCACGAGGTTCGGACTGATCTCACCGCGACCGGCGGCGGCGACCAGTGCTCGCACACGCTCCAGCACCGCGTCGTAGCGGAGAGAACGTTCGAAGTCGAGCCAGATCGGGTGCTCGGAGTCGGACTCGTCGTGGTGCGCCTGCAACTCGTGGATCAGTTCCTCGGTGCCCATGCCACCCGCTGCCACGGGGGCCAGCACGGGGACGTCGCGCACCTGCGTCGAGAGCAGTTCGGAGATCGACAGCCCCATCGCCTGGGCGCACACATCGAGCAGCGCGGTCTCGATGCCGAACAATGTGCCCGCGTAGGCGGGGACGTCCTCCAGGACACCGACGCGCTGCCCGGCCACGCGGGCCAGGCGCTTGGCGGAGCGGAGATCGAGCCGCCAGGAGGAGGCCAGCTGACGGTCCGTCTGACGAGCGAGGATTCGCAGCTCGTCCATGATCGCCCGGATCGAGTGCAGCGCGGTCGACCTGTCCCTGCAGTCGATCGAGCGGGTACCGAGCACACCGAGAGCCTGCTGGAGAAACTCCCAGGAGTGTCGGTTACGATCGCCGGTCTCGCTTCCGCGGAACTGCGCCTCGCCGACCCCGCGGAGCGGAGACGCCTCACGGGCCGCGCCCTCGATCACCACGATCGCGTTGGTGAATCGACGGCGCTTGCTGCCGCGGCCAATGGCTTCCGAGCGATAGCTCAGGGCTTGCAGACGCTCGAGGGTGACCGTTCTGGTCGCCGGCGTCACTTCAGACTGCACCATGCCCGTTCTCTCCTGGTCCTGTCTTCCTGCCGCTGAGCGCAGCACGCTCGTGCCGGTCACGAATGTACGCGACGCTGGCCTCCGCCAGCGCATCCGCCGAGTCCCACACCGGCATCGCGATACCGGCCGGCGCGGGGCCCAGCACGGCCGAGATGTCGGTGCAGCCGTAGATGATCCCCTGCGCGCCCCGCTCGGCCAGCACGCGCGCGCCTTCGGTCAGCACTACGCGCGCTCCGTCCAGGTCGCCGGCCTTGACCGCCCGGATGCCGGACATCACCGGGCTCGCCGGGCCCAGGTCGGTCAGGTCCAGGAGCTCCAGCCCATGGTCGGCCAGCCGGGAGTACACCCCGGAGCGTGCGGTGCCGTCGGTGGACATCAGGCCCAGCCGGGTCACGTCGGCACCGCTGCGCCGGATCTGTTCCGCCACCGCGTCCACGATGTGCACTACCGGCACGGACGCCTCGTCCTGCATCGCCTCGAACCAGTAGTGGGCCGAGTTGCAGGGCACGGCGATGACACGGGCACCGGCCTCGCTCAGGAACCGGATCCCCCGGCGCAGCGCGGGCTCGGGGTCGGGCCCGCTACCGATCATCGCGTCGGAGCGGTCCGGGGTGGAGGGGTCGGAGTAGACCAGCGTGGCGATGTGGTCCTGATCGCGGTTGGCGGGCGTGCGCGCTGCGAGCTTCGCCAGGAAGTCCGCGGTGGCGGCCGGGCCCATCCCACCCAGGACGCCGAGCATCGGCCCGGCGGACGCGGGCATCACGTCAGTGGTCACGTCACACCGGTTCCTCGACGACAACGGCGGGTGGTTCGGATCCCAGCTCGGTGTGGACGCCGCGCTCGGCGTAGTAGGCACGTACCCGCGGGTCGGCGAACAGCGGCTGGTGCGACTGCAGCACGTTGACGCCGGTGTTGATGTTGGCTTCCAGCACCAGCGGTCCCTCGGGACCGATCACGATGTCCCAGCCCACGTACTCCATGAAGGACAGCACCCGGGCGGCGTGCATCACCAGGTCCCGGGTCTCCTGCCAGTACGGCAACACCACGCCCTCGATCTGCGCGCCGGTGTCCGGGTGCGCGTCGAACCACTCCTTGACGTTGCTGTCCGGCAGCCGGGTGGCCGGCCCCAGCTCCCCGGTCTCCAGATCGATCCGCGAGCTGAGGCCGCCGCGGCTCCAGTTGTCGGAGGGCTCGGCCCGCCGGCACCCGATCCGCTGGACCGCGAGCGCGATGAACGGCTCGTACCCGTTGTTCACATCGAGCATCGTCAGCACCCGGACCGTGTTGACCGTGTTCGGGTACAGCCCGCCCACCACCTCGTGCTGGGCCAGGCCGCGCTCGACGATGAACGGCCGGTCATGGGTGCCCAGCAGCTGCTTCATCTGCTCCGGTGCCATCGCCTCACCGTTGGCCCGCACGGTGGTGGCATCGACCTTCTCGACCGCGACGATGTTCTTGCCCTCGGCGCCCGCGAGCACCTTGAAGAACACCTTCTCGCCCTCGGTCATCCGGCCCAGGAACTCCTCGATGGGCACCCGGCCCTCCGCGGGGAAGGGGTGCACGGCCCCGCGGGAGTAGAGACCGAGCAACTCCGGTGAGCGCACGTCCATGGCACGCAGGAGCAGGTGGGTGGTCAGCTTGTTGTTGATGACGTCCTGCAGCCGGGCGTGCACCATGTACTTGGTGCGGAAGAGCCGCTGCAGGTCGGAGACGTACTGGCCGTGGTCGGTGTGCTGCAGGTCGTAGAGCACCGCGCTGCGGGAGAGGAACCCCTTGAACCAGAACCGGGGGTGGCGCATCGCGAGCGGCACCTGCCACTGGCGCTCTTTGCGAGCGAGCTTGCGCAGCTCCTTGAGCAGCACCCGCGCGGCACGCACCTTGCGCCGCACCCGCCCCAGCACGCCACGTACCGGCCGGACGACGGCACCTACTGCACTACCTGCACTCACGTTCGCGATCCCCTCCTCGTTCAGGTACTCCGTTGCGCACTCAGACTCTCAGCGATGTCGAGTGCTTCATCGAGCGAGCACGACGGCACTGATGGCACAGACGGCTCGAACGTGAGGCTCACGGCGGCGGCCGGCTGGAACGCGTGGACGACTTCGATGAGGCGGCGGCGGAAGTACCCTGACCAGCCAGAAGTATACGCGGCGGCGATCGCGTCCTTCGGTGTCAGCGTCTCGATCGCCAGCCCGCTGCGATGCGCGGCCTCGATCCACACCGGCGGGGCCAGCAGCACCGGCCGGAAGGCGTTGCTCAGCACCGCCCGTTCGGCGATGGCGGCCACCGCTCCCTCGGCGGGCGGGCCGGCGGCGGTGACGACGAACAGGGCCGTCGGGCGTTCCTCGCCGACGGGTGAGGGCGGGGTGCTCAGCGCGGGCACCTCGGTGCTACGCAGGCGCAGCACGCCGGCCGGCATGAGCCGGCCCACCGCTTGCCCGTGCGCGGTGCGCGCCGCGCGCTTGGCCCGCACCCCCAGCCCGACGACGGGGCGTGGGGCCCGCTGGCGCAGCAGGTTCGCGCCGCGGCGGGCCAGGTCCTGCGGGGTGCGCCGGGCGGGAGCCTGCGCCGGCGCGGACGGTTGCTCAACCAGCGTCCACGGTGACGGTCGCTCGCCGGCCGGTGCGGCGCCGTCGGCCGTGCTGCGCACGGCGACCACCTCGATCGCGGGATCGAGTGCGCGCCGCACCCAGACGGCATCGCCGACCACGGCCACCCGCCCGATGGCGCAGGTGGCCACCAGACCGGTGACGCGGGCGGTCAGGTAGCGCGCCCGCTCCCCCGCGGCGAGCTGCTCGGCCACGGCCGGGATCGTCTCCACCTGATGCTCGGGCAGGTGGCCGGCCTCGCTCGCCGGCAGCAGCACGATCAGGGCCTCGGCGTGGTCGTCGGCCGGGCCGGCCACGGCCCCCAGCAGCGCCGCATCCGGCATCGTGCCGGCCTGCGGCAGGAGCAACAGGGTCCGGGGCGAGGGCTGCGCCGCATCGGCGCCGGGCGCGGCCGGAGCGGTGGCTTCCTCGGGCGGCCCGATCAGGTCGGCGAGCCGGCGGGCATGCGCCTCGTAACTGAAACGCTCGCGTACGAGCGCCACTCCGAGGGCGGATTGACGGCGGTAGGCCTCACCCTCGGGGGGCAGGCTCTCGATCGCGGCGCGCGCCTCCCGCACTCCGGCGTAGACGCAGGCGGGGCCGAAGGTGGGCTCGAAGGAGGGGTCGACCACGGCCACCGCTCCGGAGGCCAGGCCCTCGAGGACCGTGCGGCCGAAGGCCTCGATCAGGGAGGGGTGGTGGTAGTAGACGAGGAAGTCGATCGAGGCGAGGAACTGCGCCGGCGTGACGGAGTTGAAGGGCAGGTCCACCCAGTTGGCCGGCAGGTGGCCGAGGATGTCCCGCGGGGCCTCGGTCCCGCCGAGCACCCGCACCGTGACGCGTGGGTCGTCCGGGTAGGCGGCCAGCACGTCCTCCCGGGTGGCCGGCCACTTGCTCCAGTGCCCGCGGCTGTGGCGGCCGATCACTGGCCGGTCGGAGACGCCACCTCCACGCGGCTGGTACCAGGCGTCGACGTCGACGATGTTGGTCCAGTCCTCGGCCAGGACCGGAACCTGGCCGGCCCAGGGCGCCAGGGCCTCGCGCACGGTCGGCCCGATGGGGGCCCACACCGGCTCGCGGCGCCCGAACGCCCGGGCCGCCTGCTGGGTGGCGAGCACGTCGTAGTAGGGGGCGCGAGCGCGCGGGTCGACCGGGACCTGGTTGGCCACGATGAGCACGTGCTCGGCCTGTACCTGCGGCAGCCACGACGGCGGTGCGCCCAGCACGCTCGGGTGACGGATCACGAGCACCTTCGCGTGCACCGGACCGTCCAGGACCAGCTCGGCTGCACCGGACTCCACCAGGGAGCGGATCCTCGGTGCGAACGGGTCCCCGGGCCGCTGGATCGGCGAGGGCAGGTGCAGCAATCCGGTGCGGTAGCCGGCCCGGTGCTGGGCCAGGCACTCCTCCACCACGCTCGCCGTGGTCCCCCCCGGGAACCGGAGATCGGTCGCCATCAGCACGTCGACGGTGCGCGGCGCCTCAGTCATCGCTCAAGTCTGCCATCTGCCCCACCGCGCCTGGCGACTGCGCGCACGGCTCGGCGCGCACGCCGGCGCACGCGCTGCAGCGCTGCCTGCGTGCGGCGGGCCGCGGTCCGCGAGGCCGGCACCGGCAGCCGGCGCAGCACGGCATCGACGTCGGCCGGTGCCAGGGAATCGACGGCCCGCACCTGGGCGCTGCCCCAGATCGCGCGGGCCTGCGCCAGGACCTGCTCGTCCGCGGCGAGGACATAGCGGCAGATCGCTGCGACCGAGGTGGTCAGGTCCGCGGGAGCGGCGGCCACGAGCACCGTGTGCAACCCGCGGCGCTCGATGTCGATCAGCACCTCGATCAACGACTCGTCGAGGTGGGCAGGCCCTCCCGCCGAGGCGCCCGGCACCACGACCGTGCGCACCGCGCGCGGCGCCGACAGATGGTCGGCGGCGAGGGTCACCACGCTGGGGAACGAGGTCCGGCTCATCGCGTGAGCTCCCTCGGGTCGGTCGCCGTCAGGGTGCCCTCGTACTCCCGGCACCACCGGCTCAGCACCGCCAGCCCGCGGATCAGGTGCTGCCCGCCGGTGGTGGAGAGCACCTGCTCCCACACCGCCGGTCCGCCCTCGGCCAGGCGGCGGGAGACGAGCGGGCGCACGGCGTCGGTGAGCACGAGGTCGCGGAGCCCGACGATGGCCTCCCGGGAGGTGATCCGCCGAGGATGGGGGCGCGGCCACGGCACGAGCTCCTGCGCGGTGGGCATGGCACCGAGGCGTGGATCGAGCCTGCTGGTGAACTGGGGGTAAAGGCGACCCTCGGCGTGCTCGCGCGGCGGCAACGCCAGGGCGGTGGCGACCACGGCCTCGCTCAGGAACGGCGTCGCCACCGGGCCGGTGCGGGCCATGAGCCCATGCGGGGCGAGGCTGATACCCGGCAGCGTGCGGCTGACATAGGCGGTGAAGGTGTGACCGAAGGGGTGGTCGAGATAACGCTGCACCACCGGTTCGGCGCCGGCGATCATCCGCTCCCGCAGCCGTGCAGTGAGGCCGGGGGCCAGGACGTCCTCGGCTGCGGCCAGGTAGCGGGTCACCCCCGCGAGCCGGCGCTCGGCGAGCGGGGTGTCGGAGGAGTCGTCGGCGAACGCCCCGCCGACGAACAGCCCTCCGCCGAGGCCGTCCAGCACCGCGGCCGGTGCGGATGGCGGCAGGCTCTGACCGGTCTCGTGCAGGGCGCGTGCCAACGGGACGAGCCAGACATGGAAGGCGGTCTGGTGGTCCACCGACTCGGCGAAGTAGTCGAGGTCGGAAGCGAACCGGTCCCGGCGGGGCATGACGATCGTGTGCGGGAGGCCCCGGGTGGCCGCGACGCGGGCGGCGACGAGCTCCTCCATGGCGGTACCGGTGTCGGAGGACGTCGTGTACGCCCTCACCCCGTGCGGAGCGCCGGCATCCAGCGCACCGGCGAGCAGCAGCCGCGAGTCCCAGCCCCCGCTGAGCAGGGAGATCAGCGGGCCGGACCGGGCCAGGTCGGCCAGCGTCTCGCGCAGCGCCGCCAGCACATCCTCGGAGGTGGCAGAGCCGATCGAGACCTCCGGCCAGCTCCACTCCTGCCGCACGGAGATCGTGCCGGCGGCGCTGCGGTGGACGACCTCGCCCGGCTGCAGCCTGCGGATCTCGCGCACGAGGGTGCGCCCGCCGATCGGCCCGCTCGCGGCCACCATCTGCGCCACGGCGTCCCAGTCCGGGCTCGCCGGGGTGGTCCGGGTGCGGATCAGGGCATCGAGGCTCGAGGCGAAAGCGAGGGTGGTCTCGCCGAGCTCGACGTAGAGCGGAAGCGCACCCGAGGTGCTGCCGCGTAGCTCGACGCCGTCATCGGTGGTCCGGACCGTCACCTCGTCGTGGCCCCCGGCACCCGATGCGGGCCAGTGGCTCCACGCGATCCCCCGCGCGGCCTGACGTGCGCCCCGGCCCGAGGCCACGGCGTCGCCGGTGTCCAGCAGCACCGGGAGGCCACCGCACCAGCTCGCCAGCGCCCGCGCGCGCTCGCCGCGGTCACCGATCGAGCCGACGATCACCGGCGCCGCCTCCGCGCTGCGACCGGACTCAGCTGCTGGCACGGAGTCCAGGGGACGCCTCCTGTGGTTGACTACGGCGCGTACAGACGCGCAGTCTACGCCGCCGCCACGAACGGGCCGGCGGTCTGCTGCGCCGTCGCGCACGCCCCGTCGGGAGGTTCCGGTGACCGTTGGCCGCCACGACGCTCCGACGCCCGGGCACGGCGTCGAGTCGCTCCTGCCGGCTGCCCTGGCACTGTTGGGCGAGCCTCGCCCGAACGGCTACGAACGCCGGCACGAGGTGCTCAAACGCGAGCTCGACGTCGTCCGCCTCGAGGAGGCAGCGCTGCGCCGCGGCCTGGAGAGCATCCGGATGGACCCGCTCGTGCGGGTTTTCCACGACGGCGCCTCCGCGCTGGGTTTCGTGAAGAACATGTCCTCCACCCTGCTCTACCTCGATCGCGCGACCACGAACCGCAAACCGCTCACGCGGCGGATTCTGCAGCGGGGCGGCGTCCCTGTGGCTCGTGGTGCCGAAACCGGCGACCCGGACGAGCTGGCGAGAGCCGTCGAGTCGATCGGGTGCCCGGTGGTGGTCAAACCCGTCACCGGAAGCGGTGGGAAGGGCGTGGTCACCGATCTGGCCTCGGTCGAGGAGGCGCAGGAGGCCGCCGCGGAGATCTTCGCGGCGGGCAAGCGGGTGCTGGTCGAGGAGATGGTGCACGGCGTCGACCTGCGGGTCAGCGTGGTGGCGGGGACGGCCGTCGCCTCGACCCTGCGGGTACCGGCGAGCGTGATCGGGGACGGCTCATCCACGATCGCCGAGCTCGCGGAGGCCAAGAACGAGCTCCGCGCCCGCAGCGACTACCTGCGCCACCAGCCGATCGTGCTCGGCCCCGACAAGGAGCGGTTCCTCGCCGCACGCGGGCTGAGCGCGGAGTCCGTACCGCCTGCGGGCCGGCCGGTGCTGCTGCACCACGTGGCGAACCTCTCTGCCGGAGGCGACAGCTACGAGGTTCTCCCCGTGCTCCATCCCGAGGTTGCCGCACTGGCCGAGCGTGCCGCGTCCTTCTTCCCCACCTCCCTGCACGCCGGGGTCGACATCCTCCTCGAGCGCCTGGATGCCCCGCTCGCCGAGCAGCACGCCGTGGTGTGCGAGGTCAACCTCAACAACGAGATGCCGATGCACGTCTACCCCATGTACGGCACACCCGTCGCACTCGACGAGCTGGAGATCGCCGCCCACTGGCAGGCCGAGGCCGTGATCCCGTCCGCGTCGCTAAACGCCGAGACCGCCCCGGGCCCGGTCAGCGTGACGCTGGACGAACTGTGCGAGGACACCCGGATCTGCGCCACGGCTCCCCCGCCACAGCGGGAACCGGCACCTTCGGCCACGCTCCAGAGCCTCGACGACAAGCACCTGCTCGCCGCGCTCGACCCCCTCCTCGACAAGGGGTGCGGGGCAAGGATCCCGGATGACGGACTGGTGCACCTGACCGGCAGCGGGGAGCGGGTCGCCGACCGATACGGTCGCACCGTGCTCGCCGGCGAGGTGGGCCGCACCCCCGGGGCAGTGCACCGCTACGCCCGGACGTCGGGCATCGACGTGGCGGACCACCACGAGCGGGCCGAGACCCCGGTCGATCCCGCGTGCGTCCTGCTCATGGACGGCACCACTCTCCTGGCGGCCCAGTTATGGGTTCCACTGACGGTGGCCGGGGACGGCGTCACCGCGCTGGGCGAGCTGGTGGAGCAGCAGCTCGCCACCCGCCGGTTTCATGCTCCGCTGGCCCGGTTCGCGGCCGGGCTGGAGGCGGCGGATCTACTCCTCACGCGCGGTCTCGAGCCCGCCACGGTCCCGGAGGATGGCGCGCTCGTGCAGGTGGGGCGCTCCCCCATGCTCTCCGACGGCGCCGCCACCCTCGGCCTGAGCGAACTGCCGTGGCCGGGCCTGACCGAGCTGGCGGCGCGGCTGGTCACCGCCATCGGCAGTCACGGCATCGTCACCGTGGCCTTCGTCCCGCGGCGGCGGGACGGCAACCACGCGACATGGGCGTTGTGGCGCTACCACTGCGAGCCACCGCTGGCGCCGTTCCACTCCCCGCTGCACGGTCCCGGGTTCGACCCCTACCCCGCCATGGCGCGCCGCATCCTGACCGGCCCCACCCGGGAGCTCGTCACCTAGGTCACACCGAACACAACGGACACGATGACGCGTCCGCGTATGCTGTCCCGAGTCGTCAGCCCTGAGGAGTCCCCGAGTGCCTTGTCGTTCCGACCTCATCGGAGCCACCGCGTAATGGCGCGCGAGAACATCGGCCCCGGCAGCTCCGAGCTGGCGCAACTGGCGTACGAGCACGGCCTCACCAAGGTCGGGGACCGGCCCCGCCTCGGGCAGTACCTGCGCGATCTGTGGTCCCGGCGCAGCTTCCTGTGGACCCTCTCCCACGCCCGCTCCTACGCCCGCAACCAGAACAACTACCTCGGTCAGCTCTGGGTGGTGCTGAGCCCGCTCACGCTCGCCGTCGTGTACTACCTGGTGTTCGGCGTCGTCCTGGACACCACGAACGGGCTGGACAACTTCCCGGCGTTCCTGATCGTCGGCATCTTCATCTTCCTGTCGCTCTCGGCCGCCATCAACTCCGGTGCGACGTCGATCATCAACAACATCGATCTGGTCCGTGCCCTCACCTTCCCGCGGGCGGTGCTGCCGATCTCGGTGGCGATCTCGGAGATGCTCACGCTGCTGCCGGCCGTCGGGGTGATGCTCGCGATCGTGCTCGTCACCGGCGAACCGCTGACCTGGAACTGGCTGCTGCTGCCGGTGGCCCTGGCGGTCATCCTCGTCTTCACCGCCGGCGCCTGCCTGATCGTGGCCCGCGTGGTCGTCGCAGCACGTGACCTGCGCAACCTCATCCCCGTCGCCACCCGGCTGCTGCGCTACGTCTCCGGGGTGTTCTTCTCCATCCAGGCCTACGTCTCCGGCACGATCGGGACCATCCTCGAATACCAGCCGTTCGCGGTGTACCTGACCCTCGTGCGGGCCTGTGTGATGGAGGAGTTCGCGATGACCTGGGCGCTGTGGGGGGCCGCCGTCGGATGGGCGGTGCTCTTCGCCGTCGTGGGCCTGCTGGTGTTCTGGAGTGCGGAGGACCAATATGGCCGTGACTGATCCCGACTCCTTCGACGAGCGCGACTACGACGAGGTCGACCACGACCCCGCCGAGGGTCTGGGCGGCGAGTCCGAGACCGCTCCGCCCGCGCACCTGGGCACCCCCTCGGTGGTCGTGGACGACGTGCACGTGAAGTACCGCGTGTTCGGCGGACGCCGGCAGGCGGGCCCCGACACGGGCCGCATCCGGTCCCTGCTCAATCGCAGCCGCCGCCACGTCGGCGCCGTCAGCGAGGTGCACGCCGTGCGCGGGGTCTCCTTCACCGCCCACCACGGGGAGTCGATCGGGCTCGTCGGACTGAACGGGGCCGGCAAGAGCACCCTGCTGCGCGCCGTCGCCGGCCTGATGCCCGTCAGTGCCGGTTCGGTCTACGTCGGCGGCACCTCCGCCCTGCTCGGGGTCAACGCGGCGCTCGTGCGCTCGCTGACCGGGGAGCGCAACATCATGCTCGGCGGGCTCGCCCTGGGGCTGACGAAGAAGCAGGTGGAGGAGAGGTTCGACGAGATCGTCGAGTTCGCCGGCCTCGAGAAGTTCGTCCACCTGCCGATGAAGGCCTACTCCTCCGGGATGGCGGCACGATTGCGGTTCGCGATCTCCACCGCCGCCGTGCCCGACATCCTGATGATCGACGAGGCCCTGGCCACCGGTGACGCGGCGTTCCGGGCCCGCAGCCAGAAGCGGATCGAACAGATCCGCGACAGCGCCGGCACGGTCTTCCTCGTCAGCCACTCCATGGGCGCCATCCGCAACACCTGCACCCGCACGATCTGGCTGGATCAGGGCGCGATCGTCGACGACGGCCCCACCGACGAGGTCATGACCCGCTACGCCGAGGAGCTCAAGCGCCGCCGATAGGCGAGGCTTGTCCGTATGCACAGTCGACAGCCCCGGGTCCTGGTCGTGACCGTCGTGCACGATCCCGAGGACGCGCGCATCCGCCACCGGCAGATCCCCGCGCTCCTCGCCGCGGGGATGCGCGTGACCTATGCGGCGCCCTTCGCCGCGTTCGGACGCACTCCCCCGCCCGGAGTGCGCGGGGTCGATCTGCCACGGGCGCACGGCCGTGACCGGTTGCGCGCTGTGCGGCGCGCCCGCGCGGTGATCGCACGGGTGGGCAGGAGCGCCGACGTGGTGCTGCTGCACGATCCCGACCTGCTGCTGGCGGCGGCCGGGCTGGGCAGGGGCGTGGGGCAGATCGTCTGGGACGTCCACGAGGACACCGCCGCGGCGATCGGCATGCGCCAGTGGGTCCCGCCGCTCCTGCGCCGGCCCCTGCAGTGGTCGGTCCGGCTCGCCGAGCGGATCGCCGAGGCCCGGTTCTCCCTCCTGCTGGCCGAGCACAGCTACGCGGATCGGTTCCGGCGGGCCCACCCGGTGGTCCCGAACTCGAACTGGGTGCCCGACCGGCCGCCACCGCCCCCGGGCAGCACCCGCGTGGTCTACCTGGGCAGCATCACCGTTCCCCGGGGCGGCCGGGAGATGATCGCCGTGGCCCGGGCCGCCCGTGAGCTCGACATGGTGCTCATCGGCCCGGCGGATGCCACGATGCGGCCCGAGCTCGAGGCGGCACAGGCTGCCGGTGAGCTGACCTGGCTGGGATTCGTGCCCAACGACGAGGCCACCCGGATGCTGGAGGGTTCTCTCGCCGGCCTGGCCCTGCTGCACGACCAGCCCAACTACGCGCGCTCGCTGCCGACGAAGCTCGCCGAGTACATGGCCCGCGGCATCCCGGTGGTGACCACCCCGAATCAGAGCTCGGCGGAGCTGGTCCGGGCCTCCGGCGGCGGGGTGGTGGTCGGCTTCGGTGACGTCGAGGCGACGGTCGCTGCCCTGCGCGAACTGGCCCGGGACGAGTCCCAGCGCCGCGCGCTGGCGCGCTCGGGCTACCGCCACGTGCAGGCCGAGGTGAACTGGCACCGCGACGGCCAGGAGTTCGCGCGGATCATCGCCGGCCTCGCCGGGGCCGCTCGGCGCTGAGGGTCAGGCCGGCCGGTCCAGGGCGGTGGCCTCATGGGCGAGCAGCACCGGCACGCCCGACCGGATCGGATAGCCGAGCGGCCGGTCGGGACTGTCGTTGACGAGCAGGCCTTCGTCAGCACCCGTGCCCTGCCGCAGCGCCGTCCCGGTCACCGGGCAGCGCAGCACGGTCATCAGGTCCGCCGGGATCGTCACCGGTTGCTGCTCACTCATCGTCGTCCTGCCCCTCGCGCACGACGGCCAGGACGCCGTCGGTGATCTTGGTGAGAATGTCCTCGTCGTGCGCCTCCACGTTCAGCCGCAGCAGCGGCTCGGTGTTGGAGGGCCGCAGGTTGAACCACCAGCGCGGCATCGCGTCCCAGTGGCTGAAGGTGACGCCGTCGAACTCCTCCACCGCGACCACGCCCGCGGCGATGTCGTCGGCGAAGGCCTCCCGCACACGCTGCAGCGCAGCCTCGGGATCGGCGACGGTGGAGTTGATCTCGCCGGAGCCGTAGTACGGGGTGTAGATCTCGGAGAGCTCCGAGAGCGCGGCGGCGCCGGAGCCGAGTGCCTGCAGCACGTGCATCGCGGCCAGCATCCCGGTGTCGGCGAACCAGAAGTCGCGGAAGTAGTAGTGCGCGCTGTGCTCGCCACCGAAGACGGCGTCCTCCTCGGCCATCCTGGCCTTGATGAAGGAGTGCCCCACCCGGGTGCGCACCGCACGCCCGCCGGCGGCCTCGACGAGCTCGGGGACGGCGCGGGAGGTGATGAGGTTGTGGATCACCGTCGCCTGGCGTCCGGCGGCCTTCTCCTTCTCCAGCTCGCGCAGCCCCACCAGCGCCGTCACGGCGGAGGGGCTGACGGAGACGCCGCGTTCGTCGATCACGAAGCAGCGGTCGGCGTCACCGTCGAAGGCGAGGCCGATATCGGCCTGCTCGGCGATCACCGCCGTCTGCAGATCGATGAGGTTGGCCGGATCGAGGGGGTTCGCCTCATGGTTGGGGAACGTACCGTCGAGCTCGAAGTACATCGGCACGATCTCCAGGCCCAGATCGGCGAGCCCGGCGTCGGTGCCGAGCACGGCTCCGGCGGTCAGCCCCGCCATCCCGTTGCCCGCATCGACGACCACCTTCAGCGGGCGCACCCCCTCCAGCCCGACGAGCGAGCGCAGGTGCTCGGCGTAGTCGGCGAGGGTGTCCTCCTCGCGCAGCTCCCCCTGCCGCTCGGCGGCGGGGATCCCCTCGTCCAGGTACTGCTCGGCCAGATGCTGGACCTGCTCCAGTCCCGCCTCGCGCCCCACGGGGCGCGCACCGGGGTGGCACATCTTGATCCCGTTGTACCGGGCGGGGTTGTGGCTCGCCGTGAACATCGCGCCGGCGATGCCCCGGGAACCGGAGACGTAGTAGAGCCCGTCGGTCGAGCACAGGCCGATCATCGTCACGTCCATACCGCGCCAGGCGGCCCCCTCGGCGAACGCCTGCGCCAGGCCCGGCGAGGAGTCTCGCATGTCGTGCCCGACCGCCACCGTGCGCGCCCCGACCGGGGCGGCGGCCACGTCCGCGAAAGCGGCTCCCAGCGCGCGGGCGGACTCCTCGTCCAGCTCGTCGGGGACGACGCCGCGCACGTCGTAGGCCTTGACGATCGCACTCAGGTCTGACACCAGAGGAGCCTATCGCCTGCACGCAGCACGGACGACGCGCTACTCCTCCTCGCCGCGGATGACCCGCAGGTGTCCCCGCCGGCTCGCCTCGGTCATCGGACGGCTCTGCGTCACCGGCGCCGGCACCACGGGTCCACGCGCGGCCGGCACGCTGCTCGGCGGCGGGGTGCGGGAGGCCTCACGCACGGCGTCGGCGAGCGCCAGCAGGTCGTCCGAGCTGGGCGGTGCGGGCTCGAACTCGGTGGCCAGGCGCACCACGTCCCAGCCGCGCGGCACCGTCAGCCGCTCGGCGTGCTGGGCGCACAGGTCGTAGGTGTGGGGTTCGGCGTGCGTGGCCAGCGGGCCCAGCACGGCGGTGGAGTCCGAGTACACGTACGTGAGCGTGGCCACGGCTGGTTCCGTGCACGCTGAACGGCTGCATCCTCGGGTGGGTCTCACCCCTCCACGGTACCGCCCCGGGGGCCGCCGATCCGGCCGGGCCACGCCGGGCCACGCCGGGCAGGACCAGGCTCAGCAGGTCTGGCAGGCTGGGCCCATGTCCGCATCGTTCCGCCCGCTGGTGCCGCACGGGTCCGCCTACGCGAACCCGCCCCGCCGCCGGGACCGGCACGGCCGCGGGGTGCGCGGGCCGCTGATCCCGCCGGCGCTGCCGGGGTGGCGTACCCGGTCCGAGCGCTTCGACGAGTCGGTGCTGACCATCCTGGAGCACGTGGAGCGTCACCTCGGCGATGCCCTCGACGGGCTGGAAATCGGCGTGGAGGAGGTGCCGCCGAGCAACCCGGCCCCGTGGGAGAGCGGAGCGGTGCCGCTGGGCCGGTACTTCGCCGCCGACCCCGCCGCCGGGCTCCCCCACCGGATCGTGGTCTATCGCCGCCCGGTGGTGGCCCGGGCCGAGGACGAGCTCGAGCTCACCGCGCTGGTCCACGACGTGCTGGTCGAGCAGATCGCGCAGATGCTGGGTCGCTCTCCGGAGGACATCGACCCGGACTTCCGCGGCTGACTCAGCTCGCGCCCACGTGCACCGCGACGCTCTGGTCCGAGTGCGCGTCCGGGGTTATCGGCACCAGCCCGATCAACGTGCCCTCCTCGGTGCCGGCGCTCAGCGTCAGGCTCGCCAGCACCGGGGCACCGGAGATCTCGACGGCGACCGCGCCCGCCAGGCCGAGGTCCTCCGGGCTCGAGGTGCTCAGGGCGGGGATCCTGACCTCGACCGGTTCCCCGCGCGCCCCCTCGGGATCCACCGTGCGCACCGTGACCGTGCGGTCCTGCTCGCCCGGATTCGTCAGGGCCAGCGCCGCCTCGTCCACCAGCGCATCATCGGCGGGCAGGGCGAACAGGCCGTGCTCGCTCGGTTCGGCGGCCGGCAACCACGCCCGATCGCTCAGCGTCCGGTCCGGGTCGAGCTCGCTCGGGGCGCCCTCGCGCTTGATCCGCACGGCACCGGTGACGGGCTGGTCACTGGTGACGCGCACGCTCGCCGCACCGGCATCGATGCCGTCGAGGGCGATGTCGCTCGCGGTGCCTGCCTCCACCACGAGCGCCTCGGCGCCGGGCAACGTGCTCGCGCCCTCCCCGAGCACCTCGATGGTCACCTCCGCCGTCTCCTGGCCGGGGTTGACCAGCCGGAGCATCGCCGTCCCGGACTCGTCCACCACCGGGAAGGGCCCCACGTACAGCTCGGTCGCCGGGTCCGCCGCCGGGCCGATGACGGCGCTGCCCTGGGAGACCAGCCCGTCCAGCACGGTCTCCTGCAGGGAGGCGGTCACGCGCCCACCCTCGGCGGCGATGTGCAGTCCCAGCCGCGACTCCAGGGTCAGCGCCTCCAGCAGCACGCTGGTCACGTCCCCCGGCGCGATCGCCGACGTGAACGGCTCCACCGCACCCACGCTCCCCCAGCCGCGCACCGTCACGGTCACCGGCGTCTGGCCCGGGTTGGTCAACGTCAGCCTCGAGCTGGACCCGGGCTCGGTCTGCCCGCCCACGAGCCACGCCGAGGAAGCCGGGCTCGTGCAGGAGGCGGCGGTGAGGCCGCGCAGGTCACCGGCACCGGTGCGCGCGAGCGAGAGGCCGGCCGCCAGCGCCGCCTGCTCGGAGGGCTGGGCCTGCAGCAACAGCGGCTCCGGGCTCTCGGACTCGACGAGGCGCACGGATCCGGCCGCGGGGATCTCGCTGCCGGCCGATCCCAGCTCCCCGGCACTCGCCGTGGCCGGCTCCTGCCCGTCCCGGCCGAGCACCACCCCGACGTCGGCGAGCTCGCTCTCCCCGCCGGTCTCGAACTGCTCGTCGTAGTCCAGGTCGCCGCCGTCCCCGGTGGGCAGCAGCGGCACCGGCGGGCACACCAGCGTCACCGGGGCCGCACCCACGTCGATCTGCGCGGGTTCCAGCCCGGGTGACTCGGCGGGTGGGCGCAGGGTCGCGGCTGCCACGAGGCCGCCGGCGAGCGCCAGCACGCCCGCGCCGGTGAGCACTCGCCCGACGCCGCTCAGCACCTGGCGCACACGGGATGCGGATGAGTCACTCATGCGTCCTCCCCTCGTCGGCGGCGGGTGGGCAGGGCGAGCAGGGCGGTCAGCGCCAGCACCACCACCGTGAGGATCTGCCAGGGCTGGTACCAGGCCGGGCGGAAGGCGAGCACGAGCTCACCGCGGGCGCCGTCGGGGATCGAGAACGCCTGCTGCCAGCCGGAGTCCACCGCGCGCAGCGCCGTGCCGCCCAGCCATGCGCGCCACGAGGGGTCGCTGCGTTCGGCGAGGACGACGGTGCGGCCGGTGCCCTCAGCATCGAGGGTGTCGCGGATCTGACCGTCGGTGCCGCTCACGTTGGCCACGAGGGCGCCGCCGGAGTCGCGGATCTGCGCGCGGGCGATGTCGGCATCGCTCGACTCCTCAGAGGTCCGTACCCGCCAGATCACCCCGGACTCGTTCTCGGTGACCCGGTCCAGTCCGACCACCGAGTCCAGCAGCGGGATCAACCGGGTGCGGGCCGCAGCGTCCAGCGGGGCACGCGTGACGTCGGAGGTGGCCGGGACGACGATCACCGAGATCGCATGGCCGGCGAACGTCTCCGCGACCTCGGTGGCGGTGCCCTGGGTGAGCCGGGCGACCACGGCCGCCAGTTCCTGCGCCGCCGGATCGGAGGTGCCCCCGGCCGTCTGCTGCCACTGCCGCAGCGCTGCGACCGTCGAGCTCTCGGTCAGCTGCGGGCCCGGTCCACGCCAGATCTGGGCGTCGACGCCCTCACCGGTGGCGGTCAGGGCGAGCACCCGGGCCTGCTGTTCCGACCCCTGCAGCTCCTCGGCGAGAGCCGGCACAGGGGGTGCGCCGCGGTCGTGCAGCAGCATCGCCTGGGCATCGAGGCCGCCGTCGCGCTCTGAGACCACGCGGGCACCGTGGGTCAGGCCCGTGGTCAGCAGCGCCAGCGTGATGGCGAGGGTCCCGACGGCCACGCCCAGCTGCCGCCACCCGAAGCTGGCACCCGAGAGCGCGCCCCGCAATCCGTCCACGCCGCTGGCCGCGGCGATCAGCAGCCCGGCCAGTGCCAGCGAGGCGCCGGGGCCCGCCCATCCGGTCACCGCGGCGATCTCGCCACCGGCCTCACGCCCCAGCCCGACGACGACCCGGCCCGAGAGCTCGGCCGTCACCACGCCCAGGCTCACCAGCAGCCAGCCGAGCCGGACCGCGCGGGAGCGTCCTGCGCCGCGCAGCAATGCCAGCAGCGCGATGATCACCAGCACCCCCGAGGCCGCCAGCGGCAGGTAGGCCCCAGCACCGCCATCCATCACCACGCCGCCCTCCCAGGCCGGCGGTTGCGGCCAGCCGAGCAGCCGCAGCCAGGCGGGACCGTGATCGATGGCCAGGCCCGCGCCGGGGTCGGCGAGCAGCGCCCGCCAGCCGTCCGTGGTAGCCAGGGCATGCACCCCGAGCGGCAACATCACCACCACCGCCGGCACCAGCACCAGCACCAGGCGCCCGCGGCCCACCGGCAGCCGGCGGCGCCGGCCCAGACCGGCAGCGAGGATGAGGATGGCCGGCACGGCGGCTGCGAGCAGCACCGGCGCCCCCGCCACCACCACGGCGAAGGCGAGTCCGGCCGCGGCGGCGGCGCCGAGCGAGCCGGCGCGGGAGATGCGCGAGACCACCGAGGCGCGGGGCGTCTCCTCCTCCGGCGCCGGGCGGCTGCGGGGAGTGCGCGGCGTGCGCGGAGTGCGCTGCGGCACCTCCTCGGCCTTGGCCTCCTCCGACCCGACCTCGGCCAGGGCGGCGAGCCGGGCCCGCTTGGCCTCACGTGCGGAGACACCCTTGGCCACGCGCGCCCGGGGCAGGCGCTGGGCTCCGACCATGCCGGAGACGATGACATCGCGCCGGTCCAGGCCCAGAGAGCGCACCACCCCGAGCAGCACCAGCGGCAGCAGCAGATGGGCGAGCACGCCGCCCACCCGGCCGGCGCCCAGGCCCAGCAGCAACGACGGCCCGAGCGCCCACGTCAGGGCCACCCACGCACGCACCAGCACCGAGCGGGTGGCAGCCCCGGCGGCGAACCAGGCGGAGAGGGCCGCCAGCGGTACCGCCAGCACGAGCAGCAGCGAGATCGAGGTGTGCAGGGGCACCCCCCACAGTCCGCCGGTGAGCAGCGAGAGCGCGCCGAGCACCAGCAGGAACGGGTCCGGCGGCCCGGGCTGGCCGTCACCCGCGGCGATCCACGCGGAGGTGGCCGCGTGCCAGACACCGGCGAAGTCGGCGTCAGCCGGCAGCAG
The DNA here is from genome assembly GCF_021049265.1 of Ruania suaedae. Lineage (NCBI taxonomy): Bacteria > Bacillati > Actinomycetota > Actinomycetes > Micrococcales > Ruaniaceae > Ruania > Ruania suaedae. Next base: position 2,615,452 of record NZ_CP088018.1, read on the forward strand.
CGCCCCGCCGATCAGCGGTCCGGTCAAGACCGTGGGCAGGATCGTGACGGCGGCCAGCGCCGAGGACAGTAGAAGCACCCCGGCCAGGGCGAGGCGCCGCCGTCGGGCGACGGAGGCCCGCTCGGCCATCTCCAGCTCGCTCGGCGTGCGGGCGGCCCGGCGGGCGGCGGCGCGCAGCAGCCGGCGGTCGCGCCGCAATCGCCACACGTCCCGCCAGCTCGCCTGCAGTGGCCGTAACCGGCGCCGGGGCAGCCGCCGGGTGCGGCCGGCGTGCCGGCGTGCCCGCGCGATCGCCCCCGGCCGGGCCAGCACCGCCAGCGGTGCGAGGAGCTCCTGCACCGTCAGGGCCAGCTCCTTGGTGCTCACGCGCCACAGCGCACGCACCACCCCGACGACGACGGCGGCTACCGCAAGCACGGGCACGAGCGGCGCGGGGGCGCTGACCAGTCGCAGGTGCAGTGCCGCCCTGCGGCGCTCACGGAAGGAGCGGCGCGGGTCAGGCCGCCGGTGCCCGTCCTCGCGCAGGCCCCGGTAGGAGAGCCGGGCGTGGCGGATCACCGCGGTGGGCGCCACCACCACGCGGTGGCCGGCGAGGCGGGCGCGCTGGCACAGGTCACGGCCGTCCTCGAACGGTCCCAGGGCGGCGTCGGGGCCGCCAAGGAGGTCCCACAACTCGGTGGCGATCAGCATCCCGGCGGTACCGACGGCCAGGACGTCCTCGCGCCCGTCGTGCTGGCCCTGGTCGATCTCCCGGTCCTCGATGCCGGTGAAGCGCAGTCCCCCGGGGGTGGCGCGCACCCCGACGGAGATCAGCCGCTCGGGGCGGTCCCAGTCGACCTGCTTGCAGCCCACCACGGTGATCGCCCGGGAGGCCTCCACCGTGTGCAGGAGCTCGGCGGCCGCCTCCGGTGCGGGGGCGGAATCGTCGTGCAGGAGCCACAGCCACTGCGGTTCCTGGCCGGACACCGGGCTCGATCCAGGGCCTGACCCGGGGCCGGGCGTCCCGTCCGCCTTCTGCTCCGCCTTCTGGGCCGCCGCGAGCGCGCGGCGCACGGCCGAGCCGAAGGTGTCGGCATCGGGCACCGGGACCACGCGGACGCGGCTGCGGTCGAGCCCGGCGTCGGCGACCAGCCGTTCCCACTCCTGCGAGGTGGCGGCGCGGCCCGTGCCGAGCGCCGCGATCAGCACCTCATCCACCGGCCGGGTCTGGGCCGCCAGGGCCGCCAGGGTGTGCGGGAGGTAGCGAGAGGCCACCGGTGCGACGACGACGGCGCGCAGGCGGACCTCGCTGGTGGTCATGAAGGCATCGTGAGTCCGGGTGCGATCAGATGGCGCGGCGCTTCAGCTTGCGCCGCTCCCGCTCGGAGAGCCCGCCCCAGATACCGAACCGCTCATCGTGGGCCAGCGCATACTCCAGGCACTCCGACCTCACGTCACAGGAGACGCACACGCGCTTGGCCTCGCGGGTCGATCCGCCCTTCTCGGGGAAGAACGCCTCCGGGTCCGTCTGCGCGCACAGGGCCCGCTCCTGCCACGACAGTGCACCTTCGTCCTCGAAGGGCTCACCGAATGTGAGGGGATGCTCAGGCCGCGGCGCGGGTTGCGGCACACCGGAGGTCAGCGGCCCCTCGCCTAGGATGTTCCACACAGCTGCCCCAATCGTCCGACATGCAGTGCGCGGGGCCGGTGAGCCCGCACTGACTGCTTGACCTAAATTACACGCGTGTCATCCGTGGAAAGTCAAGCCCGGAGGTGATATCCAGCGAGATCGGCCCGGGCCGCGTATCCTTCCCGGATGCCAGGAATCGCAACGCTTCTCGATCAGTGGACCAGCGAGCCGGGGCAGCCCCGGCTGACCTGGTACGGACCCGATGGGGAACGCGTGGAGCTCACCGGCCGGGTCATGGCGAACTGGGTGGCCAAGGCCACGAACCTGCTCGCCGAGGAGGCAGACCTGCAGGCCGCGGGCCATCTCGAGCTCGACCTGCCGGTGCACTGGCGCACCGCCGTCTGGGCCCTGGCCGCCTGGACCTGCGGGGCGAGCGCGGGCACCGGCCCGGGCGGGGCTCCCGAGGCCCTCGTGACCACGGTGGATCGGCTCGGCGGGCCTCCCCCGGCGGAGGTCACGATCGTGATCGCGCTGCCGGCGCTGGCGATGTCGGTCGACGACGCCCCGCCCGGCACCCTCGATGGCGCGGCGGAATTGATGAGCCAGCCGGACGTCCTGATCCACCCGGTGCCCGCCCCCGGCACCGGTCCCGCCGCGGGCTGGCGCACCGACGGCGAGACGGTGGATCTGCTGGCCGGCACGGCCGGCAGCAGCCGGGTGCTCCTCGACGCCACCACCGTGAGCGTGACGGAGTTCCTCGCCTCCGCGGTGCGGGCGTGGGGCGGCGGTGGCTCGGTGGTCCTGGTGGGCGACCCGGAGGCCGACCTCGAGCGGATCGCCCAGCAGGAGGGCACCGACGGCGGCCCACCGGCAGGGTGAGTCCGCGCGCCTGGCGGCGTGCCGGGTTTGCCTCAGGGCACCCCGGCCTGCACCAGGCGCCCGGTACCGGACAGGCGCACCAGTGCCTCCTCGGCGCTGAGGAACAGCGCCTCGCCCTGGCTGAGCGCGTGGGCGGACCCGGCGGTCTCGACCGTCAGCTCGCCCGCCAGGCCCACCAGGATGCGCGGACCGCGACCGCGGAGGGCGCGGCCGTCGGTGCGGTCGACGGTGGCGACCGAGAGCTCGAAGTCGTCGACCGGGGCGTAGAAGACCTCCGTCCCGGCGCCGTCGGTCTCGGCGGCGATGCGGATCGGCGGGGCGGCCACGGGGTCGACGGTGGCGAGCAGCTCGTCGACGTCGATGCGCTTGGCCGTCAGGCCGGCGCGCAGCACGTTGTCGGAGTTGGCCATCAGCTCCACGCCGAACCCGCTGAGGTAGGAGTGCACGCACCCGGCCGGGACGAACATCGCCTCCCCCGGCTGAAGCGTGACAGGGTTGAGGAGCAGCGCGGCCACGGCGCCCGGGTCGCCCGGGTGCTGCTCGTCCAGGAGGCCCACCAGGCGGTCGGCACGGGGCGAGGGCGAGCGGCCTGAGGCCAGGCGCTGCCGGCATCGCTGAGCCAGGGCACTGACCTCGGTGTCGCAGCTGCCGGAGAGGACCCGGGTGAACACGGCGTGCACCCCCGGCGCGGCCGGGGCCGAGCGCAGCACGGCCGCCAGCTCCTGGGCGAGCGGGGCGTCGAGGCCCTCGAGCAGCTCGGCCACCCGACGCGGTGCGCGGAAGCCGCACACCGCCTCGAACGTGGTCAGCGCGTAGACGAGCTCGGGTTTGTGATTGGCGTCGGGATAGTTGCGCTGCCCGGCGGGCACGCCGGCGCGCTCCTCGCGCGCGAACCCGGCTCTGGCCTGGTCGAGGTTGGGGTGGACCTGCAGGGAGAGCGGACGCTCCGGGGCGATCAGCTTGAGCAGATAGGGCAGCCGGCGGCCGAACCGGGCGATCACGTCCGCGCCGAGCAGGCGCTCGGGGTCGCGCTCCAGCAGGGCGGCCAGGTCGGAGCCCGCTCGCAGCGGGGTCGGAGCGCTGGGGTGCGCACCGAACCACAGCTCGGCCACCGGATCGGCCCCCGGGGGGCCACCGAGGAACTCGGGGATGACGCGGGTCGAGCCCCAGGGGTAGGTCCGGGGTGCGGGCAGCAGCGGGTACACGGTCAGCGCGAGACCTCGGCCGGGGGCAGGTGGATCACCGGCGCCGCGTCACGGCCCTCGCGCAGGTACCAGGTGACCATCTGCTCGATGCCGTCGGGCAGGCTGACGGCGGGGGTGAAGCCGGCTTCCCGGATCCGGTCCGCGGCGAAGGCGGTCTCGGCGTCGGAGAGCTTGCGCACCCGGGCGGAGGTGATCGGCAGGTCCTTGCCCGTCACCTTCCCCACCAGGTCGAACGGGCGGGCCGCGAGCAGCACGGGCGCGAGCGGGAGCCGCAACCGTGGCTCGGTGCGGCCCAGGGCGCGGTAGACGGTCGAGACGGTCTCGCGGGAGGTCAGGTCCGGCTTGTCCGCGTAGTTGTAGACCTCCGCCGTGCCCGCGGCCAGGCGGGAGGGGGCGCTCCACAGGTAGCCGATGGCCTGCACCAGGTTCGTCACGAAGCACATGCTCTTGCGGTTGCGTCCCGGGCCCACCGGGAGGAACCGGCGGGTGTCGATCTGGTGGATCAGCTTGTAGAGGTTGGCGAAGTTGCGCGGTCCGAACACCACGGCCGGGCGCACGATCAGCGCCCGGCGCTCGGCCGGGGCGGCGGCCTCCCACTCCCGGTAGACGGCCTCGGCGGCGAGCTTGGTGCGGCCGTAGTCGTTCACCGGTGCCGGGGCGGTCGTCTCATCCGGCGGCTCGGTGTGCTCGCCGTAGACCGCCACCGAGGAGTAGAAGCACAGGTTGGTGATGCCGTGGTGCTCCATCGCGGCCACCACCGCCCGCGCCCCGCCGACGTTGACCGACTCGAAGGTGGCGGTGGCGATCCCGAAGTCGTGGTGGGCGGCGGCCAGGTTGAGCACGGCGGTGCAGCCGGTCATCGCCCGGGTCAGCGCCTCCACGTCGCGCACGTCACCGAGGATCGTCTCGTCGCGGCCGGCGGGGTCGGGGTGCAGGTCGAAGCGGACCAGCTCGGCACCGAGGGCGGTGAGGACTGCCTCGAGGTGGGAGCCGACGAAGCCGGAGCTGCCGATGACCAGGATCTTCGACCCCGGACCGATCGTGTTGGCCACCCCTGTCTCCTTCCGACTGGCACTGGCGTTGGACTGGCACTGGGCGCCCTCACGCTACCGTGGCTGCAGGCCGGTCCCGAGCAGGAGGGGCCGCGCTTGTCGCTGATGGAGGAACGAGGTCCGATGCCCCTGGTCTCAGTGATCATGCCGGTCCACGACGCCGTGGCGACCGTGGGCGCCGCGATCCGGTCGGTGCAGGAGCAGTCCCACACCGACTGGGAGCTGCTGATCACCGACGACGCCTCCACCGACGGCAGCTGGGATCTGGTGCAGCGCCTCGCCGAGGAGGACTCGCGGATCAAGCCGGCGCGTGCCGAGGTCTCGGGCGGGGCGGCGCGGGCACGCAATGCCGCGATCGACCGGGCAGCCGGCTCGTATGTCGCCTTCCTCGACGCCGACGACCAGTGGCTTCCGCGCAAGCTGGCGCGCCAGCTCGCCTTCGCCGCGGACACGGCCGCCCCGCTGACGTTCACCGCCTACTACAAGGTGGCCGCCGACTTCGAGGGCGAGGCCGGGCAGTTCGCGCCCAACGACCGGGTCGTGCACGCCCCGCCGCAGCTCGACTACCGGGCGATGCTGCGCCAGAACCACATCGGCTGCCTGACGGCGATGTACGACGTCGGCGCCCTGGGGCTGCGCCGGATGCCGGACCTGCGCAAGCGCCAGGACTACGGGCTATGGCTGTCGATCCTGCGCGAGGGCGGCAGCGCCCACGGGCTGGACGAGCCGCTGGCCCTCTATCGGGAGGCACGCCCGGGCTCACTCTCGGGTGGCAGCCGATTGCGGCTGGTGCGCTACAACTGGCAGCTCTACCGCGAGATCGAAGGCCTCTCGCTGCCCCGGTCGGTGTGGGCACTGGGGCAGGTGACCATCAACTCGACGCTCAAGCGCCGGGTCTGAGGCTCTACGCCCGGAAGCGTTCGCTGCGTTCGACCACCCGCGGCCCGCCCTCGCCCGGGACGAGCACCGGCGTGCCGCCGATGATCACCTGCTCCACCCGGGACTCGAGTTCGAGCGGGTCACCGGACCAGAGCACGACGTCGCCGTCGCGGCCGGGCTCGAGAGCGCCCACCCGGTCGTCGAGGCCGAGGATGGCGGCGGGGTTGCGGGTCAGGGCGGCCAGCGCGGTCTCGCGCGGCAGGCCCTCCTTCACGGCGAAGGTGGCCTGGTGGACGAGGAAGTTGATCGGCACCACGGGGTGGTCGGTGGTGATGGCGACCTGCACCCCGGCCCGGTCGAGGGCGACGAGGTTGGCGATGTCGCGCTCGCGCACCTCCACCTTCACCCGGGAGGTGAACATGGGGCCGTAGATGACCGGGATCTGCTTCTCGGCCAGCACATCGGCGATCTTGTGGCCCTCGGTGCCGTGGTTGACCACGAGGCGGTAGCCGAACTCCTCGGAGATGCGGATCGCGGTGGCGATGTCGTCGTGGCGGTGGCAGTGCTGGTCCCAGGCGAGGGTGCCCTCGAGGACGTCGGCGAGGGTTTCCTTGGTGAGGTCGCGGGCGAACGGCTTGCCGTCGGCGGCGGCCGCGGCGCGCTCCTCGGCGTAGGTGCGGGCAGCCACGAACGCCTCCCTGAGCACGGCCGCCACGCCGAGGCGGGTGGAGGGGGTGGTCTTCTTCTCGCCATAGACGCGCTTGGGGTTCTCCCCCAGCGCCGACTTCACGGACACGTCGGCGCTGAGCACCTGCTCGTCGACGGTGCGCCCACCCCAGGTCTTGATGGCCACGGTGCGCCCACCGATGGGGTTTCCCGAGCCGGGCTTGATGACGGCGGTGGTCACCCCGCCGTGCAGGGCGTCGCGGAAGCCGAGCTCCTCGATGTCGATCCCGTCGATCGCGCGGAAGCGAGCGCCGTTGGGATCGGTCATCTCGTTGGTGTCGTTGCCCGACCAGCCCTCGCCGTCCTCGTGGACGCCCAGGTGGCCGTGGGCCTCGACGAACCCGGGCAGCACCCAGGAGCCGGTCGCGTCGATCACGCGGGCGCCCTCGGGCACCGCCGTGTCCGATCCGCCGACGGCGGTGATGACGCCGTCACTGACCACGACCGTGCCGCAGTCGATGGCGGGGCCGCTGACGGGGACGACGTGGCCGCCGGTGATGGCGAGGACGGAGGGGGCGCTGGTGCTCATGCCCCCAGGGTAGGCATGCCCGGGCCTCAGCTGGGCGTGCCCACTCCGACGGTCAGGTGCTGCACGCCGGGCCAGCTCGCGGCCGCGGTGATGCGGCGGCCGTCGACCATCACCTGCACTCCCGGCAGGTCGGCGGGGGTGAGGCCGGCGTAGTCGCGGTGGTCGGCCTGGACGATCGCGGCGTCCACGGGCTCGCCCAGGTGGTAGGCGGTGAAGCCGTAGCCGGCCAGCTCCTCGTCGGAGTACATCGGGTCGTGCACCAGGACCTCGGCGCCGGCCTCGCGCAGGGCGTCGACGGCGGGGAAGACCCCGGAGAAGGCGGTCTCCTTCACCCCGCCCCGGTAGGAGGCCCCCAGCACGACGACCCGCTTGCCCTCGAGCCCGCCGAGGGCGCCGGCCGCCAGGCCGACGGTGTAGGCGGGCATCTGCATGTTCGCCTGCCGGGCGGTGCGCACCACGGTGGCATCCGGATCGGTCCACAGGTACAGGCGCGGGTAGACCGGGATGCAGTGGCCCCCGACGGCGATGCCCGGCCGGTGGATGTGGGAGTAGGGCTGAGAGTTCGAGGCGTCGATCACCTGGTGGACGTCGATACCGTTCGCGGCGGCGAAGCGGCCGAACTCGTTCGCCAGGGCGATGTTGACGTCGCGGTAGGTGGTCTCGGCGAGCTTGGCCATCTCGGCCGCCTCGGCGCTGCCCAGGTCCCAGACGCCGTTTGCGCGCTCGAGGTCGGGCCGGTCGTCGAAGCTGAGCACCGCCTCGTAGAACTCGCGGGCACGCGCCGCGCCGGCCTCGGAGAGGCCGCCGATGAGCTTGGGGTACTTACGCAGATCGGCGAAGACGCGCCCGGTGAGCACCCGCTCCGGCGAGAAGACGACGTGGAAGTCCTCACCCTCGCGCAGGCCGGAGATCTCCTCGAGCATCGGCTTCCAGCGGGTGCGGGTGGTGCCCACCGGCAGGGTCGTCTCGTAGGAGACCAGGGTGCCCGGGGTCAGGTGCTCGGCCAGGGAGCGGGTGGCGGAGTCCATCCAGCCGAAGTCCGGCTCCCAGCTGGCGTCGTCGACGAAGAGCGGCACCACGAGCACCACGGCGTCGCTGCCCGGCACGGCGTCGGCGTAGTCGGTCGTGGCGCGAAGCCGGCCGGCCGGAACGAGTTCGGCCAGCCGGTCGGCGAGCTCGGCCTCGCCGGGGAACGGCTCGGTGCCGGCGTTGACGAGGTCGACCACGCGTGGTGAGACGTCGAGACCGATGACATCGTGCCCGGCACCCGCGAACTGGACCGCCAGCGGTAGACCGATCTTGCCGAGACCCACGACGGTGATCTGCATGATTCTCCTCGCACGTTGGGGAACCGGTTCGGCCCGGGCCCTCACGATAGTAGTCAGCGCCGGCGGGGCGCCTCACCGGTTCAGCAGCGACGCCCCCATCACCCGCGCCGGCGCCTCCCGGGCGAGCAGCTGGGCCGGGTCCCGGGTGAGCAGCGTGCGGGGGCGGCCATGTTTGCGCCGCGCCACCGCGAGCGCCAGCATCCGCTCGGTGGGCGCGCCCTCGATAATCGCGTCCAGCAGATCGCGATCCGCCATCGACAGGACCGACTCCGCTCCTGGCGCCGCGCGCAACAGCCGGGTGGCGGTCTTGGCCAGGGCCTGGCGCTCCTCCTCGGTCCAGAACTGCGGGTCCTGCCTGTTCCACACCGCTCCGAAGAGGTGGATGCGCAGGTACTTCACCACCGCCGAGCGGCGCTGCAGGAGGCTGAGGCGCTCGAACCACGAGGCCTCGACGATGGTGCGCAGGAAACGCAGCTCGACGGCGATCGGCCGGGGCGCGTAGGTGACCCGATCGGTGGCGTCCTCCCCGATCACGTAGGCCGGGCCGGTGCGGTCGTAGGCGATCCGGCCGAGGAACCACAACCGGGTCACGAAGCCGACGTCGCCGCCGACCGGTGCCCCCTCCTCCAGGCGCAGGCCGAGGCGTTCGATCGCCTCCTTCGACACCACGCCCAGCGGAGCGCTGCGGTAGCAGAGCCGGTCGGCCACGCCGTCGAGGTTCGTGCGCCGCAGCGGCCGGGTGGGTGGGGTGGGCACGATCACGCGGCCATCGCCCCGCTCCAGCCGGGCGATCACGGCGTCGGCGCCGGAACGCTTGGCCAGCCAGTACCAGGAGGCCACCGCGCCGGGGGCGAGGACGTCGTCGGAGCCCATGATCGAGACGTATTCACCGGTGGCGGCAGCGATCCCGGCGTTGAACGGTCCCGAGGCGCTGCGATGGGAGTCGCGGTGCTCGAGGAAGTGCACCTGCTCGCGGTGGGCCGGGTCCAGCAGCGGGCGGATCTGGTCGGGTGAGATGTTGTGGCAGACGATGGTCAGCCGCGCGCCCCCGCCGTTGTGGTCGAGCACCGAACGCACCGCGCGGGCGATGGGGCGCTGGGTTGAGTGGACGGCGATGACCACGTCAACCCCGGGCCGGAGCGGAGGCTGCGGCTCGGTCGACTCCTGCTGCGGCGCAGTGGGCTCCTCAGGGCCGGGCACGCCGGTAGGCCTCGAGGTAGCCGTCGGTGACCCGAGCTGCGGAGAACCGCTCGGCCACGGTGGCAGCCACGTCACTGGCGTTCAGGTGCAGCGTGCTGTGCTCGAGGTCGATCACCGCATCAGCGTACGCGCCGGCGTCCTGCACGTGCACGAGCGAGCCGACCCGCGGGTCGATGTACTCCCCCTGCCCGCCGGTGGCTCCGACCACCACGGGGCGGCCCTCCACCAGCGCCTCGGCGGCGGAGACGCAGAAGTTGTCCCCCCGGGTGGGCAGGAAGAACAGGTCCGCATCGGCCAGGGCGGACCGGACGCCGTCGGAGTCCTGCGCCCCGCGCAGCCGGACGAGGTGCTCCACCCCGCGCTTGCGGGCGCGGCGCTCGACCTTGGTGCGCAGCGGGCCCGAGCCGATCCAGGTCAGGCGGGCCGGGTGACCGCGCCGGTCCAGCTCGGCCACGGTGTCCACGGCCAGCAGCGGGTCCTTGCGTTCCACCAACCCCCCGACGGCGACCAGCCGCATGGGAGTGCGGGGCCGCATCGGGCGATCCTGCAGATGGTCCGGGGAGGGCACGATGCAGGGCACCACGGTGGTCGGTGCACTCCGGCGCGCGCGGATCGGGGTGGCGAGGTAGTTGCAGACGGCGGTGACGACGTCCGGTCGCCGGACCAGCGGCCACAGCAGCGGCAGGGCCGCCCTCCACAGTAGCGGCAAGGTGCTGGGGGTGGTCAGGCCAGACCAGTGCTCGGTGTGCACCCACGGCACCCGGGGGCGCCACCACGCCATCGGCAGCAGCGCCGGGAAGGCCATGCTGTGGACGACGTCGGCGCCCTTGACGGCCGCGCGCAGCGCGCGCCCGGCCCGCAGCACCGACAGCGGCGAGCGGGGGTTCATGGGGATGCGGCGCACCCGGACGCCGTCGTGGGTGAGGGCCTGCTCGCCGTCGTCCTGGGCCGGCGGGACCAGGTGCACCACCTGGATCTGGGTGACCTCCGGGCGGTCGGCCAGGGCGGCTACGTCCCGGGCGACGAAGCTGCCCATGGTGGGGGCGTCGTCGGTGGGGAACCAAGGGGTGACGGCCAGGACCTTCATGCGTGTGCTCCCCTGCCGATCGCCACCTGTTTCATCCGCACCCCTCGAGTATGGCGCAGGCCGGGTGGCGGTTCGACTCGGGCCACGGTGACGGCGGCCACACGCCTCCGCGTGCCAGACTCGCCATGTGCGCATCGTCAGTGTGGTCGGGGCCCGGCCCCAGTTCGTCAAACTCGCCCCGGTGGCGGCTGCCTGCCGCGCGGCCGGGGTGGAGCACGTGATCGTGCACACCGGGCAGCACTACGACGCGCTGCTCTCGGACGTGTTCTTCAGCGCGCTGCACATCCCCGAGCCGGACGTGCAGCTGGGGATCGGATCGGGCGGTCACGGGGAGCAGACCGGGGCGATGCTCGCGGCGCTGGCGCCGGTGCTGAGCGCGCAGGACCCGGACTGGGTGCTGGTCTACGGGGACACGAACTCCACGCTCGCCGCCGCGCTGGCGGCGGTGAAGCTGCACCTGCCCGTGGCGCACCTGGAGGCGGGACTGCGCTCGTTCAACCGGCGCATGCCCGAGGAGCACAACCGGGTGCTGACCGACCACGCGGCCGACCTGCTGCTGGCGCCGACGGAGGTGGCGGCCTCGCACCTGGCGCGCGAGGGGCTGGCCGAGCGGACCGTGGTGGTCGGGGATGTGATGACCGATGTGGTGCATCAGGTCGCGGCGAACGTGGCCGATGCCGGGGAGCGGCTGCTCGGGCAGCTCGGGGTGAGGGCCGGCGAGTTCAGCGTGGCGACCCTGCACCGGGCGGAGAACACCGACGACGCCGCTCGGCTGGCAGGGATCGTGGCCGGGCTGGGCGCGGTCGATCATCCGGTGCTGCTGCTGGCCCATCCACGGCTGCGGGCCAAGGCCGGCGAGCACGGGGTGCCGCTGGAGTCGGGCGCGGTGCGGGTGCTCGATCCGCTCGGCTACCCGGACCTGGTGGCGCTGGTCTCCCGGGCCCGTGGGGTGATCACCGACTCCGGCGGGCTGCAGAAGGAGGCCTTCGAGCTGCGCGTGCCGTGCACCACCGTGCGGACGGAGACCGAGTGGGTCGAGACCGTGGAGCTGGGGTGGAACGTGCTGGCCGGCCCCGGGGAGATCGCGGCGGCTGCGACGCGGGAGCGGCCGGAGGAGACCGATGCGGCGCCGTACGGGGACGGGCATGCGGCGGAGCGGGTGGTCGAGGTGCTGGTGAACGAGACCGGACGCACGGCCTGACCGGACTCGCAGCCGTCGCATCCTCATGCTAATGGTCGACATAGCGACCTTTAGACGACATAATGGTTGCTACACCGACCCTTAGGAGCAACCATGGCTACGCGGCCTCTCCCTGTTGCGGTCCGGCGCGCCGCCGAGGAGCTCGGCGAGAACTTGACGGCGTGGCGCAAGCTCCAGGGGCTGACCGCGCAGCAGGTCGCCGAACGTGCAGGCATCACCCGGAGCACCCTGCGTCGCCTCGAGCAGGGCGACCCGGGCGTGGGCATGGGCTCCTTTCTCTCCGTCGCGCGAGCGCTGGGACAGCTGCCCAGGGTCGCCGAGGCGGTCGACCCGTACGAGACCGACTTCGGACGTGCCCGCTCTGACCAGCTGCTCCCTCAACGCGTGCGCTCATGAGGGCGCCGTCACGCGAGTTCGCGGTGCACGTCGAACTCGGGGTCGGCACGGTCCACGCCGGCACGGCGTACGTCACCCAGGGCCGCGGCACCGTCACCACCGCGTTCACCTACAGCACCGGCTACCTCCGGACACCAGGCGCATACGCGCTGGGTCCTGACCTTCCGCTCGACCAGCGCAGTCACGCCATCTCCGGCCTTCCAGGCGCTCTCTCGGACACCGCACCCGACCGGTGGGGCCGCACCCTCATCGCCAAACGACTCCGTGCACTCGACCGGGGCGCCGAACGAACGACGCGTACCGTTTCCGAGGTCGACTACCTGCTCGGAGTGAGCGACTACACCCGGCAGGGCGCGCTGCGGTACTCCTCGAACGGCGACGCCCCATTCCTGGCCGACGACCACGAGGTTCCACCGCTGATCGAGCTGCCGGCACTCATGCACGCTGCCGATGCCATCAGTAGGGACGACGATGACCACGCAGCGGTGAAAGCCCTGCTGCGAGCCGGGACCGGCTCGCTCGGCGGCGCCCGCCCCAAAGCCTCGGTGCGCGACGGCGACCAGCTTCTGATCGCCAAGTTCTCCCACCCGAACGACGACTGGGATGTCATGGCATGGGAGAAGACAGCGCTCGACCTGGCGGAGACAGCCGGGATCGAGGTACCTGCGCGGCGACTGGTCACGATCGACGCTCGTCACGCTCTCCTACTCACCAGGTTCGATCGAGCGCAGCGACGCCGCATCCCCTACATCAGCGCGATGACCCTCCTCGGCGCGGACGACGGCGAGCCCCGGGACTACTTGGAAATCGCCGAGGCGCTGGCCGAGCACTCATCGGCTCCCAGCGCCGACCTCCGGCAGCTGTGGCGCCGCGCGGTATTCTCCTGCGCAGTCAACAACACCGACGACCACCTGCGGAACCTGGGGTTCCTTCGCAGCGGCGCGGGCTGGGCGCTGTCGCCCGCCTTCGACATCAACCCCAACCCGGACCCGGCCGCCGGCCATGCCACGACGGCCGGCTGGGCACCTGCGCAGTCAGCAGCGACGTACGACTCGTTGATGCAGAACCGAGCCGAGTTCGGTCTCGACACCCGACAGGCCGAGGCGATCGCCAACCAAGTGATCGCTGCCACGGCGAACTGGACGGAGGTCGCCACCAGGAACGAGGTGCCCGAGCGACAGCTCGAAAGATTCCGCCGCAGCTTCGCGCGCCTCGCGTGACCCCGCCGCCCCGCATGTCGGCACCTTCCGCAGCTGACGGGCGTGGACGGCATCGGACTCGGCGTCGCGGAGAAGTGGAGCTCCTGCCCTCACATCCCAGGTGCGCACGCGTTCGGGAAGTCGCGTCTTCGGCGTAGCCGGCTTCGGCATCGGCATGGGCATCGACGGGCATCAGCTGGCCGAACCGACCGGACGGAGCACGATCCGCGAGGCAGCCGCACGCAGGGGTCCGAAAATCAGGGTGACCCAGGTGAAAGGGTCAAATATTCGGCCCGGGGGGCGGGGCGAGCGCGCGGACGGCGTCCACCCATCCCCCCGACCGGCGCTCGGCCGAGACCTGCGGCGCCAGCGCGTGCGCGGCCGCCTTCCACCCGGCCACGACCTCCGGGTCGAGACCCTCCAGCGCCTGGGTGAGGGACGCCGTCGTGAAGTCCTCGGTGACCTGCCCGAGGCCGTGCTCGCGCACGAGCGAGGCCATCTCCGGGGAGGGCCCCACGATGATGCCCAGGCGCGCCTGCACGAAGTCGAAGAACTTGTTCGGCAGCGTCCACCGGTAGTTGAACGTCAGCGGCGGCAGCACGAACACCCCGACGTCGTAAGCCACTAGGGTCCGCACCAGCTCGGCGTAGGGCACCGGATCGAGCACCCGGACGCGCTCGCCGTCGGCACGCTCCTTCAGCTCGGCCAGGTACGCCGGGTCGTTCGGCATCAGGTACAGGTCCAGCGTCACGTCCGCGCTGGTGGCTGCCACCGCGTCGATCATCAGTTCCAGAGTGCGGTTGCGCCGGGCGTTGCCCGAGTGCACCAGCCGGATCGGGGATCCGACCGCCCCCGGCTCAGTCTCATGGAAGGCCGTGGCGTTCTCCACCACCCCCGTCTCGATACCGAATTCGCGCCGGTACTCCGCCGCCAGGCCCTGCCCGACCGTGGTCACCGACGCCGCCCGCGCGACGTACCGGCGCACGATCCACCGGTAGTACGGGGCCACGAACAGCCGCCACCGCCAGGACTCCTCGTTCTCGCGCGGGGCGTACTCGTGCAGGTCCGCGTGCACCCCGCGCCGGGGCTGAAGGGCGAACGCCAGCGGCACCGTGTCGGCGTCGTTGGCCACCACCACGTCCGCCTCACCGACCGGCAGGGTGGCGCGCAGGTGCGCGATCACCGCGTTGTGCGCCTGCACCCGGGAGTACCGGCGCAGGATCAGACTCAGGCGATCCTTGTGCCAGGCCACCAGCTCAGCGGGGATCTCGTGGTGGGCCACCGCCTCGGCCGGGGCGGGCCCGTAGCCGACCGTGGTCACCTCGTGCTCGGCCGCCAGCACCCGCACCTGCTTGAGCACGCGCGCATCCTCGGTGATGGTCGAGAACGAGACCACCCAGACCTTCACTGCAGTACCCGCTCGTACTCGCCCAGCAGTACCTCCGCCTCGCCCTCCCAGGTCAGCTCGCGCGCCGCGGCCTGCGCCGCCTTGCGGAACGGCTGCGGATCGGCCAGCACCCGCTCGATCGCCGCGGCCAGATCGGCCGCTCCCCCGGTCACGCTGAACACCGCGCCGACGCCGTACCCGGTCACCACGGCCTCGGTGTCGGGCAGGTCGGCGGCCACGATCGGCAGCCCGGCGTGGATCGACTCGAACAACTTGTTGGGCAGCGAGAACCGATAGCTCAGGCAGGTGGGGCGCACGTAGACCACCGACACGTCCGCGTCCGCGAGCGCCGTGGCCACCTCGTGCGAGGCCACCGCTCCCACCAGGTGCACCCGCGCGCTCACGCCCGCCTCCGCTGCCCGACGGCGCACCACGGCCAGGTAGTCCTCTTCGCCGTAGCCCAGCAGCACCAGATGCACGTGGGCCGGCAGGTGCACCAGTGCGTCGATCGTCTCCTCGATGCCGCGGCTGGTGGTCAGGCGCCCGCCGTAGGCGATCACCTGGTCACCGGCGGCCAGGCCGGCGCGCTCGCGCAGCACCCCGGTGGCCGGGTCGGGCACGGGGGCCGCGGGCGGAATGTTGCGCACCAGCTGCGGGCGGCGGGGCAGCCGGTAGGTGCGGTGCAACCAGCCGGCGATGCTCGGCGAGACGGTGAGCACCGAGGCGGCCCGGGCGATGCCGAGGCGCTCGAGCAGGTGTTCCACGTGCGGGGCCACCGGCCGGGGCCGGACGTTGCGGTGGCGCCAGAGCTCGTGGGCGTCGTAGACGATCGCGGCACCGGTGTGGCGGGCGATGCGCAGGGCCGGGGCGAGGGTGTTGCCGTCGTTGGCGTGGATGACATCGGGATGGAAGGCGATGCCGTCGGCGATCGCGGCCCGCCAGTAGATGGCCAGGCTGACGGTGCGGTAGGTGCGCAGCCACACATCCAGCAGGGCCCCGACCGGCTTGGCCGCGGCGGCCGGCGCCGGACCGGCGGGCTCGGCGGCCGGGGCAGTGGACTCGGCAGCCGGGGCAGTGGCCGGCGCAGTGGCCGGTGAGGCCGCGGCATCACTGGAGCCGGCCACCCGCCGCATCCGGGCCAGCACCCACCGGTAGGCGCCGGCCAGCCACGGCGCCGAGCGCGCCAGCTGGAACTCCGGCAGCCGCACGATCTGCACCCCGTTCGGCAACGTCTCGCTACCCTCGGGGTAGCCGGCCCGCTCACGCGCGACGGCGAGGATGCGCACCTCGCAGCCGGCCTCGCGCAACGTGGCGGCGGTCTTGAGCACCCGGGAGTCGGCGTGGGCATCGTTGTAGACACAGATCGCCACCCGCGGGGTGTGCCCGCCCCGGCTCCGCAGCAGCGGGGCGGCGACCTCGCCGGGGTCGGCGTCGCCGTCGGGGATCTGCTCGGGCGGGACAGTCTCGGGCTCGGTCACGCTGATCCGTTCTCGTCACGGGGTTCATCGGCACGGTGTTCGTCGGCACGGGGGTCATCGAGCAGCCCGGCCAGGGCCGCCTGCTGGGCGAAGTCGGGTTCGGCGGCCACCACCTGCGCGAAGCTGCCGTGCGCCACCAGCTCACCATCGCGCATGAAGCACACGGTGTCGCTGTGGCGGATCGTGGCCAGGCGGTGGGCCACCACCACGATCGTCACCTCACCGGCCAGGTCGTTGATCGCGGAGGTCACCGCGGCCTCGGTGGAGGTGTCCAGCGCCGAGGTGGCCTCATCCATCACCAGCACCAGCGGGTCGGTGTACAGCGCCCGCGCGATCCCCAGCCGCTGCCGCTGCCCGCCCGAGAGGGCCAGCCCACGCTCGCCGACCCGGGCGTGGATGCCCCCCTCACGTGCCTCGATCATGTGCAGCAGCTGTGCCCGCTCCAGCGCCCGGCGCACCCGGTCCTCGTCCACCTGGGCGGGATCCCAGGTCAGCGCCACGTTCTGAGCCACCGTGGAGTCGAAGAGCGAGACCTCCTGCGGCACATAGCCCACCCGGGAGCGCCAGTCGGCGAGCACCTCGGCCATCGGCGCCTCCCCCACCAGCAGCCGCCCGGCCGTGGGCTGCAGCAACCCCAGCAGCAGGTCCACCAGGGTGGACTTGCCCGATCCCGAGGCCCCCACGAGCGCGAGGGAGCGCCCGAACGGCAGGTCGAAGCTCACCTCGTGCACCGCATCGACGTCACTGCCGGGATAGCGGAAGGTGACCTCGCGCACGGCAAGCGAGCGGGCGCCGTCGGGAATCGTGCGGCCCTGCGCCGGGGGCGTGGCCTCCCGGCGGGAGGCGGCCGCGCGGATCTCGTCCAGCACCTGCTGCGCGAACGGCATCGAGGCCCCGGTCTGGGCCATGATCGACTGGAACCTCGTCAGGGAGGGCACGATCCGGAAGCCGGCGACGGCGAACAGCGCCACCGCGCTCAAGGCGCCCTGGATGGCCGCATCCGTTCCGCCCCCGCCGTTCTGCAGATAGCCCACGCCGGCCCCCAGGGCCAGGCCCCCGATCAGACCCGCCTCGAGCACGTAGCGCGGGACCACCCCGAGGAAGGACATGTTCGCCCGGGCGCGGGAGGATATGACGCGTTCGGCGCGCACGACCTTCGCCACCTCCGGGCCCTTGCCGCGCAGGGTGATCTCCTTGAGGGAGTGCACCATCTCGCTGACCAGGCGCACCGAGCGGGTGGAGTGCTCGCGGTTGCGGCGCCCGGCGGCCACGGCCTTGCGCAGCACCCACAGGTAGAGCACGGCACCGATCAGACCGAAGTAGGCGATCGCCACCAGCGCCATCACCGGCTGGGCCACCAGGAGCACGCCGAGGACCGCGACGAAGGTGACCAGCTCGCCGGAGAGCATCGCGGCGGGGATGAGCACCCCGGTCACCGTGGTCGCCACGCCCACGTCGGTGGCGCGCACCAGGTCGGTGGAGTTGCGCCCGAGCCGGTCGGTCCACGGGGCGTCGAAGAAGGAGTCGAGCAGCTGGGCGCCGAGGTCCTGCTCGAACCGGGCGAAGCGGCGGGTGGCCAGCCACTGCAGCGTGATCGCGAAGACGCTCTTGGTCACGATCAGCACGCCGACCGCGCCGAGGAGCCACGGCAGCTGGGTGTTGGAGATCTCCAGGCCGACCAC
This sequence comes from Ruania suaedae, assembly GCF_021049265.1. Lineage (NCBI taxonomy): Bacteria > Bacillati > Actinomycetota > Actinomycetes > Micrococcales > Ruaniaceae > Ruania > Ruania suaedae. The sequence goes on from NZ_CP088018.1 coordinate 2,633,289, forward strand.
CGGGACAGTGACGCTGGTGCCCGAGAGCAGCGGGGTCAGCGTCAGGGCGAGCAGACCGAGCGCGAGCACGTCCAGGATCGCCAGCGCGGAGGAGGCGATCGCGAAGGCGACGATGAAGCGGGTGCTGCCGGCGGGCAGCACGGTGAGGAGCTCACGAACGGTGCGCCACAGCGCGCCCATCGGTGCTCACCTCCCTCTCGCCGGACTGGGACGAGCCTAAACGGTGCGGAGGTGAGAACCGGCAGGCGCAAGGACCGGGGGGCCACCCTGCCTAGAGCTGGAGGCGGCCTTCCACGACGTCGTCGGCAACCTCGCGCACCTTGCGACCGTTGTTGCGCGCGTTGCGCCGGAGCAACTCGTACGCCTCGGTGAGCGTGAGGGCGTGCGTCTGGGTCAGGACGCCCTTGGCCTGTTCGATCAGCACCCGGGAGTCCAACGCGTGCTGCAGCTGGTCCGAGAGCTGGTTCTGCTGGCTCAGCGTGGAGGAGTGGATGAGGTAGGCGGTCGCCATGTTGCTCAGGGCACGGGCGGCGAGCAGGTCACTGTCGTCCCAGATGTGCGGCTCAGCGTGGTACATGTTCAGGGCACCCACCGCGTTGCCCGCGAGCTTCATCGGCATACCCGCGACCGCCCGCACACCGACATCGGCAGCGATCGTGCGATAGCCGGGCCACCGCGTCTCCTCCCTCAGATCGGAGACGGCAACCACCTCGCCGGTGTGGTAAGCGCTGACGCACGGACCCTCCTGGTGCTGCTCCTGATAGTGCTCCAGGGCTGCCAGGTGCGGCGGCACGGCCGTGGCCGCCCGCAGCCGCTCCTCCAGACCGAGGGTCACGCCGCTGCCGGCGAGAGCGAGGAGATCGGTGAGATTCTCGGCGAGCGTCCGCAGTGCCTCGTCGACGTCATAGGGCGCGACCAGCTTCTCGGTGAACGCGGCAGTGAGCTGGACGAACTTCTGCTCGTCGTACATGGCGGTGGTTCCTCGGATCGGCGCTGGGGCATGGAACTCACCGACGTTTCGTGGACCGACGGTCGGGATCCAGCTGATATCACCAGCCTACGCGGGTGAGCAACAGTATGGACGCGCCCCGGCCGAGCGCAGTGAGCAGGGTGATCTTAATAGTCCACGAGCGGAACCGGCGTCTGGTCCGGATACCAACCGTCCCGGCCGGTGAGCGGACACGTGTGGCTGGTGCAGACCGGCGGGTCACCCTGGACCGGCCAGCCACACCGCGGGCACACCATCTGCTGGCCGTCCGAGCCCAACTCGGCGAAGGAGTCCATCAACTGGTTCCAGCGCTCGGCGCACGGCCCGGTCGCGGCGCCGTCGGACAGGGTGTGCTCGACCCTGACCACCGTCTCGTCCCCGTCCTCCTCATTCACGGCGAAGGTCACCGTCACCAGGCCCTCCGGCGCCGGGCCGTGCTCGTCGAGCCACCGCCAGCGCAGCACGAGCCGCCGCGGGCGGTCCACCGTGACGAACCGTCCCCGGGCGCCGAGACCCCGTCCCGCGGAGTAGATCCGGCAACCGGCACCGACGTGCGGATCGATCGTGCAGGTGAAGTCCTCGTCGTGGGTCCACCACCAGGACCGCAGCCCGCCGGGGGTGGTCCAGGCGTCCCACGCCTCATCGCGCGAGATGGCGACGGCGCGGACCGTGCACACCGTCGGTTCGCGGGTCGGTGCCGCGGCGGGCCGATCGATCAGGTCAGTCATGGTCAACTCCTTCTTCTCGGAGCTGCCGGGGGCAAGGGCAACCGGTGTTCTGGTGTGGTTACAGCGGTTCCGGGACGGCGTCGTCGGAGACGAACGTCACCAGGTCATGCAGGTGGGTCACCTCGAGCAGGAAGCGCACCGTGTCCGGGGCGCCGAAGATGGTCAAGGGCGCAGGCGTGCGCGCCGCCAGGCGAGCCACGGCGCTGATGCCGGTCGAGTCGAGTGAGACCAGGCCGCAGGCGTCCACCTGCACCGGCGCAGCAGCTGCTTCGGCCTTGTCGATCGCCCGATAGAGCTCGTCGGTGACAGTGGCGTCGAGGTCTCCTTTGAGGATGACGATGGTGCGCGCGCCGCCGCTGAACACCCACACCTTGCCGCGGGTCACCGCGGGGCGCCCACTTCCCGGGCCTCCTCCTCGGCACGGTGCAGCAACGACGCCACCGACTCGTCGCCCTCAGCGATCACGACACCGATCCGCGCGGCGAACGCCGGGACATCCCCCGCCTCGGACAGGCACCGCACGTGCCACCCGAGTTCGTCCGCCACGTGCATCACCTGACTGAGTGATCCCGTGTACCGGAGGAAGAATGAGGCGGGCCCGCGCCCCCCCACTCGTGTGCCGGGGAACGTCTCGTCGACGAAGACGGCGATCCGCTCAGCGGCCACGGGGGTCGCACTCTGTTCGTCGCCCGGGTCGCGGCTCTCGATGCCGATCCAGATGGCTGCCTCGCACGTCATCGGCCCACGGACGCGGCGGGGAGGACGATCTGCTACGACCTCGCGGTGACCAGCGGGCGCACCAGGGCTGACCGGCTCAGGTTCGCGTACTCCAGTGCTGACTCCCACGACACTCCTTCTACAGACGGAGTCGCCGGGGGCAGGGGCAACGATCGCAGCAAGCGGAACGGCTCGCTGCTATGAAACGAGTGTACGCATCAGCCGGCGCTTGCGTCCACCGACGGTGGCGAGCGCCGGCTGATGCGCCCGAATCGGCGATGGAGCAGGTACAGCACGAACCCGACCATGATCAGCCCACCACCCAGCGCCCAGGCCTGCCAGCTCTGCTGGGAGAGCAGCGCCACGCAACTGATCAGAGCAGCCACCGGAACGGCGGTCGCGACCCGGAAGTGCTCGTGGCCGGGGTCGTCCCGACGCAGCACCAGCACGGCGACGTTGGTGGAGATGAAGACGAAGAGCAACAGCAGCACCACGGTCTCGGCCAGTAATGCCAACGTGCCCACCGCCGCCAGCAGCGCCGAGAGCGCGGTGGTGACCAGGATGGCCACCCACGGGGTCCTCCGAGCGGGGAGCAACCGGCCGAAGATCCCCGGCAACAGGCCCTCCTCGGCCATGCCGTAGGTCAGCCGCGAACTCATCACCGAGGTGAGCAACGCGCCGTTGGCAACCGCCACCAGAGCCACCGCGCTGAACGCCCAGCCCGGCACAGCCACGCCGCTCGCGGCCACGACCTCGAGCAGCGGCCCACTGGAGCCGGCGAGATCGTCGGCGGGCAGCATGGCCGAGGATGCGAGCGCCACCAGCAGATACACCACGCCCGCGGCTGCGAGCGCACCGAAGAGGGCACGAGGGTAGACCCGCGTGACCCCGCGCACCTCCTCGGCCACGTTCGCGGACGTCTCGAACCCGACGAAGCTGTAGAAGGCCAGCAGGGCGGCCCCGAACAGGGCCCAGGCGGCGCCGGCCTCCGGCGGCTGCAGCACGCGCCCGGGCTCGCCCTGACCATCGGCGAGGGCCAGGCCCACCACGATGAGCACGAGCACCAGACCGCTCACCTCGATGACCGTCATCACCAGGTTGGAGCGCACCGATTCCTTGATGCCGCGCAGGTTGATCAGCGCCAGTACCGCCAGGAAGATCGGGGCTGCCACGGCGACGGGCACCGTGAAGAACGTCCCGAGGTAGTCACCGCTGAAGGCCACGGCCAGGCCCGCCACGCTGACGATGCCGGCGCACAGCATGCAGAACCCGACGAGGAAGGAGATCAGCGGGTGCTTGAATGCCCGTTTCGCGAAGACGGCCGAACCGCCCGCCCGGGGATACTTGGTGACGAGCTCGGCGTAGGACCCTGCGGTCAGCAGCGCCATGGCCAGCGCGATCGCAATGGGAAGCCAGGTCATCCCGCCGGCCTGACCGGCCAGCTCGCCGGTCAGCGCATAGACGCCGGCGCCCAGGACGTCGCCGAGGATGAACGCGAACAGCAGGCCACCGCCCATGCCCTGCCGCAGCCGGGACTCCCCGGTGGGCCGGCTCATGCCAGGCCCAGGCGGGCCGATGACATCCCGGTGGTGGCCGGACCCTCCCGCAGCTCGCCCGTCGCCGTGGACCGCGAGCCGTGCAGGGAGCAGTCCCAGGTGCACTCGGCGTCGTTCCACGACAGGACGCCCCCCAGATGGGGGCAGGAGGCGGACACTTCGTGCGTGCGGCCCCCCACGCGGGCGCGCGCCACGAGCATGGCCCCCTCCCGCCCGACGACGCCGGAGCCCTCCTCCGGATCGCCGGCCGGGCGGGCGTAGCCCTCGGCCCGCGGGCCTACGACGTTTGCGGCGGCATGCAGGTTGTGCGAGAGCCCCTTCGGGGCGCCTGCGGCCTCGTGTGCGCTCCCGCTGGTGAACGCCCCGACCCGGTTGCCGGCTACGTACTGGGCCACCGTCTCGGCCGGATGCCGGGAGACGATGGCCGACAGCCGCGTGCCCTGCAGCAGGCTGATCTTGGCGGTGGATCCTCCCGTGGTCCCGGCCCCCACCTCGCGGGCCTCCAGGACGATCACCCGGGCGCCGTGGCGCGCCGGCATCACGGCCGTGCTCAGGCCCATCAGGCCTGCACCCACGACGGCGACGTCGTAGTGGCGCGTCAGGGGCGCCAGGTCGGTAATCGGTCCGGCTTCCTCAGCGCGCCACGGTGACGGCATCGCTCAGACCCTCGGGTCCAGGACAACCTTGATGCACCCGTCGTCCTTCTTCTGGAACATCTCGTACGCGGCGGGCGCCTCCTCCAGGGAGACCCGGTGCGTGCGCAGGTCGAGCACGCCGAGCGGGTCGGCGGAGTCGGTGACCAGCGGGAGCAGGTCGGGAACCCAGCGGTGCACGTTGGCCTGGCCCATGCGCACGGTGAGTTGCTTGTCGAACATCTCCAGCAGCGGCATCGGGTCGGCGGCGCCGCCGTAGACGCCGGACAACGAGACCGTGCCGCCGCGCCGGACGGTGGAGATGGCGGTGTGCAGTGCGGCGAGCCGGTCGACGCCGGCATGCTTCATCATCGGCTGGGCGACGGCGTCGGGCATCCGGTCGGCCAGCTTCTGGATGCCCTCGGCCACCGGCGAGCCGTGCGCCTCCATCCCGACGGCGTCGATCACGGCGTCCGGGCCGCGCCCGCCGGTCAGCTCCCGCATCGCCTCGGGAAGATCGTCGACCTGACGCAGGTCGATGGTGCGGATCCCGTGGCGGCGCGCCACCTCCAGGCGCTCCGGGACGCGGTCTGCGGCGAACACCTGCTCCGCCCCGCGATGGGCGGCGACCCGCGCGCTCATCTGACCGACCGGCCCGAGTCCGAGCACGAGCACCGTGGCGTTCTCCGGCACGCCGGCGTACTCGACGGCCTGCCACGCGGTGGGCAGCACGTCGGAGAGGTACAGGTAGCGCTCGTCCGGCTCCCCGTCGTCGGGAACCAGGATCGGGCCGTACTGGGCCTGCGGCACCCGCAGGTACTGCGCCTGCCCGCCCGGGATTTGCCCGTAGAGCTTGGTGTAGCCGAACAGTGCGGCGCCCTTGCCCTGCGCCCGGGTCTGTGTGGTCTCGCACTGGGTCTGCAGTCCGCGCGAGCACATCCAGCACGCGCCGCAGGCGATCGGGAACGGGACGACCACCCGGTCACCGGGGCTGATGTGGTGCACATCCGCACCGACCTCACGGACCACGCCCATCGTCTCGTGGCCGAGCACATCACCGGGATCGAGGAAAGCACCCAGCACCGAGTACAGGTGCAGGTCGGAGCCGCAGATGGCGGTGGAGGTCACCTCGATGACCGCATCCGTCGGCTCCTGGATCCGCGGGTCCGGGACGTCCTCGATCGAGACCTTCTCGTGTCCTTGCCAGGTCAGTGCGCGCATGAGTGCCTCTCGTCCGTGCTCGTCCGTGCCTCGGTTGATGACGCGTCGTGCGCTCCCAACGCTAGGTTCGCCTGGACCGTGCGCAACTCGAACGCGTTTACGATGTGCTCACGCCGGACGGAAGGGTGGGATGGGCAACCAGGACAAGCAGCACATGCAGATCGGTGCCGTGGCGGAGCGCACCGGGCTGTCCCTGCGCACCATCCGCTACTACGAGGAGATCGGGCTGGTGAGCCCGTCGGCACGCACCGGCGGCGGCTTCCGGCTCTACACCGACGCCGACGTCGCCCGGCTACGGGTGGCGATGGGGATGAAGCCGCTGGGCTTCAGCCTCGAGGAGATGCGCGAGCTGCTCGAGGCACGCGACGCCGTCGCGAGCAGCGCGGTGACCGCCCACGAGCGCGAGCGCGCGCTGGCTCGCCTGGCCGCCTTCCAGGCCGATGCCGAGACCCGGTGCGCGACGATGCGCCGCCGGCTCACGAACGCCGAGGCGTTCACGCGGACCCTGGCCGCCGAGCTCGATCCAGCCCGACCCTGACCCAGCGCAGGGCGGCGTCCAGGGAGCGAGACAGGGGTGCAACCCTCCCCGAACGTGAGAGTATGCTCATTCCGGCGCCAGCGGCTGCCGTCCGCCCGCCCGTCCCCGCCCCTCGTACGCAGCGTCGCGTGCACCGTACCCGTCCCAACCTGCCCACGGTGCCGGCGCACGCCGGTGCCACGGGGCCCTGCTGCCCCGCGACTCTCTGAAGGAACTGCTGCGTGTCCGACGACACCCCCGCCCACCTGTCCGATCCCGCCCCTGAGCCACGACCGGTGCCGGCCCCGCCCGAGGCCGACGAGTCCTACTCCGTGCTCGCGGCGCTGAAGTCCCCGCGGCGGCTGCGTACCGAGGTGCTGGCCGGACTCGTGGTGGCCCTCGCCCTCATTCCCGAGGCCATCTCCTTCTCGATCCTCGCCGGGGTGGATCCGCGGCTGGGGCTGTTCGCCTCGTTCACGATGGCGGTCACCATCGCCTTCGTCGGCGGGCGCCCGGCGATGATCAGCGCGGCGACCGGTGCCATCGCGCTCGTCATCGCGCCGGTCGTTCGCGATCATGGCATCGACTACTTCATCGCCACGGTCATTCTCGCCGGCGTCCTGCAGGTGCTGTTCGGGGTTCTGGGCGTGGCCAAGTTGATGCGGTTCATCCCCCGGATGGTGATGGTCGGGTTCGTCAACGCGTTGGCGATCCTGATCTTCATGGCCCAGCTCGAGCACCTCATCGGGGTGCCGTGGGCGGTCTACCCACTGGTCACCGTCGGGGTGGCAATCATCGTGCTGCTGCCGCGGTGGTCGAAGGTGGTGCCCGCACCGCTGGTGGCCATCGTGGCGATCACCGGCGCCGTGGTGCTCGCCGCGATCAACGTGCCCACGGTCGGCGACCAGGGCGAACTGCCCGAGTCGCTGCCCGAGCTGTTCTTTCCGGACGTCCCGCTGACCCTGGAGACGCTGCAGATCATCGCCCCGTACGCCGTCGCGATGGCGCTGGTGGGCATCCTGGAGTCGCTGATGACAGCCAAGCTGGTCGATGACATCACCGACACCCACTCCAACAAGACCCGCGAGACCTGGGGTCAGGGCGTGGCGAACATCGTCACCGGGTTCTTCGGCGGTATGGGTGGCTGCGCCATGATCGGGCAGACCATGATCAACGTGAAGGCCTCCGGGGCCCGGACCCGCATCTCGACCTTCCTGGCCGGGGTGTTCCTGCTGATCATGGTGGTGGCACTCGGTGACATCGTCGCGATCATCCCGATGGCGGCGCTGGTGGCCGTGATGATCATGGTCTCGGTGGCCACCTTCGACTGGCACTCCATCAAGCCGAACACCCTCAAGCGACTGCCCAAGACCGAGATCGTGGTGATGGTGGCGACCGTGGTGGTGACGGTGTGGAGCCACAACCTCGCCTACGGCGTGCTCGCCGGTGTGGTGATCGCGGTGATCGGCGTGGCCCACCGGGTGGCGCACTTCACCACGGTGACCCGCCTGGACGCCAGCGACAGCGAAGATCCTGCCGACACCGCCGTGTATTCCGTGACCGGGGAGCTGTTCTTCGCCTCCTCGAACGACCTGTACTACCAGTTCGACTACACCGGGGACCCGACGAACATCATCATCGACGTCTCCGAGGCCCACATCTGGGACGCCTCCTCGGTGGCGGCCCTGGATGCGATCACCACCAAGTACGAGGCCCGCGGGAAGAACGTCCGGATCGTCGGGATGAACGAGGACAGCGCCCGCCGGCACGAGCTGCTCGCCGGGCACCTGGGCGGGGACCACTGAGGACCCACTGACCGGACCGACACGGCTGCGCCGGTCTGCAGAACGACCCTGCCGCAGATCCACACAGCCGTGTCGCTCCCGTCAGCGCTCGCGGCTCACCACGCCCAGCACCGCCGCGGCAGCGCGCTCCCCCACCGCCGCCAGGGACCGGTGCTCGCGCACCCAGGCCACGCGGCGCTCCGGCTCGCCGGGCTCATCCGGAGCCTGCAGCGCGGCGATCATGGCCTGCGCCACCTCGGCGGGGTCTTGGTCGGTGACCCACCCGAGCCGTTCATCCTCGACCAGCCGGGCCGCGGGGCTCTGGGCAGGTCCGGCGAAGAGCACCGGCGTCCCGCACGCGAGCGCCGCGAACATCTTCGTCGGCATCGCGAAGTCGTACCCGATCCCCGGGCGCAGGCTCACCAGCGCGGCACTCGCCCGCTGCTGCCAGATCGCCGACTCGGCGGCGCTGACCGGGTCACGCAGCGTCACCGCTGCCTCGGGCAGACCGGCGGCCAGCAGGCTGAGCCGGTCCCACGAGCTGCCCTGCCCGAGGAAGACCACCTGCGCGCTGGGCACCTCCTCGAGCACGCGGGGCATCGCCTCTGCGAACACCTCCGCGCCCTGCCATTCCGAGGCCGTGCCCGCGTACAGCAGGAACGGGCCATCGGGGATCTGGGACCCTCGTCGGAATCCACCTTCGCCGTCGGAATCCGCTTCTGCACGCCCGGAACTGGATTCCGATGACGAAGGTGGATTCGCATGCGTGGGGCTCGGCGTGAACACCTCGGTGTCCACCCCGTTGCCGACCGTCACCACGTGCCGCGCCCCCAGCGCCTCGACCCGCTCGGTGACCCCCTCGTTCACCGAGAGCACCACCGCGGCCCCGCGCAGGACCCAGGACTCCAGCGCCCGCACCAGCCGCACCACCACATCCGGAGCACCGGTTGAGGCCGAGGCATCACTCCAGACGTCGGCCGCGTAGTAGACATAGGGCACGCGCCGCAGCGCCGAGATCACCCGGACCACCGCGCCGGTGGTCGGGGGCGGCTCCACCACGTAGACGTCCGGGCACCGGCCGCGCAGCAGCCGCCACAGCAGCGGCACGTCGAAACTCAGATAGGGCAGATACCCGCGCACATAGCCCGACGCATCGCGCAGCACCGGGGCCCGGCGTATCCGAGCGGGGATGTCACCGGGCCGGCCCGCCGGCGAGTGGGCGCCGTCGGGGGCCTGCGCGGTGACCACCTCGAGGCGGGCGCCCTCCCCCGCCAGCGCGCGCACGAGCGCGCCGAGCCGGAACGTGGCCGCGGAGGGCTCGGGGGCGAAGATCCGCGAGACCAGGGTGACGCGGGCCCTCACCACGCTGCGCGCCTCACAGCGTCACCGTCGTCCCCGTCCGGGCGGACTCGAGCACCGCCTCGGCCACGGCCACCGTGTTCAGGCCCTGCGCCATCGTGACGATGTCGGCGGGCTTGCCGAGCACGGCATCCCGGAAGGCCTCGTGCTCGGTGCGCAACGGCTCCGGCTTGTCGATCGCGTACCTGACCATGTCCCCCTCGGAGACACCCCGGAACTGGGCCACATCGTCCCAGCGGGTCTGGATCAGCCCGTTCGCGTGGAAGGTGAGATCGGCCAGCAGCGTGTCCGCCACGAACGCCCCCTTCTCCCCCGTGACCACCGTGACGCGTTCCTTCATCGGCGAGAGCCAGTTCACCAGGTGGTTGGTCACCAGGCCGCCGCTGAGCATGCCGGTCACCGCCACCAGGTCCTCGTGCTCGCGGCCGGACTTGAACGCGGTCCGTGCGGAGACGCTCGCGAACTCCTGCTGCGCCACCCAGGCGGTGAGGTCGATGTCGTGCGTGCCGAGGTCCTTGACCACGCCGACGTCGGCGATCCGCGACGGGAACGGACCCTGCCGGCGGGTGGCGATCTGGTAGACATCCCCGAGCTCACCGTGCTCGAGCCGCGCGCGCAGCGACTGCAGCGCCGGGTTGTACCGCTCGATGTGCCCGACGGCGCCCACCAGCCCGGCGGCCTCGAAGGCCTCGGCGAGCCGGCGTGCCCCCGCGCTGTCGGTGGCGAGCGGCTTCTCCACCAGGGCGTGCACCCCCGCCTCGGCCAGCGCCAGCCCGGTCTCGGTGTGGAACCGGGTGGGCACGGCCACCATCGCGTAGTCGATGCCGGCCTCGATCAGCGCGTGCACGTCCGGCAGCACGGGAAGGTCTCCGGCCACCCCATGCGGGTCGCCGCCCGGGTCGGCCACGGCCACCAGGTCCACGCCGTCGAGCTGGCGCAGCACCCGCGCGTGGTGACGCCCCATCATGCCCAGGCCGATCAGGCCCGCCCGCAGGTTCGTCATGCCCCACCCCCGACGGCGTCCGCGACCCCGGCCACGATCCGCTCCAGGTCCGCCTCGCTCAGGCTGGGATGGACCGGCAGCGAGATGACCTCGCGCGCCGCCTGCTCGGTGACCGGCAGCTCCAGGTCCGGGGCGTACGCGGCGAGTGAGGGCAGCCGGTGGTTGGGGATCGGGTAGTAGACCCCGCACCCCACGCCCTGCTCGCGCAGGCGGGCCACGACGGCGTCCCGCTCCTTCCCCGAGGCACCGTCCAGCCGGATCGTGTACTGGTGGTAGACGTGCGTGGCCCCGGGCTTGACGGTGGGCGTGACCACGCCGGGGATGCCGGCCAGGCCCTCGTCCAGGGCGGCGGCGTTGGCCTGCCGGGTGGTGGTCCAGCCCGCGAGCTTGGCCAGCTGCGCCCGGCCGATGGCGGCGTGCACATCGGTCATCCGGGCATTGAAGCCGATGATCTCGTTCTCGTAGGGCCGGTCCATCCCCTGGGTGCGCAGGAGCCGCAGGTACCGTGCGATCTCCTCAGTGGCCACCGAGACCATCCCGCCCTCACCGGAGGTCATGTTCTTGGTGGGGTAGAGCGAGAACATGGCGAAGTCACCGAAGGTGCCCACCGGGTCCCCGTGCAGGGAGGCGCCGTGCGCCTGAGCGGCGTCCTCGAAGACGCGCAGCCCATAGGAGTCCGCCACCGCCTGCAGACCGGCCATGTCGGCCGGGTGGCCGTACAGGTGGACCGGCATGATCGCCGTCGTCCGCTCCGTGACGGCCTCGGCCACGGCGCTGGGGTCGAGGCAGAAGGTCTCGAGGTCGATGTCGGCGAAGACGGGGGTGGCGCCGGCCAGGGCCACCGAGTTGCCGGTGGCGGCGAAGGTGAAGGAGGGCACGATCACCTCATCGCCGGGCTTGACGCCGGCGGCGAGCAGCCCCAGGTGCAGGCCGGAGGTGCCGGAGCTGACGGCCACGCAGGTGCGTCCACCGAGCAGAGCGTCGGAGAACTCCTGCTCGAAGGTGGCCACCTCCGGGCCCTGGGCGAGCATGCCCGAACGCAGCACCCGGTCGACGGCGGCGCGCTCCTCCTCACCGATGAGCGGCTTGGCAGCGGGGATCGGCTCAGTCACGGTACTCCTGGTGCTCCGGGGGCGGCTGCTGTCTCGCGCAGGCGGGCTGCGCCGTCGGGGGTGGTGTACTCCTCGTAGCGCTCACCGGTGCGCGGGCACGTCCACTCGTCGGGGGCGGATTCGGTGAGCGGGACGCCGGCGCGCCCCACCCATCGGATGCGGCGGGCGGGCACCCCGGCGACGAGCGCGAAGTCGGGGACGTCGGTGGTGACCACGGCGCCGGCGGCCACGGTGGCCCAGCGGCCCACGGTGACCGGGGCGATGCACACGGCGCGGGCTCCGATCGAGCAGCCCTCGCGCAGCGTGACACCCACCGGCTCCCAGTCGGTGCCGGACTTGCGGGTGCCGTCGGGGTTGATCGCGCGGGGGAACTGGTCGTTGGTGAGCACGGCGGCGGGGCCGACGAAGACGCCGTCCTCCAGGTGCGCCGGCTCGTAGACGAGGGCGTGGTTCTGCACCTTGCAGTTGGCGCCGAGGTGCACGCCGGTGCCGATATAAGCACCACGGCCGATGATGCAGCCCGGTCCGAGGCGGGCGTTCTCGCGCACCTGGGCGAGCTGCCAGATGCTCGTGCCCTCGCCGACCTCGGCGCTGGGATCCACCTCGGCGGACTCGACGATCATGCCTCGCACACTACTTGGTGGACGGCTCCTCGCCCACGCCCTGCACCCGCCCCGGCCGCACGCTGGGGCGCCGCACCTGCCAGAATGGCGGTCATGCCCACCGCCGACGACACCTGGCTCGTGGTGCCGCTGTACAACGAGGCACGCGTGGTGGGTGAGGTGATCGCCGGGGCACTGCCCACCTTCGGCCACATCGTCTGCATCGACGACGGGTCCACCGACGACTCCGCCGCCGCGGCCCGTGCCGCCGGCGCCACGGTGATCCGGCACGCGACCAACCTGGGCCAGGGGGCGGCCCTGCAGACCGGGATCGATTTCGTGCTCAGCCAGACCGGGGCGCGCTACCTGATCACCTTCGACGCCGACGGTCAGCACCAGGTCTCCGACGCCGCGAGCATGCTCCAGCGGGCGCGCGAGGAGGACCTCGCGGTGGTGTTCGGCTCCCGCTTCCTGGACAACCGCACCAAGGCCGGCCTGCTGAAGCGGATCGTGCTGAAGACGGCGGTCTGGGTGACCAACCAGTCCACCGGGCTGCGCCTGACCGACGCCCACAACGGCCTGCGGGTGATCCGCCGCGACGCCGCGCAGGGGGTGCGCCTGCGCCAGGACCGGATGGCGCACGCCTCCGAGATCGTGCTGCAGCTGGGCCGCACCCGGCTACCGTGGGCCGAGCACCCGGTGCACGTGCTCTACACCGACTACTCCAAGGGCAAGGGCCAGTCCTTGTGGAACGCGGTGAACATCCTCGTGGAGCTGATGTTCAAATGACCGATCAGATCTGGATCCAGCTGCTGCTCCTGCTCGGCGTGGCGGTGGTGACGGTGCTGCTCACCCGTTCCACCGCCGACGCCCGCCACCAGGCGATCCGCCGGGTGCTGCTGGTGCTGTTCGTGCTGGTCACCGCGAGCGCCGTGCTCTACCCCACCTGGCTCTCGCAGCTGGCGGCGCTGGTAGGCGTGGGCCGAGGCACCGACCTGCTGCTGTACGGCCTGGTGATCGCGTTCCTGTCCTTCATCGCCACCAGCTACCGGCGGATGAAGCAGCAGGACCGGCGTATCACCGAACTCACCCGCACCATCGCGCTGACCCAGGTGCGCCAGCAGCGCGCCGGGCTGCCGACGTCCGATTCGGCCACCGGCCGCGACGAGGAGCCGGACCGGCCCTCATGATCGTGCTGACCGTGCTGTGGGCGATCGCGGCCTTCGCCTTCGGCGCGCTGCTGCTGTACGCGCCCGGCACCCTGACGCTGCGGCTGGTGGGTGTGCGGGGCCTGTCGTTGTTCGCCGCGGCGCCCGCCGTGACCTTCGCGATCTACGGGGTGGTCGCGGTGGCCGCCGGCGTGCTCGGCCTGGACTGGGGGCTGCTCGCGGCCGCCGGCGGGTCGATCGCGGCGATCGCGGTGGCCCTGGGCATGCGCGCGCTCAACGCGATCCTGCCCCGCACCGACGCCCCTCAGCCCGGCCGCATCGGGGTGACCGTATGGGCCGCGATACTGGCCGGGGTGCTGCTCGCGCTCATCCCGGTGTGGGTCGGGGCCGGGAGCCCGGAGCACGTGCTGCAGCGCTGGGACGCGGTCTTCCACCTCGGGGCCCTGCAGCTGATCGAGGAGACCGGCTCGGCCTCCTCCCTCACCGTCGGTGCCCTCTCCTACGGTTCCGGCGAGGCCGCGGTCTACCCGGCCGCCTGGCACGCCTTCGCCGCGCTCATCCCCGCCTCCGCCCCGACGGCGGTGCTCACCGTCTGCGCCTCGCTCACCGCGGCGATGACGTGGGTGGTGGGCATGGTCGCGCTGGTGCGCGAGCTGCGGCCGGGCAGCGGAGCTGCGATGGCGGGGGTGGCCGTCGCGGCCGGGTTGGTGACGGCGTCACCGATGAGCCTGTGGGTGGGGTGGGGGCACGTGCCCAACGCGGCGGCGCTGGCGATGGTGCCCGGCGTGCTCGCGCTGGCGCTGCGATGGCTGGTACGGGACCGGCCTCGTTCGACGAGCTCGGCGGCGGGCGCGCTGGTGGTGCTGCTGGCCGCGGCTGCGGGACTCGGTCTGGCGCACCCGAACGCCACCCTGGCGCTGGTGGCGCTGCTGGCCCCGGCCGCGGTGTGGGTGCTCGGGCGAGGCGTACGGCACTGGTGGCGGCAGGGGCGGCGAGCGGTCGCCGTCGGGGGTCCGGTGGCGATGGTGGTGCTGGGTGGCGCCGCGGCGGTGGGACTCTCGCGCTCGCCGCTGGCGGCGATGGTGGCCGGCTACGAGGGGCTCGCGGCCGATCCGGCAGGCGTGGCTCTCGCCGAGGCGGTCACGGGCTGGTACGACCTGTGGGCCCACCCGGTCACCGCGGTGCTGCTGATCGGCGCGCCGGTGGGGGCCTGGCTCATGCGGCGGCGCCCGTGGGTGGCCGGGATGCTCCTGGTGGCGTGGGCGCTGTACCTGGATGCGGCGCTGGGCGGGCCGCTGGGGATCTCCGGGCTCTGGTACACGAGCACCGCGCGACTGAGTGTGGTCACGGCGATGGTCGCCATGCCGCTCGGGGTGGTGGCGCTGCTCGCCGGGGCGGGCCGGGTGCGGAGGCTAGTACAGGGCCGGCGGGGCGCGGCGCTGCTCGCGGCCGGGATGGTGCTCGTGCTCGTGGCGGTGATGGTGGTGGCCTCCTCGGTGCACACCGCGCGGCGCACGGCCGACGTGTACGGGCTCGAGGCGGGCGTCCACCCCCGGTTCGTCACCACCGAGGAGCTGAGGATGCAGCAGCAGGTGGGGGCCAGGCTCGGCCCGGGCGCGGTGCTGGCCAACCCGTTCTCCGGTGCGCCGCTGCTGTATTCGATGCACGGGGTGGACGTGGTCTTCCCGGTGGCCGGGCAGGTGCTGACCGACGATCAGGAGACGGTGCTGGAGGGGGTCGCCGCGATCACGCAGGGCGCGGCGTGGGGCGATGCAGCGGGTCCGGGCTTCTGCGAGGCGCTGGATCGCCTCGACGTGGCATACCTGTATCAGGACTCCGAGCCCTACCAGGTGGACCGTCGCTTCCAGGTGCTCGACCAGGTGGAGGTGCCGGGCGCCGACGTCGTCGGCGAGGGGAGCACGGCTCGGATTCTCGAGCTTCCGGAGTGCTGAGAGGTACGTCTGCACACAACCTCCCCAGATCGATTGCGACCTGTTCGCCCAGGTGGGCGCGTCATTGCTTACGATCGTGGGGATGGCTACCACCGAGAACCGAGCCGCACGGGGGCCGCGGCACAGCAGGCGAGCACCGGGCGCTCATCGCGCGCTGCGCGTGACGCTCGTGGCGGCGCTGTTTTTGGTGACCTTCACCGGCACCGGCGCCGCACTCGCCTACCAGAACCTGCAGGGCGGGATCGATCGGCACGACTTCGACGACGTGCTCGGCACCGACCGCCCGACCATGGACTCCGGTGAGGCGCCGAACCCGGACGACTCCATGGAAGGCCGGGCCGTCAACCTGCTGGTGATGGGGACCGACTCCCGCGCCGGGGACGACAACCAGGATCTCGGCGGCGGCGACGTCGACGGGATGCGCTCGGACACCACGCTGCTGATGCACATCTCCGCCGACCGCTCCCGGGTGGACGTGGTCTCCATCCCGCGTGACCTGCTGGTGACGATCCCCAGCTGCCCACGGCCGGACGGGACCTCCACCTACGAGCAGTACGACGCGATGTTCAACGCCGCTTTCGCCCTCGGGGGCGGCAGTGGTGACGTCGGCTATGCCGCCGCCTGCACCATCAAGACCGTCGAGACCATGACCGACATCCGCATCGACGACTTCGTGGTGGTCGACATGTCCGGGTTCAAGGACATGGTTGACGCCATCGGCGGAGTGGACATGTGCTTCGAGCAGGACCTGTACTCCGAGCAGGCCAAACTCGACATCACCGCCGGCTGCCACACCCTCGATGGCGAGACCGCCCTCGCCGTGGCTCGGGCGCGCAAGGGCGTGGGCCTGGGCGACGGCTCCGACATCGGCCGCATCGACCGCCAGCAGGAGCTGCTGAGCAACATGGCCGAACAGGTGCTGGACCGCAACGTCATGACCGAGACCACCGAGCTCTACCAGTTCCTGCAGGCGGCGACGTCCTCGCTGACCACGAGCGAGCGGATCGGCAACCTCACCACCATGGCCGGCCTGGCCTACTCCCTGCGCAACATCGAGCTGGACGAGGTCAGCTTCGCGACCATGCCCTTCGACTGGGCCGGCAACCGGGTGCGCCCCAACTACCTCTCCGAGGAGCTGTGGGCCTCCATCCGTGCCGACGAGCCGATGGCCCTGCCGGAGGATCCGGAGGCCTCGGAGGAGGCCTCGGGCGGGGCGGACATGGGCGAGACCGCGGACGAGCTCGCGTCCTCGGACGCCACCGGATAACTGCGGCCTCGGCAGCGACCAGCGCGCCACGGCCCCGCACCCAGCCCGGCCCGCTACTCTCGTGCTGCCGCGGGACGGGAACGATCGAGGAGCTGACCCACGATGACTGACGATCCGTTCGCCGACGAACCCCGGCGCGCCCCCGGGCGGCGGCCTCGCACCGGCGGCAGCCGGGCCCGCGACGGCGGCTCGGCCCGTCCGGTGAATGGCTCGCCCCAGCGCGAGACCCCCGCGGATGCCCCGCAGGTGCGCCGCACCTCCGCCCGGCCCCCCAGTTTCGCCCCGGGAGGGCAACCCCACGACGGCGGAGCCCGCCCGCCGGTGGACCGCACCCGGGTGATGCCCGCTGGGCAGGCGCCCCCGCCCGCCCGGCCGGTCCACCGTCCTACCTCCGGCGGTGGGCAGGCTCCCCCGCCCGGCGGGCCCGGCGGCACCGGTGGCCCGCCCTCCGGCGGCAGCCCCCGACGACGCCGCGTGGCGCGCCGGCGCGTCCTGACCGTCCTCGCCGTGCTGCTGATCCTCGCCCTCGCCTGGCCGGTCGGGCTGCTGATCTGGGCGAATGGGCAGATCACGCACGTCGCCGCCACCAACGACGATCTGAGCACCGAGGGGACCACCTACCTGCTCGCCGGCTCGGACTCGCGTGACAACTCCGGCCTGACCGGGGACACCACCGGCGGGGAGCGCACCGACACGATCATCCTGCTCACCGCACCCCCGAGCGGCACCGCATCGCTGATCTCCATCCCCCGAGACACGTTCGTGGACATCCCGGGCTTCGGCCCGAACAAGATCAATGCCGCCTACGCCTACGGCGGGCCCGAGCTGCTCGTGGACTCGGTGCAGAGCCTGACCGGGATCGAGGTGGACCACTACGTCGAGATCGGGATGGGCGGCGTGGCCGATGTGGTCGACGCCGTCGGCGGTGTGGAGCTGTGCCTGGACTACGACGTCGACGACGCCGACTCCGACCTGGTCTGGGACGCCGGCTGCCACATGGCCGATGGCGACACCGCACTGGCCTTCGCGCGGATGCGCAAGGCGGACCCGCTCGGGGACATCGGCCGGACGCAGCGCCAGCAGCAGGTCATCAGCGCCGTCTCCGACGCCGTCGTGGAGCCCTCCCTGGCAGTGCGGCCCGCCGACCAGGTCCAGCTGATCGACGCCGGGCTCGGCGCCCTGCTGGTCTCCGAGGGCACCGGCATCATCGACCTCGGGCAGATGGCGCTCGCGTTCCGGTCCGCCACGGGGTCCGACGGCGTCCGCGGCACTCCCCCGGTGGCCGACCTGAACTACCGGCCCGGCGGGGTGGGCTCCACGGTGCTGCTCGACCCGGACCTCGCACCGGCGTTCTTCGAGGCCGTCGCCGACGGCACCGTCACCGAGGGCGATCTGCAGGAGTACTGAGCCTGCCGACCCAGGTTCCACGCACGGACCGAGGGTGCGGGCATCGACCGGGCTTGCACCGTCGGTCCGTGCCGGGAACCTGGGTCCGCCTGGGACGGTCGCGGGAATCGACCGGACCACCGGCGGCGTTGCACCGGCATGAGCACCCACACCAATGACCCGGCCACGATCGAACGGCTCCTGCGCACCCCCGGCCGGTGGGCCGTCGTCGGACTCTCGGACAACCCCGCCCGGACGGCGTATCGCATCGCCAGCTACGTGCAGGGGCTGGGTCACGAGATCGTGCCCGTGCACCCCAAGGCCGAGACCGTGCACGGGGCCACCGGCTACGCGAGCCTCGCCGAGGTGCCCGGTGAGATCGACGTCGTCGACGTCTTCGTCAACTCCGACCTCGCCGGCGGCGTGGTCGACGAGGCGATCACCCGCGGGGCGAAGGCCGTCTGGCTGCAGCTGGGCGTCATCGACGAGGCCGCGGCGGCGCGGGCCCGCGAGGCCGGGCTGGACGTGGTGATGGACACCTGCCCGGCGATCGAGGGACCGCGCCTCGGCCTGGGCTGACTCAGAAGCGGTTGTCCCCGCCGAGCAGGTTCCCGAACCCGCCCAGCACCGACCCCTCACCCCGGTCGCGGCCGCCGGTCTGCGGCGCGGCGGCGAGCATCCGGCCGGCCATCCGGGAGAACGGCAGCGACTGCAGCCACACCTTGCCCGGGCCGGTCAGGGTCGCGAGGAACACGCCCTCCCCGCCGAAGAACATCGACTTCACCCCGCCGACCGGGCGCACGTCCATGTCGACGGTGTCGTGGTAGGCCATGACGCAGCCGGTGTCGACGTCGATGCGCTCCCCGACCGCCAGCTCGCGCTCGATGATGGTGCCGCCGCCGTGCACGAAGACCCAGCCGTCGCCCTCGAGCTTCTGCATGATGAAGCCCTCGCCACCGAACAGGCCGGTCATCACCTTGCGCTGGAAGTGGATCCCGATCGAGACCCCGCGCGCTCCGGCGAGGAAGCTGTCCTTCTGGCAGATGAGCCGGCCGCCGTGGTCGGAGAGCTTGATGGGCAGCACGGTGCCGGGGAACGGTGCGGCGAAGGAGACGTGCGCCTTGCCCTGGCCCTCGTGGGTGAACATCGTGGTGAACAGCGACTCCCCGGTCACCACCCGCTTACCGGCGGAGAGGACCTTGTCCATGAAGCCGCCGCCGGCACCCTCGGCCGCGGACCCGTCGCCGAAGACGGTGTCCATCCGCACGCTCGCGTCCTTCATCATCAGCGCACCGGCTTCGGAGATCGCGGTCTCACCCGGGTCGAGCTCGATCTCGACGAACTGCATGTCCTCGCCGATGATCCGGAAGTCGATCTCGTCCGAACGGCGCCCGGCCTGGGCCGGCGCCGGTGGCGGCGGGGGCGAGCCGGCCGATCCGAGCTCGGCGATCGACTGGATCGGCAGCCACTCGGCGAAGCCCTCCCGCCAGGCGTGCCCGTTCGGGTTCGCCGCCGCCTGCGCGCGGGCCTGCTCGTCCTCGAACGGCCCGGTCCGCTCCCCCTGATAGGTGAAGTACCACTGACTCATCGATGCTCTCCCTGATCGCTCCCACGGCGCCCGTCGCGACGCTCCGCGCGCAGCCTATCGACACCGGCAACCGGCGCACCGGCCGCCGGCGGCTCCCCCAGCAGCCGCAGCACCCCGTGCTTCATGCGCGGCGCCAGCGGCCGCTCCACGCAGCGATGCACCAGCCAGGCGAGCGTCAGCGACAGCGCCGTCGCTGCCACCACGCTCACCACCGGGCCCACGCTCTCGCGGAGCCCGGCGATCACCCACCACCCCCAGTACTGGTGCAGCAGGTACACCGGATAGGTCAGCGCCCCCACGGTGGTCAGCCACCGCCAGTCGATCTGCGCGGCCGGGGTCAGCGAGATCAGTCCCACCGCCACGAAGCACGCGGTCACCAGCGAGCCCAGCAGCCACGGGTTCAGGGCGTACGGGGTGTTCTGCTCCACCTGCTCGCTCAGGCCCGGCACCGTGTGCCACACCGCGAGCGCCGCATTCCCGAGCAGCACCAGCCACCGCCAGGGCGTGTGCCCGCGTGAGTAGAGCAGGTACAGCACCATCCCGCCGGCGAAGAAGGGCGCGTGCCGGTAGATCAGCCAGTCCCAGAACCACTCCACCCCGGATTCGGCCAGCGCCCACCCGGCCAGCGGCCACAGCACGGCCAGCCACATCACCCGGCGGGTGGTGACGCCCCAGAGCACGAGCAACCCCATGAGCAGGTAGAACTTCAGCTCCACCCACAGCGTCCAGTAGACGCCGTCGACGTGGGGGACCTCGAAGGCGGCCTGCACCATCGTCAGGTTCACGGCCACCTGCTCCAGGCTGGGCGCCCGGCCGGGGTTCCACATGAGGATCAGCAGCGCACTGGTGAGCAGCACCGCCGTCCAGTAGCCCGGATAGAGACGGCTGATCCGGGAGGCCACGAAGTAGCGCCAGCCCCGCCCCTGCGCCGTCATGAGGATCACGAACCCGCTGATGACGAAGAACAGGTAGGGCGCCAGCGCCCCGTACCCGAACCACACCCCCACCCGGGCGGTGGCGTCCTCGATCGGCTCCCCCCACACGGGGCCCTCGACCTGGTCGAAGGCGGCGTAGTGGTAGCCCAGGACCGCGACCGCGGCGAAGAACCGCAGTCCGTCCAGCAAGCGCAGCCGCCCGCGCGGCACCGCCCTCAGTCCTTGCTGCTCAGTCACCCGCGGAACCTTAGCGGTTCCGCCAGTAGGGGCTGCCGTCGCGAGCGGTGTATCCAGTGCGTACATCGCAAGGCGGAGGAGGAAGGTGTGGCGGAGCCACGTCGACCGACGACAACGCAGCGAGGTGCGCGCTGGGGCATCGCGTAGCAGGCATCGACCTACTGGCGGAACCGCTGAGCCGGATCGGCTGGGCCGGCGACGTATCCTGAGCCGATGACCGCACGGATCCGACTGCTGCTCGTGGCGCTGCTCGCCATGACGCTGCCGGTCTCCGGCTGCCAGTTCGTCCAGGACCAGGCCGGGGACGTGGTCGAGCACGCGATCGAGGAGGCCGTGGCCGGACTCGACCTGACCGACGGCGTGCCCGAGTCGTTCCCGAGCGGTGTCCCGCTGGTGGAGGGGCCCGCGCGCGGGGCCAGCCGCTCCACCGACACCGGCACCGAGTGGGTGGTCCTCATCGAGGCGGACGATCAGGGCGAGGCCGCCCAGGAGGCTGTGGAGGGCGCCGGGTTCGAGGAGAAGCACGCCGTCTCCACCGAGGCCGGCCTGATGGCCGAGTACTCCGACGGCGCCCATCACCTCACGCTGATCGCCTCCGGCACCCGCGTCGTATACGTGATCCGCGGGGTCTGAGTCCGGCCGGGTACCGAACTGACGCCCCTCACGGCACCGGTGCCATTTCTGGCACGGACCTCGCCCCAGCCGTCAGTTCCGGCCCGCCTCAGCGACCGAAGCCGGTGCGCTGGCTCCGTGAGGAGCGCAGCCGGGCGCCCTTCGCCTGGGCGCTCTCACGCAACCCCTGCTGGAACTGACGCATCGTCTCCCGCAGCTGGGCTGCGCCGTCGTCGGCTCCGGCGCCGAGGATGCGGGCGGCGAGCAGGCCGGCGTTACGCGCCCCGCCCACCGAGACGGTGGCCACCGGTACGCCCGCGGGCATCTGGACGATGGAGAACAGCGAGTCCATCCCGTCCAGATGCTGCAGCGGCACCGGCACGCCGATCACCGGCAGCGGCGTGACCGAGGCGAGCATGCCGGGCAGGTGGGCGGCTCCTCCGGCGCCGGCGATGATCACCCGCAGCCCACGATCGGCGGCCTGCTCTCCGTAGGCGATCATCTCGTGCGGCATACGGTGCGCGGAGACCACATCCACCTCGACCTCGACGCCGAACTCGGCGAGTGCCTCCACGGCGCCGGTCATCACCGGCCAGTCCGAGTCCGACCCCATCACCACACCGACCACTGCGCTCATCTCAGCGTCCTCCCAGCAGCGCTGCTGCCTCTTGGGCCCGACGGCGCACCGTGGGCAGATCCGACCCGGCCACGGTCACGTGGCCGAGCTTGCGTCCGGGGCGCACCGACTTGCCGTACAGGTGCACCTTGGCGTCGGGGTACTCGGCCATCAGGCGCGGGTAGGCGCTCGAGGGGTCCTCCAGCGCGGAGCCGAGCAGGTTCACCATGACGGCGACCTCGGAGGTCATCGCGGTCTCCCCCAGCGGCAGGTCCAGGACCGCCCGCAGGTGCTGCTCGAACTGGCTGGTCACCGAGGCGTCGATGCTGAAATGACCGCTGTTGTGGGGCCGCATCGCGAGCTCGTTGACGAGGATCACGCCGTCGTGGGCCTCGAACATCTCCACGGCCAGCACACCGGTCACTCCGAGCCCGGCGGAGATCTTCTCGGCCACGTCCACCGCGTCCTGGGCGACGTGATCGGGGATCTCCGGCGCGGGGGCGACGACCTCGGCGCACACCCCGCCGGTCTGGATGGTCTCCACCACCGGCCACGAGCGCACCTCGCCGGAGGGACGGCGGGCCACCAGCACGGCGAGCTCGCGACGAAAATCGACCTTCTCCTCCAGCAGCACCTCACCGCGCGGGTGGTCGAACCAGGTGGCCACGCGCTCGGCGTCGGCCGGGGACTCGAGGACCTGCACCCCCTTGCCGTCGTAACCGCCCACCGGGGTCTTGGCCACCAGCGGCCAGGCCACGACGTCCTGCTCGCGCAGCTCGGCCACCGAGGAGACGGCCGTCCAGCGCGGGCACGGCACCCCGAGCTCGGTCATCCGGCGGCGCATGACGATCTTGTCCTGGGCGTGACGCAGCGCCTGCGGCCCGGGCTGGACGTTGACCCCGCGGGAGACCAGCTCGGCCAGCACCGGCTGCGGGACGTGCTCGTGCTCGAAGGTGAGGACGTCGGCGCCGTCGGCGATCTGCGCCACGGCGGAGGCGTCGTCGGCCCTGCCCACCCGGGCGTGCGGGACCACCTGGGCGGTCGCGCCGTCGCCGGCCTCCACCAGCGCCTGCAGCCGGATCTGCAGCGCTCCGGCGGGCTCGGCCATCATCCGGGCGAGCTGTCCGCCCCCTACCACGGCTACGACTGGTCCCATGGGGGCTCACCCTACCGACTCCGCGCCGGCCGTCGGCGAGGTCGGCCGGCCGGATCGACACGGATGCGCAGGTCTGCGACAACTGGCGGGCGCAGAGGTGCGCAGCCGTGTCGATCCGGTCAGCGGCCCGGGATGGACCGGGCCGTTATCCTGACCCGATGGCCACCCCCACCTCCCCCGACGGCGTCACCTGGCGCGCCCGGGTGGCCGACCGCCGGCGCCGGCTGACCGCCTGGCTCGGTGAGCTGCTCCGGTTCGGGACCGTGGGGCTGATCGCGTTCGTCGTGGACACGGGGCTGATGAACCTGCTGCGGTTCGGGCCCGGTGAGCTGCTCGGGCACAAGCCGCTGACCGCGAAGGTGATCTCGGTGAGCGTGGCCGTGCTCGTCGCCTGGCTGGGCAACCGGTACTGGGCCTTCGCCGCCAAACGCAGCGAGGAGACCCCGACGGCGCGCAGCAAGGAGCTCGTGCAGTTCGCCGCCGTCAATGTGGTGGGGATGGCGATCGCCGTCGGCTGCCTGGCCGTGTCCCACTACCTGCTCGGGTTCACCTCCCCGCTCGCCGACAACATCTCCGCCAACGGGGTCGGGCTCGTGCTCGGGACGGCGTTCCGGTACCTCGGCTACCGGTACTGGGTGTTCACGGGGGCACCACCTCCATCGAATCCATATCCGTCATCGGAATCCGTTTCTGCACGTTCGGACGTGGATTCCAACGACAGAAGTGGATTCCGATAGGTCCCCGCCCCGACGCCCCCACATCCCCAGCCCCACCCCGTGGCGGCACGCTCCCGGGAGCGCCTGTGCTGAGGTGCGGCCCATGGACATCTCGAACTCGTCTCACCCGGGCCCAGCGAATCGGCCTGCGGACCGGCTGATCCGGTTCGGTGACGCCGCTGCTACCGGCCAGGGCGGCACGCTCCGCAAGGCGCACCGGGAAGGTCGGGTGCGTCGGGTGACCCGGGGCATCTATGCACCGGTTCAGCCGGAGAAGGACCTCTCGGCAGCGCAGATCACCGCCGCGCGCTATCGCGAGCGGGTTCTCGCGATCGCATGCCGCCGCCGGGAACCCATATTCACCGGCCCCTCGGCACTGGCGCTCCTCGAGCTTCCGATCATCGGGCCCTGGCCCAGTGACGTGTTCGTGGTCTCCGCCACGCGGCAGGGACGACGACGATCCGGTGTGGCGGAGATCGCGCGCCGGTTCGAGGTGACGACGACGATGGCGAACGGCTGCGTGATCACGTCCGTCGAGCTGACGCTGATCCAGGCAGCTCGTCGGCTACCGCTGCTCGGCAGCCTCGTGGCGGCCGATGCTGCCTGCCGCGTGCCGCGATCCGGGCCGGACGGGCCGCTGACCACCCCGGGTGCGCTGTGGACGGTTCACGATCGCTTGATGCCGTATCAGGGGTCCGCGCGGGTGGTCGCGATGCTCGAGCGGGTCTCGACCGGTTCCGAGTCCCCGCTGGAGACGCTGAGTGGCCTCATCATCGAGTCGCTCGGCTTCCAGGCGCCCCGCCAGCAGGTCCGCTTCCAGCTCTCGTCCCACGCGGAGGCGTTCGTCGACTTCTACTGGGAGGGAGTCAATGCCGCCGGGGAAGCCGACGGCGACCTCAAGTACCGCGCCATCGGCGAGGGCCCCGGAGCCGCCGAGCGCGTGATCGCCGAGAAGCGTCGGGAGGATGAGCTGCGCGAGCAGCTCAGCGCGCTCACACGCTGGGGATGGAGCGACTGCTGGCAGCGCGTGCGCGGAAGCGACGGCCGCATCCGTGGTGCTCCCCGGCTCGATCGCCTCGGAGCGAAGCTGCTGCGCGCCGGCGTTCCGCAGACCCGCCTACGACGGCGCCTCCTCTGAGCCCAGCCCGTGTGCGCGTAGGAATCCACGTCGGGCATAGGAATCCGCTTCTGCGCTCCCAGAAGTGGACTCCGATGACGGAGGTGGATTCCCAGGGGTCAGCACGCCGGCGGACGTGGACGCCCGCTCAGCGGCGCCGTCGCCGGCGCCCCACCACCACCAGCGAGCCCGGCGGCAGCACCTTGTCCGGGTCGAGGCGCTTGGGCACCGCGTTGAGGAAGATCGCGAAGACCGGGGGCCGGCGTTGGGCCAGCTCCAGCCGGCCGCCGTCGGCCGTGACCAGGTCGCGCGCCAGGCCCAACCCCAGCCCGGTGCCCTTGCCCGAGGTGACATGGCGCTCGAAGATCCGCGGGGCCAACTCGTCCGGCACTCCGGGGCCCTCGTCGGCCACCTCGATCACCACCCCGGTGTCGGCGCCGGACTTCGAGGGCCGCACGTGGACCGAGGTGGTGCCCTCGCCGTACTTGAGGGAGTTCTCCAGCAGGGTGGCCAGCACCTGGGCGAGCGCACCCGGAGTCGCCAGCACCGAGACGTCGACGGCGTCACCGACGACCAGCTCCCGCCCCGCCCGGGCGTAGGTGCGAACCCACTCCTCGCGCTGCTGGTCGAAGACCTCCTCCAGGTGCAGCGCCTCGGTGGTCCCGCCCTCGGTCTTACGGGAGGTCTTGAGCAGGTCGTCGACCACGTGCACCAGCCGCTCCACCTGCTCCAGCGAGATGCGGGCCTCCTCGCGGACCTCCTCGTCCTCGCTGAGCAGCTGGATCTCCTCCAGCCGCATCGACAGCGCCGTCAGCGGGGTGCGCAACTGGTGGGAGACGTTGGCGGCGAACTGCCGCTCCGCCGCGATCCGGCCGGCCAGCCGGTCGGAGGTGCGGGCCAGCTCGGCGGCGACCAGGTCGATCTCCTCCACCCCGGAGGGCTCCAGCCGGGGACGCACCTGCCCGGAGCCGATCTGCTCGGCACTGGCGGCCAGATAGATCAGCGGTGCCGCGAGCCGGCGCGCCAGGCGCAGTGCCACCATCGCGGCCACCCCGAAGGCCAGCACGCTCAGCCCGGTCACGGCCAGCACCACCTGCGCACTACGCCAGAACAGCAGCGATCCGCTCACCTCCAGCAGCACCAGGGCGCCGGAGGGGGACGTGCTGGAGGCCACGAAGGCCTCCTCGGGCGGGCCCACGTCCGGGCCGGCCACCACCTCGGTGCCGCTGGGAAGCCGCACCGTGATGCGCGCCGGCGTCCCGGACTCCTCGTCCACCCAGCGGTCCAGGTAGTCCTGGTCCACCGGGAGATTCAGCCCGAGGCGCCCCTCCACCGAGCGGGTCACCGACTCGGTGCGCACCTGCAGGTTCTGCTGCACGCTCTCCTGCACCATGAGCGCCCCGAAGATCCCCATCGGCAGGCCGAGGAAGATGACGGCGACGGTCACGGCCACCACCGCGACCGTCAGGACGCGTCGGCGCAGGTCAGCTCACCCCGTCCTCGAACCGGAAACCCATGCCACGCACGGTCGAGATGTAGCGGGGGGCGTTCGCGTCGTCGCCGAGCTTGCGCCGCAGCCAGGACACGTGCATGTCGAGCGTCTTGGTCGACCCGGTCGGGTCAGAGGCCCACACCTCGCGCATCAGTCCCTCGCGGGAGACCACGGACCCGGCCTCGCGCACCAGCACCCGCAGCAGCTCGAACTCCTTGGCGGTCAGCTGCAGCTCCCGCTCCCCCTGGAAGGCGCGGTGGGCGGCGGCGTCCACGCGCACGTCCTGGGCGGCGATCTCCTCCGACTCCACCCCGTCGGAGCCGGCGCGGCGCAGCAGCGCCCGCACCCGGGCGAGCAGCTCGGCCAGCCGGAACGGCTTGGTCACGTAGTCATCGGCCCCCGCGTCCAGCCCGACGACGAGGTCGACCTCGTCGGCGCGGGCAGTCAGGACGAGGATCGGCGTGGTCATCCCCTGGTTGCGGATCCACCGGGCGACGTCGAGGCCGTCCATGTCCGGCAGGCCCAGATCGAGCACGAACAGGTCTGCCTGGGTGGCCTCGTCGATCGCCCCACGGCCGGTGCCGTGCACCGACACCTCATACCCCTCGCGCGTCAACGCCCGGGCCAACGGCTCGGCAATGGCCGGGTCATCTTCTGCTAATAGAACTCGGGTCACAGTGCCATGCTAATGCCACGATCTGACCGCGAGGCCAGATCCGAGCCAGATCGATCTTCCCGCCTGCGGCGTGAGGGCGCAGCGTCGGGGAAAAACCTCAGTCCTGACGGCGCACGACCACCGGATGCACCTCGCCCAGGCCCGGCACGGCGCGCACGTCCATCGGGTCGAGCACCACCCCATGGGCGCTCAGGTCCCCCTCCAGCAACGCGGCGGAGACGTCGTCCATCAGCACGGTGCCGGGCTCGGCGATGTCGGTCAGGCGCGAGGCGAGGTTGACCACGGGTCCGAAGATGTCCCCGGAGCGGGAGAGCACGCGGCCCCAGACCACCGACCCGCGCACCGGCAGGTCCCCCGCACCCATCGCGGCCACGAGGCCGGTCGCCGTGCGTACACCGGTGAGCAGGTCGTCGGCCACGAAGAGCACGGCGTCGCCGATGGTCTTGACCACCCGGCCGCCGTGCTGGGCCACGACGTCACGCGCGATCGTCTCGAAGTCCTGCACCAGGCTCGTCAGCGCCGCCCGGTCCAGGTCGGCCGCGCGGGTGGTGTAGGAGACGATGTCGATGAACCCGACGGCCCGCTCCAGGGGCAGCTGGCCCGGGTCGGGCGCCTCGTTGCCCAGCCGTGCGACGTCCTTGTCGATGCGCCCCAGCAGGGCCACGAGCTGGCGCCGCCAGGCGTAGTCCAGCTGGTCGCGCAGCAGCGGGCTGAGCTCGACCAGCCGGTCCAGCACCACCAGCCGCGCGCTCACGTCGTCCAGGGAGTAGCGAACCGTGGCGTCCTGGACCAGGGCCTCCACCTGCCACAGCACCAGCCGGTCCATGGAGTGCCCGAGCGCCCGGACCAGGTCCTGCGCGGTGGTCAGGCTCATCCCCCCGTCGGTGACGACGTCGACCAGGTCACGCAGCGCGGCCACGTCGGCGTCGGTGAACGGGTGCGCCTCGGCCGGCACGTCGGCGAAGCCGAGCGCGCGCCAGTAGCTGTGCACCAGATGCTCGGGGACCTCGGCAGCGTCCGCGAACTGCGCCACTGTCATGGTTCCGGGGCCGCCGAGCAGACGCTCCTCGTGACGGCGGAGGGTCGACGGCGCAGCCTCACGGCTCGGGTCGGTCTCCTCGCTCACACCGCCGAGGGTAACGGGTCCGCCCGGGCGCCGGCCGGGACCTCGGTCCCGCGCCGCCACGCGCCCGCAGCGAGGCTCAGGTCGTGGCCAGCTTCCCGCGCAGGCGCCGCACGGCGTCGTCCAGGTGTGCGCTCACGACGGCGTCCATCGCCTCGGGCGTGCCGGTACGGACGGTCTCGCGCCACTCCTCGTGCTCGCGGACCTGCTCGGCCAGGTCCGGGTAGGTGGTCTGCAGCTCGCCGAGGCAGATGCGGGTCTCCACCAGCAGCGTGCGCATCGCCCGGGCCAGGCGCGGGCTGTCGGCCGCGCGGACGAAGACGTCGTGGAAGAGCTGGTCGGCGTTGGAGACGGCCGTGGCGTCCCCGCGCTCGGCGGCGCGGGTCATCACCTGCAGCGGACGGCCCAGCGCGCGCCACGCCGCCTCCCGGCCACCGGCGAGGACCAGCCGGCCGGCCCCGCGTTCGATCGCCGCCCGGGTGCGGTAGACGTCGACCATGTCGGTGAGCGTCAGCTCGGGGACGAAGATGCCGCGGTGGCGCACGCTGATGGCGATGCCCTCGGAGACCAGCCGCTGCAGCGCCTCCCGCACCGGCCCGCGGGAGACCTCGAAGCGGGCGGCGATCTCGGCCTCGCCGAGCTGCTCGCCCGGCGCGAGGGTGCCGGTGAGGATCGCCGAGCGCAGCTGCTCGGCGATGAGCTCGGCCGTGGACATCCGGTGGGCGGGCGAGGGGTCAGGCAGCACGAGGACCTCCTCCGAACAGCGAGCCGAGCGCGGGCGCGTGGGCCTGCCGGCCCACCAGCCGCAGCGCCTCCCAGATGGTGACCTGGTTGGCGGTGAGGACCCGCTTACCCAGGCGCTCCTCCAGCCGGGGCAGCTCGCGCAGGGTGTGCATCGCGGTGTCGGGGATGAGCAGGGCCTCGGCGTCGGGATGGTCGTTCGCCTCCGCCAGTGCCAGCACCTGCTCCCCGGTCAGGCGACCCACCTCGGCGGCGGTGTCGATACCGGCGCTGCTGGTGGCCACCACCTCCACCCCTGCGGCGCCGAGGAACTCGGTGAACAGCGAGGCGACGTCGTCGGGATAGCTGGCCGCCACGGCCACCGTGCGCACGCCGAGCGCCTCACAGGCGCGGGTGAAGGCGAAGCTGGTGCTGGAGGCGGGCACTCCCGCGGCCTCGGCGAGGCGCTGCACCTGCTGGGCTGCGCCGTCGGGGCGGTAGACGAAGCTGCCGGAGGTGCAGGCCCACACCACCGCCTGCGGGGCCGCGGCCGCGAGCTGGCGGGCGCCGACAGCCAGGCGCTCCGGGCTGCCGAGATCGAGCAGCTCGGGCACGGCGTGCAGATCAGTGCCGTAGATGTGGGTGACCTCCAGGCGCAGCCCGAGCAGCTCGGCGGCGTAGGGGTAGTCGTCCTCGGCGGCGTGGTCGGGGTAGATGAATCCGAGTGTGGTGCTCATGAGCGGACGTCCTGTGCGGGGGCGGTGGTCTCGGGAACGGGGCCGAAGACGGAGCCCAGCCATCGGCCCGGCCCCATCATCGGCAGGCCCATCCGGGCCAGGCAGGCCCAGATCGTGAGCTGGTTGGCGGTCAGGACCGGTTTGCCGAGGCGCTGCTCCAGCGGGTCGATCACGTCGTAGGTGGGCAGGTTCGTGCAGGAGACGAAGACGGCCTGCGCCTGGGGATCATCGGCGGCCATGATCCGCTCGGCCACGGTGCGGTAGTTCACCTTCCAGATCCCGCCGCCCAGGCCCAGGTGGTTGGAACGGATCACCTCGACGCCGAGCTCGGCGAGGTAGGCGTGCAGGCGCAGCGTGAGCGGTTCGTCGTAGGGGGTGATCACGCTGATCCTGGTCAGCCCGAGCGTGCGGATCGCCTCGGCGAGAGCACCGGAGGTCGTCAGGGCGGTCGGTGCGCCCGCCTCCAGGATGGCCTCGACCAGCCCACGCTCGTAGTCGACGCCGTGGATGAAGCTTCCGGAGTTGCAGAGGTAGGCCACCACCTCCGGCTCGGTGCCGAGCACGTCCTGGGTGGCCCGGCGCAGATGCGCACGGTCGGAGACGAGCTCGGCCATCTGCAGGCTCACCGGCACCGGTTCGAAGGGCGTGCGTGCCAGGTGCAGGCTCACCTCGAGCGGGCACCACCGCCACAGTTCACGCTCGAGCGCCAGGTCGAACGGCGCAATGATCCCGATGCCACGCTGAGCCAGCGGACCCTCGAACTCCGCGCCGTCCAGTTCCAATACCGGCCTCCCGAGAACACGAACCCAGACCGGATTCGGATTGTTGACAATAGTACGACCCGCTCCTACGTTGTCAACGTGCCTGAGCCAGCCCGCGTCCTTGTCCTGCACGACGGATCCGCGACCAGTTCGCCCGGCCTGGATGCTGTGGCGGAGCAGGCGCCCCTCACCTTCACCGACGAGGCAGGGCTGGCCGAGGCACTGCCCGGGGCGGACGTGCTCTACCTGCACCACTTCCTCAGTCACGCCCTGCGCGAGGCATGGCCGGCAGCCGATGCGCTGCAGTGGGTGCACGTCGCCGCCGCGGGTGTGGACCCGGTGCTCTTCGAGGAGCTCATCGGCAGCGACGTGACCGTCACCAACTCCCGCGGCGTATTCGATGACGCGATCGCCGAGTACGTCCTCGGGCAGATCATCGCCGGCGCGAAGGGGTTCCGGGCCGCCTGGCGGTCCCAGGCCGAGCACCGCTGGCAGCACCGCGAGTCCGACCGGGTGGCCGGCCAGCGGGTGCTGGTGGTGGGCACCGGGGCCATCGGGCGCTCCATCGCACGGTTGCTGCGGGCAGTGGGGCTCGAGGTGCGCGGGGCCGGGCGCCGGGTGATCGAGCAGGACCCTGACTTCGGGCACGTCACCGACGACCTGCTCGGCGCCCTGCCCGAGTTCGACTGGGTCGTGGCCGTGGCGCCGCTGACCGAGAGCACGCGCGGGATGTTCGGCACCAAGGAGTTCGCCGCCATGCCCGCCCACGCCCGGCTGATCAACGTCGGCCGCGGGGAGCTGGTGGACACCGACGCGCTGGTCGAGGCGCTGGAACGGGGCGCCATCGCCGGAGCGGTGCTCGACGTGGTCGATCCCGAGCCGCTGCCGGCCGGCCACCCGCTGTGGGACCTGCCCGGCGTGAGCCTGACCGCGCACCAATCGGGGGACGTGCGCGGGTGGCGCGAGGAGCTCGACGCGCTGTTCGCCGACAATCTCGGCCGGTGGCGCCGCGGCGAGGAGCTGCGCAACGTCGTCGACACCGAACTCGGTTACGTGCCCACCACGAGGAGCCAGACGTGAACCCGAACGAGATGACCGCCGTCGAGCTGGCCAGCGCCTACGGCAGCGGGCAGCTGAGCCCGGTGGAGGCCACCCAGGCTGCGCTCTCGGCGATCGAGGCGCGCAACGACGAGCTGAACGCGTTCTGCCTCGTCGACGCCGAGGGCGCCCTGGCGCAGGCGCGCGAGTCCGAGCAGCGGTGGCACTCGGGCCACGTGCAGGGCCTGCTCGACGGCGTCCCCATCTCCATCAAGGACATCTTCCTCACGAAGGGCTGGCCCACGCGGCGCGGCTCGGCCGCGGTGAACCCCGACCAGCCGTGGGAGGTGGACTCCCCCGTGACGGCGCGCCTGCGCGAGGACGGGATGGTCTTCCTCGGCAAGACCACCATGCCCGAGCTGGCGTGGAAGGCGACCACGGACTCCCCCGCGTTCGGGATCACCCGCAACCCGGTGGACCCCACGCTGACGGCGGGAGGATCCTCGGGCGGGTCGGGAGCCGCCGTGGCGGCGGGCATGGGGCCGGTCTCGGTGGGGACCGACGGCGGCGGCTCGGTGCGCATCCCGGCCTCCTTCTGCGGGCTCGTGGCCCTCAAGCCCACCCACGGGCGCATCCCGCTGTTCCCGGCGAGCCCGTTCGGCCCACTCGCGCACGCCGGCCCGATGACCAGGACCGTGGACGATGCGGCGCTGCTGATGGACATCCTGGTGCTGCCCGACCACCGCGACCCGACGGCACTGGCTCCCACGAGCTCGACCTACCGCGGCGAGGTGACCCGGGAGGTGACCGGGCTGGGCGTGGCGTACTCGAAGGACCTCGGCTTCGCCTCCGTCGATCCCGAGGTCGCGGCCGTGGTCGAGCGGGCGGTGCGGGCCCTGGATGCCGCCGGACTGGTGGTGACCGAGGCCGACCCGCCGATCGAGGATCCGATCGAGGCGTTCGAGCTGCTGTGGGCGACCGGGGCGGCGACGTTGCTGAACTCGATGTCCGGGGCCCGCGAGACCATCGACCCCGGCCTGGGCAAGGTCTGGGACGCCGGACTGACACCGAGTGCGGTGGAGTACCTGCAGGCGCGTGCGGTCGCGGCCGAGCTGGGCATCCGGATGGGCGCCTTCCACCGCACCCACGATCTGCTGATCACCCCGACCATGCCGATCACGGCCTTCGAGGCCGGGCACGACGTCCCCCCGGGCAGCGATCTGACGAGCTGGCCGCAGTGGACGCCGTTCACCTACCCCTTCAACATGACCCAGCAGCCGGCGATCTCGATCCCGTGCGGACGGACGGCGGCCGGTCTGCCGGTGGGCCTGCAGATCGTGGGCCCGCGTCATTCCGACG
This sequence comes from Ruania suaedae, assembly GCF_021049265.1. NCBI lineage: Bacteria > Bacillati > Actinomycetota > Actinomycetes > Micrococcales > Ruaniaceae > Ruania > Ruania suaedae. The sequence goes on from NZ_CP088018.1 coordinate 2,666,165, forward strand.
ATCTGGTGCTGGCCGTGGCGCGATTCGCCGAGCGGGTGCTCGCGGCCTGAGGTACCGGCCGGAGCCTCCCGCCCTCACGCCCGGGCGAAGCTGAGCGTCTCCCCCTCGACCCCGCGCAGCCACAGGTCGTTGCAGGCGGCGGCGATCTCCTCCAGGCCCTCGGTGATGGTGGCGAAGACGTTGCCCGGCACCCAGCCCATGTCACCGTTGATGAGCAGGTTGTTGCGGCCGTAGAAGATCGCCAGGTCGGTGGCGCCCTGCTCGGCGTGCGCGGCCGATCCCGCCTCGTATCCGTACGCCGGATTTCCGATCTCCCACGGTTCGAAGTCGAACAGGCACACGTCCCCCGGGATCGGGGTGACGGTCGGGTTCTCCCGGTGCGGGGCCGCCGTCAGCCGGGGCACGAGGGTGTACACCTCGTTCCGGGCGTACTTGGCGTGCAGCGCGGCGCCGGACTGCGGCAGCGCGGCCCAGACGGCGGCACAGGTGCCGGGCGCCTCTTCCTCGAGCAGGCGGGCGCGGCAGGTCACCCCGCGCGAGTCGAGAGTGATGGTCAGGTAGCGGGCCACGGTGGCTCCTTCACAGTCAGCGGGATCGGATGCCCGGACGTAATCGAGAGTGGACCTACACCTCGGCGAGCACCTCGCGCCAGATGGCCAGGGCATCCTCGACCTGCTCGGAGGTGACCACCAGCGGCGGGATCATCCGCACCACGTTCATGTACGCACCGCAGGTGAGCAGCAGCAGACCCTTCTCGCCGGCGAGCTTCTGTGCGGCCGCGGCGCGGGCGGTGTCGGGCTTGCCGTCGGTGGTGAACTCCGAGCCGACCAGCAGGCCGAGGCCGCGCACGTCCCCGACGGCGTCGGTGGCAGCACCGCGCGCTCCCTCGAGCAACTGGACGCCCCGTTCGGCGGCGTTGCCCACCAGGTTCTCGTTCTCGATGACCTCCAGCGTGGCCACCGCGGCCGCGCAGGCGACGGCGTTGCCGCCGTAGGTGCCGCCCTGGGACCCGGGCCACGCCTTGGACATCAGCTCCCGGGAGGCGGCGATCCCGGAGATCGGGAACCCGCTGGCCAGGCCCTTGGCCATGGTCATCACGTCCGGGCGCACGTCGAAGTGCTGGTGGCCGAAGTAGGCGCCGGTGCGTCCGAAGCCGGTCTGGATCTCGTCCATCACCAGCAGGATCCCGTGCTGATCGGCGCGCTCACGCAGACCACGGAAGAAGCGGGTGTTGCCGGGGATGTAGCCGCCCTCCCCCAGCACCGGCTCGACCATGAAGGCCGCGGTCTCGGCCGGGGAGGTGAGGGTGGCGAAGATGTAGTCCAGCTCGGCCAAGGCGAAGTCGGTGGCCTCCTCCTCGCTCCAGCCGTACCGGTACGCCGTCGGGAAGGGGGCCACGTGCACCCCGCCCATGAGCGGGGAGAAGCCGGCGGAGAAGCGGGTGCCGGAGGTGGTCATGGTGGCCGCGGCCACGGTGCGGCCGTGGAAGCCGCCGTGGAAGACGATCACGTTCGGCCGGCCGGTGGCCTGGCGCACCAGGCGCAGCGAGGCCTCGATCGCCTCGCTGCCGGAGTTGGAGTAGAAGACCGAGTCCAAGCCCTCGGGAAGCACCGATCCGAGCTTCTCGGTCAGGGCCAGCATCGGCTTGTGCATCACGGTCGTGTACTGGCCGTGGATGAGGGAACCGACCTGCGCCTGCGCGGCGGCGACCACGTGCGGGTGGCAGTGGCCGGTGCTCGTGACGCCGATCCCGGCGGTGAAGTCGAGGAAGCGGCGGCCGTCGGTGTCGTAGAGGTAGGACCCCTCGCCGTGGTCGACGAGCACCGGGGTGGCCTGCTTGAGCAGGGGCGAGAGCGTGGTCTGGTGGGTCACAGGTCCTCCTCGGGGCGTCGAGCACCCGATCGGCATTGTCGGATTGTCTACAATTGGTAGCATGCCTGAGTCAGGATTCCTACCCCTCGGGCCGGACGAGTCCGCCCTCGTCGATCGAAAGCCGCAGCGATGACACCCACCGAAGCGATCGCCTCCGTCCCCACCGACCTGTTCGTCGCCGGCTCGTGGCGCGCCACCGCGCGCACCATGCCGGTCGAGAACCCCGCCACCGGCGAGATCCTCACCCACGTCGCCGATGCCGATGCCGATGAGGCGATGACCGCCCTCGACGCCGCAGCCACCGCCCAGCCGGACTGGGCGCGCACACCGGCCCGCGAGCGCAGCGAGATCCTCTACCGCGCCTTCGAGCTGCTGCACGCCGAGGTCGACCGGCTGGCCACGATCATGACCCTGGAGATGGGCAAGCCGCTGGCCGAGTCCAAGGGCGAGATCGCCTACGCCGCGGAGTTCTTCCGCTGGTTCGCCGAGGAGGCCGTGCGCATCGACGGCGGGCACATGCGCGCACCGGCCGGCGGCGCGCGGTTCCTCGTCTCCAAGCAGCCGGTGGGCCCGTGCGTGCTCATCACGCCGTGGAACTTCCCGATGGCGATGGGCACCCGCAAGATTGGCCCGGCGATCGCGGCCGGGTGCACCAGCGTCATCAAGCCCGCCGAGGCGACCCCGCTGAGCACCCTCGCCCTGGCCGACATCCTGCAGCGCGCCGGCCTGCCCGACGGCGTCGTGAACGTGGTCACCACCTCGCGGGCGGGCGAGGTGATGGAGCCGCTGCTGCTCGATGACCGCTCCCGCAAGCTCTCCTTCACCGGCTCCACCGCGGTGGGCAAGAAGTTGCTGGCCCAGGCGGCGCAGACGGTGATGCGCACCTCGATGGAGCTCGGCGGCAACGCACCGCTGATCGTCTTCGACGACGCCGATATGGACACCGCGATCGCCGGCACCATCGCGGCCAAACTGCGCAACATCGGCCAGGCCTGCACTGCGGCCAACCGCATCTTCGTGCACACCTCGGTGGCGGAGGAGTTCACCCGCCGCCTCACCGAGGAGATGGCCGCACGCCGCATGGGTCCCGGTCTGGAAGAGGGCGTCACGATCGGCCCGCTCATCGACGACACGGCCGTGCAGAAGGTCGCCTCGCTCGTGCGTTCGGCCGCCGACGGCGGAGCGAAGGTGCTGCTCGGGGGTGTGCCCGACACGGGTCCTGGCCACTTCTTCCCGGCCACGGTGGTCACCGACGTGCCCGCCGGCGCCGAGCTCGGCAGCACCGAGATCTTCGGCCCGGTCGCCGCGGTCAGCACCTTCACCGACGAGGACGAGGTGATCGCCCGCGCGAACGCCACCCCGCACGGCCTGGTCTCCTACGTCTTCACCGAGTCGCTGCGGCGCGGGCTGCGGGTCAGCGACGCCCTCGAGGCGGGAATGGTCGGCCTGAACCAGGGGGTCGTCTCCAACCCGGCGGCGCCGTTCGGTGGCGTGAAGGAGTCCGGGCTCGGCCGGGAGGGCGGTTTCGTGGGGATCGAGGAGTTCCTCGACACCAAGTACATCGGGATCCCCGACTGACCGTTCCTCCGAACTCCCACCGCGGCGCCGGCCCGGGTTCTCACTCGGCGCGCGCCCGGCACAGGGGTGTGCCTATGGTGGCGAGGCAGTACTTCCGAGGAGAAGAAGGAGCACATCATGGCTGAACTGACCGGTAAGACCGTGGCCTTCCTGCTGACCGACGGCTTCGAGGACAGCGAGCTGACGAGCCCGTGGGAGGCGGTCACCGCCGCCGGAGCGGACGCTGTGCTGGTCTCCCCCGGTACCGGTGAGGTCTCCGGCAAGAACGGGCACTCCCAGTCAGTGGACGTGGTGGCCGCCGAGGCCAACGCCGCCAACTACGACGCACTCGTGTTGCCCGGTGGCGTCGTCAACGCCGACCACCTGCGGATGGACACCGACGCGGTGGCGTTCACGAAGGCGTTCTTCAGCCAGCACAAGCCCGTCGGCGTCATCTGCCACGGCGCCTGGATCCTGGCCGATGCCGACGTTCTCGGCGGCCGCACGATCACCTCCTACCCGAGCCTGCGTGCCGATCTGCGCAACGCCGGCGCCACCTGGGTGGACGAAGAGGTCGTGGTGGACCAGGGGATGGTCTCCAGCCGGACGCCGGACGACCTGCCCGCGTTCAACGACAAGCTGGTCGAGGAGATCGGCGAGGGCCAGCACTCCGGCCAGACGCCCTAAGGGCTCGCGAACAGGCCCAGGCTCCCCACTGACCCTTCCGGGAGCCTGGGCCGCTTCGTGTGCAGACGCCTCTCAGGCAGGGCGCACGTGCTCGACGTCGCCGGCGTGCACCACTCGCTCGCCCTCCGGCGTGCGGACCCGCAGGGCGCCGTCGGCCGCCAGGCCGGTGGCTTCGCCGTCGTGGATCCCTCCCCCGGGCAGCGTGACCCGCACGTGCGTGCCCAGCGTGAGGCAGACCGGTGCCACCACCGCCGCCGGATCGGCACCGGCCTGCCAGGACTCGATCAGCGCGGCGAGGTGGTGGTGAATGGTGCGCGCCAGGTCGGGGGCGCTCGCGCGCACGCCGAGCTCCTCGGCCGCGCCGGCCCAGGGCACCGGAAGCCCGCCCGTGACGAGGTTGGCGCCGATGCCGACCACCACCCCGGACCGGTCCGGGGTCACCTCGCTGAGCACCCCGGCCACCTTGCGCAGGCAGCCCCACTCCGCGAGCACCTCGGGCCCGCCGTAGTGCACGACGTCGTTCGGCCACTTCAGCCCGCACGCCACCTCGTGCGGGGGTGCTGCGCCGTCGGGCTGGAGCTCGTGCAGGGCCTGCACGACGGCGACCCCCGCCAGCAGCGGCACCCACCCCCACCGCTCGGCCGGCAGCGACGGGCGCAGCAGCACCGAGAACGTCAGCGCCGGGTGGGAGTCGGTGGTCCAGGTACGCCCGGCCCGGCCCCGCCCGGCGAGCTGACGGGTGGCGAGCAGGACCGACAGGTCCGGCCACGCGTCCGGGTCGGCGCTCGCGCGCGCCATCAGCTCCGAACTGGTCGACCCGACTTCCTCGACGATCTCCCACCGCGGCTGTGAGCTCATGGCGCCAGCCTGCCACTTCGAGCCGTCGGCGCCCACCTCCCCGGGGTCGAAGAATTGACCCATTCTCCCTCGAAGGGCCGAATATTTGACCCTTGCTCGCTCAAGGGTCAAATACTCGGCCCGCGGGTGATCGCGCTCCGGCGGAGTTGTCGATGTCCCACAAATCCGACGCCGGCACGCGCGCCGCCACCGTCACCCCCTTGGCGACCAGGCACAACTACAGTGCAGGGTGTGAGCACTTCCGAAACCCCCGCCGACACCTCCACCACGGCCGGCAAGCTCGCGGACCTGGACAGCCGCCGGGCCGCTGGGCCCGAAAAGCTGGCCGAGATCGCCGTCGAGAAGCAGGGCGCCCGAGGCAAGAAGTCCGCCCGCGAGCGCATCGACGCGCTGCTGGACGAGGGCAGCTTCACCGAGCTGGACGCCTTCGCCACGCACCGTTCGGTGAACTTCGGCCTCGACGCCAAGAAGATCTCCGGTGACGGCGTCGTCACCGGCTACGGCACGATCGACGGCCGGCAGGTGTGCATCTACTCCCAGGACTTCACCGTCTTCGGTGGCTCGCTCGGGGAGGTGCACGGGCAGAAGATCACCAAGGTGATGGACCTGGCGATGCGCACCGGGGTGCCGCTGATCGGCATCAGCGACGGCGGCGGGGCGCGCATCCAGGAAGGTGTCGCGGCGCTGACCCAGTTCGCGGAGATCTTCCGGCGCAATGTGGCTGCCTCCGGGGTGATCCCGCAGATCTCCCTCATCCTCGGGCCCAGCGCCGGTGGGGCCGTGTACTCCCCCGCGCTCACCGACTTCATCATCATGGCCGACCAGACCTCGAACATGTTCATCACCGGCCCGGACGTGATCCGCTCCGTGACCGGCGAGGACGTCGGCTTCGAGGCGCTCGGCGGGGGGCGCACCCACAACGAGCGTTCGGGGGTGGCGCACTACCTGGCCGCGGACGAGGACGACGCCTTCGACTACGCCAAGGCGTTGCTGCACTACCTGCCCACCAACAACCTCACCGACCCCGAGACCTTCGACGCCCCGGCCGACCTCGAGCCCACCGAGGCCGACGAGGCGCTCGACTCCCTCGTCCCGGACTCGGACAACCAGCCCTACGACATCCACACCGTGATCGAGACCGTCCTCGACGACGGTGAGTTCCTCGAGGTGCAGGCGCTGTTCGCCAAGAACGTGGTGGTCGGGTTCGGGCACGTCGAGGGTCACCCGGTGGGCGTGGTGGCCAACCAGCCGCTCGCGATGGCCGGCACGCTGGACATCGCCGCCGCCGAGAAGGCCGCCCGCTTCGTGCGCACCTGCGACGCCTTCAACATTCCCGTGCTGACGTTCGTGGACGTCCCCGGCTTCCTGCCCGGCACCGACCAGGAGTGGAACGGGATCATCCGCCGCGGAGCCAAGCTGATCTACGCCTACGCCGAGGCCACCGTGCCGCTGATCACCGTCATCACCCGCAAGGCCTACGGCGGGGCCTACATCGTGATGGCCTCCAAGCAGCTCGGGGCCGACCTGAACCTCGCCTGGCCGACCGCACAGATCGCCGTCATGGGCGCCGGCGGAGCCGTGAACATCCTGCAGCGGCGCACGCTGAAGGAGGTCGCGGACAGCGGCGGCGACGTCGAGGCCGAGCGCACGCGCCTGGTCGACGAGTACACCGAGGCCATCGTCAACCCGTGGGACGCCGCCCAGCGCGGCTACGTCGACGCCGTCATCCGCCCGGCGCAGACGCGCGAGCAGATCGTCAAGGGCCTGCGGGCCCTGCGCACCAAGCGCGCGTCGCTGCCGGTCAAGAAGCACGGGAACATCCCGCTGTGACCGGCCAGAACGGCACGAGCAACGGCAACGGTCACTACGCCGGGATCGGGGAGATCCCCTCGGACATGGTGCGGGTCATCAAGGGCGCCCCGGACGAGGCGGAGCTGGCGGCGCTGGTGGCCGGGATCGTCGCGGCCCGGGCGGCCGCTGCGCACGAGGAGATCGACGACGGCGCCCGCACGGCCGTGTGGACCGACCGCGCCCACCAGCTCGGCCACCCCGCCCGCCCCGGGCGGGGTTCGTGGCGCTGGAGCGCCATCCCCCGCTGACCCCCTCACCCGCTCGGCGTCGGCAGCTCGCGCACGTCCGCTTCGCTGCATCCTCGACTTCCTCGCCCGGCCGCGAGTTGCCCCGAATTGTCGGTTCCAGTCGGGCGCTGGCGACAGTTCGGGGCAACGCGGGAACCGGCGACGGTCAGCGCGACGGCCCTGAGAACATCTCCCCGAACCCGAGCCCGGCGAGGTGCTCGCGGGACATCGCCAGCGACTCGAACGGGTCCCTGCCGTAGGTGGCGTCCTGTTCGATCAGCAGGTGGGCGGCGCCGGCGGCGATGCCGGCATACACGACGGCGGCCCAGTCCAGCGTGCCCTGACCCACCTCGGCGAACTGCACGGGTTGGTTCAGGTGCTGCTGGACCGCCGAACGGTCACCGGCCGCGAGCGCCTCGAAGGCCTCGGCCGCGGGCAGACCCACCCGGAAGTCCTTCAGGTGCACCAGGTCGACCGCACCGGCGAAGCGCTGGAGCGTACGGACCGGGTCGTGCCCGCCGCGCTGGACCCAGTGGACATCGAGTTCGAGCCACATCGCGGGCGCCTCGGTGCGGATCGTCTCCAGCACCTCCCGCCCGCCCAGGTGCGCGAACTCGAGATGGTGGTTGTGGTAGGACAGGCGGATCCCGTCGTCGGCCAGGCGCCGGGCCATCGCCTCGGCGTCGCGGCAGAACTGCACCAGCGCCTGCTCGTCCCGGAGGGCGGCCAGCGGCAGCATCCCGATGCGGATGCGCTCGGTGCCCAGCCGGCGCGCCGTGTCGCGGAGGTGCTCATAGTCCTCGAGCAGGGAGGGGTTGGCACCGCCGCCCGCCTCCATCGTCCCCGACAGCGCCGCGTAGCCGAGGCCGAGCTCATCACGCGCTCGCTCGAAGACCGCCACGTTCTCCGCGGTGAGCGGGACCTGGGAGACCTCGATGTTCGCCAGCCCGATCCCGGCCAGCCGCTCGAGCACCGGCGCCAGCCCGAGTGATTCCACCTGCTCGCGCACGGTCATGAGCTGGACACCGATGCGGGCGGTCTGTGCGGTCATCGGGCCAGTCTGGTCCGCGATCGCAGCCGCAGGAAGCAGTTGCCCTCGGTTGCCGAGGGTGCCCGCCCCCGATCGATCGCTTCCCCTGACCGGGCCGACACGAATGCGTGCCTCGCCGCAGCATGCTGCCGCAGCATGACGCAGCCGTGTCGCTCCGGTCAGGCGCGCCCGGTCATTGCGCTGGGAGTGCGCCGCCCCGGCCGGGTACCGTGCCCGTCATGACCGACCCAGCAGGTTGGCGCGCCCGCACGCGCACCGACGAGATCGCCGATTCCTACGTCCGCACCCTGACCGGGCTCAGCCCGATGTTCGCCACCGAGGCCGGTTTGCCCGGCCGCGAGGACAGCCTCGACGACTTCTCCCCGGCGGGGCACGCCGCGTTCACCGACGCCGCGCGCGCCACCCTGGCCGCCCTGGACGCGATCGAGCCGGCCGACGACGTGGACCGGGTGACCCAGCACGCGATGCGCGAACGGCTCGGGCTGGAGATCGAGCTGGCCGAGGCCGGTGAGCACCTCGCCGACCTGAACGTCATCGCCTCCCCGCTGCAGAGCATCCGGGAGATCTTCGACCTCATGCCCACCGACTCCTCCGACGACTGGCGCACGATCGCCGCCCGGATGCGGGCGGTACCGGCCGCCGTCGAGGGGTACGTGCAGTCCCTGCACGAGGGTGCCGCCCAGGGCCGGATGGCCGCGATCCGGCAGGTGGAGGCCGGGATCACCGAGGCCGAGGGCCTCGCCGGGGACGACAGCTTCTGGCAGCAGCTCGCCGACGACGCCGCCGTCGGCGGCAGGATCCCGCCCGAGGACGTCCAGGTGGCCCTGCACGAGGGCGCACTCGCGGCCCGGGCCGGCTACGCCGGGCTCGCGCACGCGCTGCGCGAGCTGGCGCCGCTGGCACCGGTGGAGGACGCCGTCGGGCGCGAGCGGTACGAGCGCTTCTCGCGCACCTTCGTCGGAGCGGCGGTGGACCTGGACGAGACCTACGAGTGGGGGCTGTCCGAGCTGGAGTCGATCGTGGCCGAGCAGCAGGTGCTGGCCGAGAGGATCAGCGGGCCCGGTGCCACCATCGAGCAGGCGATGGCCGAGCTCGACGCCGATCCCGCCCGCACCCTGCACGGCACCGACGCCCTGCGCGAGTGGATGCAGGCCACCGCCGACGAGGCCGTCGCAGCGCTGGCCGGCACGCAGTTCGACATCCCCGACCCGGTGCGCACCATCGAGTGCTGCATCGCCCCCACCGAGAGCGGCGGGATCTACTACACCCCGCCCAGCAGCGACTTCTCCCGCCCCGGGCGGATGTGGTGGTCGGTGCCGCCGGGCGTGACCGAGTTCGCCACCTGGCGGGAGAAGACCACCGTCTACCACGAGGGCGTGCCCGGTCATCACCTGCAGGTCGGGCAAACCATCCACCGCGCCGCCACCCTCAACGACTGGCGCCGGATGGCCTGCTGGGTCAGCGGTCACGGGGAGGGATGGGCGCTCTACGCCGAACGGCTCATGCAGGACCTCGGCTTCCTGGACGACCCGGCCGATGCGATCGGGATGCTGGACGGGCAGCGGCTGCGCGCCGCCCGGGTGGTCATCGACATCGGCGTGCACCTGGGCAAGCCGTGCCCCGAGAAGTGGGGCGGCGGGACCTGGGACGCCGAGAAGGCCTGGCCGTTCCTGGACGCCAACGTCAACATGCCTGAGGGCTTCAAGCGATTCGAGCTCAACCGCTACCTCGGCTGGCCCGGGCAGGCCCCCTCCTACAAGGTCGGCCAGCGGCTGTGGGAACAGCTGCGCGAGGAGACCCGCGCACGGGAGGGCGCGGAGTTCGACCTGGCGCGCTTCCACCGCCGCGCCCTGGACGTGGGGTCGGTCGGACTCGACACGCTGCGGATGGCGCTGCTGGGCTGAGGACCACCCGCCCGCTCCACCCGAGCCCCGACGGCGTAGGGTCAGGCCTTGTGAGCGCACCCACCCTGATTCTCGCCTCGGCCTCCCCTGCCCGGGCGGCGCTGCTCCGCGCCGCCGGCGTCGAGCCCGAGATCCGCCCGGCGGACGTGGACGAGGAGGCGCTGCTGGCCCACGCCACCACCTCGGCCGGCCTGGCGGCCCTGCCCGTACCGGAGGCGGTGGCGCTGCTGGCGCGGGCGAAGGCCGAGGCCGTGGCGAGCCGGCCGGCGACCACGGCCCGGGCGACCGGGCCCGAGGGCGAGGGCCACGACGGCGAGGCGCCCTCCGCCGTCGTGATCGGTTGTGACTCGCTGCTCGAACTCGACGGCACGGCCTACGGCAAGCCCCGCGAACCGGCGGTCGCACGTGAGCGCTGGCAGCGCATGCGCGGACGCTCCGGAACGCTGCACACCGGGCACCACCTGATCTATGGCGAGGAGCGTGCCCATGCGGTCTCGAGCACGGTGGTGCACTTCGCCGATCTGACCGACGCCGAGATCGACGCCTACCTCGCCACGGGCGAGCCGCTGGTGGTCGCCGGCGCGTTCACACTCGACGGGTTCGGCGGCGCGTTCGTCACCGGCGTCGAGGGCGATCCGCATGGGGTGGTGGGCCTGAGCCTGCCCTTGGTGCGGGTGCTGCTGGCGGATCTGGGGCTGGCATGGACCGGCTTCTGGAGCGCGCGCCCATGACGAGCCGATGACCAATCCCGGAACCAGCCTTTGTACACCTCGAACTACTCGCGAGGACACACGCGCCGCCAACACCCACCGAAGTTGTGGGAATCCTACAACTGGCACCCGGAGCCCTTGACTCCTGGAACAGACTTGCGCCACACCCGCCGCGCAGTTGGGTCACATCAACCGGCGGGTACTAGCGTGGGCTGACGCCCATCGCGTCGCTGATCGCTGGTGCCCGACGCGATCACCAGTCCTGGCCCGGAACGAGGAGAGTGCATGTCGACGAGCGCAGCGCCGGAAGCATCGACAACCAGATGCGGCAAAGTGCTCATCGCCAACCGTGGCGAGATCGCCGTCCGGGTCGCCCGGGCCTGCCGTGACGCCGGCCTGGCCTCGGTCGGCGTCTACGCCGACTCCGACCGCGACGCCCAGCACGTCCAGCTGGTCGACGAGGCATTCGCCCTGCACGGGTCCCGTGCCGCCGAGACCTACCTCGACGTCAACAAGATCCTCGACGTGGCCCGCCGCTCCGGCGCCGACTCCATCCACCCCGGCTACGGGTTCCTCTCCGAGAACGCCGACTTCGCGCGCGCCGTCATCAGCGCCGGGCTGACCTGGATCGGGCCCCCGCCGGACGCGATCGACGCCCTCGGGGACAAGGTCAGCGCCCGCCACATCGCCCAGCGCGCCGGTGCGCCGCTCGTGGCCGGCACCCCGGACCCGGTGGCCGATGCGAGCGAGGTGCACGCCTTCGCCGCCGAGCACGGGCTGCCGATCGCGATCAAGGCGGCCTTCGGCGGCGGCGGGCGCGGGCTGAAGGTGGCCCGCACCGCCGAGGAGATCGACGCGATGTTCGAATCCGCGGTGCGCGAGGCCACCGCGGCGTTCGGGCGCGGGGAGTGCTTCGTGGAGCGCTTCCTCGACCGCCCGCGGCACGTGGAGACCCAGTGCCTGGCCGACAACCACGGCACCGTGGTGGTGGTCTCCACCCGGGACTGCACCCTGCAGCGCCGCCACCAGAAGCTGGTGGAGGAGGCACCCGCTCCCTTCCTCACCCCCCAGCAGGACGCGCAGCTGCGGGAGGCCTCGATCGCCATCCTCACCGAGGCCGGCTACCGCGGCGCCGGCACCTGCGAGTTCCTCATCGGCACCGACGGCACGATCTCCTTCCTCGAGGTCAACACCCGCCTGCAGGTCGAGCACTGCGTCAGCGAGGAGATCGCCGGAATCGACCTGGTGCGCGAGCAGTTCCGCATCGCCGACGGCGAGGAGCTGGGCTACACCGAGGTCACCACCCGCGGGCACTCCTTCGAGTTCCGCATCAACGGCGAGGACCCGTTCGGAAACTTCCTGCCCTCCCCCGGCACGGTCAACACGTTGCGCTGGCCCTCGGGGCCTGGGGTGCGGGTCGACTCCGGCATCGTGGCCGGTGACACGATCTCCGGCGCCTTCGACTCGATGCTGGCCAAGGTCATCGTCACCGGCGCCACCCGCACCGAGGCGCTGCAGCGGGCGCGCCGAGCGATCGGCGAGACCGAGGTGACCGGCATCCCCACGGTGCTGCCCTTCTTCCGCGCCGTGCTTGCCGACGCCGAGTTCGCCGCCGACCGGCTGGAGGACTTCGGCGTCTACACCACCTGGATCGAGAACGAGTTCGCCTCCCGTCTGGCCGCCCAGGCCCAGGCACCGGCCTCCGGCGCAGGCCCCGCACCTGCCTCCCCGGCCGAGCCCGAGGGCGAGGTGGAGCGGGTCGTCGTCGAGGTCGGCGGCAAGCGCCTGGAGGTCGTGCTGCCCGCCGGGCTCAGCATCGGCGGCGCGGGTAAGGCAGGCAAGGCGCGCCGCCCCGCCCGTCGCTCCAACGGGCGGTCCGCAGCCGCCGCGGTCGGCGGGAACTCCCTCGCCTCCCCGATGCAGGGCACCATCGTGAAGGTGGCCGTGGCCGACGGCGAGCTCGTGGCCGAAGGGGACCTGGTGGTCGTGCTCGAGGCGATGAAGATGGAGCAGCCGCTCGTGGCCCACCGCGCCGGCCGGGTGCACGGCCTGAGCGCCGCCGTCGGTCAGACGGTGAGCTCGGGCACGGTGATCTGCCAGATCGACGTCATGCCGGAGTCCGGGGACTGAGCCTGCGGCGGTCGTGGGCCCGGCACGTAGGCTGACGACGTGACCCACCCGCGCCCCCACCCCAGCCGCCCGGCCGACTGGCGCCCGGAGGGCCCGTGGGAGAGCTGGGTGGACTGCGGGTGCGGCGCGCGGCACTGGGGACGCGCCGGGGCCGCCGGCCTGCTGATCCTGGACCCTGGTGAGGGCAGCGGGAACGCAGGGGACGCCGTCGGGCGGGTGCTGCTGCAGCACCGGGCGAACTGGACGCACCACGGGGGCACCTGGGGCGTGCCCGGTGGCGCGCTGCGCCCGGACGAGACACCGTGGGCCGGCGCCGTGCGCGAGGCCCGCGAGGAGGCCGGTATCGAGCCGGACTCGCTGACGCTGCTCGCCACCCGGGTGCTGACCCACCCGGACTGGAGCTACACCACCGCACTGGCGCGGGCCACCGGGCCCCTCACGCCCCGTCCCACCGACGCCGAGAGCGCCGAGATCGCCTGGGCGGCGATGACCGAGGTGACCGAGCGGCCGCTGCTGCCCGCCTTCGCCGAGGCCTGGCCCGAGCTGAGCGGGATGCTCACCCGCCGCCCCGCACTCGTGGTCGATGCGGCGAACGTGGTCGGATCGCGCCCGGACGGGTGGTGGAAGGACCGCGCGGGCGCGGCCTCACGCCTGCTGGCGCGGCTAGAGGCCCTGGCCCACGACGGCGTCCCCGCCCCGGTGCTGGGCCTGCCCGGAGACCTGTGGTGGCCCGAGATCGTCCTGGTCACCGAGGGTGCGGCGCGCGGGGCCGGGCCCGGGCAACGGGTGCGGGTGGTGGCCGCGAGCGGGGAGGGCGACGACGAGATCGTCGCCCAGGTGCGAGCCCTACGCGAGGCCGGAGCCGATCCGGTGGTGGTGGCCACGGCCGACCGCGGGCTGATCGCCCGCGTGAGCGCGCTCGGGGCCGGGCACACCGGACCGCGCAGCGTGTAGCAGCGCTCGGACGTGGGCCCTCAGGCGGGGCGTGCTCGGTAGGCTGGCCCCATGACACGCACCGCCTGGGGAATCGGACTGGCCACCATCACCGACGACGACCAGACGCTCGACGTCTGGTACCCGAAGCCGGGGCTCGGTGACGAACCGGCGCAGAGCAGCGGACCCTACGGTGTTCCCGCCGATCTGGCCTCGCTGGCCACGATCGACCGGGCCCGCGGCACGCGGCAGGTGGTCGAGCACCGCAGCATCGACCTCGATACCGCACCGGCGGACGCCGCCGACGCGTACCTGCGCCTGCACCTGCTCTCCCACCGGCTCGTCCAGCCGAACTCGATCAACCTCGACGGGCTGTTCGGGGTGCTCTCGAACGTGGTGTGGACCTCCGCCGGGCCCTGCTCGGTGGCCGACTTCGAGAAGACCCGGCTGGCGCTGCGGGTGGCCCACAAGGGCGCGCCGATCACCGTCTACGGCGTGGACAAGTTCCCCCGGATGGTCGACTACGTCGTCCCCACCGGGGTCCGGATCGCCGACGCCGACCGGGTCCGGCTCGGCGCCCACCTGGCCTCCGGAACCACCGTGATGCACGAGGGCTTCGTGAACTTCAACGCCGGGACGCTGGGGGCCTCCATGGTGGAGGGGCGCATCTCCCAGGGGGTCGTGGTCGGGGATGGCTCCGACATCGGCGGTGGCGCCTCGATCATGGGCACCCTCTCCGGCGGCGGCACCCACCGGATCGCGATCGGAGCCCGCTGCCTGCTGGGCGCGAACGCGGGGCTGGGGATCTCCCTGGGCGACGACTGCGTCGTCGAGGCGGGCCTGTATCTGACGGCGGGCACGAAGGTGACGCTGGCGGGGTCCGGGGATGTGGTCGCGGCACGCGACCTCTCGGGCACCCCGAACCTGCTGTTCCGCCGCAACTCGACCACCGGCGCGGTGGAGGCGATCGAACGCAGCGGCGCGGGGATCGCGCTGAACACCGCGCTCCATGCCCAGTAGCTCACGGAGGCGGCGAGCGGCAGGGCGCACGGTCGCGCTGCTCGCCGCGCTGGGCCTGGTGGTCGCCGGTGGCGTGATCGTCCTGGACCGCGTGAGCGACGCGCCGCCCACCGTGCAGCGCTGCCTGGCCTCCGACGGCGACCGCGCCGCCGCGCTGGATCCGGAGCAGTCGGACAATGCGGCGATCATCGCCGCGATCACGGCCGAGCGCTCGCTGCCGGCGCGGGCGCTGACGATCGCGCTGGCCACGGCCATGCAGGAGTCACGCATCCGCAACCTCGACTACGGCGATCGCGACTCCCTGGGCATGTTCCAGCAGCGCCCCTCCCAGGGCTGGGGCACCGAGGAGCAGGTGCAGGACCCGTACTACGCCACCGGCGCCTTCTACGACGGGCTCGTCCAGGTGGCCGGCTACCAGGACATGGAGATCACCGTGGCGGCCCAGGAGGTCCAGCGCTCGGGGTTCCCCGACGCCTACGCCCAGCACGAGACCATGGCGCGGCTGTTCGCCTCGGCGCTGACCGGCTACACCGAGGGCGGGGTGATCTGCCGGCTCTCGCCGGCCAGTCCGGTGGAGCAGGCCGAGCTCGGCCAGGTGCTTCCGGCGCGGATGGCGGTGGACCTGCCCTCGCTCACGGCGGAGCGGACCGAGCACGACGGCGCAGCTCACCTCCTGGTGGACGCCTCACCCCTGGGCAGTCAGACCGAGCGGCTGGGCTGGACGGTGGCGGCGTGGGCGGTGATGACGGCCGAGGCCACCGGCGCCTCGGAGGTGGCGGTGGCGGGGCAGCACTGGGTGCGCGCCGACGGGACCGACGCCGAGTGGAGGCCGGTGCCGGAGGGGCACCCGGCGGCGGATGACCCGGCCGGGACGGTGCGGGTGAGCTGAGGGGGCTCTGAGGAGGCAGCGCCGCCCTGGGGCGCGGGTTTGACCGGCCGTTCTGCGGATCAGGAGCCGAGGGGGTGCCAACCGGCGAAGCCGGGAAGGGGAACGTTCGCCAGCACGGCCGCGGCGATCGCTGCCATGATGAAGGCCCAGCCACCGCGCAGGCGCCTGTCCTGCTCCAGACCTGCCGGGGCCGGTTCGCGCCCGGTAGCGGCGCGGCGCCCGCCGTGCCACAACGGCCCGGGCTCGGTCAGTAGGAACACCATCCACAGCAGCGGTATCGCCGAGGCGAGCCAGAACCAGGCCCACCGGGTGGCGAACCTGGGTTGGGGTCCGGTGGCCAGCGCGATCAGCAGGCCCGCGGCGAGGAACAGTCCCGGCACGGCCACCCAGCCGCCGAACACGTGGGCCAGGTAGCCGTTGGTGTCCACCTGACCGCGCATCGGCGCCACCTCGGTGACCTCGACCCCGGCGGCGCGGGCGCGTTCGGCCAGGCCGGCCGCCTCGTCGAGATCCGGCTGATCGGGGGCGGTGGCGCGCCCGGCGTCGGCCTGCCGATACTCGTACTGCGTGGCGAAATCCAGCAGTCCCGTATCCCAGCGCACGGTGAAGCGGCCCTGGATGGCGCCGTCCCCGGGTGTGGGGCGTTCGATCTGCATCGCCGTGACACGGCCCGCGTCCAGATCATCCTGCAGCCGGGCCATCGAGCTCGGGACCGGGCGGGTGACCTCGTTGCTCAGGAGCAACGCCATCAGGATCAGCAGCACGATCCGTATCGCCACACCGGCGCGCGAGGAGTCGCCCGCCGGCGCCGTGCGCGCGTCGAGCACCTGTGATCCCGCGCCCCCGACCATCGGTCCACGGTAACGCCGGTGCGCCGTCGACGACCAGCGATCTGGGGATCTGGAGGCCCGAAAATCAGGGTCGATCGCGAGAAGGGGTCAATTCTTCGGCCCCTGGAGGGGCCGGTGGCGGCGAGTGGCGGCGAGTGGCGGCGGCGAGAGCCGGTGGCGGCGGGGCCGTGACCCCGCCGCGCCTCAGCGCTCGCTGATCGGGGTGTAGTCCCGCGCGGTGTAGCCGGTGTAGACCTGGCGCGGACGGCCGATCTTGGTGGTCGGGTCGTTCATCATCTCGCGCCACTGGGCGATCCAGCCCGGCGCGCGCCCGACGGCGAACAGCGGGGTGAACATGTTCGTCGGGAAGCCCATCGCCTTGTAGATCAGCCCGGTGTAGAAGTCCACGTTCGGGTAGAGCTTGCGCTGGATGAAGTAGTCGTCCGAGAGGGCGATCTCCTCCAGACGCATCGCGATCTCGAGCTGCTCGTCGCTCTTGCCGAGCTTCTTCAGCACCGTGTCGGCCACGCCCTTGACGATCGCCGCGCGCGGGTCGTAGTTCTTGTACACCCGGTGGCCGAAGCCCATCAGGCGGACGCCCTTCTCCTTGTTCTTCACGCGGGTCATGAACGTGTCGACGTCGTCGTCGCTGGCCTGGATCTCGTTCAGCATCGCCAGCACGGCCTCGTTCGCGCCGCCGTGCAGCGGGCCCGAGAGCGCGCCGATGCCGGCCGAGACGCTCGCGTACAGGTTCGCGTGCGCCGAGCCGACGATCCGCACCGTGGAGGTGGAGCAGTTCTGCTCGTGGTCGGCGTGCAGGATCAGCAGCAGGTTCAGCGCCTTGACCAGCTCGGGGTCGGTCTCGTAGTCATCGCCGGTGGCGAAGCACATCCGCAGGAAGTCCTGCACGTAGTCGAGGGAGTGGTCCGGGCCGATCATCTCCTCACCGCGGGAGCGGCGGAAGGCGTAGGCCGCGATCGTCGGCATCTTCGCCAGCAGCAGCACGGTGGCCAGCTCGACGGCCTCGGCGTCGAAGGGGTCGGCGCTCTCGGGGTAGTAGCCCGGCAGCGCCGAGACCGCGGAGGAGAGCACCGCCATCGGGTGCGCACCCTGCGGGAACGCGCCGATGAGGGCCGTGAAGTTGTCGTGCAGGTGGGTGTGCCGCTCGATCCGCTCACTGAAGGCGGAGAGCTCGTCGGCGCTGGGGAGCTCACCCTTGATGAGCAGATAGGCGACCTCGAGGAAGGAGGACTGCTCCGCGAGCTGCTCGATCGGGTAGCCGCGGTAGCGCAGGATGCCGGCGTCACCATCGATGTAGGTGATCTTCGACTCGCAGTTCGCGGTGTTCATGAACCCCGAGTCGAGCGTGACGAGGCCGGTCTCCTTGAGCAGGTTGGAGATGTGGACGCCGTCGTTGCCCTCCACTGCCGGAACGCGCGCGAACTCCAGTTCGTGGTCGTCCACACGGAACGTGGCGGGGGTCAGAGTGGCGTCGGACATGAGTGTCCCTTCCTAGCGTCAAGAAGATCGTGGCGTTCGGGCTCCCAATCGAGTCCGATAGCAGAGATTCCCCCCACAACGTACCTGCGGATCACGGCGTTCGGGAAATCCTCGGAGGTTTCTCTCGTCACAGGCTCAGCCGGCTCACAGCCTGCTCGATCTGCGCGTCCGGCGCCGTCAGCGCCACCCGCAGGTGTTCGCCGCTCGCGGCGCCGTAGAACACACCCGGGCCCGCCAGGATGCCCCGGTCGGCGAAATCGCCGAGCATCGACCAGCAGTCGCCGGCGCCCTCCTGGCGCACCCACAGGTACAACCCCGCCTCGGAGTGGTCCACCACGTACCCGGCCCCGGTCAGGGCTGTCAGCAGAGCCTCCCGACGGCGCAGGTACCGCTCCCGCTGGGCCTGCACGTGCGAGGGGTCACCCAGGGCAGCGATGGTGGCGGCCTGCACCGGCGCCGGCACCATCATCCCCATGTGCCGCCGCAGCTGCAGCACAGCGTCGACGAGGCGGGCATCCCCGGCGGCGAAGGCCGCCCGGTAGCCGGCCAGGTTGGACTGCTTCGAGAGCGAGTACACCACCAGCAGGCCCGTGTGGTCGCCGCCGCTGACGTCCCGCTGCAGCAGGCACGGAACTCCCGACCCCACCCACGGCTGCGTCCACGGCAGCTCGGCGTAGCACTCGTCCGAGGCGACGACGGCGCCCAGCTCCCGGGCGGCCGTGACCACCTGCCGCAGGTGCTCGGCGGGGAGCACGGCCCCGGTCGGGTTGGAGGGCGAGTTGACCCAGACCAGACGCACGGCAGGGTTGCCCGCCCAGGCTTCGGCGTCGTCGGCCACCAGCACCTGCGCGCCGGCCAGGCGCGCCCCGACGGCGTAGGTCGGGTAGGCCACCGAGGGCACCACCACGATGTCCTCGGCGCCCAGGCCCAGGAGCGAGGGCAACGTCGCCACCAGCTCCTTCGAGCCCACGGTCGGCAGCACGCCGTCCGGATCGAGGTTCGGCACACCCCGGCGGGCGGCGAACCACGCGGCCACGGCCTCCCGCAGCGCCGGGGTGCCGTGCGCCGTCGGGTAGCCGGGGGCGTCAGCGGCCGCGGCCAGCGCCTCGCGCACCACCGCCGGGGTCGGGTCGACCGGGGTCCCGATGGACAGGTCCACCAGGCCGTCCGGGTGCTCGCGAGCACGTTCGCGGTAGGGAACCACCGCGTCCCACGGGTACGCCTCCGTCAGTTGGACGAAGCCCACGAGGCCTACTCGGCCTGCGGCGGCAGGGCGCTGATGATCGGGTGGTCCTTGGGGATCAGGCCGAGCTTGGCGGCGCCACCGGGCGAGCCGATGTCGTCGAAGAAGTCGACGTTCGCCTTGTAGTACTCGGCCCACTGCTCGGGCACGTCGTCCTCGTAGTAGATCGCCTCGACGGGGCAGACCGGCTCGCAGGCACCGCAGTCCACGCACTCGTCGGGGTGGATGTACAGGGACCGTTCACCCTCGTAGATGCAGTCCACAGGGCACTCGTCGATGCAGGCCTTGTCCTTGACATCCACGCATGGCTGCGCGATCACGTACGTCACGAGCGTCTTCCTTCCGTCACGGGGGCGCTGGCCGCACCAGAGGTGAGACCAGGCGGTGAGCACCGCGGTGCGTATGCGGGCACCGTCGTGCTCTGTGCCTAGTATCCAGCATGTACCCGGTGCCTAGCGATCTGGGGGCCGGTCCGCTCCGAGGAATGAGACACATCGATGCCCGAACGTCCCCCCGAGCCCGGCGGCTGGCGCTCCTGGCGGCCGGGTGAGCGCGTGGTGGTGCGCTTCCGCCTGCCCGAGGGTGGCCTGACCGATGCGCTCGGGGAGGTGGTTCGGGTCGGTCCGGGCGGGCTGGCGATCCGCACCCGCCGGGGCGTGGTGGACGTCCCCGCCGAGGCGGTGATGCTCGCCAAGCGGGTCCCGCCGCCCCCGCCGCGGCGCCGCTGACACGCTCGGTCCCGACCGCTACTCCTCGTCGGAGTCCTCATCGTCGTCGTCGGGCTCGTCCCGTGGCTCCTCCCCGCAGACGACGCGGTTCCACGGCGAGTAGGTCCAGCTGTAGGAGTCGTCCTCGACCATGTCGCCCCCGCGGGTGACGGTCCGGCTGACGCTCACGCTGAAGCCCTGCTGCCCCCCGGGCTCGGGGTGGCACTGGGGGTCGGGGTTGTACAGCGTCTGCGGCTCGGTGAAGTTGTACCGGCCGCTGACGTCGATGTTCACGTCGAAGACGTCAGTGCCCCACATCGTCACCACGACCTCGGAGTCGGTGACGTAGGCCTGGATGAGCACCCCGTAGCCCGTGTTGTTCTCGAACACCATGTCGATGCTCGGGTCGAAGACGGTCGCCTCGCGGCCCTCCGGATAGCGGGAGAACCAGCGCGAGTGCGGCTGGTGGGTGATGTCGGTGAGACCCGACTCGTAGGCGGCGTTGAACGTGGTGGTGGACACCTGCGAGAGGCCGCCACCGATGGCATCGCTGTGGAAGCCGTTGACCACCACGCCCGAGACCGTGTAGCCGTTCGCGGTGCTGATCGGGCGGAGTGCGTCGAGCAGCGAGAACTGCTCGTCGGGCAGCAGCAGCGTGCCGTTGATGTGGGAGGTGCCCGCGACCAGGTTCTCGGTACGGACCGGATCAAAGGGATAGGGAGTGCGGTAGGTGCCGATCACCTCGGTCACCCCGAGCTCCTCGGCGTCCTCGGTGGAGAACTCCGGCTCGGTCTGGGCCAGCTCGACGGCGGCGGTGCGCTCGTCCGCCTCACTCGCCACCGCAGCATCGGTCACCGCGGCGGCCAGCTCGGCCGGGTCCAGGCCGGTGCCGGTGACGGCGGGCACGATGGTGGGTTCGCCGTCGGAGAGCACGATCCGGGCGTCCCGCGGGCTCTCCCCCACCGAGTCCAGGCGCTCGGTGATGAGGTTCGCGAGGGGTTCGCCGTCGAGCACCAGCTCGAGCGCGCCGTCCTCGGCCTGCACCGAGGCGGCGGCGACGAGCTCGTCCGGGCTGAGCTCGGTGCTCTCCTCGTTCACCTCGACCGTGACCGGGCCGGAGAGCATGGGCTCGACCTGGGTGGTCATGGCCGTCTCGACGACGTCCTCGTCGATGGTCGGTGGGAGCTCGGTGGCGGGCAGCTCGATGGGCTCCTCGGTGCGCAACCAGTGCTCGGCGACGGTCTCGGCAGCGGCGTCGATGTCGACCCCGGCACCCACGACGGGCTCGGTGATCACCGGCTCACCGTCGTCGAAGGCGATGGCGCCCTCCACCGGCGGCTCGTCCAGGTTCTCGGCCAGGCCGTTGAGCGCGGAGGTGAGCTCGTCCTGCTCGACGTCGAGGATCGGGTCCTGCTCGCCGAGACCGAAGAGGTGCCCGAACACCCGGCGCGGGTGAAGGCTGAAGCCGGTGACGGAGTCGACCGTGGCGGCCGCGTCGAGTCTCAGCCCGGCGCCGGCCGGGTCGATCTCGGCGGTGACCTCGCCGAAGCTCACGTCCACCGGGGCCTGGGTCTGCTCCGACAGGCTCTCGGTCAGGACCCGCTCGGCCTCCTCCCCCGGCAGGCCGGAAAGGTTGACGCCTGCGACGGTGGTCTCGCCCGGGACACGGTCGCCGAGGAACCAGGCACCGGCCACGTATCCGCCCGCGAGCAGCACCAGGGCCGCGGCGGCGATGAGCACGGCACGGCGCCCGCGGTGTCGCTTCTTCTTCGTGGGTGTCACGGCGCTCTCGTCGGGGGTGGGGTCAGGCTGCGCGTCGAGCACGATCGTCTCGCGCTCGTCATCGGGGTGGTCCGGAGCAGCGGCCTGGTCCTGCGCCTCGGCCTGGTCCGGGGCCTCGGGCTGCTGCGCGCGGCTCGGCTCGGAACCGTCGGCCTCGCCGGCTCCCGACGTCTCTTCGTCCCGCACGTTCACGTCCTCCTGCTCGCCCCCGCCGTCACCGGCCGCCCGCCGCAGTCTATCGGCGCGGACCGCACAAACCCTGTGACCGAGCCCACCCGCGCGATCACAAAGTGATCACGCCTCACTCGATCGTGAGCATCCGGCTCAGCCGGTGCACCAGCGCGCCGGTACGGCCGGGGTTGACCCCGGAGGCGAGCACCTCCCCGACGACGACCTCGTGCGAGCCGGCCGGCTGCGTCCACGAGGTCTCGGCCTCCACCCAGGCGACGGCGTCGTCGAGGATCGCCGCACCGCTGCGCTCCCCGCGCCGGAAGCCGACCCGATCGAGCTGGTTGCGGGTGGGCCGGCCCGGACTGGCCAGCCAGTCCGCCTGGGCCCTGCCCGAGCTGCTCATCACGCTGATCGCCCATCGTGGGGCCGATTCGAGCGCCTCCCGGAACCGGGAGTCCTGGTGGACGCAGCACAGGATCGTCGGCGGATCCAGCGAGACCGAGACCACCGAGGTGGCGGTGATGGCGATGTCGTGGCGGTCCCGTACGGCGAGCACGCACACGCCGGCGGCCAGCTGCGCCATCGCGGTACGGAACTGCTCGGCGTCAGTGCCCGTCACGGAACCACCTCCGTGGCAGCAGCGCGGGCACCGCGGTCACCACCACGGACCCGACCAGCCAGATCGTGCCGATCGGCTCGTCGGTGACGATCACATCGCCGCCGGGGCCCAGGTAGGTCAGCGCCAGCACGGTGGCGACGACGGCGACGGCGTGGACGAGCACCCCGAGACGGTCGGCGAAGGCCCGGCTCAGGGTGCCGGAGCAGATGATCGCGAGCAGGCTCAGCATCACCCCGAAGGGCGGTTCCCAGCGGTGGAAGGCGGTGGCGGCGGCCGCCATCACCACGCCCAGGAGACCGGTGAAGGCCCGCATGAGCAGCACATACCAGCCGGGCACGTGCTCGTGCTCTCCCGCGCCGTCATCGGGCTCGTCGGTGACGATCGCCGGTACCTCGGCCGCCGCGAGCGCGCCGCGCAGCGAGGTCGGGCTGCCCCACCCTGGCGCCACCGCCAGCCCCACCTCGGCCTGCAGCGGCTGCAGTACCTCGTTGCTCAGCGCGAACCAGCCGACCGCGCTGCCCCGATCGGCCGGGGAGCCGACCGGTCCGCCGTCGATCTCGGAGACCAGGCCCACGTCCTGGACCTGGCTGCGGTGGGCGCGCATCGCAGCGGCGACCCGGTCGGTGACCTCGGAGGTGTCGACCACCAGATCCACCTGCGCGTCGGGCCGCACGATGCTCGCCAGTTCGGCGTCGGGGTCGGCGACCGCGAGCGAGCGTCCCAGACCGGTCATCCGCGGGCGTGCCGGGCTGCGGGACAGCCAGGCCGCGGCGGCGCGGGCGGAGGACTCCGCACGGACCACCCAGGCGACCACGGGCACGCGCCACGGTTCCAGGCCGGCGCACGGGTCGTCGTCGGCGATCGGCTCCAGGTCCTCCTCGAGGGCCAGCTCGACGGCGCGGGCCACGATCTCGTGCATGCGCACGTGGTCGGGGTGGCCGTAGCCGCCGCCGGGCTCGTCCGAGAGCACGAGATGCGGGCGCATCCGGCGCATGTGCGCGGCCAGCAGCCGTGCGGCGATCTCGCGGTCCTGCTTGGTGAGGGCGTCCCGGCCGGCGCCCGGGTCGGCGACCGCCCGGACGTGGGAGTCGCCCTCCCACTGCATACCGGAATCGGTGTACCGCTCACGACGGCGCCCGGTCAGCCCCGGGAGGGCGTCCAGGAAGGTGTGGCCCGCCACCCCGAGCGCCGCGAGCGCTCCGGCCAGCTCGCCCTCGCGCACCTGCGCCAGCGCGGGCCCATCACCCTCCAGGTGGGCGATGTCGCCGGGAATCACCTCACCGCGCTCACCCCGGTTGGCGGTGACGACGTGCACCTCGGCGCCGCGTGCGAGCCACGCCAGGATGCCGCCGCCGGTGATCGTCTCGTCGTCCGGGTGGGCGAACCCCGCCAGCACGCGGAGGCGGTCGGGTTCGGGGTCAGCAGTCACAGCATCATCCTCCCCCACGTCGCAGATCGTGCAGAACCGAGCCCGATGGGCCGAATATTTGACCCTTTCGCGGCTCGGGGATCAAAGATTCGGCCCATGGAGGGGCCGGTCGGCGCTACCGGTGCTACCGGTACTACCGGCGCTCAGACCTTGCGCCGCGCGGCCTTCGTGCGCTCGTTCTGGTCCAGGATCACCTTGCGGATGCGCACCGACTCCGGCGTGACCTCCACGCACTCGTCGTCGCGGGCGAACTCCAGCGACTCCTCGAGCGTGAGGGTGCGCGGCGGGGTGAGGTTCTCGAAGGACTCCGAGGTGGCCGAGCGGATGTTGTTGAGCTTCTTCTCCTTGGTGATGTTGACGTCCATGTCATCACCGCGGGAGTTCTCGCCGACGATCTGCCCTTCGTACACCTCGGAGGTGGGCTGGATGAAGAAGCTGCCGCGCTCCTGCAGGTTCAGCATCGCGAACGGGGTGGCGGCCCCGGCCCGGTCGGAGACCAGCGATCCGGAGGTGCGGAACTCGATCGGCCCGGCCCAGGGCTCGTAGCCCTCGGAGATGGTGTGGGCGATCCCAGTGCCGCGGGTGTCGGTGAGGAAGCGGGTGCGGAACCCGATCAGGCCGCGGGCGGGGACCAGGAACTCCATCCGGATCCAGCCGGTGCCGTGGTTGGTCATGGTCTCCATGCGCCCCTTGCGGGCGGCGAGGAGCTGGGTGACGGCGCCGAGGTACTCCTCCGGCACGTCGATCGTCATCCGCTCGACCGGCTCGCACAGCTTGCCGTCGATCTCCTTGGTGACCACCTGCGGCTTGCCGACGGTCAGCTCGAAGCCCTCGCGGCGCATCTGCTCGACCAGGATCGCCAGGGCCAGCTCACCGCGGCCCTGCACCTCCCAGGCGTCCGGCCGGTCGGTGGGCAGCACCTTGAGCGAGACGTTACCGATGAGCTCGCGGTCGAGCCGGTCCTTGACCTGCCGGGCCGTGACCTTCGCGCCCTTGACGCGGCCGGCCAGCGGGGAGGTGTTGATCCCGATCGTCATCGAGATCGCCGGGTCGTCCACGGTGATCAGCGGCAACGGCCGCGGGTTCTCGGGGTCGGTGAGGGTCTCACCGATGGTGATCTCCTCGATACCGGCCACCGCGACGATGTCGCCGGCGCCGGCGGACTCGGCCGGCACCCGGTTCAGCGCCTGGGTGCGCAGCAGCTCGCTGATGCGCACGTTCTTCATGGTGCCGTCCCTGCGGGCCCAGGCGACGGTCTGGCCCTTACGGATCGTCCCGCCGCGGATGCGCAGCAGCGCGAGACGGCCCAGGAACGGGGAGGCGTCGAGGTTGGTCACGTGCGCCTGCAGCGGAGCATCGGCGTCGTAGGTCGGCGCCGGGATCTTCTCCAGGATGGTCTGGAACAGCGGCTCCAGGTCCTCCGAGTCGGGCAGCTCGCCGTCGGCGGGCTGGTTCACGCTGGCCCGGCCGGCCTTGGCCGAGGCGTACACGACCGGAACGTCCAGGATGGCGTCCAGGTCGAGGTCGGGGACGTCGTCGGCCATGTCGGAGGCCAGGGAGAGCAGCAGGTCCTGGGACTCCGAGACCACCTCGCTGATCCGCGAGTCGGGCCGGTCGACCTTGTTCACGACCAGGATCACCGGCAGGTGCGCCGCGAGCGCCTTGCGCAGCACGAACCGGGTCTGGGGCAGCGGCCCCTCGGAGGAGTCCACCAGCAGCACGACACCGTCGACCATCGACAGTCCGCGCTCGACCTCGCCGCCGAAGTCGGCGTGGCCGGGGGTGTCGATCACGTTGATGATGATCTCGGGGTGACCGTTCGACGCGGCCGAGGGCCCGGAGTAGGCGATCGCGGTGTTCTTGGCGAGGATCGTGATCCCCTTCTCCCGCTCCAGATCGCCGGAGTCCATCGCGCGTTCATCGACGTGATCGTGGTCGCCGAAGGCACCGGACTGCCAGAGCATGGCGTCGACC
Source organism: Ruania suaedae (assembly GCF_021049265.1). Classification (NCBI taxonomy): domain Bacteria; kingdom Bacillati; phylum Actinomycetota; class Actinomycetes; order Micrococcales; family Ruaniaceae; genus Ruania; species Ruania suaedae. The sequence goes on from NZ_CP088018.1 coordinate 2,692,109, forward strand.
AGGGTGGTCTTACCGTGGTCGACGTGGGCGACGATGGCCACGTTGCGCAGATCGGTGCGGGAAGCGAGGGTGGGCACACTCATACGTCGTTCACTCTCAGGTGTGGGAAGTGCGCCAGATCGCAGACCGGGTGCAGGCGCGCGCGCCCGGCCGGGCGCTGCCACCCAGTCTACTGGCACGGGGAGGACCAGCCGGGACACCGGCTCTCGCCGGTGCCCGGCGCACCGCCGGAGTGGTCAGCCGAGACCGTCGCCGTGCCGCCCGTGCCCGCCATGCCGCCCGTGTTCCGCCTGCTCCTGCGCCGCGAGCTCGGCAGCCGCCTCGGCCAGCAGCTGGTCACGACGCTCGCGCCGCACCTTCTGCTCCGCCGGGTCCGGCACCGGCACGGCCGCGATGAGCCGCTGCGTGTAGGGGTCCTGCGGGTCGTGCACGATCTGTGACGTGGGCCCGATCTCGGCGAGCCTGCCGTGGTGCATCACCGCGATGCGGTCGGCGAGCATCTCCACCACGGCCAGGTCGTGGCTGATGAACAGGCAGGCGAAACCGTGCTCGCGCTGCAGCTCGGAGAACAGCTCGAGCACGTTCGCCTGCACCGAGACGTCCAGGGCCGAGGTCGGCTCGTCGGCCACCAGGATCGCCGGTTCCAGGCTCAGCGCACGCGCGATACCCACGCGCTGGCGCTGACCACCGGAGAGCTCGTGCGGGTAGCGGTTGCGCATCGAGCGCGGCAGCTCCACCTGATCGAGGAGCACGTCGATCTTCTTGGTGAGCTCGGGGCCCTTGATCCCGGTGTGCAGGTAGAGCGGCTCCCCGATCGACTCCCCGATGGGCAGCCGAGGGTTCAACGACGAACCCGGGTCCTGGAAGACGATGCCCACGCGCTTGCGCAGCGCGCGCAGGTCCTTCGGGGTGATCCCGACCATGTCTCGGTCGTCGATCCGCAGGCTGCCGCCGGTCACGGGCAGCAGCCCCACCACGGCGCGCCCGATCGTGGTCTTGCCCGAGCCCGACTCCCCCACCAGGCCGACCACCTCGCCGGCACCGATGGTGAGGCTGACGCCGTCCACCGCGCGGAACGCCGGCGTACGCCCGCGCTTGGGGTATTCGATGATGATGTCCTCGGCGACCATGACCGGTTCGCCGGTCAGTCCGGCCGGCTGCTGCCCGGCCTCGACGCCGGGCGCACGCTGCTCCCGGACCTCGGCCTCGCGCGCGACGCCCAGGTGCGGGACCGCGCCGAGCAGCTGCTTGGTGTACTCGTGGCGGGGCCGGCCGAAGATCTCCTCGGCGGTCCCGCTCTCGACCACCTCTCCACGGCGCATCACGATGATCTTGTCGGCCATGTCGGCCACCACGCCCATGTCGTGGGTGATGAGCACGATGCCGGAGTCGATGCGGTTGCGCAGGTCGCGCATCAGCTTGAGGATCTCCGCCTGTACGGTCACGTCGAGAGCCGTGGTGGGCTCATCGGCGATCAGCAGCTTCGGATCACACGCCAGCGACTGGGCGATCATCGCGCGCTGGCGCTGACCACCGGAGAGCTGGTGGGGGTAGGAGTTGAACCGGGTGGCCGGGTCGGGCATCTCCACCAGGGTGAGCAGCTCGATCGCGCGCTCCTTGGCGGCGCTGGGGCCCATGTCGAAGTGGGTGCGCAGCGTCTCCACGATCTGGAAACCGATCGGGTACACCGGGTTCAGCGCCGTCATCGGCTCCTGGAAGATGACCGCCATCTCGTTGCCGCGGATCCGGCGCATCGGTGCCCCGGTCAGGCCGATCAGCTCGGTCTCGCCGAGCTTGGCGCTGCCGGTGGCGCGGCCGTTGGCCGGCAGCAGGCCGAGCAGCGACATCGAGGACTGCGACTTCCCGGATCCGGACTCACCGACGATCGCGAGCACCTCACCGGGGTGGACGTCGTAGGAGACGCCGGTGGCCGCGGGGAACCACTCCCCCTCGACGAAGAAGTCGACGCTGAGGTCGCGCACCCTGAGGATCGGCTCGGCGGTGGCCACGGGCTGCTCCGGGGCTGTCTGCGTGCTCACGCGGCAGGCTCCTTCCGATGGTGCTGGTCATGCCGGCCGTGTCGGCCGGCAGGACGGGCGAATGAGACCATGTGGCGATGGGAGCCACGCTCACGTTCCGGTCCCCCGTCGGGCGGCCACTGACGATCGCGATCGGCGGTGCGGGGGTGCTGCTGGTCGGGTACGCGGCGGTGGTCGACGGCCCCGTCGCGCTCTGGCAGGCGGGCCCGACGGCGGCCCTGGTCCTCGCGCTCGTCTGGGCGCTGTTCTGGGCTCCGCAGGTCCAGGTGGCCGACGGCGGCATCACCGTGGTCAACATCCTGCGCACCGCGCACGTGCCCTGGCCGGAGTTCACCGAAGCCGAGACCCGCTGGTCGCTGCAGATCAAGGCCGCCGACCTGGCCGTGACCGCCTGGGCGGTGCCCGCCAGTAGCGGCACCGGGACGCGGCTGACGGCCCGTCGTCGTCGGGCCGCTGAGGAGCCGCTGGTCGCCGGCCGCGGCGCCACCGGACCCACCGGGCACGGAGCCGAGGCCGCGGCCCTGGCGATCGCCGACCGCCACCGCGCACTGACCGAGGCCGGTCACCTCGCCGGCGCACGCCGTGGCGTGCTGCCGGCGACGATCCGCTGGAACCACCCGCAGGTCGTCCTGCTCCCGGCGACGGCGGCCCTCGCCCTGGCCTCCTGGCTCACCTGAGCGGATCGCCTCACGCGCGATCACGCGCATGTCCACGGTCCTGATCACGGCGGTGCCCACTGCGCTGATCACGGGGCGATCGCCGAGCTGCTCTGGTGCTCGCGCCGGGCGGCCCTGGCCATCGCACGCGCCGAGGGCAACCGCTTCTGGCGCGGGTCGAAGGCGTCCCGCAGGCCGTCACCGATGAAGTTGATGCACAGGGCGATGGTGATGATGAACAGGCCCGGCCACCAGAACAGCCACGGGCGGGTGCTGAACGAGCTCTGGTACTCGCTGATCATCCGGCCCAGGGAGATGGTGGGCTCCTGGATCCCGAAGCCCAGGTAGCTCAGCGCGGTCTCGAGCAGGATCGCGGCACTCATCAGCAGCGTCACGGTCACGATCACCACACCCATCGCGTTGGGCAGGATGTGCTTGAAGATGATCCGCGAGTTGCTGGCGCCGGCCACCCGCGCGGCGTCGACGAACTCGCGCTCGCGCAGCGTCAGGAACTCCCCGCGCACGAGGCGGGCCAGGGTGGTCCAGGTGATCAGACCCAGAACCAGGGCCAGCGGCACGGCGCTGGGCGATCCGACCAGCTTGCCCAGCACGGCGCCGATCACCAGCAGCGGCATGGTGATGAACAGATCGGTGATGCGCATCAGCAGCGTGTCGGTGAAGCCTCGGAAGAAGCCGGAGAGTGCGCCGACCAGCACGCCGACCGCCGTGGCGACGCCTCCGACGATCACCATGATCACCAGCGAGGTCTGCACCCCCTTCATGGTCCGGGCGAAGATGTCGCGGCCGATGGTGTCCTGCCCGAACGGGTGGTTGCCGATCGCGAACCCGGCCTCGCTCCACGGCATGGAGAGTGTGGGTGCGCCGCCCGGGTTCTCCACCGCCATGGTCTCGACCGGGTTGTACTGCCACCAGCCGCCGAGATACCAGCCGAAGACCGGGAAACCGATGGACGTCAACCCCAGCAGAGCCACCAGCAACAGCACCACGAGGGCCACGATGGCGCCGCGGTGGTGGAAGAAGCGCTCGCGGACGATCCTGCCCTGGGACTTGCCCTCGACGGCCTTCAGCTCGATGGCGTTCTCGGCCTGCTCGGCGGGTTCAGGTTGGGTACTCATGCGTTCACCCGGATCCGTGGGTCGAGGACGGCGTAGATGAGGTCGGCGACGATGTTCGCCACGATGGCGAGGGCCGCCACGATGACCAGGTAAGCCATCACCGGTTCGATGTCGTTCTCGTCGAGGTGGCGTAGGAACATCTGCCCCATCCCGGGCCGGTTGAAGATGTTCTCCGTGATGATGGCGCCCCCGATGAGCGTGATGATGTCGATGGGGACGATCGTGGCCATCGGGATGAGGGAGTTGCGGAACCCGTGCCGCATCACCACCGTGCGCTCGGTGAGGCCCTTCGCGCGGGCGGTGCGGATGTAGTCCTGGTTCATCACCTCCAGCATGCTGCCGCGGGCGTAGCGGGTGTAGCCGGCGAAGGAGAGCAGCATCAGGGAGATCGTCGGCAGCAGCAGGTGGGTGTACTGGTCCAAGGTGGTCACCCAGAAGTCACCCTCGAGGTTCGGGGTGCGATCACCGATGGTGGCGATCGGGCGCCCCCGGATGATGTTGGAGGCGGTGTAGTTGTCCCAGACCTGCATCACCCGGTCGATGAAGATGAGCGCCGCCACGGGCACCGCCGTCAGGGCACCCGTGCGGGCTGAGATCCGCCAGTCCGGGCCGCGGAAGAGCCACCCGACGGCCGCGCCGACGAGCGCAGCCACCACGGCCAGTCCCAGCACGGTCGCCCAGTTCAGCACGCCCCAGGCACCCAGGTAGTAGAACCCGAACTGCATCGGGTACCACAGCGCGATGCCCAGCACGGCGACCGTCAGCGCCGTGTAGAGGGCGCGACGGTTGCGCAGCCCGGTGGAAAGGGTGGTCACGCCGAGCGCGATCGCGAGCGAGCTGATGGTCAGCAGCACCGGGCCGATGTTCGGCTGACTCCACCAGTCGGTGAGCTGGATGTAGAGCAGCACCGCGAGCGTCACGCCGGCGGCGCCGCCGGCGACCGTGAGTCTGCGCCGCAGGCTGCCCCCGAAGGCCAGCGACCACAGCAGCCCCATGACCGCGGCGATCACGATCATCACCGGGATGGCGATCAGCGGGTCGCGCAGGAAGTCGTTGTAGCCGATGGCCCCCCACTGCTTGAGCAGCACCGCGATCCAGAAGGAGGGCAGCGAGTACAGCAGGAAGGACAGGAAGGTGATGAGGTAGTCGAAGCTGGTGTACTGACGCAGTGCGGAGATGATACCGACGGCGATCCCGAGGAAGATCGCCAGGAAGGTGGCGGCGGTGACCAGCTGGATCGTGGAGACGATCGCGGAGGCGAGGATGTCGATGACGTCTCGCCCGGTGGTCCACGCGGTGCCCATGTCTCCGGTGACGAAGGCGCCGAGCCACCACAGGTAGCGCAGCAGCACCGGCTCGTCGAGGTTGAGCAGCTCGATGCGCTGCTCGATCTGCAGTTCCTTGTTCGGGTCCGTGCTCAGCCGCAGGTTCTCCAGCGGGTCGATGGTGATGTCGACCAGCACGTACATCAGCAGCGAGGACACGAGCAGGATGCCGATGCCGATCAGCACACGGCGCACGATGAAAGTCAGCATGAAGGAACCTCGTCAGGCGGCCCGGGGTCGGCCCTGGTCCGGGGAGTCTACGCCGACTCACCGCCAGTGATGGTCGCCCGCCGGGCGTGGCGGGTGGTGCGGGCAGACCTGGGGGTGCCGGCCGGAGCCGGCACCCCCAGGTCTCACGTCAGTGACGCGATCAGGACTCGTCGTCCTCCGCTGCCTCGTCACCCGTCAGGTCCGTCTCCCACTCCCAGAAGTTCCAGAAGATGGTCGGGGAGATGGAGATCGGGTCCACACCCTGCAGGCGGGCGTTGAAGCCGTGCACGCCCGGGTGCTGGTAGATGGTCACGCCGAACCCGTCCTCGACCAGGATCGACTCGACCTCGGCCAGGATCTCGGCCTGCCGCGCCTCGTCGGTGGTGACGGCGAGCTCGTCGTACAGCTCGTCCACCCGCGGGTCGGAGAAGTCACCGAAGTTGTTCCCGCCGCCGTCCTCGAAGTTGGCACGGGACTCGCTCACCGCGGTGGAGGTGGACTGCCACCCGAACATCGAGGCGTCGTAACCGCTCGGGTCGGACAGCAGCGAACCCCAGTCGGCGCTGGACTGGTCATTGATCTCGAACAGACCATCCTGCTGCACCGACTCGGTGAGCAGGGCGAGCTGCTCCTGACGACGGACGTTGTCCGCCGCGGTCATGATGCGCACCTCGACCGGGGTCTCGACCCCGGCGTCCTCGAGGAGCTGGGCAGCGCCCTCGCGGTCGAGCTCGAGCGGGTACAGCTCGTCCATCGCGTTCGCCTCGACGACCTGGTCGTAGTTCGGCGAGCCGGGGATCTGGGTGTAGGAGGAACGGACCGACGCCTCGGGGTTGAGCGGCGAGATGATCCGATCGACGATGTCCTGACGCGGGATGAGCTTCAGGAACGCCTGGCGCACGGCCAGGGCCGTCTCCTCGTCACCGTCGTAGGTGGCCGGGTCGAACGGGCCGCCGTTGGTGAACATCAGGTCGACGTGCTCGTAGGTGCCGCCCTCGCCGGTGAGCACCTCGAAGTCGTCGCCGAGTGCTTCCAGCGCCTGCAGCGTGTCGGCACTGGCCTGCGGGGAGATGAGGTCGAGCTCACCGTTCTCCAGCGCCTGCACCTGGGCCATCGGGTCCTCGCTGTAACGCACGGTGAGGGTCTCGATCTGCGCCTGGTGGTCGCCGGCGTAGTTCTCGTTGGCCTCGAGCGTGACGTACTGGTCACGGACGAAGTCGGTCATGATGTACGCACCACTGGACAGGTACAGGGACTCGTCGTCCGGCAGGGTGTCACCGAAGGCGAAGCCGTTGTTCCAGAAGTCGGAGATCGGGGCGAGCGCCTCGGCGTCCTCGTTCGTGACGGCCTCGACCAGGGCGTCCTTGGCCTCCTGCGCGTCCTCGATCTCGAGGGCGTGCATGGCTACCACGTGCGCCGGCACACCGACACCGATGTTGGACTCCCAGTCCGCGAAAGGCTCGGAGTAGACCATGGTGATGGTCTTGCCGTCCTCGGAGATCGTCGGCGTCTCCTCGATCAGCCCGATCGTGCCGGAGGTGAAGTTGAAGAAGACGTTGTTCTCGATCTCCTCCTGCGGGACCTCGTCACCGGCGTTCTCGGAGTCCTCCGGGTACAGCCAGACGACGTTGCCCTCCTCGTCGAAGGACTGCACGAACTCGGCGGTGTTCAGGTGGCCACTCAGGGCGGCCCAGCTCAGGAGCATGTCGGCGGCGTCGACCGGCGTGCCGTCGGACCAGGAGGCCTCGTCAGCGAAGGTGTACTCGACGGTGAGCGGGTCCTCGCTGGTCACCTCGTAGGAGGCGAAGGACTCGTCCGGGACCAGGTTGAGGTCGCCGTCGTAGTAGTTCACACCCGAGTTCATCAAGTACAGGATGTTCGCGTTAGCGGTGGCGTTACCCGTCGCACTGTCAGCGTTGTACTCGTAGAAACCCTGGTTCCAGCCGACCGTGACAGCGGTTCCGGTGTCGAGGCCGTCGTCTGAGGACGAGGTGTCGGGGGTCTCGCACGCACTCAGCACGAGTGCGCTTGCTGCCAACGTGGCAGCGACGGCGGTGATGCGCCTGATCTTCACAGTTCCTCCTTTGGATGGCGGGGAGCCCCCCGCCCCGGACCGGGGTCCGGAACGACCTGGTGGGTCGGACGGGCGAACGTTCGCCATGGACACGGGAACTGTACACACGCGTCAGTGCGCGACAGCCCTCCCCTGACAATCTTGTATCCGCATCGTTACCTAACGGACACACGTCTGTCCATAGCGCCCATTTGACCCGGCCATTGCCCTCGGTCAGCCCGCCTCGCTCGCAACGCATTCCTGAGCGCGGTGCCGGGGCCGTCCCAGTCGTTGACACGTCGCGGCAGAACGTCCGCGCTGGTCAGCGAGACAACGAGGACTGGGTCTCATATGGTGAAATCCAATTCTACTGAATGAGACGGCATTTGCAGCGCGTCTTCCGTCCACCTTCCTCCCGTGATCTTCCGTGCACCGCAGCAATACGTACCTGTGCTGCACAACAACGACCACGGGCGCCGTTCTCGGCGAGGTCGACGCCCGGATTCCCCGGCGCCGCGGAACGGGTGGGCCGACCGGAGACGCTGCGTGCCGGCAAGGACGGCGGCGGCAACAGGCGCCAGGCCCCGGGGAGGCGATATCTTGATGTCGAGCAATCAGCACCGCACTCCACGACGGGACCCTTGAATGTCGACCATCATCTACACCCACACCGACGAGGCACCGCTGCTGGCGACCTACTCGTTCAAGCCGATCATCGAGGCCTACGCCGCCACCGCCGGTGTCGACGTCGAGACGCGCGACATCTCCCTCTCCGGCCGGATCATCGCCGCCTTCAACGACGTCCTGCCTGCCGAGCAGCAGATGGGTGACGCGCTGGCCGAGCTCGGCGAGCTGGCGAAGACGCCCGAGGCCAACATCATCAAGCTGCCCAACATCAGCGCCTCCGTGCCCCAGCTCAAGGCGGCGATCGCCGAGCTGCAGCAGCAGGGCTTCGACCTGCCGGACTACCCGGACGAGCCGAAGACCGAGCAGGAGAAGGACACCCGCGCGCGCTACGACAAGGTCAAGGGCAGCGCCGTGAACCCGGTGCTGCGCGAGGGCAACTCCGACCGCCGGGCACCGATGGCCGTCAAGGAGTACGTGCGCCGCAACCCCCACCGCATGGGCGAGTGGAGTGCGGACTCGAAGACGAACGTCGCGACGATGGGCGCCGACGACTTCCGCTCCAACGAGCAGTCCGTGGTGATCGAGCGCGAGGACACCCTCACCATCCGTCACGTCGCAGCCGACGGCACCGAGCGCACCCTGAAGCAGTCGGTGCCCGTGCTCGCCGGTGAGGTCGTCGACGCCACCGTGATGCGCGCCGAGGCGCTCGACGCCTTCCTCGCCGCGCAGATCCACCGCGCCAAGGACGAAGGTGTGCTGTTCTCCCTGCACCTGAAGGCCACGATGATGAAGGTCTCCGACCCGATCATCTTCGGCCACGCCGTCCGTGCCTTCCTGCCCGAGGTCTTCGCCACCCACGGCGAGCAGCTGCAGGCCGCCGGCCTGAGCCCCAACGACGGGCTCGGCGCCATCCTCTCCGGCCTCGACGCGCTCGAGGCGAGCGTGGCGCAGGAGGTGCGGGCCGCCGTCGAGCAGGGCCTGGCTGCCGGCCCCGCGCTGGCGATGGTCAACTCGCACAAGGGGATCAGCAACCTGCACGTGCCCAGCGATGTGATCGTGGACGCCTCGATGCCGGCCATGATCCGCACCTCCGGGCACATGTGGAACGCCGACGACGCCGAGCAGGACACCCTCGCGGTGATCCCTGACTCCTCCTACGCCGGCGTCTACCAGGCCGTGATCGAGGACTGCCGCGCGAACGGCGCCTTCGACCCCACCACCATGGGTTCAGTGCCCAACGTCGGCCTGATGGCGCAGAAGGCCGAGGAGTACGGCAGCCACGACAAGACCTTCGAGATCGACACCGCCGGCCGCGTGGAGGTCGTCAACGCCGCCGGCGAGGTACTGCTCAGCCACGAGGTCTCCCCCGGTGACATCTGGCGCGCCTGCCAGACCAAGGACGTGCCGATCCGCGACTGGGTCAAGCTCGCCGTCACGCGCGCCCGCGCCACCGGCGACCCGGCCGTGTTCTGGCTGGACGAGACCCGCGCGCACGATCGCAACCTCATCGCCAAGGTCAAGGAGTACCTCGGCGATCACGAGCTGGACGGTCTGCAGATCGAGATCATGTCCCCGGTCGAGGCCACCCGGTTCTCGCTCGAGCGCATCCGCCGCGGCGAGAACACCATCTCGGTGACCGGGAACGTGCTCCGCGACTACCTGACCGACCTGTTCCCGATCCTGGAGCTGGGCACCAGCGCCAAGATGCTCTCGGTGGTGCCGCTGATCAACGGCGGTGGCCTGTTCGAGACGGGCGCCGGCGGCTCCGCTCCCAAGCACGTGCAGCAGCTCGTGGCCGAGAACCACCTGCGCTGGGACAGCCTGGGCGAGTTCCTGGCCCTGGCCGAGAGCTTCGAGCACCTGGGTACCTCCACCGGCAACGCCCGGGCCAAGGCACTGGCCGACACGCTCTCGCGCGCGACGGCGACGTTCCTGAACGAGAACAAGTCCCCCAGCCGCAAGGTCGGCGAGATCGACAACCGCGGCAGCCACTTCTACCTCGCCCTGTACTGGGCGCAGGAGCTGGCCGGCCAGAGCGAGGATGCCGAGCTCGCCGCCGGGTTCGCCGAGATCGCGCAGTCGTTGCAGGACAACGAGGAGGCCATCACCGCGGAGCTGCTCGCCGTGCAGGGCGCCGCGGCCGAGATCGGTGGCTACTACCGCCCCGATGACGCCATGGCGTCCGCGGTGATGCGTCCCTCGGAGACGCTGAACCGGATCGTGGCGACGCTGGCCGACAGGGTCTGAGCAGACCGTCCCGCACGCAGACCCCCGTCGATCGCTGCGATCGACGGGGGTCTGCGCATGTTCGGAGAGCGGCTACTCCTGCTCCGGTGCCGCCTCGGTGTCGCCGGAGCAGTCCTCGGCTTCGCCGGCCACCGCACCACGGCGCCGGCCGGCCAGGACAGCTGCACCGAGGGCGGTGGCCGCCAGGGCGCCGGCTCCGAGCGGGAGCATCGAGCTACCGGTGTTCGCCAGCCCGCCACCCGAACCACCGGTGGAGCCGGTCGAGCCCGGATCGGTCGGGGTCACCGTCCCCGTGCCGGTGGTCGCTGTGGGTGTCGGCGTCGAACCGGAGCCGTCATCGGTCGGCGACGGCGACGGCTCCGGCTCATAGACGAAGGTCACCGTGATCGGCACTTCGGCAATGGTGCCGGTGGCGTTGTCCGGGATCTCCGGATCCAGGTATCCGGACAGTGCCAGCGGCTCAGCCTCGTAGGACTGCCCGATCTCACCCTCGATGATCACCGGGTCGGCGATCGGCTCGCCCTCGGTGTCCAGGTGCTCGACCGTGACGGGCTCGGCCGTGGCGAGGCTCGCGAAGACGATCCGGTGCTCACTGCCCGGAGCAATGTCAGCATCCACCGCCAATTCCAACGGGCTGGTGGCGACCACCTGTACGGAGTCGTCCGCGTTCACGAGCGTGCCGGGTGCGTCCATGTCGAAGGAGACGCTCAGGGTGCCGCCGGACTTCGTGGGTTGTGAGACCACGATCTCGGTGCGGAAGGCGCCGGCTGCGGCCCTACCTCCGGTCGCGTGCGGCGCACGCCGGTGGGCCACCGCGCAGGGCCCGCTCACCGTGTAGCCGGCGAACGTGCCCTCGGCGAAGAAGTGCCCCATCCGGGTTCCGTCGGAGGCCTCGATCAGGTGCGCGGCCGGGTCCGCCAGCAGGACCGTCACGGTCGGCTCGGCCGCTTCGGCCACGATCGTGCCGGCCTCGGCGAGGGGGAGGACCTGGTACGCGTACCAGTCATCGTCGCCGGTGTGCTCCCGCTCGATGCGGACGTAGGCGCGGCTCACCTCCTCATCGGTGCCGCCGGTGTCGGATCCGTCGTTGATGGTCTGCCAGCTGCCGGTGCGGGTCTCGGCCCGGACCTGCCAGGCGGGAACCTCCTCTGCCCCCACGGGCGCAAGCGCCACGACGCCGGCATGGTTGGCCACGTGCACGGCAGAGGCCGGCCGGGGGGACTCCTCGAGCGTGACGTCCTCGCCATCGACCTGCACGGCGGGGACCTCCCCCACGGGGAAGGACCGGTTCTCGGCGATCGTGCGCGCCCCGGTGCCGGAGCTGTCGGTGATGCCCGAGCCCACACAGACGACCCGGTCGGGCAGGTAGAACCAGGACTTGTTCGCGCGCAGATTGTCCGAGAAGTTCTGCAGGTCCATGGCCGTCGTCCCGAGCTCGCCGGCGAGCGTGAGACCACCGGCGTAGGCATTCTGCGCGCGCGGGATGCCCGTGCCGTCCCCCAGGCCGGACTCGCGCTCCTCACCGGTGACCGTGGTGCCGGGCAGCGCGTACGGATCCACGGTGGGCCAGAAGTCGGCGGAGTACTGGGCGGAGTCCTCGCGGTGGTAGAGGAACATCATCCCGTCGCCCTGGTACCAGCCGAGGTTGTTCTCGCGGTTGCCCCACTCGTAGCGGCCGATCCTGGACGAGGACGTGTTCACGACGGCGGCCCAGTCACCCCGGTGGTGGACGATCCGCTCCTGGTGGTAGGTGTTCGTCGTCCCGGTGCGCGGACCGGCGGCTGTCACGTCATCGTTCTCGGCGACGGCCAGGCTGCGCGCGGTCGCGGCGAGCGTCTGGGTGTTGGTGGCCAGCGGCTGGTCCTCGGTCCGCTCCAGCCAGCCCTTGACCATGGCCTGGTAGCGGGTGGCGTCCGCCTCCGGGGCGGAGTCGGCCAGGACGAGCACCGCCGAGGCGATCGCGAATCCGGAGTGGAAGTCCTGGCCCTGCTGGCGCGAGACGGCGCGGCCACGGGTGGTGTCCATGGTGCGTACGTCCCACTGGAAGGGGGCGAAGGTGAGGTCGATCGACTCGAACAGGTTGTTGACGTCCGGATCGGTCACCGCCCACTCGCTGCCGGCGAGCAGGGCCAGCACCTCCGCCACTCCGGTGATCGCCACACCGCCATAGGTGCCGGAGTAGGGCAGGTAGCCGTGCTGGACGAAGGAACCGTCGTCGTAGAAGCCGTCGCCGGAGGTGACCCGGCCGAACACGCTGTTCGCGCCGTCTCCGGCGACATCGGAGAGCGCGTCCCGCCCCAGGATGACGTCGTCGACATCCTCGTCGATCAGGCCGCGCATGATGCACGAGAGCGCCTTGTCCACGCGGTTCGCGCCCGTCTCCTTCAGGGTGGGGTAGTCCCGCCGGACGTTGGGATCGGGCGCGTGGAACCGGATCGCGGCGATGAGCAAGTCCACCGCCTCCGCGGGAGCGTCGTCACCCAGCAGGATCAGCGTGTCGGCCAGCTGGCGCGGGAGCCCGATCTCCCAGAACCACCAGTTGCCCGGCCGGCCTCGGTCGGCGCGGTACTGCCCGGAGAGGAACCAGAGCGCTCCCTGCAGGTCCGAGCGGAGGTCGGGATCCTGGTAGTACTCGCTCCCGGCCGACGCCCACGCGGTGGCCAGCATCGTGATCCGGTTCGCCGTCACCCCCATGTTGCCGACCTCCGCCGTGTTCGAGGCGGCGCCGATCCGCAGGTCCGGCCAGAGGCCCGTGCGCCCGGTAGTCCGGACGAAGGTGTCGACGAGCTCACTGACCTCGGCATCGATGCTCGCCCGCTTCTCGGCCAGCTCCGGATGGGTGGCGGCGACCTCACCGCCGGTGAGGAACTCCCGCCGTCGATCGACCAGTCCGTCGAAGGGCTCGGCCGCGAGCGCCGCCGAGCCGGTGCCGATCGTCCCAGCTGCAGCCAGCGCCGCTGCCGTGCCGACCAGGAAAGTCCGACGCGATGCCGTGAGATTCATTTTCATGGCTCCGTTACCTAGGTGAAAATTGCTCACTCGCACCGTAATGGAACAGCCACCGCTGGGCAAGCGCCTTCCGGACGGCCGGACGTCGAACACCCCGTCCGAGGGCAGCGGCGGATCCGGCAGCACCGCCACGGCCTCGACCTCGACGAGCTGGGCGTCGCAGCCGAGCACGGTGACGCCCATCAGTGTGGACGGGACGTCACGGTCGCCGAACGCGGCCCGGACGACGTTCCACACCCGGACCAGGTCGGCCTGGTCCGAGGAGGCCACGAGCACCCGATGGGAGACGACGTCGGTCAGATCCGCGCCGAGGTCCGCCAGGGCCTGTCGCAGGTTCGCGACGACGGCGTGAGCCTGGGCTTCGTAGTTGCCGGGCGCGATAATGAAGCCATCCGGGTCGAGCGGGCAGGCGCGCCCGCCTGCGATCAGGCCTGGGAAAGTCCCCGCTCGGTCAGCACGTCACCGAGGATCCGCACCGCCTTCGGCCCGACTCCGTGCATGGCCAGCAGCTCGGTCTCGGAGAGCGCGGCCACCTGCTCCATGGTCGTGATCCCCGCGGCGGCGAGCGCCCGGGTGGCCGGCTTGCCGATGGCGGGCAGGTCGGTCGCGGCCGTCCCCGCCACAGCGGCGTCGTACCGCTCACGCAGGTCCGGTGGGGCGCAGTGCCGCCACGCCTGGGCCACCAGGCCGTTGAGCGCCTGTCCATCCACATCCGCGAGCGGCAGGAGCACCCCGGTCACGAAGGGGCCACGACTGACCGCCTCACTCCCGGGCCGGCCGGCTACCACCTCGCGGACCACCTCGGGGGGTAGCCGCAGTTCGGCCTCGTCCTTCACGACGCGGGCGAAGGTCGTCCCGCGCACGGTGAAGGCGGGTGCTCCGTCGCCGGTCTGCTCCTCCGCCTCGGGCAGGTCCAGCGCTGCTCGACGCAGGCGAGCCGGGGTTGTCATGTCGTCGATCGTAGACACTCGCGGATCACTGCGGAACGTGCAGGCCCCGGTCGATGAGCCAGGCCAGGAAGGTCTCGGCGTCGACCACCGCCTTGTCGTACTCGCGCGCCTTACGCGCCTTCCCCGACTGGGTGCCCGCCTCGGCCGTGACCAGGACGTCCGTGCGCGTCTTGGTCACCGACGGCACGGGACGCAGACCACCCCGGATCGCGAGCGCCTCCATCTCCTCGCGGCCCAGCGGGCGCCCCGACGGCGTGAGCACCTCTCCGGTGAAGCAGACCCGAGCTCCCTCCACCAGCGCCAACCCGGGATCGGGCCGGGTACGAGCCCTCGCCTCGAAGCCCTCGGCCAAGCGCGTGCCGAGCACGGCGTCGACCGCGCCGACCCGGCGGATCAGGTCATCGGTCACCGGCACACGCGAGAGCGCTCGCTCCACCTGGGCCGCCATCGTCTCGCGCAGGGGACCGGACATCTCCGGCGTCGGGGAGGCGCCGGCGTGCGGTGCCCGCCCGAGCAGCGCGGCAGCCACCGGCACACCGGCGCGCAGCAGCTCGGTGAGGGCAGGCAGGTGCACGATCTCGGGGGTGGGCACGTCGTCCTGACTCAGCAGGTAGGCCTGGGCCACGAGGTCGGGCGAGGGCTCGCCGAAGGCGTCCCCCGCCTCGGGCGTCATCTGCATCGCCCGGAACGAGCGCAGCGCCCGGCGCGCGCGATCCAGCGCGCTCACAGCCTCGCCGCCGGCCGCCGGCGCGGGCACGTCGACGCCGAGCGGGAGCACGCACGCCGTCCCCAGGCGCTTGAGCTCAAAGTCGAGGAGCGCCACGGTCTCATCGATCCGGGGCCCGACCGGGATACATCCCTCCAGCAACGGGGCGAGGATCGCCCACGCCTCGGTGAGGGTCGGCGCGAGGGCGACGTCCGCCGTCGTGATGCCGTACTGCGCGCGTGCCTGGGCGAGGTCACGCTGCGGGTTGACCAGGGTGCTGACCGCGGTGCCGTCCTCGAAGGCCATGGCGATCTCCACCGGGCGGGGCCGGGACATCCGGCCCTCCTCCCCCACGGTGAGGATCCCGATCCCGCAGTACCGGGCGTGGGTGGCGCAGGCGCTCGCGGGCCGCAGGAAGCGGGCGATGCGGCGATCGGTGCGCAGGTCCTTGGCCAGCACCGGTCGGTGCAGCACCAGGCCCGCCATCGAGGTGCACCTGCTGAGGGCCACATAGACCTGGCCGTGGGAGAAGACGCCACCGGAGAGGTCGACCACCATGCGGTCGAGGGTCTGGCCCTGGCTCTTGTGGATGGTGATCGCCCAGGCGAGCCGGAACGGCAGCTGGGTGAAGGTGCCGATCAGTTCGTGGCGCATCGCGCCGTGCTCGATCACCGGCCGGGTGGAGTCCCAGGTGTGGTCGCTCACGCGCGCCGACTCACCGCTGGTGAAGGTCACGGTGACGGCGTACCCGTGGGCCTCGACCTCGACCGCGTCGATGCGGCCGAGGGTGCCGTTGACCCAGCGGTTGGCCGGGTCGTTCGTGAGCATCATCACCTGGGCGCCGACCTTGAACCGCAGGATCTCGTCCGCGGGCGGGTCCAGCAGCGAGAGGTCCCCGTAGCGCGCGGCGTGGCTGACATGCTCGGGGGTCTCGAGGCGGTCGAGTCGCTGACGGTTGCGCGCGGCGACCAGTCGGTTCGTCGGTGCCAGGGTGAGCCAGAACTCGTCCTCGGGGGGTTCGAAGGAGGCGTCGGTGCGGGCGTTGAGCGCGTCCAGCGCCTGCCCGACGAGGACGCCCTCGCGGATGGCGTTGAGGGTGGCGGTGAGCTGGTCGTCGCCGAGCTGACGGAACACCGTGGTCAGCGCCAGGGTCGGGAACAGGTCGGCGTCGAAGGAGTCGGCGGAGAAGAAGTAGGGCGTCTCGTACCGGGTGGCGAAGTGGTCGGCCTCTGCTGCGGTGACCACCGGAGGCAGCTGGTACAGGTCACCGACGAGCACCAGCTGGACCCCGCCGAAGGGCTCCCCCGGGCGGGGCCCGAACCTGGTCAGCGCCGCGGCGAGCATGTCGAAGGTATCGGCGCGGATCATCGAGGCCTCGTCGACCACGAGGGTGTCCAGCCCGGCGAGGGTCGCGGCGAAGCGGCCCGGCCGGTAGGAGCCCTCGCGCACGTCGGCCAGCGAGGTGGTGGGCGTGAGCCCGAGCAGTCGGTGGATGGTGTAGCCGCGTACGTTCAGTGCGGCGATCCCGGTGGGGGCCGCCACCACCACCCGCCGCGCGGTGGTGCCCAGGAAGTGGCGGACCAGGGTGGACTTCCCGGTGCCGGCCTTACCGGTGAGGAAGAGGTTCTGCCCGCCCTCGAGCATCTCCAGGGCGCGGGTGAACTCCTCGGTGAGGACGAGCCCGGACCGGCTCACCGCTCGTACCGGAGCGCGAGCGAGACGGCCACCACATCACCCTCGCCGACGCCCTCGGCTCGCTGGACCGCCACCTTCACCGGGAGCAGGTAGCGGCCTTGCCTCGGGAACAGCGCCGTGGTGAAGGTGGTCGCGCCGATGGTCGCCTCGACGGCCACCTGCCCCCAGTACTCCAGGCCCTGGGCGGCGGCCTTGATGTCCGCGGAGAGGTCGGGGTCGATATCGACGAACAGGAACGGGGCCGGGCCACGCCATGCGATGATCTCGCCCTCGAAGTCCCAGTCCATGGAGGCCGATTCTAGGACCTCAGCGCGCTCCGGCTCCCGGCGCCCGGAGCACGAGCACGGAGTCCTCGATGTCGATCTTCCGGCCCTCGCGCACCACCGAGCGGGGGCGCTGCTCGGCGACGAGGACCTCGAACCCGTCCGGGACGGCGGGCAGCAGATCGGCGGCGAGGAACATCGCCTTCGCGTGGGCCTCGCTCTGCGGCATGTGCGTGCCCGTCGGCGCGTGCCCCACCACGAGCAGGTGCCCACCGGCGGCCACGGCGCCGGCCAGGCGCCCCACGACGGCGACCATTCCGCCGTCGGGTGGGTGCAGGTAGTGGGTGGTCACCAGATCGAACTGAGCGCCGGTGGCCTCGAACGTGCGGGCGTCCGTCTGCCAGAAGTCCACGCGCTCGGCCACCCCTGCGTCCTCCGCGTGCTGAGCCGCGCGAGCCAGGCCGTTGGCGGAGAAGTCCGCACCGGTGACCTGCCAGCCCTGCTGGGCGAGCCAGATGACATCGCCGCCCTCCCCGCACCCGACATCGAGCGCCGTACCGGGGGCCAGGCCGGCGGCGACGTCCACGAGCTGCGGGTTCGCGCTGCCGCTCCAGTGTGAGCCGTGACCGGCATAGCGCTCCTCCCAGGCCGGCGGCTCGAAGTAGGAGTCGATGTCGGTGGACTCGTGCTGGGCGTGCTGGGACGAGGAGGTCATACCGACATCCTGGTTCTCGGAGACGTTCATGGCAACCAGCTTTGCCGTTTCGGCAACAACTTCAGCCAGCGCGGCACCTCGGCGCAGTAGACCCGGTAGGCGGACCCGAACTGCTTCTCCAACGCCCGCTCCTCGGTGCGGATCTGCGTCCGGTCGATCACCAGGACGAAGAGTGCGAGCGGGATCGTCGCCGGCCACGAGCCGCGGCGGAGCGCGTGAGCCACCAGCAGGCCGGCCATGCCCAGGTACATCGGGTTGCGCGTGAGCGCGTTCGGGCCGGAGGTGACCAGGGTGCTGGTGGCCGCGGGGTCCAGCGGGCTGATCGTGGTGCGGTGGGAGCGGAAGTTCAGGGCCGCCGTCATCGGTAGCGCGATCGAGCCCAGGGCGAGGACCGCCGACGCCACCCGCCGCGGCCGTGACGGCGACGCCGGCCGGCGCGAGAGCAGCCGCTGCAGCCCGGCCGCGGCGGCAAGGATGACGGGCGGAGGCAGGTGCGGGCCGGACGGGCGGCGGTCCTGGGATGTCATGGGCCGACTGTAGGCATCCCCCGCCCGGCCGGCAGTCTCAGTTCAGATCGGTTCCGGTCTCGCGCACGCCCAGCGCCCACACCGCCTCGGCGGCCTCGTCGTCGAGCGCGAGCGCCGTCGGGCGCTCCACCTGCGGCCGGCCGCGCATGGCGCGGAAGCCGTCCGGGCCCAGATACGTCACCGGGGCGTGGCCGGTGACGGCGGCGGCCAGGACCGGCCGGGCGCCGTCGGCGGCGGATTGGGCGAAGAGCGAGCAGACGGCACTGACCGCCCGGTCGAGCAGGGGGACGCCGGTGGCGTTCTGCAGATTGGTGAAGGCCCAGCCGGGGTGGGCGAGCTGGACGACGGCGTCACTGCCTGCGGCCTGCAGCCGCGGCTGCAGCGCCCGGCCCCAGAGCATGTCGCACAGCTTCGACTGCGCATAGGCGGCGGCGATCGTCCAGCGGCGGTGGCGGAAGTGCGGGTCGGCGCCGTCGAGGTGGCCGGAGCGGTGGGCATTCGAGGCCACCACGACGATGCGCTCACGCGCCCGGGGCGCGAGCAGGTTGGTGAGGGCGAACGGGCCGAGGAAGTTGGTGGCCAGCATGAGCTCGAAACCCTCAGCGCTCTCCCGGCGCCGTGAGGTGACGGCGCCGGCGTTGTTCACCAGCACGTCGATCGGCTCATCGATGGTGTCGGCGAAGGCATGGACCGAGCGGAGGTCGGCCAGATCGAGGCGCCCCCCGACCGCGTCCGCCCCGGATTCGCGGAGCTCGGCCAGCAACTCCTCCCCGCGGCCGGCGTGCCGGGCGGGAACGATGACTCGCGCACCGGCGCGGGCCGCGGCCCGGGCGACCTCACGCCCGACGCCGTTGGTGGCGCCGGTGATCAGCCAGGTCCGGCCGCTCTGGTGGCCGGCGCCGGGTCGATCGGGGGCAGCATCGGTAGCCATGCTGCGACTGTAACCACGCCTGGGCCAGGGCGTGGGCCCGCGCGCGTGTGCTCCGGCTAACCGATCTGATACACCATGCCCCGGTGCTCCGCGGCAAGGTCGGTGACGAAACGCTGAGCGCGGCGAAGGTACTCGCGGGCGTACTCGAGATCTCCGGCTCGTCGCAGTCCTGGTGCGATCCGATCGACGCAGGCGCTCACCTGGGACTCGTCGATGCCGGCCAGGTCTCGAGCGATGGCCGGGATCTCCTCGGGCGAGAGTGTCCGGATCCACGGGTCCCACCCCTCGGCGTGCATCCTCACCTCGCCCTCGAACATCCGGTGCGCCGGCCTGGCCGCTCCGTCTGGCGCGGTGAGGCTCTGCAGCAGCGGCCAGGCCTTGTCGAGGTAGAGCATGTCTCGCGGAGGAACTCGCGGCTGCCCGGTGACCGGGCTCTCCGCGGCGCCCGGCACCAGCCCCCAGGCGTCGGCGAGGGGGTCATCGGAGAGAATGCACAGAGGGTCTGCGAATGCCCGCTCGGTCATGTCGTCGTCGAATGCGTAGGCGTAGTACCTGATTCCCATGGGGCAACGATGTCGCGATCGCCCTCCGGAGGCGGAGCGGCACCTCGCCCCTGTGGACAGCCCTGCATCGGGAGCGCACGTCACGACTCATCGCGACGGTCGACGCGGCCCGCCCAGCACGCCGGCGAGCGCCACGGCCGCCCGGTTCCCCGAGACCAGCGCGCCCTGGATCGACCCGGTGTCGCGGTGGTCGCCGGCCACGAACAGCCGCTCGCCGATGCGCTGGGGGCGGCGGGCCACCAGCGGCGGCGGCAGTTCCGGCAGCGTGTGCGGCACGACATGGTGGGCAACGACGTCCCAGCTCCGGGTGGAGGTCCGGTAGAGGCGCGCGAGATCGGCCCGGACCGCGGCCTCGTCCGCCTGCCCGTCGGGCCGGTCCAGCAGCGTGGTGGCCTCGATCAGGTGCTGACCCGCCGGCGCGTAGGACGGTGCGGCGTTGCTGATGACGGCGGTGTGCCAGATCGGTCCGGCGGGGCCGCCTCCGCGGCGTGAGGCGTCGAGCATCAGGAACGAGCTGTCCGTGGGCACCTCGGAGGTGCGCCACCACCAGGTCGTCAGCCCGTGCGTCGTCGGAGTGGGTTTGTCAACGAGCGCCAGGTCCTGCGGGCCGACCGCGACGATGGCTGCCCGGGCACGCAGCCAGCCCGAATCGGTGGTGACCTCCACGCCGTCGGCACTCTCACGGACCTGGCGCACCGGGTCGGCGAGGCGGACCGGGGAGCGCAGGGCGGCGGCCAGCTGCTCCGGGAGGGCCTGCATCCCCTCCCGCGGCAGGCCGGGGGTGGCGAGAGCGAACGAGCGCATCAGCAGCTTGACGTAGTTCGCCGACGCCCCGCCGCTGGAGTCGGCGAGGACGCCGGCGAGGAAGGTGTCCAGCACGTCCCGGCGCAACCGCCCCGTCAGTCCGGCCCGGTCGAAGGAGGCGGTCAGGGTCTCGTCCTGGGCGGCACGGGAGGCGGTGGTGGCGCGCAGGAGGGTCGGGCCGAGCCATCGGGTCAGGGCGGCGAGGTCCCCGAGCGGCAGGTGCGGGCTACGCAGCGTCTCCAGCGCGTGTTGGGGGTGGCGCATCGGGTGCGCCAGCGTGGTCGTGTTCTCGCCGTCGCGGACCACGACGCCGGTACCGAATCGCTGCAGGCCCAGCGCCGCCGTGTCGATCCACCGGCGCACCGCGGGGTAGGCAGGGTTGAGCAGCTGGAAGCCGTGGTCACAGCGGAAGCCGTCGATCACGTCGGTGCGCACCCTCCCGCCGACGGCGTCACCCGCCTCGAGCACGGTGACGGCGAGCCCTTCGCGTTGCAGACTGCGGGCGGCCTGCAGACCCGCGAGACCTGCTCCGACGACGATGACGTCGGCGTCCATGCGTCTCCCTCCGCTGGCGGCCCGGTCAGTCTACGGCGGCAGGGAGCCGGGAGGCGGGGTGCCCTACAGTGGTGGCGTGCTCCGGCGACTGCTTGCCCGCGTCTTCTGGTTGCTCAGCCGATGGCGGCTGGACTCCCTGCCCAGGCCCGATCGGCCGAGTCTGCTGATCGGTGCGCCGCACACCTCCAACTGGGACTTCGCGTTCATGCTCGCGATCGCCTGGCGGCTGGGCATCCCGATCCGATGGCTGGGCAAGGCAAGCCTGTTCCGCGGGTGGAAAGGGCCGATCATGCGGGCGCTCGGCGGGATTCCGGTGGACCGTTCCGACCCGAGCCGGGTGGTGGCCGAGGTGGTGCAGCGCCTCACCTCGGGCGAGGTGTTCAGTCTCGTCGTCACGCCCGACGGCACCCGCAAGGGGCAGACCCATTGGAAGTCGGGCTTCTACCGGATCGCCCGCGAGACCGGCATGCCGGTCACCCTCGGTTTCATGGATCGCACCACGATGACCTCAGGCCTCGGCGAGACGTTCCACCTCACCGGTGACGTCTCCGCCGATATGGACCGCATCCGTGCCTTCTACGCCGACAAGTCGGGCTTCCACCCGCAGCATCGCGTGGAGCCGCGGCTGCGGGAGGAGAGCCAGGAGTACTGAGGAAGTGAACGGTCTGCGCTGTCCCCCGGGGCCCGGGGCACCGGATGGGCTGACGGTGCCGGAGGCAGAAGTGGTCGAGCAGTTCTCCCGGTCCTCCGGTCCGGGCGGCCAGGGCGTGAACACGACTGATTCGCGGGTTCAGCTCAGCGTGGACCTCTCGACCACGAGCGCCCTGGACGAGACGCAGCGCGCGCGGGTGCTGGCGCATCTGGCGCCTCGGCTGACCGGGACGGTGCTGACGATCGACGCCTCCGAGTACCGGTCACAGCACCGCAACCGCGCCGCCGCCCGGGAGCGGCTGGCGGCGGTGCTGCGCGAGGCGGTGACGCCACCGGTGGTACGCCGGCCCACCCGACGCACGCGTGGTTCCCAGCGCCGTCGGCTGGAGGCGAAGCGGCAGCGCGGGCAGACCAAGCAGACCCGGCGCCGGCCCGGGATGGAGTAGACCGCGCCCTCCGTGACCGGCGCGACACGGCTGGGGGGACTCCGCGGCGCCATGGCCCCGCACTCCACGTATCCGTGTCGATCCGGTCAGCGGGTCGGCTGCTCGCGCTCGATAGGCGGCCGGCCCCGACTATTCCGGTCCGGATCGATCGGGCACAGCTCCTGGTGCCAGCCGGGCGGCAGCGCCCACGCCGGTGGTGCGGCGGCCGTGAGCATCGCAGGATGGAGCGATGGCTGAGAAGACGGTGGAGCGGAGTGAGGACGGGCGATGGATCGTCGTCGGGGGGCGGCGGTGGCGTGCCGAGGATCCGGCGTTGGACCCGGGGGTGGCCGGGCAGCTGCGCTCCCATCTCGGACGTGCACGGTCGGCGGTGCGCACAGCCACCGACGACGAGACTCGACGTTCAGCGCGTGACCGGGTCCAGCTCGCCAAGGAAGGGCTCGGTGAGCGCGGTACCGCCTGGTGGGAGCTGCCCGCGGCCGACCGGGCCCGGCGCGCGAGCGAGCGCCTCTCACGGCTCGACGAGCTCGCGCCGTCGATCAGCCCCGATCCGGAACCGCCGTCTCAGGCAGGCCGAACCGGCTGAACAGTCGCGCGTCGAAGAAGGCGACGACGTGGCTGATCCCCGTCGGGGCGAGGGTGAGCACCTGCAGATTGAACGCCCGGTGCACGCCGTCCTCATCGGGCATGTAGAGGCCGAAGGCCGGCTGACCATTGGCCGCAGTGGGCACGAGGAGATGGTCGCCGGGGCCCTCTGCAGGGCTTTGCGCATCGACCATCCGACCGATGACCTCGGCCCCGCGGAACCACGAGGGGAACGGTGGCATCTCGTAGACAGCGTCCTCGGTCAGCACGGCCACGAGCCCGGGGATGTCGTGGGCGTGCATGGCCGACACGAAGCGGTCCAGCAGGTCACGCTCCCTCCCCGGGCTCAGCTCCTGGACATCGGTCTCGGTGGGCCGGGCGTGAGCGATCTGGGACCGCGCACGCTGGAGCAGACTGTTGACCGCGGCCGGTGTCGTCTCGAGCATCGCGGCCACGTCGGCGGCGCTGAAAGCCAGGACATCGCGCAGCACGAGGACCGCGCGTTGGCGCGGCGCCAGGTGCTGCAGGGCGGCGATGAACGCCAACCTCACACTGTGGCGGCGGGTGACCGTGGCGAGCGGGTCCGCGGCGGCGCCGAGGTGGCCGCCGAGGAGGGTGTCCGGAATCGGCTCCATCCAGGGCAGCTCGGGCCACTCGGCCAGGTGCGCGGCCGGGTCCGCACAGGGGCCGCCCAACCCGGCCGGTAGGGCTCGGCGGCCGCGGTTCTCCAGTGCGCGCAGGCAGGAGTTGGTCGCGATCCGGTACAGCCAGGTCCTGATCGAGGAGCGGCCTTCGAAGGTGCCGTATCCGCGCCAGGCGCGCAGGAATGTCTCCTGGACGGCGTCCTCGGCGTCGTGGATCGATGCCAGCATCCGATAGCAGTGAGCCAGCAGCTCTGGACGGTACGGCCTGATCCGACCGTTGAAGTCGTCAACCCCCAGCGTCATGACAGCGTCACACTCCTCGAGGTCGCCGCACGGGAGGTGCGGAGCAGGACGGCGGCGCACAGCGCCCCTACGGCAGCCAGCGCGGCGAGGACGACGAGGGCGGCTGCGAGCCCTCCGGTCAGCTCCGACGCCGACGGCGCCCCCGTGCTCGCGCGCGTCGCGACGCCGATCACGATGGCCGAGGCAAGCCCTGCCCCCATCGTGGTCCCCACCGCGAAGCCGGTCTCCGCGAGCCCTGCCGCCACGCCCGAATCGTGCTCGGCCACACCCGTCAGTGCCGCGATCTGGCCGGCGACGAACGCGGCCCCCATGCCCGCACCGAACACGACCAGCCCCGCGAGTAGATCCTCGACGAGGGTGCCGTCGACGGACAGCCGACTCAGCAACAGGCAGGCGGTCATCAACAGGATCATTCCCCACGAGGCGACGAGTCGGAACCCTGTCCGCGTGACCAGATGCTGTCCGGCGACCACCCCGAGGACCGAGGTGACGGTCATGATCGCCATCGCCAGGCCGAAGTGCAGTGCCGAGAAGCCCAGCACCTGCTGGGCGTACAGCGTCACCACGATCAGCAGCCCGTCGACCGCAATGCCGGCGATGACGATGACCAGGTTGCCTCCGACGAGGGTGCGCGAGCTGAAGATCCGCATGGGCACCAACGGTGCCGAACTGCGTAGTTCGATGACGACGAACAGTGCTGCGGCCACCGACGCCCCGGCGCAGAGCATCAGCGCGAAAGGGCTGATCCCGTGCGCTGTGATGTGGAACAGGGCCAGGAGGGCCAGCACCAGGGCGGCGGTTGCCGCGAGCGCTCCCGGCACGTCGAGCCGCTGTGTGCTGCGCGTGCTCTCAGGCAGCAGGACCGGGCACAGCGCCACCACGATCAGGCACACGGGGACGTTGCTGAAGAAGATCCAGGCCCAACCCGCCCAGTCGGTGAGCACACCTCCCAGCAGCAGCCCGACGGTAGCCCCGGCCCCTCCGAGGCCGCCCCAGATTCCCAGGGCCTTGTTGCGGTCCGGGCCGTCCGGAAAGACCTGCATCAGGACCGACATCCCTGCGGGCGTCATCACCGCCGCACCCACGCCTTGAGCCACCCGCGCGGCGATCAGCACCTCCGGCGACGGGGAGAAGCCGCATGCCAACGAGGCGGCAGCGAACACTCCCACGGCGATCGTGAACATGCGTCGGCGGCCCAGGTGGTCGGCCAACCGCCCGCCCAGGAGCAGCAGTCCACCGATCGCCACCCCGTAGGCGGTGATCACCCACTGAACCTCCGCGGGCGCAAACCCCAGGTCGATCGCGATGACGGGTAACGCCGCATACACGCTCGTGGAGTCCAGTACGCCCATGAACATCGCCATGCACACCACAGCCAGGACCCACCACCGACGCGGCGTCGCGGCAGATTGATACTCGGTCGTCATCGTCGTCCTTCTCCGGCCATCGCCGTAGCGGGCCATCCGTGCCGTCAGGTCTTCTCCTTGGGGTAGATACCTGGCGACGCGGATAGTCATCGCTCGGGACCGACGCAGCGGTGGTGAGAGGGAGCGTCGCGATCGGTGCACGCTGCGCGGATCGACCGATGGATCCGCGCGATGTCAGCCGTCACGCCGATGCGGTCATGTGCTGCTCGTTCTCAGGAAGGACGTCGGCGGGATCAGTGTCGCCGATGCGAACGTCGGAGAACACCATGGGGAGGCCCTGGGCGGTCAGCAGGTTCTGCGCGTCCATGAGCTGGGCGTGCACGTGCGGCTCGCTGCTGTTGCCGGAGTTTCCGCACCGACCGATGACCTGACCCGCTCGCACGCGCTCGCCCGGTCCCACCGTGAGCGAGCCTTGCTGGAGGTGCGCGACCAAGGCATGCACGCCGTCGTCGCCGCGGATCGTGACGTGGTTGCCGACGATCCACCCCGGCCCTCCGATCTCGCGCAGCATGCCCTCGAGCATCATGTAGACCAGCGTCAGGTAGTTCGACCGTGCCCGGTGATCGCGACGCCACCCGGATGCGACGACAACCTCGCCGTCGATCATCGCCCGCACGGGCTCGCCGAACGCGGGGTATGCCTGCGAAGCGCGGAACGCCTCGCCCCCGAACGCCGGGCGCGCACGGCCGTCATCCGGATCTGCGACGAGATCGATGGCGTACGCCTGCCCGTAACCGCGCACCCCGTGGCTCGGGACCTTCGATGCCGGACTGTTCACGGCAGCCCAGCGACCGACCACGGGCGCACGGACAGCACGCGCCTCGCGACCGGCCGCCTCGTGTCCCGGAGCCAGGAATGTGCCAAGGGCGGCCAGCACCAGGCCGATCGCAAATCCGGCGAGCGTGATCGCCCAGACCGTCACCTGCAAAGAACGCAGTTCCTCAGGAAGGGCCTGGCCGAACACCGCGAGCAGGAGCAGGATCAGCATCGAAGGAAACAGGATCAGCAGACGCCGGGAGTACAGCGCCTTCATGAGCCTCATCGCTGCGCCGCCATCACGACCGCGAGGACCGGAACGACGCGTGCCGCCGGCACCTCGTAGCTGCCGCGCCCGGACTGCCTGACCCAGCCCGCGCTCACGAGCTGACGGAGGTGGTGATGCAGCTGCCCCGTCGTGCCCAGCCCCTCGAGCGCGGCGAGTTCGGCGGTCGCGTGCGTTCCGTTCAGGATGTGACGGGTGAGTTCGAGGCGCACCGGATGCGCAAGCGCGCTCAGCGCTGAGGCCGAGTCCGACCAGTCGGTCTCGAGCAACCCTGCCGACGACGCGCCTTGCTGCCACTCCGCCGCGCCGTCGGGCAGGGCCACCGAGCCGACGAGCATGACGGCACCCGGAGCTCGACCCGGATCGGACGCGATGCGTTCTCGGAGTCCGGCCAGCGCCCAGAAGACGTCCGGATCAGTCGATGATGCCGGCGCGGGTGGGGACGTCCGCTCGAGGTCGGCCACACGCGCTTCGAGTGCCGCGAGCGCCGTCCGCAAATCTGAGATCTCATCAGCCACAGGCACGAAAGTACGCTAGCTCGTACTTACGCACAAGAGGTGAGTCGAGATGAGGCGTTACGGCGAGGGCGTCTGATTGAGAGCGAAGATCAGAATGGGGATGTCGAGCGCCACATGGATCACGAAGGCCCAGAAGAACCCCCTGGTCTCCTGCATGGACTTCGCCAGGACGAACCCCAGGAAGGCCGACATGGTCGCACCGACGACGCCGTTGGGTGCAATACCTCCGTAGTGGTAGGCGCCGAAGACCACGGAGCCCATGAGCAGCCCGTACGTCCGTGAGCTGGTGTCGTTCTCACCCATGGTGACGAATGGCAGTCGGAAGATCGTCTCCTCAGTGAAGGCGTTCATCGCCGCGAGTGGAAGCACCAGGGCGAGGTGGGCCCAGCGGAACGTGAACCCGCCGGGGAGGAACTGGAAGAACGTGACCGTCGCGACGATCGCGACCATCATGAGACCCAAGAACCAGCCGTCCGACTCCCATCGCCCTCCGCCAGGCTGCGCGAAGAATGGACGCATCGCACCGGTGCGGTGGAGGTTGAGGTAGCGGAGTCGGACCTTTCCCGCGAACACAAACGTCACGAGCAGGGCCAGCCCTACCACCGGCAAGGCACTGAGTTGGTAGTTCAGCATCCGGTTCGCGTACTCGCTCTCGAGTGGGCTGAAGCCGAACAAGGGCGCGTCGATAACCAGACCCAGCAGGCCCGCGATCACGACGATGACGACGGAGAAGACGCCGAGCTTCACGAACCGCTTCACCTGGTTGCCACCATCGCGCGCTTCCTCCGGCACGCTCACCCCGCTCGCGAACATCGCACGATCGTACTAATATTAGTACGTGAGTACAAGAGATGGTTCAGCGCCCGCACCACGCAGCACCCTCGGCGGACACGCACGACAGACACAGATCGAGCGCGCAGCCGCCGAAGTGCTGTCCGAGGTCGGCTACGCGGCGGCGTCTGTGGGTCGCATCGCGCAACGGGCGGGGGTCAGCAAAGGGGTCATCACCTATCACTTCGCCAGCAAGGACGAGATCTTGCGCCGGGTGGCTCTGACTCTGTTCGAGGACTGCGCCCGGCACATCGCGACCAGCGTGTCCGACGAGATGTCCCCCGTGGCACGTCTGCTCGCGCAACTCCGCGCCGAGCTGGAGTTCTTCTCCTCGAGGCGCATCGAGTTCCGCGCGATGGTCGAGGTCATGTCCAACCATCGCGAGCACGGCTTCATCCATGCGTTCGAGAACATCTCGACGCAAGAAGCCGCAACGCTCGCCGACCTGCTCCGCCAAGGCCAAGCCGAGGGGCAGTTCCGAGCCTTCGACGCCACCGAGATGGCCTACCTGATCGAGGCCGCCAAGAATGGGGCGCTCGACCGGTGGGCGTCCGACGAGACATTGGACCTCGCCCCCATGACTGCGACGATGCTCGACTTCATCGAGCACGCCGTGCGCGCCTGAACGTCCGCGTCTCGATCAGCGTTCGAGCGGGACGGGGAGCCGCCTCTTCGGGCGCGCAGCAAGACCGAGCGTACTGGCGAAGGAATCCGGATCCCTCTCGGCGTCATCGCAGTCGGAACCAGGCCTGGCAGTACGGCATCGACCCCTACGGCCTTCTACTGCCGCTGACCCGTGACGTCGGGACTCGCGACATCCGCGCCCAATGAGGAAGTCACTTTCTCGGCACGACGCTCCACGCATCGGTGACGACGACGTGGTCATCTTCGACGTAAGCCCGCGCTACCGCTTGGCCGATGCCGCGACCTGCACCCGTGACGATCACGACAGCACGCCGGTCGGCGGGCACAACGTCATGCTTCGTCAGGAGGCACCTCGCTTCCCGGTGCGATCACGTCGACTCCGGCAGACCTCGCCGCCTCACCGAGTCGGCGGTCATATGTGAGGATCGCTTCAACGTCGAGACGCATTGCCGCTTCAAGGTGCAACGCGTCCAGAGTACGCAGCTTTGGCATCGGCAGGAACCCCGCGGACCGATACGTGGCCCTGTCAAGTGCCGCGAGCGACACGCCATCGAGGATCGCACTGACCTTCGCCTGATCCCGCCCTTCCCTCACTGCCATGCGACGCAGCTCAGTCTCGAGCAGATCACTCGAGACGAGCCTGGAAGGCGTCTGGTCGAGCCAGTCCGCCAGCGCCCGGGTTTCGGGTTGTGCGACCAGGAGCGCTCCGAGTGCAGAGGTGTCCGCGTAGACGAGCGGAACGTCCGTCACGTCCGATCCTCGCGCAACTCATCGAGGATCCGGATCATCGGGCGGTCATCCTCGGACGGCTGCGGTGTCAGCGCCGCCCAGCCACCGACGCGCTTGGCTGGCCGGGCGATGGGCAACGTGGGTGCCGGGGCATCGAGAGGGATGATGCGGCCGACGGCGACTCCGCCGTTGGTCAGCACGAAAGAACGACCCTCGCCGACCGCGCGAAGCACGCGCCCGGACTCGTTCCGCAACTCGCGCTGAGACAGGCTCTCGACCTGCGGCTCACCCATGCTCACGCAGTGAGCGTAGCACCCGCGCTACACATTGAAGCGGAACTCCACGACATCGCCGTCGGCCATCACGTAGTCCTTGCCCTCGATCCGCACCCGGCCGCGGGACTTGGCCTCGGCCATGGTGCCGGCGGCGACCAGGTCGTCGAAGGAGACGACCTCGGCCTTGATGAATCCTCGCTCGAAGTCGGTGTGGATCACGCCGGCGGCCTGCGGAGCGGTCCACCCCTTCCCGATCGTCCAGGCGCGGGATTCCTTCGGGCCGGCGGTCAGATAGGTCTGCAGGCCGAGGGTGTCGAACCCGACCCGGGCGAGCTGCTCCAGCCCGGGCTCGTCCTGCCCGCTCTCGGCGAGCATCTCGGCAGCCTCGTCGGGCTCCAGCTCGACGAGCTCGGCCTCGAACTTCGCGTCGAGGAAGATCGCGCGTGCCGGGGCCACCAGCTCGCGCAGCTCGGCCTGCATGGCCTCGTCGGCGAGGCCGTCGTCGTCGGTGTTGAAGACGTAGATGAACGGCTTGGCGGTCATCAGCCCGAACTGCTTGATGATCCCGGCGTCCAGGCTGGCTCCGCCGGCGGAGATCGTGGTCCCGGCCTCCAGCAGCGCGATGGCGTCCTTGGCGGTGTCGAGCACGGCCTGCTCGGTCTTCTTGCCCCGCACCTCCTTCTCGAGCCGGGGCAGCGCCTTCTCCAGGGTCTGCAGATCGGCCAGGATCAGCTCGGTGTTGATCGTCTCGATGTCGTCCTTGGGCGAGATCTTGCCGTCCACGTGCACCACGTCGGGGTCGGCGAAGGCACGGGTGACCTGGCAGATCGCGTCCGCCTCGCGGATGTTGGCGAGGAACTGGTTGCCGAGCCCCTCCCCCTCGCTCGCCCCGCGCACGATGCCGGCGATGTCGACGAAGGAGACCGTCGCCGGGACGATCTTCTCGCTGGAGAAGAGCCCGGCGAGCGTCCCCAGGCGCTCGTCCGGCAGCGGCACCACACCCACGTTCGGCTCGATCGTCGCGAACGGGTAGTTCGCGGCGAGCACGGTCGCGCGGGTGAGCGCGTTGAACAGGGTGGACTTGCCGACGTTGGGCAGGCCAGCGATACCGATAGTGAGAGCCACGGGAAACCAGTCTACGGCCGCCCGGAGGTGCTCAGGCCTGCGCCATCACCTGCTGCATGATCTCCGGGGTCCGGCGGTCGAACCAGCGGCCGCCCACGCGCACGCCGAGCACGGCCACGGCAAGCCCTCCGGCGACGCCCACCACGAGCGCGACCCATCCGAATGCCGGGCTGATCGCCAGCGTCATTACCCCGAGCACGAGCACCGGCAGGGAGAGTGTGAACGAGGCCAGCATGCCGACCATCTGCGCCACCAAGGTGGCCATCGCCGCACCCTGCGGCTGCTTGAGCGGGCTCTCGCCCGGCTTCGGCACGGGGTAGATGAGCCGGGCCGAGGCCACACTGGAGACCCCGAGCGTCACCCCCAGCGCTCCGTAGCTCACCCCGAGCACCATCGGTGCGAGGTCCCACCGGCCGGTGACGACGAAGGTCGCGACGGCGAAGACGGTCACCACCAGCACACCTGGCACGCCGATCGCGAGTGCCCGTCCGGCCCGGTCCGCCCGGCCGGAGACGCCGGTGGCCACGTGCAGGGCGAAGGCGCTGCTGTCGTAGGCGATGTCGGCCGAGATGGCGTACCCGAGGATCCATGCGGTCAGGGGCGCGAGGATCAGCAGGATCTCCCCGAACCCGCCGCTGCCGCCCGCCACTGCCAGGATCACCGGCAACAGCGGCACGATCGCCAGCGAGGCCGAGTAGCGCGGATCGCGCAGCCAGTAGGTCAGCGCCCGTGCCGCCACCGCTCCGGTCGGGGTCGCGGGGAGCCGGCCCAGCCAGCCCATGCCCTTGCCCTTGCCCCCGGCGCCGGCAGTAGGAGGGGTCACCAGCGCCCGAGCGAGACCCCGGTCCCACACCAGCACCATCGCAAGCAGGCTGAGGAGGGCG
Source organism: Ruania suaedae (assembly GCF_021049265.1). NCBI lineage: Bacteria > Bacillati > Actinomycetota > Actinomycetes > Micrococcales > Ruaniaceae > Ruania > Ruania suaedae. Next base: position 2,723,225 of record NZ_CP088018.1, read on the forward strand.
ATCGCCAGGCGCACGCCCGCCACGCCCCAGTGCCCCGCCTCGACCGCCGGGGCGATGCCCCACGGCGCACCGAAAGGCGTCCAGCCCACCACCGCAGCGACGTCGGTGACGAGCGAACGCACCTGATCGCCACTGGCGGCACCACCGGCGAGCCTGCTGGTGGACCAGCTGATGACCGGGCCGATCATGACGATCGGCACCAGCGCAGCGACGGCGAGCACCTCACGGGAGCGGCGGGAGTCCAGCAACGGGGCGAGCGCCGTCGTCAGGGCTCGTGCCCCGACCACGCACAGCGCGACGGCGAGCAGGCCACCGATGAGCGCGACGGGGATGAGCGCAGGCGTGCGCCACCAGGCGAAGGCGAGCCCGATGGCCACCAGCACGGTGGCGGCCGCGGGGATCGAGGTGAAGCCGGCGGCAGCGAGGCCGGCGATGAGCCGGCGCCTGGGTATGCCGAAGGACACGAATCGCTGGGGATCGAGCGTCGCGTCGGTGCCGAAGGCGAAGATCGGCACCACCCACCAGGCCACCACAGCGAGGGCGCCGGCGATCAGGACCACCTGCCCGGTGAGGTAGGGGTCCACTCCCCCGCCGGCGACGGCGCCGGTCACCGCCATCCCGATCACGAACAGCGCGTACAGGATCGCGAAGAGGTAGCCGATCGTCTGCCACACGCTCCGGCGGAACGTGTTCGCCAGCAGGGTCAGTCGGAGGCGGACGAAGTGCGCAACCACGCCAGTCCCTCCGTCTGCTGCCGACCGCCGACGAGTTCGACGAACCGGTCCTCCAGCGAACCCCCGGCGCGGACCTCGTCCACGGTGCCGGTGGCACGGATCTGCCCGTTGGCGATCACGGCGACGTGGCTGCACATCCGCTGCACCAGGTCCATCACGTGGGAGGAGACGATCACGGTGGCGCCCGAGTGCACGTAGTCGGCCAGGAGGTCGCGGATGTTCGCGGCCGAGACCGGGTCGACCGCCTCGAACGGCTCGTCCAGCACCAGCACGCGCGGGGCGTGGATGAGTGCGCAGCCGAGGGCGATCTTCTTGGTCATCCCGGCGGAGTAGTCCACCACGAAGGTGTCCTTGTCGGCGGTCAGGTCCATGGCGCGCAGCAGGTCGTCCGCGCGCTCGGCGACGGTCTCGCGGTCCATTCCGCGCAGCAGACCGGAGTAGGTGAGGAGCTGGACTCCGGTGAGGCGGTCGAACAGCCGCACGCCGTCGGGCAGCACACCGAGCTGGGCCTTGCCCCGGTCGGGATCGCTCCAGAAGTCCGCGCCGTTGATCGCCACGGTCCCGGCATCGGGCCGCAGCAGACCGGTGGCCATCGACAGCGTGGTGGTCTTCCCGGCCCCGTTCGGGCCGACGAAGCCGTAGAAGGAGCCGCGGGGCACGTCCAGATCGATCCCGGCCACGGCGTTCTTCTGGCCGAAGCGCTTCCAGAGCCCGCGGATCGACAGGGCTGCCGACGGGTCGGGTGGCGCGGAGGGTGAGCCGGGCGGGTCGGCGTCGGGCACCGGTACGGGTGCGACGCCACCACCCTGCGGTGGGTGCGATGCAGGAGTCTCGGACATGGCAACCAAGGTACGGGTAGGCGGCGACATCGTGATCCATCGCGAGGGGGAGATCTGCCCTCGCCGGGTGCTAGTCGTCGCCGTCGAAGAGTCCGCCGTCGAGAAGCCAGTGATAGCGCAGCCGCAGCGCCCGTTCGCTGCTCGCCACCAGCCCGGCCACCACCAGACCGACGTTGAGCACGGCCGGCAGCTGGATCGGCGAGACGAAGGACCCGATCCGCTCGGCCACGATCGGGATGTGCGAGACCTGCTCGATCACCTGCGGCACACCCAGGACCAGCGAGACCAGCAACACCGTGATGGAGACGGCTCCGATCGCCCGGCTCAGCGCCGGGCGCCTACGCTCGAGCCGGGCACGGCGGCCCTCCGCGGAGGCCGGGTCGGGAACCAGCTGCCGCTCCGGACCGTTGTCGGGCACGTAGTGGCACCTGCGCAGCCCGTACCCGCTGGTCACCACCTCGATCTCGCCGCCGGGCACGCGGAAGAGCGCGGGGAGCTTCGAGCCAGCCCGGTGGGAGCCGTCCCGGTACAGCTGCGCCAGGATCTCACCGTTGGAGTCACCCCACAGCCGTACGTCGACCGACCACCGGTGCGTCCGGCCGTCGTCCTCGGGCAGGTCGAGATGGAGCAGCGCCCGGGACAGCGGCTGCCACCACCGGTAGCGCTGCAACGGATGACCATCACCGGGTTTGACCCTGCGCGCCGCACGGCGACGCCTCCAGCCTGAGAACACGACGGCCACGGTAGCCAGCCGGGCCGCCGGTGCGGATCGGCCGGACGGATGAGACCTGGGGCCACCCCTCCACCTGAGGGTGGTGGCCGGCCCACTCGCCGGGGCAGCGGCGCGCCCGCGGCGGCGATGTCGGTGCCGCGTGGGAACGTGAGGTCATGGACTTCACGCAGCTGATTCTCGGACTGGTCGTCGGGCTCGTGCTCGGCACCGTCGTCGGTGCCGTGCTGATGCGTGCGGTACGCGGCTCGAGCGAGGGCGCCGCGCAGGCGCAGGGGACCGAGGAGATCGCCGACCTGACCCAGCGGCTGCGCTCGGCCGAGGAGGAGGCGGCGCAGGTGCCGGTGCTGACCGAGCGGCTCGCGGCCGCACGCGAGTCCCACGAGCGCGAGCTGCGTGCCGCCGAGCGCGCCGCCGATGAGCGTGCCGACCTCGAACGTGCCGGCTTCGAGCGGGCGCTGGAGTCCGAGCGCACCCGTGCTCGGGAGCGGGTGGAGGAACTGCGTGCGGACAGCAAGCGGATGGCGGACGAGTTCGAGGCGCTCTCGGCGAAGGTGCTCTCCCAGACGCAGGAGTCCTTCCTGAAGCAGGCCGAGGAACGCTTCGCACGCGCCCAGCAGGCCTCCGACGCCGAGCTCTCCAAGCGCGAGGAGGCCGTCAAGTCGCTGGTGGAGCCGCTCAGTCGCACGCTCACCGAGGTCAAGTCGGGGATGGACGAGGCCGAGAAGGCGCGGCTGCACGCGCACTCCACCCTGGCCGAGCAGGTCAAGCAGATGCGCTCGGATTCCGAGCACCTGCGCCAGGAGACGAACCAGCTGGTCACCGCGTTGCGGGCGCCGCAGGTGCGGGGCCGGTGGGGTGAGCTGCAGCTACGCCGGGTCGTCGAGGCGGCCGGGATGCTCGAGCATGTCGACTTCGTCGAGCAGCAGACCCTCACCACCGACGGCGGCGCCCTGCGGCCGGACCTGGTGGTCACCCTCCCCGGCGAGAAGCGCGTGATCGTGGACGCCAAGGTGGCGTTCAACGGGTACCTGGAGGCGATGGAGGCGCGCGAGGACTCGGTGCGCACCTCCCGGCTGCAGGCGCACGCCCGGCACGTGCGCGATCACGTGGACTCCCTCGGCGCCAAGGCCTACTGGGAGCACCTGGAGCACACACCCGAGTTCGTCGTCATGTTCATGCCGGCGGAGTCGTTCCTGCAGGCGGCACTCGAGCAGGACCCGACCATCATGGAGCGCGCATTCGAGAAGAACGTGGTGCTCGCCACCCCCGCCACCCTCGTGGCACTGCTGCGCACCGTGGCCTATACGTGGCGACAGGAGCTGCTCGCCCACGAGGCGCAGCAGGTCTTCCAGGTGGGGCGCGAGCTGCACAAGCGGCTGGGCACCATGGGCAAGCACCTGACCACGCTGGGCAAGCGCCTGAACTCCTCGGTCGAGGCGTTCAACGCCTTCAACCGCTCGCTCGACGCCAATGTGATCACCCAGGCGCGTCGGTTCAGCGCCCTGCAGGGCCTGGACCCTGCGATGGAGTCACACCCGCCGTTGGAGGTGCTGGCCACCACGGCCCAGAAGCCGGACGCCTACGAGGACGAGGCGGTGCGGGATGGGCGCAGCGCGACCGCGCCCCTGCCGCTCGAGGCGCTGACAGTGAGCACCGACCACGAGCTCGAGACGCTCGTCACTGACGCCCAGCGAGACGCGGCGAAGGCCGGCCGGAGCACCCGGGCTACAGGAACGGACCGGGCAGCCAACGACGACTGACGCACGAACTCGTGCGCTCAGCCCGGTTCAGCCGACCGAGACGTCCAGGGAGCGCCTCGACCCGCGAGCAGGTTGCCCGGCCGGGGCGCCGGCCTTCTTCAGGTCGGCGCGCAGCTCGCGCGGCAGCGAGAACATCAGGTCCTCGGTCGCGGTACGCACCTCGTCGATGTCGCCGAAGCCCCACTCCTCGAGCCTGCTGATCACGTCGCGCACGAGGATCTCCGGCACCGAGGCGCCCGAGCTCAGCCCGACACTGCGCGCACCCTCGAACCACGCCGGATCGAGATCCTCGGCCGTGTCCACCCGGTAGGAGGAGCGGGCGCCCGCCTCGAGCGCCACCTCCACCAGCCGCACCGAGTTGGAGGAGTTGGCCGACCCCACCACGATCATCACATCGGCGTCCGGCGCGATCTTCTTCACGGCGACCTGACGGTTCTGGGTGGCGTAGCAGATGTCGTCGCTGGGCGGGTCCTGCAGCGAGGGGAACTTCTCCCGCAGCCGGCGCACGGTCTCCATCGTCTCGTCCACCGACAGGGTGGTCTGGGACAGCCAGACGACGCGCTCGGGGTCACGCACGGTGACCTGGTCGACGGCGTCGGGCCCGTCCACGAGCTGGATGTGCTCGGGGGCCTCCCCCGCCGTCCCCTCGACCTCCTCGTGACCGTCGTGACCGATGAGCAGGATGTCGTAGTCACCCTTGGCGAAGCGCACCGCTTCCTTGTGCACCTTGGTCACCAACGGGCAGGTCGCGTCGATGGTGTCCAGGTTGCGCTCGGCCGCCTGGGCGTGGACCGCCGGGGAGACGCCGTGGGCGGAGAAGATCACGCGGGCGCCCTCGGGCACCTCATCGGTCTCCTCGACGAAGATCGCACCCCGCTTGGAGAGCGTCTCCACGACGAACTTGTTGTGCACGATCTCCTTGCGCACGTAGATCGGGGCGCCATAGTGGTCCAGCGCCTGCTCGACCGCTTCGACAGCCCGATCGACCCCCGCGCAGTAGCCGCGGGGGGCAGCGAGAAGGATGCGCTTAGCAGAAGTCGTCACACATCGAGTCTACGTGTCAGGTCCAGGTCCCGGTCGGCGCAGCCGTGTGGGATCAACCACCCGAAGCGCAGCCCGCCCCTACCCCGCGGACCGGTGGTCGCGCCCCCGGCGGTAGGCCAGCCGGCGCAGCAGACTCTCGGCCGGACCCCGCCAGCCGCGCCGTTCCCACAGGTACGCCAGTGCCGCGAGCGCCGCCCACCCTGCGATCGCCACGGCGGCCACACCCGCGCTGTTCAGCTCGGCCCCCAGTCCCAGACCCCAGGCGCTGAGCAGCGGAGCGAAGATCACCGACTGCCCGAGATAGCTCGACAGCGAACGCTTCCCGACCGCCCTGATCGCCACCAGCGGTGCGCTCGTGGACGCGGAGGCACGCAGCCGTTCGGCCAGGAGGGTGAGCAGCGCGACGTAGCCGAGCCCGCCGAAGAGGCCCGTCAGGGTCTGGGTCAGCATGAAGATCCACGACTGGTGCGCTCCCAGCTCGATGACACCGACGTGGGTGAGGGCGTTCGGGATCCCGCCCAGCACGCCGACGCTCACACCGATCGCGGCCGTACGCCGCAGGAGCCGCCCGTGCCGGCGGGGGTGCTCCAGGATCTGGCGGCGCGCAGCCCAGAAGGCCAGCAGCATCATCACCGGCACCACCAGACCGAAGATGCCCTGCCCGAGCGCGATCACCGGCCAGGTCGCCAACCGCAGCAGGACGGAGGTCAGGTAGTTCTCCTCCCCGCTCAGGGCCGCCGGGTCGGCGAACCCGGACTTCTCGAATGCGGGATCGGCCGGGATGTGGGGCAGCGAGAGCAGCCCCAGCGCCGTGACCAGCGCCAGCAGGCTCGTCAGCACGGCCGCCCAGATGAGCAGGGTCCGGTCCAGGCGCCGGAAGAAGATCGCCACGATGAGCAGGCCGACCAGACCATAGGCGCCGACGATGTCGCCGAACCACAGCAGCGCCGCGTGGACCGCACCGAAGACGACCATCCACCAGTGCCGTCGGCGCAGAATCGCTCGCGCGGCGGCGTCGGTGACGCCGGCCTCCACCTGCCGCCGGTACAGCTGCACGATGCCGTACCCGAACAGGAAGGCGAACAACGGGTAGATCCGGTAGTCGACGCCGACGATCAGCGCGAACTGCACGACGCGGTCGACCGTGGACCCTTCCGTCGGATGGGCCGACGTCATCGCCGAACCGTGACCGTAGAGGAGCCAAGGCGTGTTGGCCAGGGCGATGAGCAGCAGCATCAGGCCGCGCGCCAGGTCCGGTGCGAGGGCTCGCTCGGTTCCGGTCACAGGTCCGCGGGCCGCAGTGGCGATCGACTCGGTCATGCCTGCAGCGTGCCAACCGGGCGGCCGCGCGCACATCCGCCGTCAGGAGGATCTGCCGGCGAGACCTCGATGTCGGCGGGATGGGGCAGGCTAGAGCGATGCAGTCAGCTGAGCCGCCCTCTGGCGCCGCCCCCGTCGGCGATCTGCCCGCCCGGGCACTGGACACCACCGCCGAACAACCCTGGCCGGTCCGGCTGCTCTCGGCGAAGATCGCCGACTACGTCAACAAGATGGCTCCGGTGTGGGTGGAGGGGCAGCTCGTCCAGGTCAACGCCCACAACGCCTCCGCCAGCGCCTACCTGACGCTGCGCGACACCGACGTCGACATGTCGCTGAATGTGACGATGCTCAAGCGCCTGCTGCTCGCGGCCGGAACCGCGATCGAGGAGGGATCGCACGTGGTCGTGCGCGCCAAGCCGTCCTTCTGGACCAAACGCGGCACGCTCAGCCTGCGCGCCACCGACATCCGCGCGATCGGTCTCGGCGAGCTGTTGGCCCGCATCGAGCACCTCAAGCGGATCCTGGCCGCCGAAGGGCTGTTCGACACCGAACGCAAGCGACCGCTGCCGTTCCTGCCCACGCGGGTGGGGCTGATCTGCGGGCGCGACGCCAAGGCCAAGCACGACGTCCTCGTGAACGCCTCCGCCCGCTGGCCGCAGGTGCAGTTCGAGGTGCGGGAGGTGGCGGTGCAGGGTCCAAGCAGCGTCGGCGAGGTGAGCCGGGCCATCGCCCAGCTCGACGCGAATCCCGAGGTCGACGTCATCGTGGTGGCACGTGGTGGTGGTTCGGTCGAGGACCTGCTGCCCTTCTCGAACGAGACGATGGTGCGGGCGGCCGCCGCCTGCCGCACCCCACTGGTGGCCGCGATCGGGCATGAGACGGACTGCCCGCTCCTGGACCTGGTCGCGGACTATCGCGCCTCCACACCCACCGACGCGGCCAGGCGCATCGTGCCCGACATGGCCACCGAGCTCACCCGGATCACCCAGACCCGCGCCCGGATGGCAGGTGCACTGCGCCAGCGGCTCGCGCTCGAGTCCGACCGCCTGACGGCGCTGCGCTCGCGACCTGTCCTCGCTCAGCCACTGGTGCTCGTGACCAGCAGAGCCGACCACGTCCACCAGTGGCGCACCCGGAGCCGGGTGGCCTTCGCCGCGCGGCTGGACCGCGCGGGCGGGGAGGTGTCCAACCTCCGGACGGCGTTGCGCACCCTCTCCCCCGACGCCACCCTCCGGCGGGGGTACGCGGTGCTGCGCCATCAGGAGGGGACGGTCGTGCGCGATCCGGCGGAGGTCGCCGTCGGAGAGGACCTGCGGGCGCTGGTCGCGGGCGGGGAGTTGAGCGTGTCGGTGCGTGGGACCGGCGCCACTCGGGAGAACCGGACGTGATTGGATGTGCCCCGTGACTGCAAGGAACGACGTGCACGACCTCAGCTATGAGCAGGCGCGCGACGAGCTGGTCGAGGTCGTCGCGCAGCTGGAGAGCGGTGCGGCCTCACTCGAGGAGTCGCTGGACCTGTGGGAACGCGGCGAGGCCCTCGCCGACCGGTGCCAGAGCTGGCTCGACGCCGCCGGCGAGCAGATCCGGGCGGTCAGCGAGTCCGACGATGACGGCGAGGCTTCCGAGACCGCTCCCGCAGGGCCCGACGAGCCGGCCGAGCAGGACGAGGAGGACTGACATGGCGCACGCGCTGGTGATCGGCGAGGCCCTGGTGGACGTGGTCCGTACCGCCGACGGCACGGTGACCGAGCATCCGGGTGGATCGCCGGCGAACGTGGCACTGGGCCTGGCGCGGCTGGGACGCCACACGGAGCTGGCCACCTGGCTCGGGCCCGACGCCCGCGGAGAGCTGGTCGCCTCGCACCTGCGCGCCAGCGGCGTGCACCTGGTGCCGGGATCGGAACGCGCCGAGCGGACTCCGACCGCGATGGCCACCCTCGCCCAGGACGGCAGCGCCACCTACGAATTCGATCTCGCCTGGCGCGTGCCCGAGGTCGCCCTCGATGACACGGTCGCGGTGCTGCACACCGGCTCGATCGCCGGGACGCTGGAGCCGGGCGGGTCCGCCGTCGCCGAGATCGCCGCCGCGGCCCGCGAGCACGCGACCATCAGCTACGACCCGAACGCCCGGCCCACGATCATGGGCAGCGCCGAGGTGGCCCGGCCGGTGATCGAACGCCTGGTCACCCTGGCGGACATCGTCAAGGTCTCCGATGAGGACATCGCCTGGCTCTACCCGGGCGCCGACGATCTCGAGATCATCCAGCAGTGGGTGCGCTCGGGGCCCTCGGTCGTCGTGCTCACCCGGGGAGGCGCCGGCTCGGTGGGCGTCAGACTCACCGGCGGGATCGTCGAGGTGCCCGCCCCGAGCACCACGGTGGTCGACACCGTCGGCGCCGGCGACTCCTACATGGCCGGCCTGCTCGACGGGCTGTGGAGCGCGGGGATGCTCGGCGCCGGACGCCGGGACGCCCTGCGCCTCATCGACGAGGAGACGCTGCGTCGGGCCATGACCCATGCTGCCCGCATCGCCGCCATCGTGGTCTCCCGTGCCGGCGCCAACCCACCCACCACCGCCGAGCTGAAGGAGCACGCGTGAGCACCCGCCCGACCACACCTGCCGAAGCATTCGCCGCGCTCACCGAGGGCAACCAGCGATTCGTCGCCGGTGAGATGGCTCATCCCAGCCAGGACGCCCAGCGACGTGCCGAGCTGTCCAGCTCCCAGCACCCGTTCGCGGTGTTGTTCGGGTGCTCGGACTCGCGGCTCTCGGCCGAGATCATCTTCGATCGCGGCCTCGGGGATCTGTTCGTGGTGCGTACCGCCGGTCACGTCGTCGACACCACCGTGATCGGGTCGATCGAGTACGGGGTGGAGCTCGCCGGCGCCCCCCTGGTGGTGGTGCTCGGGCACGACAGCTGCGGCGCCATCGCCGCGGCGCATCAGGCCCTCACGACCGGCGCACTTCCCGGCAACTTCGTGCGCGCCGTCGTCGACCGGGTCATCCCGAGCCTGGTCACCGGAGCCGGCAGCGCCGAGGGAGCCCCGGCACTGGCCCACGAGGCCGGTTCGGTCCGGCTCCCCGCGCCGGAGGACCTCCAGACCGAGCACGTCCGCGCCACCGTGCGCATGCTGCACTCCTACTCGGCCACCCTCGCCGACGCCGTCGCCGAGGGCCGGTGCGCGATCGTCGGCATGGAGTACGCCCTCGGGGAGGGCACCGCCCGGGTGGTGGAGGTGCTCGGCGAGATCTGAGGCGCCGGCTTCAGTCGCGGAAGGTCTCGATCTGCGCACCGAGCTCGATCAGCCGCTCCTGCAGCTGCTCGTAGCCGCGGGCGATGATGTCCACGTTGCGCAGCACCGAGGTGCCCTTGGCAGCGAGCATGGCGAGCAGGATCACGACGGCGGGGCGCAGCGCCGGAGGGCAGCTCACCTCGGCCCCCGACCACCGGGTCGGGCCGGTCACGTCCAGCCGGTGCGGGTCCAGCAGCCGCACATCCGCTCCCAGCCGGGTCAGGTCGGTGAGATGGATCGCCCGGTTGTCATAGACCCAGTCGTGGATGAGCGTGGTGCCCGAGGCGGCGGCCGCGATCACTGCGAAGAACGGCAGATTGTCGATGTTCAGCCCGGGGAAGGGCATCGGGTGGATCTTGTCGATCGGTGCCCGTAGCTCGCTCGGATAGACGGTGACGTCGACGAGCCGCGTACGCCCGTTCGCCGCGGCGTACTCCTCGGATCGGGTGTAGCGCAGGCCCATCTCCGCCAGCGTCGCCAGTTCGATCTCCATGAACTCGATCGGCACGCGCGCCACGGTGATCTCGGAGTCGGTCACGATGCCGGCGGTGAGCAGGCTCATGGCCTCGACCGGGTCCTCCCCGGGGGCGTACTCCACGTCGCGGTCGATGTCGCGCACCCCGTGCACCTGCAGGGTGGTGGTGCCGATGCCGTCGACGCGCACGCCGAGGAGCTCGAGGTAGAAGCACAGGTCCTGGACCATGTAGTTCGGGCTCGCGTTGCGGATGGTCGTCACTCCCGGGTGCCGGGCCGCCGCCATCAGCGCGTTCTCGGTGACGGTGTCACCACGCTCGGTCAGTACGACCGTCGGACCGGGGGCGCGCTCGGTGCTGACGGTGGCCTCGTAGTTCCCGGCGGTGGCGACGACCTCGAGGCCGAACGGCCGCAGCGCGATCATGTGCGGCTCCACGGTGCGGGTCCCGAGGTCGCACCCTCCGGCGTAGGGGAGCTCGAAGGCCTGCTGGCGGCCCAGCAGCGGGCCGAGGAACATGATGATGCTGCGGGTGCGCCGAGCCGCATCGGCATCGATCGCGCCCAGGTGCAGCTCCGCGGGAGGGACGATCTCCAGATCCTTGCCGTCGGCCGACCACGTCGCCCGGACCCCGATCGAGCGCAGCACGTCGACGATCCGGTCCACCTCCACGATCCGGGCCACACCGCGCAGCGTCGTGCGCCCGCGGTTGAGCAGCGAGGCGCAGAGCAGAGCGACCGCGCCGTTCTTGGACGACTTCACCGTGATCGTGCCGGCGAGGCGTTGCCCCCCGGTCACCCGCAGGTGTGCGGCACGCGGGATGCCGATGGAGAGCAGATCGGCGTCGAGTGCGGCGTTGATCCGCGCGAGCAGCTCGACCGATAGGTTCTGACTGCCCTGCTCGATGCGGGCGATGGCGCTCTGGCTGGTCCCCAGACGCTCGGCGAGCTGGGCCTGGGTCAGGCCGCGGTTCTGCCGGGCACCCCGGATCAGGGTCCCGATCTCCGTGAGTGAGGTCTGCGTATCGTCGATCACCGTCATGACAGCGAGAATATCTCGGATCTGAGATATTCGCGGCCCGGTGTGGCGACCATCACGGAACCTTCACGGCCCTTTCACCCACCCCCAGCATAGGTCGACCCGCCCCGGCCGCAAGCCGGGGCGGGTCGACGCAGGGCGGGGGACGTCGTCGCCGGCTGCTCAGGCCCCTTCGAGCATCTCGGTGACCAGCGCGGCCACGGGCGAGCGCTCGGACCGGGTGAGCGTCACGTGCGCGAACAGCGGGTGACCCTTGAGCGACTCGATCACCGCGGCGACACCGTCGTGGCGGCCGACGCGCAGGTTGTCACGCTGGGCGACATCGTGGGTGAGCACCACCCGCGAGCTCTGCCCGATCCGCGACAGCACCGTCAGCAGCACGTTGCGCTCCAGGGACTGTGCCTCGTCCACGATCACGAAGGCGTCGTGCAACGAGCGCCCGCGGATGTGGGTCAGTGGCAGCACCTCGAGCATCCCGCGGTCCATCACCTCCTCCACCACATCGGCGGAGACGACCGCGCCCAGGGTGTCGAACACCGCCTGGGCCCACGGGTTCATCTTCTCCGACTCGTTCCCCGGCAGGTAGCCCAGATCCTGCCCACCCACGGCGTACAGCGGCCGGAACACCATCACCTTGCGGTGCTCCCGGCGTTCCAGCACGGCCTCCAGCCCGGCACTGAGGGCGAGCGCGGACTTCCCCGTTCCCGCTCGCCCACCCAGGGAGACGATGCCGATGTCGGGATCGAGCAGCAGGTCGATCGCGATCCGCTGCTCGGCGCTGCGCCCGTGCATCCCGAAGACGTCCCGGTCCCCACGGACCAGCCGCACCTGCTTGTCCGGGGTGATCCGGCCCAGCGCCGAGCCCCGCGGGGAGTGCAGGACCAAGCCGGTGTGGCAGGGCAGGTCCCGCAAGGGCTCCGAGGCGACCACGTCGGCCACTGCCACCGTCTCCTCGGTGAAGAGCCGGCCCATCTCCTCCTCGGTGAACGAGCCCTCGGCCATTCCGCGGAACCCGGAGTCGACCGCGAGCTGGGCGCGGTACTCCTCGGCACGCATCCCGACGGCGGAGGCCTTGACCCGCATCGGCAGGTCCTTGGAGACCACCACCACCGAGGCTCCTTCGGCCCGCAGGTTCGCCGCCACCGAGAGGATCCGGGTGTCGTTGTCGCCCAGGCGCATGCCCGAGGGCAGGATCGCCGGATCGGAGTGGTTGAGCTCGACCCGGATCGTCCCGCCGAGCTCACCGGCCGGCACGGGGCGGTCGAGGTAACCGTGGGTCTGCCGCAGATCGTCGAGCAGGCGCAGGGCACTGCGGGCGAAGTACCCGAGCTCGGGGTGGTGGCGTTTTCCCTCCAGCTCGGTGACCACGACGATCGGCAGGACCACATCATGCTCGGCGAACCGGTGGATCGCGCGGGGGTCCGACAACAGCACGGAGGTGTCGAGCACATAGGTGATGCGCTCGCCGTCGGGCGAGGAACCGGTGACCGGCAGCGGCGCGGCCTGTCCCTCACCACCCTCCGGCACATCGGGGACCGGGGTGTCGAACGTGAGGGACTCTCGGCTCACGGCTAGCTCCTCCAGCAGGACCTGCCCTGGCGCTCCCGCGACCAGGACCGGATCGGGGTGAGAGCGGCAGGCCCCACATGAGCGCAGGCGGCCGGTGGCTGCACCTGCAAACTCGTCTGCGTCATGGGCTGGCCTTCCGGCGAACGACCGGATGTCGTCCGGTAGGCACAACCTACGACGGCGACCGGTCACCGTCAGCCATAGGCGCGCCGTGTCGGGGCATCAGAGGCAAGAGTTCATACGCCGGTCACGTCGCCCTCACTGCCGGCGCATTCCCGGACTACCGGCCCATCCGGCGTTCCCGGCCGGCGTAGGCACGCAGCGCCCGCAGGAAGTCGACGCGCCGGAAGTCGGGCCAGAACGCCTCACAGAAGTAGAACTCGCTCTGCTCGCTCTGCCACAGCAGGAAGCCACCGAGCCGCTGCTCACCGGAGGTGCGGATCACCAGATCCGGGTCGGGCTGGCCCTTGGTGTAGAGGTGACCGGTGATCGCCTCGGGGGTGATCGCCTCGTCCAGGTCCGCCAGCCCACGGCCGGACTCGAGCAGCTCGGTGATGAGGGAACGCACCGCACCGGCGATCTCGTCCCGGCCGCCGTAGCCGACCGCGATGTTGACGTGCAGACCCTCGACGTCTCCGGTGAGAGCCTCCGCCGCCCGTAGCCGCTGCGCGATCTCCTCGGGCAGCAGATCGAGCTCGCCCACCAGCTGCAGTCGCCACCGTCGCGTGGCTGCGAGCCCGGCCACGGTGCAGGCGATGATCTCGAGCAGATCGGTCACCTCGCGCTCCTCCCGGCGGAGGTTCTTCGTGGAGAGCATCCACAAGGTGACCACGGGGATCTCGACGTCCTCGCACCATCGCAGCAGGTCGGCGATCCGATCGGCGCCCGCCTGATGCCCCTGAGCCGCCTCGAGGCCCGCCGAACGCGCCCAGCGCCGGTTCCCGTCGAGCATGACACCCACGTGGTGCGGCAACCGCGCGCCGTCGAGGGCACGCGTGAGACGGCGCTCGTAGAGGCCGTACAGAAAGGACGGTGGACGCATCGGGTGGTGACCTCCTTCGCAGCACAGCATTGCGGGTGCGGGGGCGCCCGACCAACTCCATCGCTCGCTCACACCGTACCTTCACAGGTCCTCCCGCCTACCTACGCTGACGTAACCTACGATGGCGTAGGAAGCGGGTCCGCCCGCTGCGCCCGCCAGATCAGGAGCACCCATGAGCCCTACCCGAGAGCCCCTCGCGGGCATCCCGCCGGAGATCGCGGTCAAGCCCCGACTGCGCGGATGGATCCACAGCGTCATGGCCCCGATCTCGCTGGTGGTGGCACTGATCCTCGTGCTCGGTTCGACCACCACGACGGCGGCCCTGACCACCGCCGTCTTCGGTCTGACGACCGTGGTGCTGTTCGGTACGAGTGCGATCTATCACCGCGGCACCTGGTCACCGGGCACCTTCGCGGTGCTGCGACGCCTGGACCACTCCAACATCTTCCTGGTCATCGCCGGGACGTACACGCCGCTGGCGGCGCTGCTGCTGCCGGCAGCCACCGCCAGGGTCCTGCTGATCGTCGTCTGGTCCGGCGCCCTGGTGGGCCTGCTGGCACGGATGTTCTGGATGAGCGCCCCGCGCTGGTTCTACGTTCCCGTGTACATCGCGCTCGGCTGGGTGGCGCTCTGGTTCCTGCCGCAGTTCTGGGGCGAGGGCAGCCCGGCCGTGGCGATCCTGGTCATGGTGGGCGGGCTCGGCTACACCCTCGGCGCGCTCGCCTACGGCCTCAAGCGACCCAACCCGGTGCCGGGCTGGTTCGGCTTCCACGAGATCTTCCACACGGGCACCGTGATCGGATACGGCGCTCACGCGGTGGCCATCGCGATCGCCGCCTCGATCCTGTGACCCCGGGCTAGGGTGGGGCGGACCTAACCGAGAGGATCCTGGCCCATGGCCCGCGACTTCAGCGCACCCGTTGCCGACCTGCTCCGCGTGGACGACGACTTCGACCTCACCTCCTTCGACCGGCGGGGCACACCCGGGTGGGAGCACGGCAAGAAGGCGGCCGAGAAAGCCCTCGCCGCGCGGGGCGAGCGACTCTCCGAGCTGCAGGAGCGGCTGTTCGCGGAAGGGCGCGCGGGCGGCACGCGATCGGTGCTGCTGGTGCTGCAGGGCCTGGACACCGCCGGTAAGGGCGGGATCGTGCGCCACGTGATCGGGATGGTCGACCCGCAGGGCGTGGACCTGGCCTCCTTCGGCGTGCCCACCGCGCAGGAGCAGAAGCACCACCACCTCTGGCGGGTGCGCCGGGCGTTGCCGCGCCCGGGGCAGATCGGGGTCTTCGACCGTTCGCACTACGAGCAGGTGCTGGTGGTCAAGGTCGAGGAGCTGGAGCCGCCCGAGCTGCAGGAGAAGCGCTACGCCGAGCTCATCCGTTTCGACCGCCTCACGGCGGCCGCGGACACACTCGTGATCAAGGTGGCCCTGATGGTCTCCCACGAGGAGCAGGGCGAGCGCCTGCTCGAGCGCTTGGACCGCCCCGACAAGCACTGGAAGTACAACCCCGCCGATCTGCACACGCGGCAGAAGTGGGACCAGTACCAGGCGGCCTACCAGGAGATGTTCGAGCGCACCTCCATCGACGAGGCTCCCTGGCACGTGGTCCCCGCCGACCGGAAGTGGTACGCCCGTCTCGCGGTCACCCAGCTGCTGGTCGACGCGCTGGAGTCGATGGACCTGACCTGGCCCGAGGCCGACTTCGACGTCGATGCGCAGCGGACCCTGCTGGCGGAGACCGCCCGGTCCCGCGCCAAGGACGAGCCGCCGGCCGCCAAGAAGTCGGCCAAGAAACCGGCCGCTAAGAAGTCGGCCAAGAAGTCGAAGAAGCCCGCGAAGAAGTAGCGGGGGGCGGAACGGAACTGACGGCCCTGAGCGCCTCCGTGCCAGATGTGGCGCGGAGGCGCTCAGGGCTGTCTGTTCAGTCCCGCCGCGGCACCACCGTGTACCGCCGGTGCGCCAGGCTCGGCACCTGCTCACGGACGTCGCGGACCAGCGCCGGGTCCAGCTCGGCGTGGACGATGGCCGCGGTGCTCGCATCCTCGGTGCCGGCCAGGAGCCGGCCCGTGGGGTCGATCACCTGCGTGCGTCCGCTGCGGCCGTCCCCGCCCTGACTGGCCAGGACGAGGTAGGCCGTGTTCTCGATCGCCCGCGCGCGCACCAGCACGTCGAGCTGGTCCGCCTTCCCCGGGCCGTCCGCCCACGCCGCCCCGACCACGAACACCTCGGCGCCGGCATCGGCGAGCACCCGGAAGGTCTCGGGAAAGCGCAGGTCGTAACAGGTCGCCAGGCCCACCCGCAGGTCGCCCACCTCGATCACGACCGCATGCCCGGACGGGCCGGCATCGAGCACCTCCGACTCCCGGACCCCGAACGCGTCGAAGAGGTGCACCTTCTCGTACCGGGCGCAGGGTGCGCCGTCGGGGCCGACGGCGAAGGCGACGTTGACGCACCGGCCTGCCTGGCCGGAGGGCTCCATCGTGCCGGCCACCACCGTGACCCGCTCCTGCGCAGCCACCGCGGCGATGCCCTGGTGGAAGGCGCCCGACCGGTCCTCACCCAGGCCCGGGTGCAGCCGCGGCGCCCAGCCCGAGGCGTACTCGGGCAGCACCACCAGCTGCGCTCCCGCCCGCGCGGCCGAGCGAATCTGATCGACGGCGAGACGCAGGTTCTCGGCACGGTCCTGAGTCGCGTTGAGCTGGACGGCGGCGACGGTCACGCTCACGACGGACCGCGCTCGCGTGGGGGCTGGGCCGGGGGCGCGTCGTCGGTGGGACCGGCCTGCTGCGCCTCGTCCTCGCTGGCCCTGCCATCCTCCGCGTGCCGGTCCGCCTCGGCCTGCTCGGCCGCCCGGGCCTGGATGCGGCGCATGTGCACGGTGAAGGACCGGGCGATCAGGATGATGACGACGGCGAGGATCAGCAGTACCCAGAAGGCTCCGACGCCGGGGCTGACCATCGTGGGGTCGAATCCGTTCGCGAGCGGCGAGGCGGCCATCATCGCAACCCGTCGAACAGATCGTCCTCGGGCGGGGACGTCGCCACCCGGGAGTGCACGAGTTCGTACTCCTCGATCGGCCAGACCTCACGCTCGAGATCGCGGGGGACGGCGAAGAAGAAGCCGTCCGGGTCGATCTGCGTCGCATGCGCGAGCAGGGCCCGGTCCCGGCGATCGAAGTAGTCGGCGCAGTGGATCCGGGTGGTGACCTTCTCGGCGCGGTCATCCCTGTCCCAGCGGTCCATCCACTCCGCGAACGGGGACTCCAGCCCCTGCGCGAGCATCGCCTCGTGCACGGCATGGATCCGCTCCCGGGAGAAGCCGTGGTCGTAGTAGAGCTTGGAGACCTCCCACGGCTGCCCGGCCTCTGGGAAGCGGTCCGCGTCGGCGGCGGCCTCGAACGCGGCCATCGACACCTCATGGGTGCGGATGTGGTCCGGGTGCGGGTAGCCGCCCTGCTCGTTGTAGGTGGTCATCACGTGAGGGCGGAACTCGCGCACCACCCGCACCAGCGCCTCCGCCGACTCCTCGAGCGGCACCAGCGCGAAGCATCCCTCCGGCAGGGCCGGCAGCGGATCGCCCTCGGGCAGGCCCGAGTCGACGAAGCCCAGCCAGAGCTGACGCACGCCGAGCGCCTCGGCGGCGGCGGCCATCTCCCGGCGCCGGTAGCCGATCATGTCGCGCTGCACCTCGGGGTCGTCCTGCAGGCGAGGGTTGAGCACGTCTCCCCGCTCTCCCCCGGTGCAGGTCACCACGAGGACCTCCACCCCCTCATGGGCGTAGCGGGCCATGGTGGCGGCACCCTTGCTCGACTCGTCGTCCGGGTGAGCGTGGACGGCCATCAGCCGCAAGTTCTCGCCAGGCACAGCTGGATCCTCCGGGGAGCGATGGTGGACAATGGGGGTGCCTCGCCGTGGACCGGCGAGTCACGATGCTCCCTAGTCTAAGGACGTCCGCGTGGTTCCAGCACCGCCTCGGTCAGGAGCCGATGTGCGCCCAGGCGACCGCGACCCCGAGGACGTCGCCGCCCTGATGGCCCGGCGCTACGGCCGCAGCGCCGAGGGGGACACCCGTCGGCGACGCCGGACCTGGGTGGTGGCGGCCGTGTGCGCCGTCCTGGGTCTGTCGGCGCTGGCCATGGTCACGGTCGGCCTGCTCGAGCCCACGGTGAGCTCCCAGGACGTCGGGTTCGAGGTGCTCGACGCCGAGACGGTCCGGGTGACCTTCGATGTCACCCGACCCGCCGGCCGGGAGGCTCAGTGCACCCTGGAGGCGTTGCACACCGGGTTCGGGCAGGTGGGCCTGCTGGAGGTGCCCGTGCCGGTCTCGCAGGGCCACACCGACCGGATGACGGTCGAGATCGCCACCACCGAGCTGGCCACGACGGGCATTGTCCGGGAGTGCCGGCTGCTCGACTGACGCGCCCGGCGCGGAGCGCTGATCGCGCGTGCAGGCACCGGAGCCGCTATGATGACTGTTTCCCGCCGCCCCGGTGCGGCCGCACAAGGCAAGCCAGCCCGGGGGCCGGAACTCCCGCACACCCACATCGAGGTGTGATGCGGTCGAGCGCCGGCCAACGCAGATCGTAGGAGGAAACCGTGTCCGATACCACGTGGCTGACCAAGGACGCATTCGACCGTCTTCAGGCGGAGTACGACCACCTGATCAGTGTCGGGCGGGCCGAGATCGCCGACCGCATCGAGTCCGCGCGCGAGGAGGGCGACCTCAAGGAGAACGGGGGCTACCACGCCGCCCGCGAGGAGCAGGCCAAGCAGGAGGCAAGGATCCGTCAGCTCGACGACCTGCTGCGCACCGCCGAGGTCGGCGAATCACCCGCCGACGACGGCGTGGTCGAGCCCGGCATGGTCGTGACGGCCAAGGTGGCCGGCGAGGAGATGCAGTTCCTGCTCGGCTCCCGCGAGGTCGCGGGCGACACCGACCTGGACGTCTACTCCTCGAACTCCCCCCTGGGCAGCGCCATCGTCGGCAAGAAGGTCGGCGAGAAGGCGTCCTACGAGGCCCCCAACGGCAAGACGATCACGGTCGAGGTCGTCAACGCGACGCCCTTCTCCGGCTGAGGTCGACCCGCACGAACGCCGGTGCCCGCCCGATCATCCGATCGGGCGGGCACCGTCATGTGTGGAGGCGGAGACCGCGGCGGCTCACCCGCGCTCCGGCTCGGGCTTGGCCCCTCTCGACCCGGGCCGCCGCCGGATACGGCGCCGTCTCGGTATGACGGGCACCGGCTCGGGGCGCCCGGCGAGATGGCTCACCACGGTGTTCCCGACCGCGATCACCGGTACGGCGAACAGCGCCCCGACCACGCCACCGATGATCGTGCCGGTGGCCACCGCCAGCAGCACCGCGACCGGGTGGAGCTTGAGCGCCCTGCTCATCAGGATCGGCTGCAGCAGATTCGACTCCGCCTGCTGCACGAGCAACACCACGCCGAGCATCGCCAGCGCGATCAGCGGCCCCTGGTCCACGAGTGCGACCGCGACCGCGATCGATCCGGTGACGACCGCACCGACGATCGGGATGAACGCCCCGACGAACACCAGCACCCCGAGCGGCAACGCCAGCGGCACACCGAGGATCCAGGCGCCGAGCCCGATGCCGACGCCGTCGATGAAGGCCACCATCAGCTGGGTCCGGGCGTAGACGCTGAGGCTGACCCAGCCGCGCTGCCCGGCGCCGTCGACCCGGTCCCAGGTGGCGCGGGGGAAGAGCTGCACCACCCAGTTCCACACGAGCCGCCCCTCCTTCAGGAAGAAGAAGAGGCAGAAGATCGCGATCAGTGCGCCGGCGACGACATGCCCCACCGAGGTGCCGACCGAGAGCGCACCGCTGAAGATCTGCTGCGCGTTCGCCTCCAGCTGGTCCTGGATCTGGGTGATGTAGCTGTTCAGGTCGGCGGTGGACAGTTGCAACGGACCCGTGTTCAGCCAGTCGATGAACTCCTGGATCCCTTGCCAGGCCGTCTCGGCCAGGTCGCGGATGCCGGAGACGATGGAGGCGCCGGCGAGGGTCAGCAGGCCCCCGACCGCGGCGATCGCCACGATCATGGTGCCCACGGTCGCCAGGGTCCGCGGCACCCGCCGGCGATCCAGCCAGTTCACCACCGGGGCGAGCAGCGAGGAGACCAGGACGGCGACCAGCACCGGCACGACCACCGTCTTGATCTGCACCAGCCCGAGCACGACGATCGCGATCGCGAGCACGATGAGCAGGAAGCGCCAGGACCACGCCGCTGCCGCCCGGACCGGCCTGGTGACCGGGGACTCCCGCTCCTCACCCTGCCGGGCACGCTCCTCGTCCGCCACGTCTGGCCCCTTCCTGGTCACAGGGCACAGCGTAGGCACGTGCGCAGGCCGATGCACTGCCGCACCGCGTGTAGCGTGAGTTTCGACCGCGAGACAGCGACCGGCGAGGCCGATGCGAGGAGCCGTTCCCCCCGATGACCCAGCACCTGCCGACCGGACTGGTCGAGGCCGAACCGGATTTCAACGCATGGAGCTTCTGGTCCACGGCGAGCGAGGAGAAGCAGCACGCCCAGCGTGAA
Source organism: Ruania suaedae (assembly GCF_021049265.1). NCBI lineage: Bacteria > Bacillati > Actinomycetota > Actinomycetes > Micrococcales > Ruaniaceae > Ruania > Ruania suaedae. The sequence continues at coordinate 2,743,630 of NZ_CP088018.1, forward strand.
CGCCTCACCGCCCTGGCCGACGGCGGAGCCGACCTTGCCGAGGGGTGCGTGGTCTCGGAGTGGGCAGCCTGCTTCCCGGACGCGCTCACGCTCGGGCCGCGCTCCTATCTCGCGGCGTTCAGCTACGTCACCGGTGACGTCCACATCGGGGCGAACTCGACGGTCAACGCCTACGCCGTGGTCCGTGGCACCGTCCGCATCGGCGACGGTGTCCGGATCGGTGCCCACACCTCGCTGCTCGGTTTCGACCACACCTTCGCACCCGACCGGCCCGTCCACGAGCAGCCGCTGACCAGCGCCGGCATCACGATCGGCGACGACGTCTACGTCGGCTCCCACGTGAGCGTCGTGGACGGCGTCACGATCGGGGCGCACAGCGTGATCGGCGCCGGATCAGTGGTCACCAAGGACGTCCCGGAGTGGTCGATCATGGTCGGCAACCCGGCCCGGCGCATCCGGGACCGGCGCGGCCCTGGTGCGCCGGCCGGGCCGGGCGGGCCGGCGGACTCCCTCGCCCGGTTCGCCGACCGGGCCCGGGCGGAGGCGCCCGCACTCCTCGCCCGCTACTGGGACGAGGACGCCGGATCCTTCTCGGACACCCCGGGCGCCACGGCGACCGTGCGGGCCCTGTGCGACGCCGTCGAGGTGGCTGACCTGCTCGGACTGGGCACCCCCGACCAGCTCGACCGTGACCGGATCGTCCACGAGCTCACCGCGTCACAGGACCCGGCCACCGGCCTCATCCCCCAGCTCGGCGGCACGGTCGAGGCGACCGGCGCCGATCTCGGCGGCGGAGCCGTGCGCTACCACCTCCTGTGCGCCGGGTACGCCCTCGATCTCCTCGGCGCGCGGCTGACCCATCCGATCCGGATCGTCGACGACCTGCGCGGCGACGCGATGATCGCGGCGCTCGAACGGCAACCGTGGGACGAGAACGCCTGGGGCGCCGGCGACTGGGTGGACTCCGTGGGCACCGCGCTGCTGTGGAACCGGGACTGGTTCGGGCTCACCGGGCCGCTGAGTACGCTGATCGGCTGGCTGCACCTGAACGTCGACCCGCGCTCGGGGACGTGGGGTTCGCCCCGCCCCGGCGATGGGCTACGCCAGCCGGTGAACGGGTTCTACCGCCTCACCCGTGGCACGTTCGCGCAGTTCGGGCTGCCGCTGCCTGCGCCCGAGGCGACGATCGACACCGTCCTAGCCCACGCCCGCGACGACCGGCGCTTCGGCCCCGGGCGCGCGACCGCCTGCGATGTGCTCGACATCGCCCACCCGCTCTGGCTCGCCGGCCACCAGAGTGCGCACCGCCGCAGTGAGGTGCGCGCCTGGGCAACCGCACAGGTTCACCGGCTGATCGAGGCGTGGCACCCGCACGCCGGATTCGGCTTCGCCCAGCGGCCCGACGGCCGCGGTCAGGCGACGCCGAGCCTGCAGGGGAGCGAGATGTGGCTGGCGATCAGCTGGTACCTGGCCGACCTCCTGGGTGGCGCCGGCAGTCTCGGCTTCGAACCGCGCGGCGTCCACCGGCCCTGGGCGCGCTGACCCGGGAACGCGACCACCCGCCCGACCACGGACGAGCCCCCGGCACCTCACGGTTCCGGGGGCTCGTTCGATACGCAGCGACGTCGTGGGTCAGGAGGCGCCGAGGATGTCGACGACGAAGACGAGTGTGTCGTCGCCGCCGATCCCGGCCTGCGGCACACCATTCGGCCCGTAGCCCTCGTGCGGCGGGATGGAGACCAGCACACGGGACCCGATGGGCTGGCCGACGAGGCTGTTGTCCCAGCCGGCGATGACGGTGCCGACGCCGATCGGGAACTGGATGGAGGACCCCCGGTCGTAGGAGTTGTCGAACATCGACCCGCCCCAGACCTGGCCGAAATAGTTCACGTCGATCGTCTGGCCCGCCTCGACGAGCGGACCCTCGCCGGCGCTGAGGACCTCGATCTCGAGCTCGGCCGGAGCCGCGCTCTCGGGGAAGGTCAGGACGGGCTTGTCCCCGAAGGAACCGGAAGCGGTGGGAAGCGTGGCCATCAGATGGATCCAATCAGTGGATGGGTGCCGGACATGCCGAACGGCACGTGCGGCGGGTCTCGAGGCACAAGACCCGCTCCACGTGCCGTCCGGCCGGGGTGCGGGAGTCGATCAGTCGCCGCCGCGCAGGATGGCGAGCAGGCGCAGGAACTCGACGTACAGCCAGATCAGCGTGACGGTGATGCCGAACGCGGCCGCCCAGGCGAACTTGCGCGGGGCGCCGTTGCGCACGCCCTTGGCGATCATGTCGAAGTCCATGATGAGACTCATCGCGGCCAGGATGATCGCGATGGGGCCGATCAGCAGACCGAACGGGATACCCAGGACGGGCACCTCCATGCCACGCAGGCCCCAGGCCGGGACGAAGTCGCTGAAGAACAGCATCGCCCCGAGGTTGACCAGGCAGAACGCCGCGTAGCTGATCACACCGATCATCAGGATCTTGGTGAACTTCGGCGTCACCCGCACCTTGCCGGACTTGAACAGTGCGAGCGTCACACCGAAGGTCACGAAGGTCGCGAGCACCGCCTGGGCGACGATGCCGCCGAACTGGGCCTCGAACACCTTGGAGAGGATGCCGAGGAAGGCTCCTTCGAGAACCGCGTAGGTCAGGATCAGAGCCGGGCTGGGCTCCTTCTTGAACGCGTTCACCAGGCCGAGGATCAGCCCGCCGACGAGGCCGACGATCATCACCGGCATCGCCAGCGCCGGCGGCACCAGCATCCAGGCCGCCGCGGCGGCGAGCACGACCACGCCGACGACGCCCGCAGTCTTCATGATCACGTCGTCGTAGGTGAGCCGGCCGGTCTCGCGCGAGCTCGCATCGGGTGCGTAGTAGGACTGCTCCACACCGGCGAACTGCTGGTCGTAGCTGGTCGGGGTGGCCGTGGTGGCGTACCCGCTGGACTGGGAGCCCTGGGGCACACCGCCGTACGGGCTCACCGCCGCGGGCTTGCTCTTGCCGAACAGCGAGCTGTTCGACAGGTACGGGTTGCTCATCTCGCCTCCTGATCGCGACATCCGGGCGGCGCGCGTGCGCCGCTGCGCCGGTGTGGTCCCATCCTACGTGCCCGCCACTGCCGAGCAGCGGGGGCACCGGGACCCTCTGCCTGTCTCAACGCACGTACAGCGGTTGCTGTTCCCACCGGATGGCACCGGGGCCCGCACTCACCCGGAAGGATGAGACCTCCCCCTCTCGGACGAAGCCGCGCCCCCGGGAAGATCAGCCCCTGGCCGGTCCCCACGGCACCCGTGCGCGGCCTACGGTGGCATCGTCACCCACACGAGAGCGAGGCAGAGCCCCCATGATCGAGGCACGAGGCCTGACCAAGAGGTACGGCGCCAAGACCGCCGTCGACGACATCTCCTTCACCGTCGAGCCCGGCCAGGTCACCGGCTTCCTCGGCCCGAACGGCGCCGGCAAGTCCACCACGATGCGCATGATCGTGGGACTGGACCGGCCCAGCGCGGGCGAGGTGACGGTGAACGGCAAGCCCTATGCCCAGCACAAGGCACCGCTGCGCGAGGTCGGCGCCCTGCTGGAGGCCAAGGCGGTGCACACCGGCCGCAGCGCCGAGAACCACCTGCGCGCCCTCGCCGCCACGCACGGGGTCGGTCGCAAGCGGGTCGAGGAGGTCGTCGAGATGACCGGCCTCGGGGCCGTCGCCCGCAAGCGAGCAGGAGGCTTCTCGCTCGGCATGGGCCAGCGGCTCGGGATCGCCTCGGCGATGCTCGGCGATCCCCGCACCCTCATCCTGGACGAGCCCGTCAACGGCCTCGACCCCGACGGCGTGCGCTGGGTGCGCACGATGGTGCGCTACCTGGCCGACGAGGGCCGCACCGTCTTCCTCTCCTCACACCTGATGAGCGAGATGGCCATCACCGCCGACCGGCTCATCGTCATCGGCCGCGGAAAGATCGTCGCCACCGGGGACGTGCAGGACGTCATCGACTCCGCCACCAAGTCCACCGTGCGCGTACGCACCCCCCGCGCGAGCGACCTGGCGGCTCGGCTGCAGTCCGATGGCGTCACCGTGACCTCCGTGGAGCCCTCGCTCCTCGACGTCGACGGTCTCACCGCCCCGCAGATCGGCGACGCCGCCCTAGCCGCCGGCATCGTGCTGCACGAGCTCACCCCGCAGAGCGCCTCGCTGGAGGACGCCTTCATGACCCTGACGGCCGGCGACGTCGAGTACACCTCGGGCGCCGTGCCCGAGCACCAGACCACCGACACCACCTCCGTCTCCGAAGGAGCGAACCGATGACCGCCGCAGCAGCCACCGAGGCCAGGACCGCCCGTCACGGCGATGCGCTGGCAGGTGCCCACGTGAGCTTCGGGCGCGTGCTGCGCTCGGAGTGGATCAAGTTCACGAGCCTGCGCTCGACCGCATGGACCATGTCCATCACCGTCCTGGTGATGGTCGGCTTCGCGCTGCTCTCGGTGTGGGGCATCACCCAGATCCTCTCCAACCCGGAGATGGCTGCCGGTCCCGGTGGCGAGCCGCTCGTCCCCGGGGAGAACGAGAGCGCCTTCATGGCCACGATGATCGCCAGCAGCTACGTGATGGCGCAGATCGTGGTGGCGGTCTGGGGGGTGCTCGTGGTCTCCGGTGAGTACAGCACCGGTCAGATCCGTTCGACCCTCGCCGCCGTGCCCAAGCGCCTGCCGGTGCTCGCCGCCAAGGGCGTCCTCGTGGCGCTGACCTCGTTCGTGGTCGGCACCCTGGGCACGGTGCTGTCGGTGCTCGCAGTGACCCCGATGCTGAACTCGAACGACCTCGCGCTCGACCTCGGCGACTCCGAGACGCTGCGCATCCTTCTCGGGGCCCCGCTGTACCTGGCGGCCATCGCCCTGCTCGCGCTCGGCTTCGGCTCCCTGCTGCGCCACTCCGCCGGTGGGATCGCCTCGGTCCTCGGGCTGCTCATCGTGCTCCCCGCACTGTCGGCCATCCCGCTCGACTGGGTGGGCGACATCGCGCCGTACTTCCCCGGCGCCGCGGGCGAGCGCATCGTCGCCGAGAACAACCCCGACGCCGTGCTCGGCCCCTGGCAGGGCTTCGGAGTCCTGGGGATCTACGTGGCCGTCATCCTGGCGGCCGCCGCAGTGCTGTTGCGTCGGAGGGACGCCTGAGCACTGCCGGAGGGCCGACGCCGGCGGGTCTCCACCCGCCGGCGTCCGGCCTGCCCGGTCTGACCGGCATGTCCGATCGGGGCGACCAGGGCCTGATGCTCGAGGACCACCTCCGGCGCGGACCGGTCCGCCGCTACTTCGCCGCCCATCCGGTCGCGATGGACGTGGTCGTCGTCGTGATCTTCCTGCTGCCGCACGCCATCCTGCGTGCCGTCATCGAGCCGCGGCTGGCGCCCTACCTCGCACTCGCCGCGGCCGCCGTCGTGCTCCTGTGGCGGCGGCGCCGGCCACGATCCGTGTTCGTCGCTCTCACCGCGCTCATCGGCGTCCACATCGCCGTCGCGGGGGACACCGGCGGGATCGAGGTGGCGCTGGCGTTCTCGCTGTACACGCTCGTCACCGCTCGCGGCCCCAGGACCGGCTGGCTCGCCCTGGCCGTCGCGACCCTCGCCAGCTCGACGGCGCTGCTGCTGTGGGGTGACCCGATCGGGGATGCGGTCACCGCTGCCGGCGATACCCCGCTGCTCGAGCGCGCCCCCTCCATCGCCGGAGCCCTCGTCGGCATCCTTCTCACGCTCCTGGTAGCCCTCGCCATCGGCGTCAGTGTCCGCAGCCGCCGCGATCAGCTGCAGCGTCTCATCGACCAGGCCAACCAGTACCGGCTGGAGCGGGACCAGCGAGTGCAGCTCGCGACGGCCACCGAACGCGCCCGCATCGCACGGGAGATGCACGACGTCGTCGCACACAGCCTCTCGGTGATGGTGGCCCTGGCCGACGGCGCACGCGCCAGTGCGGTCAAGGCGCCCGAACGCAGTGCCGACGCCCTGACCGAGCTCTCCCGGACGGGCCGTTCCGCGCTCGGCGACATGCGGCGCATCCTCGGGGTGCTGCGGGAGGAGGACGCGCGAGCCGCGATGCAGCCGCAGCCCGCCGCACCCGCGCTGGAGGATCTGGTGGCGCAGTTCCGTGCGGCCGGGCTGGACGTCTCCGTCAGCCACACCGGCCCGCCGCTGCCGGGCGACGCCGCCCTACAGCTGACCGTCTACCGCATCGTGCAGGAAGGGCTGACGAACGTGCTGCGCTACGCCCCCCGCGCACGCCGGATCACCGTGGCCGTCGCACGCGCTCACGCCGAGGTGACCATCACGATGCGCAACAGTCGCCCGGACTCCCCTGCCGAACGCCGTCCGGGCCACGGACAGGGTCTGATCGGCATGCGCGAACGGGCCGCCACCTACGGCGGTACCGTCACCGCAGGGCCGGACGAGACCGGTGGCTGGCGCACCCAGGCCACCCTCGTCCTGGATGAGGCCGAGCCGGAGAGCCGGCGCGGCACGAGCAGCGCTGCCGGAACGGACAGGACGGGTGGGTCATGATCTCGGTGCTCCTGGTCGACGACCAGTCGCTGTTGCGGATGGGCTTCTCGATGGTGCTCGACGCCGAGGACGACCTGACCGTCGTCGGTGAGGCCGCCGACGGCGCCACCGGTGCGCGGATGGCCCGCGAACTCCGGCCGGACGTGGTCCTGATGGACGTCCGGATGCCCGGCACGAACGGGATCGAGGCGACCGAGCGGATCGTCGCCGACCGGCCCGAGACCAGGGTGATCATCCTCACCACCTTCGACCTGGACGAGTACGCCTTCGCCGGGCTGCGTGCCGGGGCGAGCGGGTTCCTCCTCAAGGACACCGACCCGGAGGAGCTCGTGGCCGCCATCCGGACCGTGCACGCCGGTGATGCGGTGGTCTCGCCCAGGATCACGCGGAGGATGCTCGAGATGTTCGCGACCTCACTACCCTCCGAGCCTGCGCCGGTGGACTCCCAGCACGCCGCTCCGGGCCGGCCGGGTGGGCTCACCGAGCGCGAGCACGAAGTGCTCCTGGCGATCGCCGAGGGCCTGTCCAACGGTGAGATCGCCACGCGGCTGTACGTCTCGGAGGCGACAGTGAAGACTCATGTGGGTAAAGTGCTTGCGAAACTCGGGTTGCGGGATCGTGTGCAGGCTGTCGTCTACGCCTATGAGAACGGTGTGATCCGCCCCGCATGAACAGCGCGTGCAGGAAAGGGCATTGATGGGTGAGCAGGTCCGCCAGGGGCCGGTCGGCGTCCGCGAGGCAGGGCCGGAGGATGCCGAGTTCCTCGTGGACATGCTCCTCGCTGCCATCAACTGGACCGGCGAGGACCGCTACACGCGGAAGCAGATCCTCAAGGACAAGTCCACCTCCGGCTACGTCGCCGGATGGCAGCGCGACGGTGACCTCGGGGTGATCGCCGTGGATCTGGCCGGACCGAACGGTCTGCAGATCCCGATCGGCGCCGCCTGGGTGCGCCGGTTCCCGGCGCGCAACCCCGGTTTCGGTTTCGTCGCCGAGGACGTCCCGGAGCTGTCGATGGCCGTCATCAGCCACCACCGGGGCCGCGGGATCGGCTCCGGCCTGCTCCGCGCCCTCGCCACCCGGCTGCAGACCGCCGGGATCCCCCGGATCAGCCTGAGCGTCGAGCACGGCAACCGGGCCAGGGCGCTGTACGAACGACTCGGATTCACCACCTTCGCCGAGGGCGAGACCGCCACGACGATGGTGGCCGACGTCGCGTCCCTGACTCAGTCGGTGCGTTCGTAGACCACCTCACGCTCCTCCACGCGGACCACGAACCTGCCCACCACCTGCCGCGTGCTCGTGACGGCATAGACCACCTGCGCGTCCGGCTCCTCCGCGGCCTCGGGTGAGGGCGGCAGCACCACCTGGACGAGGTCGACGCGGTCCGCGTCGGCGACCACCGACCGCAACACCTCGAGCTCGGTGCGATCGGTGCTGCTACCCCCGGAGAGGTCGGCCAGCGCCGCCCAGCGCTCCTCCTCGAGCAGCTGCAGGAAACGGCGCACCGCGCCGGTGGGTGAGGACAGCCCGGCCCCGGAGTCGACCACGGCCCGGCCGTCCTCCTCCTGCCAGGGCGCGAGCATCGTCAGCGTGCCGCCATCCCACACGGCGAGGTAGTCGGCGCTGGTGACACGCGTGGGCGAGTCCGGCCGGTTGACCTCGGTGTCCACCCGCACCCGTGCCACCGGATCGCCCTGGTAGGCACCGACGATCTCGGCGCTGCGCACCTCCACCTGCACCTGCCGCGCCTCCTCCTGTGCCGACCATGCGTGGGCCAGGGCTGCCGCGACCGCCGTCGGCTGCTCCCCCAGGTCGAGGGCCTCGGCCAGCTCGGTGGCAGCGATCGCCGGGGCGGCGCCGCCGGAGACGATCTGCGTGGCCGCGGCATCGGTCCCGAACGCGCGCGCCACCTCCGTCAGCAGATCCACCACGTCCTCGGTGACGGCACCGGTGGAGGTGGTGGCCCCGCCCGGAGCATCCACCGGGTGCACCGGATCCGGGGCGCACGCCGCCATCGCCGCGAGCGAGGCCGTGAGCACGACGGCGGTGCACGCGCGCCGCCAGGTCGGCAGGGGTGGTGGCATCGACGGCTCCTCAGATCGGCGGACGGTCCTTCGCCTCCCAACGTATCCAACCTCGGCGCCGTAGGATCGCAGGGCGCACCATGGCCACGGCGCACCGTCGGGGAGGAGGACCACATGCGCGACCTCGACCCGCCGTCGATCCCTGGCTTCCGGCCGCTGCGCGCCCTGGGTCACGGTGGCTTCTCCGACGTCTACCTGTACGAGCAGCAGATGCCCCGGCGTCAGGTGGCCATCAAGGTGTTGCGTACCGAGTCCCTCACCCCGGCTGTACGAGCCCGGTTCGCCACCGAGGCGCATCTGATGGCGCGCCTGTCCGGTCACACCGGGATCGCCGACATCCTGGCTGCCGATGTGGACGAGGCCGGCGAGCCGTACCTGGTGATGGAGCACTGCCCCGGCGGCAGCCTGGGCGACGTCTACCGCACCCGGTCCATGTCCGTGGCGGAGGTGCTGCGCCTCGGCGTCCGCCTGGCGTGCGCGCTGGAGTCAGCCCACCGACAGGGCATCGTGCACCGCGACGTCAAACCGGCGAACATCCTGCTCACCGAGTACGGCGTGGCCGTCCTCGCGGACTTCGGGATCTCCACCGTCGACGACGCCTTCCCCGGTTCCGCGAGCACGCGACTCGAGCTGGACCTGCAGGAGGAGGCGAGCTCCGCCGTCGGGATGAGCCTGCCCTGGGCGGCGCCGGAGGCGCTGGCCCGGCCGCCGGTCTCCGACGCGCGGTCGGACCAGTACGGGCTGGCGGCCACGCTCTACTCGCTGCTGGAGAGCCGTTCCCCGCACGAGGTCCCCGGCGGCCCCAACGGATCGGCGCACCTGACGGGGCGCATCCGCAGCGGCTTCATCGCGGCGATGGCCCGCACGGACGTGCCGGAATCGCTGCAGACCGTGCTCCGTGCCGCCATGTCCTACGACCCGGGCGCTCGCTACGAGTCCTGTCTCGCGCTGGCGCTCGCCCTACAGCAGGTGCAGCGCGAGATCGGTGAGAGCGTCACCGCGCTGGAGGTGCCGCTGAGCGCCGGTCCGCTGCCGGGACGTGCCGATCCGATGCCGACCATCGTTCCCGGCCACGACCCCGCCCGGGAAGCGGCCCGCTCCGACGGCGGCCCGAGTGGTCCGGGCGGTCCGGGCGGTCCGGGCGGTCCGGCCCCGTGGCCCACCGCGGAGCCGGGCGAGAGCACCTGGGTCCCGGCCGAGCATCCCGCGGGGACCGCTGCCGCCCCGGGGGGTGTCTCGTCCCAACAGGTCACGAACGCCGGCGCCCCGGCCGGTGCGGCGCCGGTCACCGCCATGGCGCCCCCGGTCATGCCGGCGGTCGCACCCGCGGCCCGGACCGCGGGGCGCGTCGCCCTCATCGCCGCCGTCACCTTCGTGGTGCTGGCGTTCGTCGCGGGCGGCAGCATGCTGGTCGACTGGATCTCCATGCCTCACTTCACCGGGCGCGCCGTCGACAACGCCGAGGTGAGCCGGACGGCGGCGGGCGCCTACGAGGTGAGCGTTCCCGAGGGCCTGGAGGCACCCGAGCAACTCGAGAGCCGCATCCTGGAGAGCCCGGTGGACGCCGCGGAACCGGCGCTCGAGGGGGCCGACGAGGCCGTCGTCTCGGTGGACACCGCCCGCTGGACCCCGGGCGGCACGGTCGTGCTGAACCCGCGCGAGGGCGAGACGGCAGGCACGCTCCAGCGCATGGACGCCGAGACGTTGCGCGGTGCGCTGGCCCTGGGCCCGGACGAGGAGATCTCCGCCGGCTCGGTGGTCCTCGCCGCCGCGCCCGCCGCCTACTTCGTGAACGTCACTCCCGAGCTGGGCGTGAGCGCCAGCGAATCCACCCTGGTCCTGGTCTCGATCGTGGAGTGAGCGGCCAGGGCGCGCACGTGCCCCCACAGGGACTCGAACCCTGACTGTGCCGATTTTAAGTCGGCTGCCTCTGCCGATTGGGCTATGGGGGCGGGGCCGTGACGATCCTATGCCGTTCCGGCGCCCACCCCAGGGAGCACTACTTGCGGGCCCCGGCGCTCGCCTTCTTGGCCTCGGGCTTCTTGCTGGTGGCCGCGCTGATGAAGGACTCCCGCGGGCTCTGCAGCGACCCGAGCGCGACCATCTCGCGCCGGAACAGCAGTGCGGTGGTCCAGTCCAGCAGGATGCGGGCCTTCCGGTTGAAGCTCGGCATCGCCCACATGTGATACGTGCGGTGCATGAACCAGGCGATCGGGCCGCGCAGCTTCAGGCCCTGGATGTTCGCGACACCCTTGTACAGCCCCATGGAGGCGACGGTGCCGACGTTCTTGTGGGCGTAGTCCTGCACCTCCTCGCCGGAGAGGTGACGCACGATGTTGTCACCGAGGTGGCGGGCCTGGCGGACGGCGTGCTGCGCGGTCGGACCGCAGGTCGCGCCCGGCTCGTCGGCGGTGAGGTCGGGGACGGCGGCGCAGTCGCCGGCCGCCCAGGCACCGTCGATGAGCTCACCGTCGTCGTCGCAGACCTGCAGCGTCGGGTGCGTCTGCACCCGGCCCATCGAGTCCAGCGGGAGGTCGCTGTCGGCGAGCACCGGGTTTGCCTTCACCCCGGCCGTCCAGACGAGGGTGTCGGAGTAGAACTCGTCGTCGTCGGAGCAGACGATCTTGCCGTCCTCGGCCGAGTTGAGGAAGGTGTTGAGCTTGACCTCGATCCCGCGGGCGCGCAGCTGCTCGAGCGCGTAACCACCGAGTTCGTCGCCGACCTCGGGCAGGATCCGGTGCATCGCCTCGATCAGGACGAAGCGCAGGTCCTCCTGTTGGATGGAGTCGAAGTCCTTGCAGGCGGCGCGGGCCATGTCCTCGACCTCGGCGATCGCCTCGATCCCGGCGAAACCACCGCCGACGAAGGTGAAGGTAAGCATCCGCTTGCGCATCTCGGGGTCCCAGGTGGAGGCGGCCTGGTCCATCCGGCCGAGCACCTGGTTGCGCAGCGCGATCGCTTCCTCGATCTGCTTGAACCCGATGCCGTTCTCGGCCAGCCCGGGGATGGGGAGCACGCGGGCCACCGACCCCAGGCCCACGACGACGTGGTCGTAGGAGACCTCGTAGGTCTCGCCCTCGGCGGGGGTGATGGTGGCCCGGCGCTCGGCGTGGTTCAACCCGGTGACCCGCCCGGAGAGCACCGTGCAGCCCTTCAGCAGCCGCCGGTGGGGGGCGACGACGTGGCGCGGCTCGATCGATCCGGCCGCCGCCTCGGGCAGGAACGGCTGATAGGTCATGTAGGAGCGGGGGTCGACCACCACGATGGCCACCTCGCGCCGACCCATCCGCTTGCGGATCTGCATCGCGGTGTAGAGCCCGACGTAGCCGCCGCCCAGGATGAGGATGCGCGGGACCTTGCGGGTCTTCGACGCAGAGTGTGTGGCCGCCATTTCGCTCATCTCTTCAGTCTAGGACCGACCGGGCGTCCTCGCGTTGTGGGCTTGAACACCGCCTCATCCCGCCCGTCGGCAGCGCGCCAGGACGTCGTCGAGCATGGGTTCGGTCAGCCGCCCGGTGAACGTGTTCTGCTGGGAGACGTGGTAGCTGCCGACGACGGCGATGCCTCGCCCGCCCGGTTCGTTCACCTGCGCCTCACTGGCATGCCCGAAGCGTGGCAGCGGGCGTGGCACGTCCCATCCGAGCCGGCGCAGGGAGGCGAAGGTGGCCTGCCACCCGATGGCCCCCAGCGTGAGGATCGCCGTCAGGTGGGGTGTGAGGAGCTCGACCTCCCGGTCGAGCCACGGGGCACAGGCGCTCTTCTCCTCGGGCGTGGGGGCGTTGTCCGGGGGCGCGCACCGGACCGCTGCGGCGATACGCGCGCCGGTGAGCGACTGGCCGTCCGCCGCATCGATGCTCTCCGGCCGGGAGGCGTAGCCGGCGCGGTGCAGCGCGGCGAAGATCCAGTCCCCGGAGCGGTCACCGGTGAAGACCCGGCCGGTGCGGTTGGCCCCGTGGGCGGCCGGAGCCAGCCCCACGATGAGCAGGGCCGCCTGCTCGTCGCCGAAACCCGGGGCGGGGCGACCCCAGTACGGTTCGCCGGCGAACGCCCGACGGCGCGTGGTCGCCACCTGTTCCCGCCAGGTCACCAGCCGTGGGCACGCCCGGCACAGGCTGGACCGGGCGTCGAGCAGCGGCAGCGAGCGCGCGGACGCGGCGAGGCGGGCGACGTCCTCGGGGGTGCGGGCGCGGGTGGTGCGCGGACAGGCCGGGTCACCGGGCCAGCCGGTACCCGGCGGGACCGGGGACGCAAAGAGCTCTCCGGTGCGCGGGTGCGGGTGGGGGTGCGTCATGGGGTCACCGGTGTCCTCAGGCGTCGGTCACGTCCGCGACGGTGGCCTGCAGGTGCGTGAGGAGGTCCGCGGCGTCGAGGGTGAGGCCGATGCCGTGCCCGCCCCCGCCGATCGAGATGCGCCCGGAGAGGCGCTCGTCGGCGATCACCGGCCACGCGCGGGTGGCACCGAATGGAGTGATCGTGCCGCGCTCGTAGCCGGTGACCTCCTTGGCCGTGGCGGCATCGGGCATCGAGAGGCGGTTCGCGCCCAGCAGGGAGCGCAGCCGCGGCCACGAGATCGAGCGAGTGCCGGGGACGAGGACGAACAGGTAGTCGTCCTCGCCCCGGCGCACCACCATCGTCTTGACGAGGCGGTCCGGTTCGAGTCCGCGCGCGGCGGCGGCCTCCTCGAGGGAGGAGACCGGCCCGTGCCGGGTGATCTCGTGCGCGAGCCCGGCGGCCGCGACGGCCTCGAGCGCGGGCGTGGATGTGTCGGCCATTCCCCGATCATCGCATCCGGTACCGCCCGGCCCGGTGGGCACGGAGCAGGTCAGGGGCCGGCCCGCGCCAGGGCACGGTCGAGGGCCACCCGGACCGTGCCGGCACCGACGCCGTGCTCGCGCGCACAACGCACCAGCTCCTCGGCCTGCGCCAGCACCGCGGGCGGGACCGGGATCGGGACCGCATCCTCGGCCACCCGGGTCCCCCCGCCGCGCCGGGAGACGAGGTGGCCCGAGTCCTCCAGCTCCCGGTACGCGCGGGCCACCGTGCCGGCCGCGACGCCCAGATCGGCGGCGAGCTGACGGATCGGCGGCAGGCGGGCGCCGGCGGGCAGCGCGCCGGAGTGCACCAGGGCGAGCAGCTGACGACGCAGCTGGGCGTACGGCGGGGTGGGGTCGCCGTCGTCGATACGTACCTGCACCGGTCACCGCTCCGATCGCGCCGGCGCAGGCCGGGGCGAGAGCGCGGTGACGAGGAGCGACACGGCGGCCGCCGCCGCGAGCGCACCCGCTGCGAGCATCGCGGCCAGGGCTGCCCTGGAGGTCCACGGCTCGTCGGCCGCGAGCGCGGCGGGCAGCAGACCGAACATCATCAGGCCCGCCGCGGTCGCGGCCACGGCGAGGGAGACCACGACGAGCGTGGCCGCCACCGCACTGGCGCGGGTGGCGTCGTCGGCAGCCTGGTCCGGCGCCTCGAGCGCGCCCCGGGGGCGGGAGACCACCAGCCGGATGTTCACCACCACCAGGATCAGCAGGATCACGAACGCCACGGCGAGCGGAGTGGTGTAGAACGTGCCCGGCCACGGCGTCCGGGTACCGGAGCAGCCAGGCCCGCAGGAGTAGCTCAGGGAGCGGCCGTCCGGGCCGGCGGCCAGGGTGGTGATCACGGTCGCGGCCACCAGCAGGCCGAGACCCAGCCCCAGGAGCTGGGCACCGCGCCGGGGCAGATACCGCCGCACGTCCCGCACCTCCAGGCCGGCGCCACCGTCCCGCAGCGCCGAGCGGGTCACCATCTCGGCGGCGAGACCACCGATCACCCACACGATCGCCACCACGGCCGGCGCGAGTGCGAGCCCCTGGCCGTGCACGCCCAGCGCGGAGACGTCCACCACCATGCGGACGGCCAGGACGGCGGCGGCCACGCGGGCGAGGGTGATCACCTGCCGCACCCGGCGGACACCGTCGTGGCCGGAGCGGGGCGACGTGCCACGACTGAACACCACCACCACCACGATCAGCGATGCCGCGGCGACGAGCACGAATGCCAGGAAAGCCCAGATGGCTCCGGACATCACAGCCTCCTTCTTGTACCGTTGATGTGGCACAAGAATCCACCGCCAGGCATCTTGTGTCAAGTAGGCAGCACAAGATCGACGGCCATTGTCGGTGCCCGGTGGTGGACTGCGGTCCAGGGAGGTGAAGCGCCGATGACGTCATGGCTGGACGGTCCGCTGCTCGGTTTCGACACCGAGACCACGGGCGTGAACCCGTTCCGCGACCGGATCGTCAGCGCCGCCCTGATCGGCCGTGGGCCACGGGGCACGGCCCGGCGCGTCTGGCTGCTCCGGCCCGGCATCCCGATCCCGGAGGAGGCGGCGGCCATCCACGGGATCACCACCGCCCATGCGGCCCGGCACGGGATGGCACCGCGGGAGGCGCTCGCCCAGATCGGCGACGAACTCCTGGCCGCCTTTCGCCGGCGCACCCCGGTGGTGGCCTACAACGCCGCCTTCGACCTGACGATCCTCGAACGCGAGCTGGAGCGGCACGGCCTGCCCACCCTGACCGACGAGCTCGGCGGACCACTGGTCCCGGTGCTGGACCCGCTGCTGCTCGACCGCGGGCTGGAGTCCGGCCGGGCCGGGCACCGCGCGCTGATGAACCTGTGCGGGTACTACGGAGTCCAGGAGAACGGCCGCCTGCACACCGCGGACGTCGACGCCGCCGCCACCCTGGACATCCTCGCCGCGCAGGTTCGCGCCCACCCCGAGCTCACGCATCGGTCGCCGGCCACCCTGCACCAGTGGCAGGCCGGCCAGCACCGCCGGTGGGCGAGCGCCGAGGGCGAGCGCCGGCGTGGCTCCGGCCGGCCCGGCCCGGCACCCGGGTGGCCGCTGCACACGTGCGAGGTCGCCACCGGCGGGGCATCCGACACCTCGCAGCTGCCTGCCTGAGATCGGAATCTCCAGCGCCTCCCGGCGTTGCACCTGGTGGGCAGATCCGATCCCACGTCCGTCTCGAGGAGAGACCATGTCCGCGCTCGCGCGCATCCTGCGATTCACCCGCTCCCTGACCCCCTACTACGTCGGCATCATGCTCGCCGCCATGGTGGTCACCGGGGCGGGGCTCGCCGTGCCGTTCATCACCGGCCGTGCCACCGACGTGATCGTCGACGCCATCGAACGGTCCGGCGCCGGCGACGACGTCCTCGCCGCGACCATCCGCACCGTGGTGCTGCTCGCACTGGCGCTGCTGCTGGCCGAGCTCGTGGACACCGTGGCGAGCAATATCGGCGGCTACTGGGGCGACGTGATGAGCGCGAAGATGCGCACGATCCTGTCCACCCGGTACTTCGAGAAGCTGCTCTCGCTCCCCCAGCGCTACTTCGACAACGAGCTCACCGGCACCATCGTGGCCCGGCTGAACCGGTCGATCGCCGAGATCACGAACTTCATGAAGTCGTTCTCGAACATGTTCGTCACGCTGATCATGACGACCATCGCCGTGTTGATCATCAGCGCGTGGCACTACTGGCCGCTCGCCCTCCTGCTCCTGCTCGCCTACCCTCTCTACCTCTGGCTGACCGCGATGACCTCCACGCGGTGGCAGCGGCTCGAAGGACGCAAGAACGAGCACGTGGACGTCGCCTCCGGTCGCTTCACCGAGGTGGTCGGGCAGATCCGCGTCGTGAAGTCCTTCGGCCGCGAGCGCAGCGAGCAGCACGAGTTCACCCGGCACTTCGATCGCACCGTCGATCTCACCGGCGAGCAGTCGCGGCACTGGCACAGGATGGACGTGATCCGCCGGGCCGCGCTGAACGTCATCTTCTTCGGGCTGTACACGATCATCTTCGTGCGCACCGTCCAGGGGCACTTCTCGCCGGGCGACATGGTGATGCTGGTGCAGCTGATGGCGATGGCCCGCCAGCCCGTGACGAGCCTGAGCTACGTGGTCGACACCGCCCAGCGGGCGATCGCGGGCTCCCGGTCCTACTTCGAGGTGATGAACCTGGAGGCCTCGGCCATCGAACCCGCGGGACGTCACCCGCACGAGGCAGCGGCCGGGAAGGGCGCCGATGGTGCGCTCGTGCGCTTCACCGACGTGCGCTTCGGCTACGACGACGACGCCGACGTCCTCAAGGACATCTCCTTCGAGATCGCCCGGGGCGAGCGAGTGGCGCTGGTGGGCGAGTCCGGTGGGGGCAAGAGCACCCTGATCAACCTCCTCCTGGGTCTGTACGCGATGCGGGACGGGTCGATCGAGGTGGCGGGCGCCGGTCGGGATCTCGGGTCACTTCGGGCGAACATCGGCGTCGTCTTCCAGGACGCCTCCCTGTTCTCCGGCACGATCGCGGAGAACATCGCCTACGGCCGCCCGGAGGCCACGCGGGAGGAGGTCGAGGCGGTGGCCCGGCGCGCCGCCGTCGAGGAGTTCGTCCGCAGGCTCCCCCACGGCTACGACACGGTGATCGGCGAGCGCGGGATGAAGCTCTCCGGCGGTCAGAAGCAACGCATCGCCGTGGCCCGGGCCATGCTCAAGGATGCCCCGATCCTGGTGCTGGACGAGGCGACCTCGGCGCTGGACACGAAGTCGGAACGGCTCGTTCAGGCCGGTCTGGAGCGGCTGATGGCCGATCGCACCTCGCTGATCATCGCTCACCGGCTCTCCACGATCGCCGAGGTGGATCGCATCATCACCCTGCGGGAGGGACGTATCGACGAGATCGGCACCCCGGACGAGCTGGCCGCCTCCGGTGGGATCTACGCCGAGCTGCTGGCGTTGCAGAATGCCTCGACAGCGTCGGCTCGCAAGCGCCTCAAGTCCTACGACGTGGTCGGCTGAGCCCCGCCGTCGGACCGAGGTTCCAGGCACCGACACACGGCGGAACGTCGGTCCGCGCCGGGGAGATCACTCCACACCCGGACCGTGTGTCCCTGCGGCTCAGCGACCGCCGTAGTTCGGCGCCTCGGCCACCATCTGCACGTCGTGCGGGTGGGACTCCTTCAGCCCGGCGGAGGTGATCCGCACGAACTTCCCGCGCGCCTGGAGCTCGGGCACGGTGCGCGCGCCGACGTAGAACATCGACTGACCGAGGCCGCCGGTGAGCTGGTGAGCGACCTGGGCGAGCGGGCCACGGTAGGGGACCTGCCCCTCGATCCCCTCGGTGATGATGTCCTCATCGGAGACATCGCCCTGGAAATAGCGGTCCTTGGAGTAGGAGCGGCGGTCACCGCGTGACTGCATCGCCCCCAGGGAGGCCATCCCGCGGTAACGCTTGAACTGCTTGCCGTTGACGTAGACCAGATCACCCGGGGACTCGTCACACCCGGCGAGCAGTCCGCCGAGCATCACCGAACTCGCCCCCGCCACGAGCGCCTTGGCGATATCGCCGGAGTACTGCAGGCCACCGTCGCCGATCACCGGCACCCCGGCCGGCCCGCACGCCAGCGAGGCCTGGTGGATCGCCGTCACCTGCGGCACGCCGACGCCGGCGACCACGCGGGTGGTGCAGATCGATCCCGGGCCCACCCCGACCTTGACGGCGTCCACGCCGGCGTCCACCAGCGCCTGCGCGCCCTCGCGGGTGGCGACGTTGCCGCCGATCACCTGCACGTGGGCGCATCCGGGGTCGCTCTTGAGCCGGCGCACCATGTCCAGCATGAGACGGGCATGACCGTTCGCGGTGTCGACCACGAGCACGTCGACGCCGGCCTCCACGAGCGCCGTCGCCCGCTCCCAGGCGTCCCCGAAGAAGCCGACGGCGGCCCCCACCCGCAACCGGCCCTCCTCGTCCTTGGTGGCGAGCGGGTACTGCTCGGACTTCACGAAGTCCTTGACCGTGATCAAGCCCTGCAGGCGGCCGGCGTCGTCGACGAGGGGGAGCTTCTCGACCTTGTGCTTGCCGAGCAGCGCCGCCGCATCCTCGGTGGAGATCCCCACGTGCCCGGTCACGAGCGGCATCGGGGTCATGATCTCGCGTACGAGTGCACTCTCGAAGGCGTGGAGCGGCACGAACCGGATGTCCCGGTTGGTGATGATGCCCAGCAGCACCCCGGCCTCGTCCACCACCGGCATCCCGGAGACGCGGTACGTTGCGCAGAGTCTGTCCATCTCGGCCAGCGTGGCGTCCGGCGCGATCGTCAACGGGTTGGTCACCATGCCCGACTCGGACCGCTTGACCAGGTCGACCTGACCGGCCTGATCGGCGATCGGCAGGTTGCGGTGCAGGATGCCGAGCCCGCCCTGGCGCGCCATCGCGATCGCCATCCTCGACTCGGTCACGGTGTCCATCGCGGCCGAGACGAGCGGGATCGCGAGCTCGATCTCTCGTGTGAGGTGGGTCGCGGTGTCGGCCTCGCTCGGGATGACGTCGGTCTCCCCCGGGAGCAGGAGCACGTCGTCATAGGTGAGCCCGACGAACCCGAACGGGTCCTGGGAGGGGGCGGTGGGCTGCATGGCGGGCGGCTCAGTCACGTGGCGATCATAACCGCGTGCCTCTCACCTGCGATCAGCGGCGGGCACCCGCAGCGTCCGGCACCGGGCGCTCGCTGAGCAGGTCGGCGATCTCGTGCACAGCGCCGGCCAGCGTGCGGGCGCGAGGCAGGTCGGCGAACTCCTGCGGTACGCCCGTGAGCGAGATCACGAACGCCGTCCGCCCGGACTCACGCATGGTCTGCACCACCGCGCTGGCGTCGTGCGGGTTCCCCAGCAGCACCGCGAGCCGGACGTGAGCTGCCGCGGAGCCGGCTGAGTCGGCGTCGCGCCTGCGCCGGGCCGGCCGCAGGACGCGGGCCTGGACGCCGTGCACGGCCAGCTCGGTGGCGAGGACGTGCGCATCGAGATGGTGGTCGTGATCGGCATGGATGATCACCGGCGCGTCGGCGCCGGAGTCAGGTGCGACCGACCGCAACGCCGCCAGCAGCGCAGCTCCGAGCACCGACACCGGGTCCCGGCCGGGCTGATCCCCGTGATCGCGAGCCTCCAGCAGGTCCAGTGCCGGGCGCACGAGATTCTGCCAGACACTCAGTCCTTCGCTCTGCCGCACCGCACGAGCGATCATCCGGTGGAGCCGCTGCTCGTCGGCCTCCACCGCCGCAGCAGCCATCGAGAGCGGGTCGAGGACCTCGTCTGCGTGGCCGGCAGTGAGCTCGGGGACCGCGTCACTGTCGGGGTCGAGCCCGCGAGCGACGCGGGCGGCGTCGGCAGGTGCGACGCCGTCGCGAGTCAGCCGGCGCATCGCCTCGAGCCGGTCGACGTCCTCGGCACTGTACCGGCGGTGACGCCCCGCGGTCCGCATCGACGGCCCGAGGCCGTACCGGCGCTCCCACGTGCGCAGGGTCGAGGCTGCGACGCCCAGGCGTTCGGCCACCGCGGCCACCGTGAGTCGTACCGTCACGCGCTCGTCGGGACCGGACTGCGCCTCAGGCACGCCGTCTCCTCTCGTCCCGTAGCTGATCGACAGGTCGACACTACGCCGGAGGGTGGTGCCGAACAACCTGAACGAGGATCCCGCACAACTGTCGCAGCGATCGCGAACAAGTACCTTGAACAACTTCTGCATCACTTGTAGGTTGGGCACCAGGTCGCGCACTGACGCTGGGGATGAGCGTCAGCGACAGCAGGGCCGGTGCCCCATCAACCGATACGGCACCACAGGATGAACGGAAGGGTCAGACCATGGCGGAACTCTCAAGGCTTCCCGGGCCGATCATGGACGTGTGGGAGTGGCAGTATCAGGGCGCTTGCCGCGAGACCGGTGACGAGCAGTTCTTCCACCCCGATGGTGAGCGCGGAGCCTCGCGGCGCCGCCGGGACGCGAACGCCAAGGCAGTGTGCGCCCAGTGCCCGGTCATCGAGCAGTGCCGTGAGCATGCGCTGAGCGTGCGCGAGCCCTACGGGGTGTGGGGCGGGCTGTCCGAGGACGAGCGCAGCGCCATCCTCGCCCAGCGTGCACCAGCAGCGAGCTGAGGCACGATGCGCGGCGCCTGCCGCCGCGCACGCATGACGAAGGCCCCGGTCCATGTCGGACCGGGGCCTTCGCGCTGTCGTCAGTCGATCACTTCGAGACGACGGCCAGCACGTCGCGGGCGCTGAGGATCAGGTACTCCTCGCCGGAGTACTTGACCTCGGTGCCGCCGTACTTGCTGTAGATGACGACGTCACCTACGGCCACGTCCAGCGGGACGCGGTTGCCGTTGTCGTCGACGCGGCCCGGGCCGATGGCCAGAACCTCGCCCTCCTGGGGCTTCTCCTTGGCGGAGTCCGGGATGACGAGCCCGGACGCGGTGGTCTGCTCGGCCTCGAGCGTCTTGACGACGATCCGGTCCTCGAGCGGCTTGATGGAGACCGACACTGCGGACCTCCCCTTCGCATGAGTGGTGAACAATGACAAGGGTCTCCCCCGGCCTCGGTGCCGTCCGCCGTCGCGGGGGTCGGGCATGCACCACAGCACGTGGGTGACGCCCCTCCACGAGGAAGGGGCCTCAGGGAACAATCTAGGCACCGATTAGCACTCGGTCAAGGCGAGTGCTAAACGTGTCGGTCCGCGGTCGGGCCGGGTTCGCCGGCGGCACCCGCTCCCCGCTGCCCGGCCCACCACCGGCGCAGCTGCGCGGGCGGGGTGAGAACGTCCGGTTCCGTGAGCACGAGGCGGAAGTAGTCGTGCAGCACCTCGGCCGCATCGATCACGTCCGGCTCGTAGAGCGCCTGAAGCTGCACCCCGTCCCACAGTGCGACCAGCGTCGCCGCAGCGACGTCGATCTCGATCCCGGGGCGCAGCAGATCCGCGGTGGCGAGAGCGGCGAGCTCCTCGGCGTACTGGCCACGCAGGACCGCGAAGCGTCCGCCGAAGTACTCCCGGGCGGGGTGGTCGGCAGTGGCGGACTCGGCCGTGAGCACCCCGTACAGCCTCACCAGGTGCGGCACGTCCTCGTTCGCGATCGCCTGGCCGACCACGCGGTCGGGGAAGGAGTGGCGGTGATCGCCGACGAAGCGCACCGAGTCACGGTGGCGCATCGTGGCCCAGAGCAGCTCAACCTTGGAGGAGTAGAAGTGCAACAGACTGGACGGGCTCAGATCGGCTCGCGCGGCGATCTGCCGGATGGTCGCGCCCCGGTAGCCACGTTCGGAGAAGACCGCGACCGCCGCATCCACGATCCGGCGGCGGCGCTGAGCCGACTTGCGGTACTCCCCGCGAGGCCCGCGCGCCCCGGCGGGATCGAGCGGGGAGGTGGGCGCAGGGGCATCGGTGTCGTTGCTGGTCATCGTCCCGGCAGGCTACCCGACCAATCTCGAACGGTCGATCGAGTTTGTGTTACGGTGCGATGTCCGGACGTCGACGGCGGACCGGATCGCGGGTGCTCGGCACCTGCGTGGCCCCGATCCAAGCGCCCATGGAGGAGCACGTGACCTTCCCCTCGCACACGTCCTATGACCCGGTCGCCGGCACCCTGGCGCCGGCCCGTTCCTGGCTGCGCAGTGACGCCGGCCGGATCGATCTCGCCGGGGACTGGCAGTTCCGCCTCTCCCCCGGTGTTCCCGGGACCCCGGGCGGTCACGGCGTCCTGGGCGAGGAGTCCCCGACGGCGTTCGCCCGCCCGGACTACGACGCCGGCGCCTGGGACACCCTGGCCGTGCCCTCCCACTGGGTGCTGGCCGAGGACTTCCGGTACGGCACGCCGATCTACACCAACGTGCAGTACCCCTTCCCGGTCGATCCGCCGTTCGTCCCGGACGAGAACCCCACCGGGGACTACCGCCGCACCGTCGAGGTGCCCGAGAGCTGGCTCGCCGGGGGGCACGTGCTGCTGCGCTTCGACGGCGTGGAGTCCCACGCGCGGGTCTGGGTCAACGGCGTCGAGATCGCCACCTTCACCGGCAGCCGGCTCGCGCACGAGCTCAACGTCACCGAGCACCTGCACCCCGGCACGAACACGATCGCCGTCCGCGTGGTGCAGTGGTCGGCCGCCAGCTACCTGGAGGACCAGGACCAGTGGTGGCTGCCGGGGATCTTCCGGGACGTCACCCTCCTGCACCGCCCGGTCGGCGGTATCGAGGACGTCTGGTTGCACGCCGACTACGACCCGGCCACGGGTGAGGGCACCCTGACGGCCGATCTGAGCGCCGCCGCCGACGCCTTCCCGGTCCGGCTCCAGGTGCCCGAGCTGGGCGTCGACCAGACCTGGCAGGATGCTGCCGCGGTGGCGCCGGTCCCGGTGGGAGCGGTGGCACCGTGGTCCCCGGAGTCACCGACGCTGTACGAGGCGACCGTCTCCGGCGCCGCTGAGTCGATCACGGTACGCACGGGCTTCCGCCGCGTGCAGATCGACGGCGACCGCTTCCTCGTCAACGGCCGGCAGGTCACGTTCTCCGGCGTCAACCGCCACGAGATCCACCCCGACAAGGGCCGCGTCTTCGACGAGGAGTTCGCCCGCGAGGACCTGGCACTGATGAAGCGGCACAACGTCAACGCCATCCGCACCAGCCACTACCCGCCGCACCCGCGGCTGCTCGACCTCGCCGACGAGATGGGCTTCTGGGTCATCTGCGAGTGCGACCTCGAGACGCACGGCTTCGAGGCCGGAGGCTGGGTGGACAACCCCAGCGACGATCCCCGGTGGCGCGAGGCCTACCTCGACCGGATCCAGCGCACGGTCGAGCGCGACAAGAACCACCCCTCGATCATCCTGTGGTCGCTGGGCAACGAGGCGGGCACCGGCACCAACCTGGCCGCGATGGCGCAGTGGGTCCACGGCCGCGACGCGACCCGGCCCGTGCACTACGAGGGTGACTACGCAGGGGCCTACACCGATGTGTACTCGCGCATGTACGCCACCGTGCCCGAGACCGAGTCGATCGCCCGCGACGACGACACCAGCCTGCTCGCCCGCGGGGTCACCGCCGGCGACAGCGCCCGCCAGCGCACCAAGCCGTTCCTGCAGTGCGAGTACGCCCACGCGATGGGCAACGGCCCCGGCGCCCTGGATCAGTACCGTGAGCTGGTCGACCGCTACCCGCGCCTGCACGGCGGCTTCATCTGGGAGTGGCGCGATCACGGTATCCGCACGAAGGCTGAGAACGGCACCGAATACTTCGGCTACGGGGGTGACTTCGGCGAGGTCGTCCACGACGGCAACTTCGTGATGGACGGCATGGTGCTCTCCGACTCCACGCCCTCTCCGGGCCTGCTGGAGTTCGCCGCCGTCGAGCAGCCGGTCCAGCTGACCCCCACCGGCGACGGGTCCGCGGTGGTCCGCAACCGCCGCTTCGTGGCCGACACCTCGGACCTGCTCGTGCGCTGGAGCGTCGAGCACGACGGTCACCCGGTGGCCGAGGGAGAGACCCCGCTGGCGGACGAGGACGGAACCCCGATCCCGGCCGGCGGCACGGGCGGACTGCACCTGTTCTCCGAGCTCCCGACGGCGCAGCCCGGCGTCGAGGTCACCGTCACCGTGGCCGTGGTGCTGGCCGAGGCCACGGACTGGGCACCGGCCGGTCACGCGGTGGCACGGGCGCAGTGGCAGGCCGACCGGCCGGCCACCTTCGGTGCCGCACCCGTGCACCCGGCCGCGAGGGCCGCGCTGGCGGACTCGCCGGCCGTGCTGGAGGGCCCCGGCCTGACCACGCTCGCCGGGGCGCTCGTGCGTGGTCCCGAGGTGGAGCTGTGGCGCGCGCCGACCGACAACGACCACGGCAGCAACTCCCACGACGGCGACCGCACCGATCCGGCGGACCGCTCCACCGGGGAGCGCACCCCGCCGATCGCCGACCGGTGGCGGGAGGCCGGGATCGACCGGCTGGTGCGTCGGGTGGTCGCGGTGACCGCCGATCCGACCTCGCACACGATCACCCGTCGCGTCTCGGCTGCCCAGAGCCGGGCAGCTGTCGACGTGAGCGAACGGTGGTCGGCGGTGCGCGGCGAGGACGGTGTCGTCGAGGCGGTGCTCGAGGTGAGCATGACCCCGAACACCGGCTGGCACGAGGTCTGGCCGCGGCTCGGGCTGCATCTGGAGCTGCCGACCGAGGTCGACGGTGCCGCCTGGTTCGGCACTGGACCGCACGACTCCTATCCGGACACGGCCACCTCGGTGCGGCTGGGGCGGTTCAGCGCCGGGATCGAGGACCTCACGGTCGACTACGCCCGTCCGCAGGAGTCGGGCCACCGCGCGGGTCTGCGTGAGCTGGTCCTGCGCCGGGGCGGGGCGGACTGGCTGCAGATCAGCGCCGATCCGGATCCGCTGGGGCGCCGGCCCGGGTTCACGCTCAGCCGCCACAGCGCGCACGAGCTCACTTCGGCCGGGCACCCGCACGAGCTGCCCACCCCGACGGCGCACCACCTCTACCTGGACGCCGCCCAGCACGGCCTGGGCTCGCGCGCATGCGGGCCCGACGTCTGGCCGACGGCCATGCTGCGCCCCGAGGCCCGCACGCTGCGACTGCGGTTCCGGGCCCTCTGAGGAATCCCGCGCGATCCCCCGCCGATCATGGATGGGCGGGGGATCGCGCGGCTCAGCCCAGGCGCTCGCGCAGCCAGCGCACCTGCCGGTGCCACTGGTGGAAGGCCCCGCCCTCGTGGCCGTTGAAGCCGTACACCTCGATCTGCTTGTCCGCGCCGGGGACGGCATTGAACGCTGCGAACACCGTGGACGGCAGGACGACCTCGTCCATGAGCGCCACCGAGAACAGCGCCGGCGCCTGGATCCGCCGGGCCAGCACGGCACCGTCGACGTAGGACAGCGTCCGCAGGACTGACTCGGCCTGGTCGCGGTGGACCGAGAGGTAGCGCGTGATCTCGGTGAACGGCGGGTTCGGGGTGCGGGTGACGGCGCGCGGGAAGTCGCACAGGAACGGCACGTCCGGCATCGCGGCCCGCACCTGCGGCGACAGCGCCGCGGCGGCGATGGCGATGCCGCCGCCCTGGCTGCCGCCGGTGACGGCGATCCGTTCGGGGTCGACGAACGGGAGCCGGGCGACATGGTCGAGCAGCCGGACGGCGTCGGTGTAGACGCGACGGTAGTAGTAGCTCTCGGGCGAACTGATGCCCTGCGTCATGAATCCCGGGGTGGCGGGACCGGAGCCGTGCGGATCGGGGGTGCCGCCGCCGGTGCCCCAGGCGCTCCCCTGCCCGCGGGTGTCCATCAGCACGTGCACGTACCCGGCTGCCGCCCAGGCGAGCTTCTCTCCGGCCAGGCCGCGGCCACCGCCGTAGCCGACGAATTCCACGACCACCGGTCGCGGACGATCTCCCCGGGGCCGGGTGATCCAGCCGCGCACCGGGTCCCCGGCGAAGCCGGGGAAGACCAGGTCCTCGACGACGAGCTCGGTGAGCGGTTCGTCGACCGGCGTCAGGCGTGCCGGCTCCTCGTGGCGGCGCGCAACCGCCAGGGTGCGGGACCAGAACTCGTCCAGGTCGGCCGGCTCCGGCAGATCGGGCGCGTAGGCGCGGAGGTCGTCGAGGGGCATATCGGTGTAACTGAGGGCCATGAGGGCATCCTTCCATCAGTCATCGGATGTCTGGTGCGAGGCGCTGTTGACTTTTTGTTCCTTATCAACACAAAATAGTCGCGCCGATCGAGCACGCACGCCGTGCACGTCGGCGATCCGGTGGGGTGAACAGACGACCCCGCCTGGCACCGACAACGCTGTCCGGAAAGGGAACCCACATGAGTGCACGTCACCGTCGATCACGGCGAGGAATGCGAACAGCCGCAACGATGCTGGCCGGCGCTGTCGCCGTCACCGGGATCGCGGCCTGCTCGCCCGAGGAGGGGGCGAGCACGAGCGGTGAGCCGGTCGAGGTCGAGTTCTGGGGCTGGGTCCCTGGACTCGAGGAGCTCGTCGCAGAATGGAACGGGGACAACCCGGACATCCAGGTCACCTTCCATCGGATGACTGGCGATGACGGTCAGAAGGTCGAAGCCGCCGTGGACGCCGGGGCCGGACCGGACCTGGTGCAGTTGAGCACCCACAACCTGCCGGACTACGTCATCGCAGAACGCGTGCAGGACATCACCGACTACGTGGCCGAGGACGAGAGCAACTACACACCGGCGTCGTGGGCGTCGGTCAGCTTCGACGGGCGCGTCTTCGGGGTGCCTCAGGGCATCGGGCCCGCGGCCACGATGTACCGGCACGACATCTTCGCCGAGCACGGCATCGAGTTCCCCGGCACCTGGGAGGAGTACCTCGATGCAGCACGCGCGCTGCGGGAAGCCGACGATGACCTCTACCTCGCCAATCTCTCGCCCTCGGAGATGGGCCAGTGGGTCCAGGAGATCCAGCAGGCCGAGAGCAGCTGGTACGGCATCACCGACGACGCCTGGACGGTCGGCGTGGATGACGAGGGCAGCCGGCTCGTGGCGGAGCGGTGGCAGACGCTGATCGACGAGGACCTGGTGACCACCGAGCCGATGTGGACCCCGGAGTACTGGTCGCTGGTCAACGACGGCACCATCGCCTCCATCACCTATGCCGCCTGGTTCCCCAGCATCCTCGCGGAGAACGCCTCCGGCCTGGCCGGGCAGTGGTCGGTCGCGCCCATGCCCACCAACACCGGCTCGAACAACGGCGGTGACTCCGGAGGTGCAGCGGTGGTCGTCCTCGCGAACGCCGAAGCACCCGAGGCTGCGGCCGAGTTCGCCAGCTGGCTGAACGGCTCCGACGACACGCAGGAGGCACTCATCACCGAGGGCGGCCTGTTCCCCTCCACCGAGAACGGGCTGTCCTCGCCCGCACTGCTCCAGGAGAACGAGTTCTACGACGACCAGGTGATCAACGAGGTCTTCATCGAGGCCGCCGAGAACACCCCGGCGACGTGGGTGGAGGGACCGAACTTCGGGTTCATCCAGACCACGATCCTGGACGAGTTCGCGGAGGTGGTCAACGGTGAGCAGACCTTCATCGAGGCCCTGGAGATCACCCAGGAGGCCGCTGTCGCCGACCTCGAGAACCGCGGCCTCGAGGTCACCTCGCCATGAGCACGGCCACCGTCGGAGGTTCACGGCGCCGTCGTCACGGCGCCGTGAGCCCCTGGGCCCCGTACCTCTTCGTCGCCCCGTTCGTGCTGCTGTTCGTGCTCTTCCTGGTCGCGCCGATCGCGGTGGCGGTCGTGAACAGCCTGTTCTCACGCCAATCCAGCGGGCTCGGCTTCAGCGGTTCGAGCATCGAGTTCGTGGGCCTGACGAACTTCGCGCGGGCCTTCGCGGACCGCGACTTCATCGAAGGCTTCCCCCGCGTGCTGCTCTACGGCGCGGTCCAGGTCCCGGTGATGATGGCCGTCGCCGCCACCATCGCGCTGCTCTTCGACACGGCGTTGGTGAAGGCACGGCGATTCTTCCAGTTCGCCGTCTTCCTGCCCTACGCCGTTCCGAGCGTCATCGCGGCCCTGCTGTGGGGCTTCCTCTATCAGCCCTCGGTCAGCCCGATCCTGCAGTTCTTCGAGTCGATCGGCATCACACTCAGCCCGCTCGCCTCCACCGTGGTGCTGTGGTCGATCGCCAATGTGGCGCTGTGGTCGCTGATCGGGATCAACATGATCATCCTGTTCTCGGCGCTCCAGTCGGTGCCGCGGGAGATGTACGAGGCCGCCCGTATCGATGGCGCCGGAGAGGTGCGCACCGCGTTGCAGATCAAGCTCCCGATGATCGCCCCTGCGCTGCTGCTGACCACGCTCTCCTCGATCATCGGGACCCTCCAGCTGTTCAACGAGCCACAGGTGCTGCAGACGATCACCTCGAACATCCCCAGCGACTACACCCCCAACATGGCGATCTACGCCACCTCCACCTTGGGCAAGGACCCCCACCTGGCCTCAGCGATGGCAGTCATCCTCGGCCTGGCCACGCTCGTGGTCTCACTGCTGGTGCTCGCCGCGAACAAGCGCACGACGAATCGAGCCAACCATGGTCTCTAGCCCCGTGTCCCTGCGCGAGCCCGCGCCCTCAGCCCCGGTCGCCCCCAGACCCCGGCGGCGCACTGCCTTCGTCCACGGCGACCGCGTCTCACGAGGGTGGATGATCGTGGCCACGGTGATCATGGCGATCGCTGCGATCTACTTCCTGGCGCCGGTCGCGTGGCTGGTGATCGCATCGACGAAGTCCACCGGGGATCTCTTCTCCACCCCGGGCTTCGCGTTCGCGGAGTTCAACCTGTTCGAGAACCTCTACGACCTCAGCACCTATCAGGGCGGGATCTTCTGGCGGTGGGGCCTCAACTCGATCATCTACTCGGTGATCGGCTCAGCCCTGACCACGATGGTCTGCGCGATCACCGGCTACGCGCTGGCCGTCTACCGCTTCCGCGGCAGGTCCGCGCTCATCTCGGTGGTGCTGGCCAGCCTGCTGGTCCCCGGCACCGTCATCGCCCAGCCGACCTACGTCCTGCTCGTCACGCTCGGACTCGACAACACCTACGCCGGGCTGCTGCTGCCGGCGCTCGTCTATCCCTTCGGCGTGCTGCTGTGCTTCATCTTCGCGCAGTCCTCGGTACCGATGGAACTGGTCGAGGCGGCCCGCCTGGACGGTGCCGGTGAGTTGCGCATCTTCGTGGCGATCGGCCTCCGCCTGCTCGCCTCCGGCCTCGTCACGGTCCTGCTGTTCGCCTTCCTCGGTAGCTGGAACAGCTACATCCTGCCGCTGCTCGTCCTCACCGACTCCGAACTGATGCCGCTCACGGTGGGGCTGACCGGATGGAACCAGGCCTCGATCACGATCCCCGGGCTGCAGATCCTCACCGTCGTCGGGTCACTCGTCTCGATCATCCCGATCGCGATCGTCTTCCTCTCGCTGCAGCGGTTCTGGAAGGCGGGACTCACCGCCGGGAGCGTGCGAGGCTGACGACCATGACTGCACGGTTGCGCTATCGCTCCCCGGCTACGCGGTGGCTGGAATGCCTCCCGCTCGGCAACGGCACCCTGGGCGCCATGCTCGACGGGGGCACCGCCTCCACCCGGATCCGGCTGAACGACGAGACCGCCTGGTCCGGATCCCCGGCGAGCGAAGCCTCCGGCGGCCTGCTGGACGCCGAGAGCGCCGCCGCCTGCCTGCGGGCGGCGAGGAGCGCCGTCGAGGAAGCAGACCCCATCGGGGCCGCCCGCGCACTCCTGCCCACCCAGGCGCGGTACTCCCAGACCTTCCTCCCCTTGGCGACGGCGGAGCTCATCCGCGAGATCCCCACCGCCGGCTACCAGCGCGAGCTCGACCTGCGCACCGCCCGGCATCGCACGAGCGGAACCGTGGCGGAAACCGGAGCGGAGAGGTCGGTGGAGGGTGGGGCCGTGGTGGAGACCACCTTCGTCTCAGCACCCCATGGGGTCCTCGTGCACCGGATCCAGGGAACGGCCCTGACCGGGCTGGAGCTGCAGACGCCGCACCAGGTGCTGGAGCATTCCTGCGACGCCGACGGCGGCGAGCTGTTGCTCCGGCTCCCCCGGGACGTGTCCCCGACGCACGAGCCGGATGCCGTCCCGGTCACCTGGGCCGACGGCCCGGGCGACTCGCTCGAGGGCGCCGTCGTGGTGGGGGTGCGACGAGAGGGTGCGACCACCCTGCTGGTGATGGCGACCGAGACGACGTACGCGGGTCTGGGCCGCCCCCCGCACGGCTCGGCGCGCGACGCCGTGGAGGTGGCCAGGCGCCGTGTGCAGGCAGCGCTCGGGCTCGGCTGGGACGCCCTCGCCCGGGCGCACGCCGAGGACTACGAACCGCGGTTCGCGCGCGCCCGGATCACACTCGGCACACCGCACCAGCACGCCGAGGTGGCACACCTGAGCCCACCTGAGCGGGTGCACCGGGCGGAGCAGACGCCCTCCGCCGTGGCCGCCGACCCCGGGCTGCTCACGTTGATGTTCGACCTGGGCCGCTATCTGCTGCTCTCCTCCTCCCGGCCCGGGTCGCTGCCGCCGACGCTGCAAGGAATCTGGAACGAGCAGATGCAGCCACCGTGGAGCTCGAACTACACCCTCAACATCAACGCCGAGATGAACATGTGGGCGGCCCACACCACTCGACTTGAGGAGTGCGCCGAGCCACTGCTCGACTTCGTCGAGGCACTGGCCGAGGCCGGACAGGACACCGCCGCGCGGCTCTACGCCGCACGCGGCTGGGTCGCGCACCACAACAGTGACGCGTGGCTGTTCACCTCCCCGGTCGGAGGCGGGCACGGCGACGTACGCTGGTCCGCCTGGCCGATGGCTGCCCCCTGGCTGGTACGGCACGTCCTCGATGCCGTCGAGTTCGGCGGTATCGACGAGGCCACTGTGCACCGGATGTGGCCTGCCGTGCGCGGCGCGGCAGCCTTCCTCCTCGACCACGTCCGTCACCGTGAGAACGGGGAGTGGACCAGCGCACCGGCCTCCTCACCCGAGAACGCCTACCGGACACCCTCAGGCGAGGAGGCCGCCCTCGACACCACCACGGCCATGGATCTGAGCCTGACACATGCGGCGTACACGACCGCCGTCGAGGTCGCGCGTCACCTGGGCATCGAGGATGAGGTGGTGCACGAGTGCCGTGAGCGGCTGCCGCTGTTGCCCTCCGAACCGGCGGTGGGCGCGGACGGCACCCTCGTCGAGTGGGCCCGCGAGCGCACCTCGACCGATCCACATCATCGGCACGTGAGCCACCTGTTCGGCCTGTACCCCGGTCACGGCCGGTTCTCGGCGCAGGCGAAAGAAGCCGCGGCCCGCACGCTGGCAGCCCGGGGTGATGAATCGTCGGGCTGGTCGTTGGTGTGGAAGGGGCTGCTCTGGGCCCGGCTGGGTCGAGGGGACCGGGTGGAGGCGCATCTGAACCTGCTGCTACGCGATGCCGAATCGCTCTCCGGCGCCTTCGCCGGCGGCGTCTACCCGAACCTCTTCGCAGCCCACCCGCCATTCCAGATCGACGCGAACCTCGGGTTCCCCGCGCTTCTCGCCGAGGCCGTGCTGCACAGTCACGACGGCATCCACCTGCTGCCGGCGCTGCCACCGGCGCTGCCCACGGGGCGAGCGGAGGGGCTGCTGGCCCGGCCCGGGATCGTGGTGGACCTGGCGTGGGCGGGGGGCCTGCTCACGACGGCGCACCTACGTTCGCGCTCCGGTCCCGCTCCGGTGCGGGTGCACTGGGCAGGTCGGGCACTGGATCGGGTGGTGACGCCGGAAGGCATCGAGCTGCAGGCATCCGACTTCGGCGATGACGGGCGACCGTAGGCTGTGGCCGTGGAGACCTCGACACCGCGAGGGTCGAGCTGGCCGGCGGTCCCGGACACCGAACGCCGGGTGCTGCTCGAGCTGCTCGTCCACGGCGCCCTGCCCCGCGTGCGGATCGCCGAGCGTCTGGGCATGTCCCGCACGAGTCTGTCCCGGATCACCCGCACCCTCCTCGATGCCCAGCTCATCGCGGAAGGGTCCTCGGTGCCACTGGGTGGTCGCGGGCGGCCGGCCGAATCGCTCCACCTGCGCCACGACGCCGCCCACTTCGCCGGGATCAAGCTGACAGCCGAGACGATGTACCTGGTGCTCACGGACCTGCGCGCGCAGCCCGTGGCCGAAGTGGAGCGAGCGTTGCACTCGCGTGCCGTTCCGGACGTCGTCGCCCTGATCGCCGACTCGATCACGGAGGCCGCGGCGCGTGGGACCGGACGTGCCCGCAGCACCGGCAGTTCCGGCAGTTCCGGTGTCGTTGATGTCGTCGGCGTCGGTATCGCGGTGGCCGGAGACATCCGACCCTCCGCCGAAGGCCTTCTGCTGCGCCACTCGAACTTCCTCGGATGGGACGCCGTCCCGCTGGGGCAGCTGGTCAGCGCGGCGACGGGCCTGCCGGCGACGGTGGTCAACGATGTGCACGCCCTGGCCGGGGCGCACCACTGGTTCGGCAGTGACGCCAGCCACCGGTCGCTGGTGGTGTTCGGCGTCGGCGCCGGCATCGGTTCGGGTGTGGTGATCGACGGTGTCCTGCACCCGGGCGCGCACGGTCGCGCCGGCCGGGTCGGACACACCCGGATCGGCGGCAAGGGCCGGCGATGTGAGAACGGCCATCTCGACTGCGTGCACAGCTTCGTGACGATCCCGGCCACCGAGCACAACGCCGGCGTGGCACCGGGCGAGCACGCCCTCGCGCTCGCCCGGGCGAGGCGCGGTGAGGAACGCGCACTGCGCGCCTTTCAGGCCGCCGCCCGTGCGCTCGGGGCGGTCGTGGCCGACGCCGTCAACGCCTTCGACCCCGAGGCGGTGGCGATCATGGGCGAGGGTGTGGACATGCTGGATGTCGCACCGGAACACGCACATGCTGCGATGTCGGAGTTCCTCGAGCAGGGCGATCCCGACGATGTACCGGTGCAGCGCCCGCCGTTCACGTTCGGCCTGTACGCGCGCGGTGCGGCAGTGGCAGCGATGCGCGAGCTGCTCAGCAGTTGAGCAGCTCGCGCGTGCCGCTCACACCCTCAGCGCCGTCTTGAACTGCGCCCGGGTGCGCCCGATCGTCTCCAGCAGCACTGCCTCGTCCTGACGGGCGCGGATGCCGGTGTGACCGGTGTAGAGGTCCTGCCGGGCGTAGGCCAGGTTCACCGCCGCCTTCTGGAAGGACGTCATCGCGGCCGCCGCCTGGGGGCCACCGCGGGCCGCCCAGGCCTTCGCCTGGCGGCGCCCCGCCATCGAGGTCAGCATCGTGACCTCCTGCGGCACCAGCCAGCCCGAGGGCACGTACTCGCTCAGCCGCGCCCCCAGCAGCTGCGTCTCCTTCTTGCGCAGCCAGACCAGGATGATCGCCCAGATCACCAGCGGCACCCAGTTCAGGAACAGGAACATCGCGGCCAGGCCGCCCAGTGACCCGGTGTAGCTGGCGGCACCGTTCCACGCCCCGTGCAGCAGGACCGCGCCCAGGTAGCCGAGCGGCATGAGCCACAGCCACGCGTGCTTGCTGCGCTGACGTGAGGCCAGGCCGAGCGCCACCCCGATGCAGGCGGTGTAGATGAGGTGACCGAAGGGCGAGGCGAGCCCGCGCATGATGAACGTGAACGCCATCCCGTCACCGGCACCACCGAGGTACTGGATGTTCTCCACGAACGCGAACGCCGCGGCGATCACCGAGGCGAAGACGATCCCGTCCACGGGGCCGTTGAACTGACGCCGCCGGACCAGGAAGATCAGCAGCACCCCCAGGCCCTTCCAGAACTCCTCGACCACCGGGGCCCCGAAGACGGCCGGCATCACCGCCTCGGGCATCGACGGCGACACGAGGTTGCCGAGGGCGAGGCCGAACGGCAGGTTAAGCAGGCTGGAGAGCCAGACCGCCACCCCACCGCCCCAGACGAAGGCCGCAGCGAGCAGGAGACGCGGCTCGGGCTCCCACCGGTCCACCCAGAGCACCGCGGCGCCGACGATGGCCAGCGGCACCAGCGAGAACAGCGCCGCGACGACGATGTTGCCCACGCCCATACCGAGGGCCATCAGGCCCACGATCGACAGCACGCCGAGCGCCCCAACGGCCAGCAGCAGGATCTCGAACACCACCCGGCGGCGCGGGTGCCTCGGCGGCGCCGTCACCCACGGGTGCTGCGCCGAGGGCGCGTACTGCTCCGACGGCGGCGTGACGGCAACCGGGGCAGGTGCATAACCCGGGTGGCCGCCGTACTGGGTGCGACCCTGCTGTCCGCCGTACTGCGGGTGCGCAGCGCCACCGTAGGCGGCCTGGTACTGCGGTGCGCCCGGCTGACCGTGGTGCGGCTGGGGGGCCTGCCCGTACGCGGCCTGCTGCGGCGGGGAGCCCTGCTGCGGCGGCGCGTACGGCTGGCTCGGCCGCTGCTGCTCGGGCAGGGGACGGTTCGGCGGTTGATAGCTCACAGCGCGAACGCTAGCCGGTCCGGCGACGATGAGCGAGAAGCGGTGGTGGGCCGATCTCCCCGTGCCCATGACAGGATCACAGGGTGGACCGCCGCACTCTCGCCCAACTGCTCTCTCCCGAGGGCTGGGCACTGCTCGCCCAGCTCCCGCCCTACGACGAGAGTCAGGCTCTCCGGCTCGCGGAGGGGCTGCGCGCACGCGGCCTCGACCCCGATCTCGTGGCGGGCGCGCTGACGCAGAGCCGGCTGCGCACCCGCGCCCGCACGAAGTTCGGTGAGTTCGCCGCCGAGATGCTCTTCACCGAGAGCGGCCTCGAGCAGGCCACGCGATTGAGCGTGGCCGCCCGGCACGCCCGCCGGTACTCCGCCGCGGGCGTGCGCCACGTGGCCGACCTGGGGTGTGGGCTCGGCGCCGACGCCATGGCCATGGCCGCCCTGGGCCTGCAGGTACTCGCGGTCGAGCTGGACGAGGAGACCGCGACCCTGGCGACCGTCAACCTGCGCGCCTTCGAGCAGGCCCAGGTGCGGCTCGCGGACGCCACCACCCTCGACCTGGCCGCGGAGGGCGTCGATGGCGTCTTCGCCGATCCGGCCCGGCGGACGCGCTCCGGCGCCCGGGTCTTCGATCCGCGCTCCTACTCCCCCGATCTGGACACCCTGCTCGCGCTGCGGGAGCAGGTGCCCAACCTCGGCCTGAAGGTCGGGCCGGGCGTGCCCTACACGGCGCTCCCCTCCGAGACGCACGCCCAGTGGGTCAGCGTCGACGGCAGCGTCGTTGAGGCAGGGCTGTGGTTTGGCGACCTCGCTCACGAGGGCTCCGGCCGCAGCGCCCTGGTGCTCCAGGGCGACCAGGCCCACACGATCACGGGCCCGGGCGATGCGGACGCCCGCCCGGTGCAGGCGGCCGCCGCCGACCTGGGCACGTTCCTGTACGAGCCGGACGGCGCGGTCATCCGCGCCGGGCTGGTGGCCCAGCTGGCCGAGCAGCTGGACGGGGCCCTGGTGGACGAGTCGATCGCGTACATCACCACCGCCGGTGCTCGCGAGACCCCCTTCGCCACGGGATACCGGGTGCTGGACTCCTTCGACTTCGGCCTGAAGCGACTCCGGGCCTACCTGCGCACGCGGGAGGTGGGGCGGCTGACAATCAAGAAGCGAGGCACCGCCGTCGTGCCGGATCAGTTGCGCCAGCAGCTCGCACTGAACGGGCCGGAGGAGGCCACGATCGTGCTGACCCGGCTGCGGGGCAAGCAGAGCGTGATCGTGGTCGAGCCGCTGCGGGCCTGACCGGCGCGTGGCACCGGCGGGCCGGTGCGGTGCAAGGATGGGCGGGTGACG
Source organism: Ruania suaedae (assembly GCF_021049265.1). NCBI lineage: Bacteria > Bacillati > Actinomycetota > Actinomycetes > Micrococcales > Ruaniaceae > Ruania > Ruania suaedae. The sequence continues at coordinate 2,779,400 of NZ_CP088018.1, forward strand.
ATCGAGTTCTCCCCCTCCACGCGGTCGACCCTCGGGATCGAATGGGAGCTGGCCCTGGTGGACAGCGACACCGGCGACCTGCGCCAGGTGGCCCAGACGGTGCTCGACGCGGTCGCCCCCGCTGATGGCTCCCAGCACCCGACCATCCGGCAGGAGTTGCTGCTGAACACGGTCGAGATCGTCTCCGGGGTGTGCCGTTCGGTGCCGGAGGCGATGGCGGACCTGCAGCGTTCGACCGCCCTCGTGCGCGAGATCACCGATCCGCTCCGGGTGGAGCTGGCGTGCGCGGGTACCCACCCGTTCGGGCACTGGGGGAACCAGCGCGTCACCGACAAGGAGCGCTATGCCACGCTGATCGACCGGACCCAGTGGTGGGGCCGCCAGATGCTCATCTACGGGGTGCACGTGCACGTGGGGATCGAGTCACGGGACAAGGTGCTGCCGATCCTGGGGGCGCTGCTGACCTACTACCCGCACCTGCTCTCGCTCTCGGCGTCCTCGCCGTTCTGGGACGGACGCGACACCGGCTACGCCTCCAACCGCGCGCTGCTCTTCCAGCAGCTGCCGACGGCGGGGCTGCCGTTCACCTCGATCACCACCTGGGCGGACCTGGAGCGCTACGTCGACGACATGCTGCTCACCGGGGTGATCGACGAGTTCGACGAGGTGCGCTGGGATCTGCGGCCGTCCCCGAAGTTCGGGACCCTGGAGATGCGGATCTGTGACGGCATCTCGAACGCACTGGAGCTCGCGGCGGTGGCGGCGCTGACGCACTGCCTGGTGGAGAAGTTCTCCCGGATGATCGACGCCGGCGAGGAGCTGCCGCGGATCTCACCGTGGTTCCTGGCCGAGAACAAGTGGCGCTCGGCGCGCTACGGGATGGAGGCGATCATCATCCTGGACGAGGCCGGCAACGAGGAGCTCGTCACCGATTCGCTGCAGGCCGTGCTGGCCGACCTCGCGCCGATCGCCGCGGACCTGGGGTGTGCCGCCGCACTGGACGGGGTGCGCGAGATCATCCGCACCGGCGGATCCGCGGCGCGCCAGCGCGTGGTGGCGGCCGGGGGCGCGCCGGGCGACCTGGCGCGGGTGGTGGGGCACCTGGTGGACGAGTTCCACGCCGGGCGGCCGATCGATCCGCGCTGAGGCCGTGCGGGCAGGCTTCAGGGGGACGCCTCGCCGTCAGGGCTCGCCGCGCCGCGATGAGCGCGAGCCCGACAACGGGCCGAATATTTGACCCTATCGGCCTTCAGGGGTCGAACTTTCGTCCCCTGCAGGACCGGACGAAGGCTGCCAGACGAGGCCGTGACCGGATCGACACCGATGCGTGGAGTGCGGGGCCATGCTGCAGCAGACTGACGCATCCGTGTCGATCCCGTCACGGTGATCGGCGGAAAGACGACCTCGCGTCGTCAACGGTCAGGCTTGAACTGCTGGCGTCATCGCTCAGGACCGACCACGCTGGAGCTGGGCGGCGCGTCTGGAGCCGCGGATGACGAGGACCAACAGCACCGCGATGGCGACGATCCCGAGGCCTGGCCCGACGAGCAAGCGGTCCCTGCCCGTGATGAAGTACAGCATCGTGAGTGCCAGTCCGAACGGCACGATCGTTGCGCCGAGAACCTTCTCCAGCGCGGTCCACAGGTTCGACAAGACCAGGGCTGCGAGGACTGCCAGGAGCGGGAGCCACGCGATTGGCGTGAAGGAGAACAACCCGATGATCAACAGCCCGGTCGTGACCGTCGGCGGAACCCAGCGCCCACCGAACTGCTCCCGCCAGCGGTCGAGTGTGTCGGTACCGGGACCGCTCGACACCGCCGCATGTCGCTCCGCCAGCGCCGCCTCGGCCACCTGCCCCGGCGATCCCAGCTCGGACAGGATGCGATTCGCATCTGCCTCACCCGGCTCCCCCGGCACCTCGGCGAGCGCGGCATCGATGTGCTCACGCACCCCGTCGAGCACCCCGGCCCGCTCCACCGGCTCCAGCGCCGCGAGCAGCCGCGCGAGATCGTCCTGATAGCGGGCCAGCCGCTGGGTTGCCTCGGTCATTCGTCGTCCCCCAAGTTGGAATCGACGGCGTCCCGAAACGGTGACCAGGCGCGGATGAACACCTCGAGCGCCTGCTCACCCTCCCCGGTGAGCGCGTAGTACCGGCGCGGCGGCCCGGACGTCGACTCCTGCCAGTGGGTCTCCACCAGCCCCGACTTCCGCAGTCTCGCCAGCAACGGGTACAGCGTACCCTCACCGCTCATCAGCACGCCGTCCGCGCTGAGCCGGCGGGCAATGTCCCGGCCGTAGGAGGCACCCGCGCGCAGGGACGCGAGCACGCAGTACTCCACGGCGGCGCCGGCAGGTACCGAGCGGCTCCGCACCCCCTGGGAGCCCGCATCGGAATCCAGTTTCGGCATTGGAATCCGCGTGTGGAGCGTCAGAACCGGATTCCAATGCCGAAGGTGGATTCCCATGACTGGCGAGTCGATCTCAGTCCTGCCCGGTCCCCTCGTCGCGGGAGCCCCTCAGCAGGCAGTCGCCGCCAGTCCCTCGACCTCGATCGGCAGACTCCCCGGCGCTTCCGCCTCTCCCGTCAGCACAGCGGCCACGGCGTCCATCGCCCCGGCCGTGCGACCGAACGCGGCGATCTGCACGGGGGCGTCGCTACCGGCCAGTAGCCACGGCGCGTCCAGGTCCACGGCCACGTCCGCCCTCCCCGACGGCGTCGCTGCGGTGATCAGCCGGAGGTCGGTGTCCGCGGGCTGCTCCAACGGCACCACCTCCAGGCCGGCGCGCTCCGCCGCAGCGGCGAAACCCTCCCAGTCGTCCGCAGATCCGCCGCGCACGTGGATGCGCGGCCCGGCCAGCGCTCCCGAGCACTCCCCCTGAACGAGGGTCACGGCCGCGGCGCTCAGGTCCGCGGAGGCCTCGGCGCCGGCGTCGGACTGATCGATCTCGACGGCACCGGCCTCCTCGGCCGATTGCTCCTGCCACTGCATGAGCGCGATCACCCGGCCCGCTGCTTCGTCCACCCGCTCGCGGTCCAACGTCCCGTCCTCGAGTGCACTGACAATCCCGTGGTGTGCCTCGGCCACGTCGGTCGGGCCGAGCAACAGGTCCGCGCCGGCCGCGAGCGCCTCGACGGCGATCTCCTCGGCGGTGCGGGTCTGCGTCAGCGCTCCCATGTCGAGGCCATCGGTGATCGCCACCCCGGTGAAGCCCAGCTCCTCGCGCAGCACTCGGTAGGCCTCCGGTGACAGCGACGCCGGCACGCCCGGATCCCACGCCTCGACCGAGATGTGACCCATCATCACCGTCGGGGCACCGGCGTCGATCCCGGCCTGGAACGGCATCAGGTCCCGCTCGGCCAGCGCCTCGGCGGAGGCGGACTGCACCGGCAGGTCCTCGTGCGAGTCCACGGTGAGCGCCCCGTGGCCCGGGAAGTGCTTGAGGCTGGACACCACGGCGCCGTCGGTGAAGCCGTCCACGGCGGCGACCACGGCACGAGCTGCGCGGTCGGCGTCCCCGGCCGGAGCCCGATCCCGGATCACCGGGTCCGCTGCCCCGATCGTCACGTCCGCGACCGGCGCGAAGTCGTAGTTGACCCCGCTGGCCCGCAGCTCGGTCGCCATCGCCTCGGCGGCCGCGGCCACCACCTCGGGATCGTCGGCTGCGCCCGCAGCCATGAACGGCGGGAACGAGGTCCAGTCCCCCGTGTCCGCCGACAACCGCTGCACCAGGCCGCCTTCGTTGTCCACCGACACGATGGCGGGCCAGTCCCGCCCCGACTGCGCCTGCGCCTCCTGCACCGCCTCGGCGGTCGCGGCCACCTGCTCGGTCGAGGCGACGTTGTTCCCGAACACCACGAGCCCACCGAGGTGGTACTCGCTCAGCCTGGCTGCGGCGTCCGCCGGGTCCGTTCCCGGGAAGCGGGCGAGAATCACCTGTCCGGCGACCTCCCCCGGACTCATCCCGGCGGCGACCTCGGTTGCCGCGGCCACGTCGTCCTCGGTCGGGCCCCAGGCGAGCGACTCGGAGGTCGGCGACGGGGAGTCGCTGGGCTCCGGCGTCGGCTCCTCGGTAGGCGAGGCGGACGGGGACGGCGAACCCGAGGGCGCCGCCTCCTGCCCCGTGGGCGAGGTGCAACCCGCCAGTGCGAGTGCACCGGCGGTCGCCAGAGCGGCCAGGCGCGCGGAGGTGGGGAGCCTCATGTAGTCGCCAGCACCTGGGTCAGGGGCATCTGGGAGTCGATGGTGATGTCCAGCTCCGAGGGCGGCAGCCCCGCTGCCACCACGGCGGAACCGAGCGCGGCGATCATCGCGCCGTTGTCGGTGCAGTACCGGATCGGCGGAATCCGCACGTCGATCCCGGCCTCACCGAAGCGCTCCGTGGCGAGCGCGCGCAGCCGGCTGTTCGCCGAGAACCCGCCCCCGATCACCACGCAGCGCACCGAGCGTGCCTCGCACGCGGCCAGGGTCTTGGTGACCAGGACGTCGGCGACGGCCTCGGAGAAGGAAGCTGCGACGTCGGCCGCGGGTACCTCCTCGCCGCGGTCGGTGAAGCCCTCCACCACCCGGGCCACGGCGGTCTTGAGCCCGGAGAAGGAGAAATCGAAGGCGTGGGCGGCCATGTCCTTGGGGCGGGAGAGCCCGCGCGGGAAGGCGAAGGCGGCCGGATCGCCCTGCTGGGCGAGCTTGTCCACGTGCGGCCCGCCCGGGTAGGGCAGGCCGAGCAGGCGGCCGACCTTGTCGAAGGCCTCCCCCGCGGCGTCGTCGAGGGTCTGGCCCAGCTCGACGACGTCGGTGGCGATGTCGCGTACGTGCAGCAGGCTGGAGTGCCCGCCGGAGACCACCAGTCCCAGGAACTCCTCCGGGAAGGGGCCGTCCACCAGCGCGTCGACCGCGACGTGACCGAGGATGTGGTTGACCCCGTACAACGGCACCCCGAGCGCGAGGGCGAGCGACTTGGCCGCCGCCACGCCCACGGTGAGCGATCCGACGAGCCCGGGCCCGGAAGTGACCGCCACCGCGTCGATGTCACCCAGGCTCACGCCGGCCTTCCCGACGGCGGAGCTCAGGGTCGGCCCGAAGGCCTCCAGGTGCGCACGGCTCGCGACCTCGGGCACGATCCCACCGAACCGTGAGTGCTCGTCCATCGAGGAGGCCGTGACGTCGGTGAGGAGCTCGGTCCCGCGGACCAGGGCGATGCCGGTCTCGTCGCAGGAGGTCTCGATGCCGAGCACGAGGGGCGCGTCGTGGTGCACTGATGCCATGAGCGCCAAGCCTACGCCCGCGTGGGGGCGGCGTCGGCGCTAGTCGAGCCCGGTGGCCACCGGCCGTGCTTCGTCGGCCGACCACTGCGACCAGGACCCGGGGTACAGGCGGGCCTCGATGCCGACGGCGGCCAGCGCCGCCACCTCGTGTGCGGCGGTCACGCCCGATCCGCAGTACACCACCACGTCCTCGGCGTCCCGGGCACCGAGCGACTCGAACCGGCGGCGCAGCTCATCGCTGGTGCGGAACTGCTGGCGCTCGTCGAGGTTGTCGGCCGTGGGGGCGCTGACGGCGCCGGGGATGTGACCGGCGCGGGGGTCGACCGGTTCCACCTCACCGGCGTAGCGCTCCTGCGCACGGGCGTCGAGCAGCACCCCGCGTGCGGGGGTGGCGGCGGCCTCGTCGGCGTCGGCGACCGGCATGTGATCGGGCGAGAGCGTGATCGTGCCCGGGGCCACCTGCACCTCCCCGTCCTCCATGATGCCGCCGTTCTCGCTCCAGGCGCGCAGGCCACCGTCGAGGATGCGCACATCCGGCACGCCCGCCCAGCGCAGCAGCCACCAGGCCCGGGCTGCTGACATCCCACCGGAGTCGTCGTAGACCACGACCGGATCGCCGTCATCCAGACCCCACCGCTCGGCGGCGGCCTGCAGCGTCTCCAGGCTCGGCAGCGGGTGGCGTCCGTCATCGCTGCCGGCGGCGGACGCGAGATCGTGGTCGAGGTCGACGAACTGCGCGCCGGGCACGTGCCCGGCCAGGTAGAAGCGCCGCCCGTCCGGCTCGGCGAGCGACCACCGCACGTCCAGCACCGTCAACGGCACGCTGGAGGAGATCAGCTCGGCCAGCTCGTCGGCGGAGATCAGCACCCTGCGGCGCAACGGGTCTGCCTCGGTCATCGCTTGCGTCTCCTCGACTGGCTCGACGATCTCCGCGCCCACGGGGCCGGGACTCCTGCTCGCTCTCAACCGTAACCGCATGACCACCGCGTCCGCCCCCTCGGGCTGGTAGTACCCGCGCCGCACGCCCAGCGCCTCGAACCCGAACGAGACGTACAGCGCCTGCGCCCCGGCGTCGGTGGCACGCACCTCCAGCAGCACGCTCTCGGATCCGGCCGAGCGAGCCCGGCCGATCAGTTCGGCCAGCATCCGCCCGGCGTGCCCGCGGCGGCGGTGCGCCGGGTCGACGCCCACGGTCATCACCGAGGCGTCCACGCCGAGGGCGATGCCGGCGTACCCCACCAGGTGCGAGCCGGTCACGGCCGCCACGTAGGCGCGATCCGGCAGCGCGAGCTCGTCCTCGTAGACCTCCCGGCTCCAGCTCGCCGGTCCGAACAGCACCGGTTCGAGTGCCATCACGGCCGGCAGATCCGAGCGCAGCAGCGGCCGCAAGTCCGCCGAGCCTGCGGCCGCAGTCACCGGCCGGTGGGCTGTCCGGCGGCCACGTGCACGTCCGGCCGGCGCAGGTAGAGGGCGTCGGTGGGCTGGGCCACACCGGCCTCGGCGCGCTGCAGTGCCAGGCGCCCCAACCATGCAGGATCCACGACGGCGGCCCCCGCCCGCGCGGGGTCGCTCACCTGGGCGGCCAGCTCGTCCGGATACAAAGCCAGTCCCCGGCCCACCACGCTACCTGCGCGCACCAGGTCCTCATGGTCGGCGGCCACCTGCGCGGCTGCGGCGACGCCCGGCCCGGCCACGATGTGCACCCCCGCGGACTCCTCGCGCCGGTACCGGCCCCAGTACACCTCGCGGCGGCGCGCATCGGTGGTCACGAGCACCTCCGCACCCCCGGCGGCGTCCTCCAGCGCCGCGGCCGCGATCGCGTCCAGGGAGCTGACACCATGCACCGGCACCTCGCGCGCCTGGGCGAACAGGCGCGCCGTCACCAGTCCCACCCGCAGTCCGGTGAAGGGCGCGGGCCCGGTGCCCACGGCGATCGCACTCACGTCGGAGGCCTCGAGACCACACGACTGCAGGCATCCCACGATCAGCGGGGTGAGGTTCTCCACGTGCCGGCGCGGGTCGTCGCTGCGGGCGGCAGCAAGAATGCGCCCCGCGCTCAGCACCGCCACCGCGGCCCCGTCAGAGGTGTCCAGGCACAGCAGGAGGGAGTTGGGGGTCACGTCCCTACCCTACGACCGCGCCCGGCAACTCGACCCCGTTCCAGCGGGCGCCGACCGGGCGCAGCACCACCCGCCGGGGCTGATCGGCGGCGGCGGCCTGCCCCAGCTCGACGCCCGCGCCCTCGACCCCGCGCGGACGCACCAGGTCGATTTCGAGCCGGTCCTGCGCGAGCCCTTCGACCAGCCCGGCGCCCCACTCGACCACGGTGACCGACTCGGCCATCGAGGAGTCCAGGTCGAGCGCGTCGACCTCGGCGATGGAGGCGAGCCGATAGGCGTCCACGTGGATCAGACCTGGCCCGTCCCCGGTGGGCGCGTGCTCGCGGGCGATGATGAAGGTCGGTGAGGCGACGCGCCCGCGCACGCCGAGACCCTCGCCGATCCCCTGGGTCAGGGTGGTCTTGCCCGCGCCGAGGTCGCCGGTGAGGATCACCAGGTCACCCGCGCGCAGCACCCGTGCCAGGCGACGGCCGAGCTCCCGGGTGGCGGCCGCATCGGTCAGCTGCCTCGCCGTGGCCCCCGCCTCGGCCTGCTTCCCGCTCGCCCGTGCGCTGCCCGTCATCTGCTCATGCTCCTGTCCCTCGGTAGACCCGCGGCACCCGGGGCCCGATCTGCGTGACGATCTCGTAGCTGATCCCCCCGACGGCGTCCGCCCAGTCCTGCGCGGTCGGCTCGCCCTGGGAGCCGCTACCGAACAGCACGGCCTTCTCGCCCGCGGCCACCGGCAGGTCACCCACGTCCAGCACGAACTGATCCATGCACACCCGCCCGGCGATACGCACCTGCCGTCCGGCGACCTGCACCGGTGCGGCGTTGCTCGCCCGCCGCGGGATGCCGTCGGCATAACCCAGCGGCACGGTGGCGAGGGTGGTCAGGGCGGAGGTGACGTAGGTGTGGCCGTAGGAGACGCCCTGCCCGGCCTCGGCCCCCTTGACCACGTGCAGATCCGCCTCCACCCGCATCGCCGGGGTGAGTCCGACCTGGGGCGAGGGGTGTGTCTGCGGCATCGGGGAGAGTCCGTAGACGGCGATCCCGGGCCGCACGAGGTCGTAGTGCGCCTGCGGCACCGCGATGGTGCCTGCCGAGTTCGCCAGATGGCGCACCTCCACCCGGGCACCGGCGGCCTCGGCACGCCGCACGGCCTCGTCGAAGACAGCGATCTGGTCGCTGACACCGGGCTGACCGTCCTCGTCGGCGCGGGCGAGGTGGGACCAGACGCCTACCAGCCGGACGAGACCCTCGGCCTCCAGCCGGAGCGACTCGTGCAGCATCTCGGTCCAGGTGTCCAGGAACGACCCGCCGCGGCCGAGCCCGGTGTCGACCTTGAGGTGCAGCCGGGCGGTGGTGCCGGTGACGCGGGCGGCCGCGGCGATCTCGGCGAGCGCCCAGGGCGCCGGGGCGGAGATGTCGATGCCGGCTCGCAGGACGTCGGCCAGCGGAGCACCGGGGCCGTACAGCCAGGTCAGCACCGGGGCCGTGATCCCGGCAGCGCGCAGCGCCAGGGCTTCGGGCAGCTGCGCGGCTCCGAGCCAGTCGGCGCCTCCGCGCAGCGCCGCGCGTGCCGCCGGCACCAGCCCGTGGCCATAGGCGTCACCCTTGACGACGGCCATCAGTTGCGCGGTCGGCGCACACTCGCGCAGCCGGCCGACGTTCGCCGCGATCGCGTCCAGGTCGACGACGGCGCGTCCCGGGTAGTAGGTCACGGCTCCAGTCTGCCACCGCAGCGTAGCCGCCATGCGCGCTCGCGGGGGCGTCCTCCCGCTCACCGGAGCAGCTGCGCCACCGTTGCCGGCAGGGCCGCCACGAGGTCCGACGGCACGATCGGCCCGCCGGGGTTGGCGTGGTGGGCGGCCAGTCCGTGCACGAGTGCGGCGGCCGCGGCGACCTCGGCGGCCGGCGCCCGCGCTGTGGCCAGCAGCGCGCCGGCGACCCCGGCGAGGACATCACCGGTGCCGGCCGTGGCCAGCCAGGGCGGGCCGTCCGCCTGCGTCAGGAGAGCGCCGTCGGGGTCGGCGATCACGGTGATCGCTCCCTTGAGCAGCACCGTCGCACCGGTGGTCTCGGCCGCGATCCGTGCCCACCGCGCCGGTTCGGCCTCCACCTGAGCCCGGTCCACCTCGTGGCCTCGCCCGCCCAGCAGCTCGGCGAGCTCGCCGGCGTGCGGGGTGAGCACACTGCGCCGCCGCCGGTTGACCTGCGGGTCGGTGGGCAGCGCGGCGAGCGCCCCGGCGTCCCAGACGATCCCCGGTAGCGGCGCATGCGAGCGGGCGGCAGCCTCGTCGGCCTGCGCCACCAGGTGCAGCGCCCGCTCCCGGTCGGCGGCATCGCTCATTCCCGGGCCGAGCACCAGGGCCTGCACGCGCCCGGCGCCGGTGACGACCTCGGGGTAATGATCGAGCACCCGGTCGGCAACCGCGGGCTCGTCGACCAGGTAGCGGACCATCCCGCAGCCGGTACGCAGCGCCGCGCCCACGGTGAGCACCGCCGCACCCGGATAGCGAGCGGATCCCGCGACGACGCCGAGCACGCCGCGGGTGTACTTGTGGTCGCCGACGCCCGGGACCGGCCACAGCCGGGCGACGTCGGCGGGCTCGAGGCGGCGCACGAGCGGTTCCTGGCCTGCGAAGGCGGCACCCAGATCGAGGTCGAGCACCTCGACCCGGCCGGCGAGCCCGGCGGCCGGGGGCAGCAGTAGCCCAGCCTTCATGGCCCCCATGGTCAGCGTGCGGTCGGCGCGTAGCACCGGCCCGTCGACCGGCCCGCCCTCGGCGCCCGTCCCGCTGGGGGTGTCGACGGCCAGCACCCGGACCGCCCGTTCCTGGCGCAGGCCCGCCAACCGATCCACGACGGCGGCGCTCGCCCCCCGCAACCCTCCTCGCGCCCCGATGCCGGCCATCGCATCGACCCAGACCTGGGCGAGGGCGGCCTCGCGGAGCCAGGCGTCGCCGTCGGAGGTCAGCAGCCGGACGCCGCGGCACCGGGCGTACTGCGCCCCCTCGAGGTGGACGTCCTCCCGCACGAGCAGCGCATCGACGCCGATGCCGCGCTCGGCGAGCAGCCCGGCGGCGTAGAGGCCGTCGCCGCCGTTGTTCCCGCCGCCGACGAGCACGAACACCCGGGCGCGATGGCGCGGCAGGTGGGCCAGCTCGGACCGGACGGCCGCGGCGACGCCCTGGGCGGCCCAGCGCATCAGCGGACGGCCCTCCGCCAGAGCCGGTGCCTCGGCGGCGCGGACGGCGTCGGCTCCGTAGCCGCAGATCATGGGTTCCCCTCCGCGATCGCGACCGCCGACGCGATCCCGGCGTCGTGCGAGATCGACAGATGCCACGAGGCCACGCCACGTGCCTGCGCGGCGGCGAACACGGTGCCGCGCAGGTCGACCACCGGTGCGCCTCCGGGTACCCGGTGCACGGTCGCATCCTGCCAGCTCATGCCCCCCGGGGCGCCGAGCGCCTTCGCAATGGCCTCCTTGGCCGCGAACCGTGCGGCGAGCGAGGCCGGAGGCAGCTCGCGCTCGTCCGGGGTGAACAAGCGCTCGCGCAGCCCGGGTGCGCGCTCGAGGGTGGCGAGGAAGCGCTCCACGTCCACCACGTCGATCCCGACACCCACGATCACGCGATCACGTCTCCATCCGCTACTCGACCGTGACCGACTTGGCGAGGTTGCGCGGCTGGTCCACGTCCAGGCCCTTCGCAGTCGCGAGGGCGGCGGCAAAGATCTGCAGCGGGACCACGGTCACCAGCGGCGCGAGCAGCGTCGGGGTCTGCGGCACGCGGAAGACGACGTCGGCGAACGGCTCGACGGCGTCGTCCCCCTCCTCGGCGATCACCAGGGTGCGGGCACCGCGGGCCCGGATCTCCTGGATGTTGGAGATGACCTTGGCGTGCAGCGCATCCCGCCCGCGTGGGGAGGGCGCGATGACGAAGACAGGCTGCCCCTCCTCGACGAGCGCGATCGGGCCGTGCTTGAGCTCGCCGGCCGCGAACCCCTCGGCGTGGATATAGGCGAGCTCCTTGAGCTTGAGTGCACCTTCGAGCGCGACCGGGAAGCCGACGTGGCGTCCGAGGAACAGCACGGTGGGTTCGTCGGCGAGCTCACGGGCGACCCGCGTGACGTGGTCCTCGGTGTCGACCACCTGCTGGATGCGCTCAGGCATCAGCCGCAGCTGCTCGAGGTCCTCGGCGATCTCGTCGGGGAACTTGTTGCCTCGCAGCTGCGCGAGATAGAGGCCGAGCAGGTAGCAGGAGGTGATCTGGGCGAGGAACGCCTTCGTCGACGCGACGGCGACCTCGGGACCGGCGTGGGTGTAGAGGACCGCGTCGGACTCGCGCGCGATGGTCGAGCCGTGGGTGTTGACGATGGCGAGCACCTTGGCACCCTGCTCGCGGGCGTGACGCACGGCCATGATCGTGTCCATCGTCTCCCCCGACTGGGAGACCGCCACGACGAGCGTCTTCTCGCTGACCACGGGGTCGCGGTATCTGAACTCGTGCGCCAGCTCGACCTCCACCGGGATGCGGCACCAGTGCTCGATCGCGTACTTGGCCACGTGCCCGGCGTAGGCGGCCGTGCCGCAGGCGACCACGACGATCTTGTCCACCGAGCGCATCACGGTCTCGGAGATGCGCATCTCGTCCAGGATCAGCTCGCCGGTCTCGCCGATACGGCCGAGGAGGGTGTCGGCCACGGCCTGGGGCTGGTCGTGGATCTCCTTGTTCATGAAGGTCGCGAACCCGCCCTTGACGGCCGCGTCGGCCGACCAGTCGACGGTGAAGCGGCGCGGCTGGACGACCGTGCCGTCGGCCGCGGTGACGACCACGTTTTCGGCGGTGATCGTGACGATCTCGTCCTGGCCCATCTCCATGGCCTCGCGAGTGGAGGCGATGAAGGCGGACACGTCACTGCCCAGGAAGTTCTCCCCCTCGCCCAGGCCGATCACCAGCGGCGAGTTACGCCGTGCACCGACGACGGTGCCCGGCTGGTCGGCGTGCACGGCGAGCAGGGTGAACGCACCCTCGAGCCGTTCGACGACCTGGCGCATGGCGGCGGTCAGGTCGGCCGTCTGCGCGTAGGCCCGGCCGAGCAGGTGGGCGACGACCTCGGTGTCGGTCTCGGAGAGGAAGGTCACGCCGTCGCCCGCCAGCTCGCTCTTGAGGGAGTGGAAGTTCTCGATGATCCCGTTGTGGATGACGGCGAGGCGCCCGTCGGCGCCGAGGTGGGGGTGGGCGTTGACGTCGGTGGGGGCGCCGTGGGTGGCCCAGCGGGTGTGGCCGATCGCGGCGGTGCCCTCCGGCAGCGGATGCGCCTCGAGCTCACCGACGAGGTTGGTCAGCTTCCCGGCCTTCTTGGCCGAGGCGAGACCGGCCGGGGCGGCGATCGCGATGCCGGCCGAGTCGTACCCCCGGTACTCGAGCCTGCCCAGGCCCTCCATGACGACGTCGAGCGGGCGGCTGCTCGCAGCCGCGGGCCCGACGTATCCGACGATTCCGCACATGGGCCCAGCGTAACGGCGAGTACACGGCAGGACGGCAGGAGTGGAAGAGTAGGAACGTGACTGCATCCGACCTCGCTCGGACCGGCGCACCGGTGAGCCCCTACGTGGAGTTCGACCGCAGCGCCTGGAGCCGGCTGTCCTCGTCCACACCGCTACCGCTGACCGCTGACGACGTCGAACACCTCCGTGGCCTGGGCGACCCGATCGACCTGGCCGAGGTGGACACCGCCTACCGCCCGCTCTCCCGGCTGCTGACGCTTTACGTGGCGGCCTCGCAACGGCTGCGGGCGACGACGTCGACATTCCTGGGTGAGCGCACCAGCCGCACCCCGTTCGTGATCGGGATCGCCGGCTCGGTCGCCGTCGGGAAATCCACGGCGGCACGCGTACTGCAGGAGCTGCTGCGCCGCTGGCCGGAGACGCCGAGAGTGGAGCTGGTGACCACCGACGGCTTCCTCTACCCCAACGCCGAGCTCGAACGCCGGGGCCTGATGCAGCGCAAGGGTTTCCCGGAGTCCTACGACCGCCGGGCGCTCATCGACTTCCTCATCCAGGTCAAGGCAGGGGCCGATCGGGTCAGCGCCCCGGTCTACTCCCACCTCACCTACGACATCGTCCCCGGCGGATCGGTGGAGGTCCGCGCGCCGGAGGTCCTCATCGTCGAGGGACTGAACGTCCTGGCTCCGGCACGGGTGACGGCCCAGGGCGAGACCTCGCTCGCGGTCAGCGACTTCTTCGACTTCTCGATCTACATCGACGCCGCGACCGCGGACATCCGCCGATGGTACGTCGAGCGGTTCCTGGATCTGCGCCGGACGGCCTTCGCGGACGAACGGTCCTACTTCCATCGGTACGCCGACCTCGACGACGCCCAGGCCCGCGAGCGTGCCGCCCAGATCTGGCGGTCGATCAACGAACCGAACCTGCTCGAGAACGTGCTGCCCACGCGGGGTCGGGCGACGCTGGTGCTGACCAAGGATGGCGACCACCGGTTGAGCCGGTTCGGCCTACGGAAGATCTGACCGGTGCCTCCCACCGGCGAGACCGTGCGGGTCGAGACCCGCAGCGGCACGGTGCGCGGACAGGCGCGCCCCGCGTCGCTCGCGTTCCGGGGCATCCCCTATGCGGCGGCGCCCGTGGGCGCGCTCCGGTTCGCGGCGCCCGCGCCCCATCCCGGGTGGGACGGCGTGCGGGACGCTCGCACCAACGGGCCGACACCGTCCCTGGGCCCGGTGGGTGAGGGCTACTCGATCCCGGAGCCGGTGGTGGCCGGGGAGGAGATCCTCAACCTCAATGTCTTCACCCCGGGCACCGACGCCCGGTTGCCGGTGTACGTGTGGGTGCACGGCGGTAGCTACGTCGGCGGGTCGCCCGGTGGTCCCTGGTTCGACGGTGCCTCCTTCAACGCCTCGGGCGTGGTCGTGGTCGCGATCACCTACCGGCTCGGGTTCGAGGGCTACGGGGACATCCCCGGGGCGCCGTCGAACCGGGCACTGCGCGACATGATCGCGGCGCTGGAGTGGGTCCAGGAGAACATCGCGCGGTTCGGCGGCGACCCGCGGCAGGTGACGCTCGGCGGCCAGAGCGCCGGCGGTGGCGCGGTCCTGGCCCTGCTCGCCGCGCCGGCTGCTGCGGGTCTGTTCCGCGCCGCGGTCTGCCACTCGGGCCCGCTGCCCGACATCGACGTCGCCACGGCCGCGCGGGTCGGACGCGAGCTCGCGTCGGCCTGCGGGGTCGAGCACAGCGTCCACGGCTGGCGCGAGGTCCCACGGCCGGCCATCGTCGCGGCCGAACGCGCGACCGGCGCGGCTGATCTCGTCTCGGCGCTCACCAATCTGCACCGCATGCTGGCCGGGGTGGAGCCGGTCACGACCTTCGGGCCGGTCCTCGACGGCGATCTCCTCCCCACCAGCGGGGCGGAGCTGCTCGAGTGCGACCCGTCCGTTCCGCTGCTGCTCGGGACGACCAGCCATGAGTTCAACCTGGTGACCGCACCGATCGAGCGGTACCTGGCTCGCGGAGTCGGCGGCGCCGTGCTGATGGGCATGGGGCTGGCGCCGAGGCTCGCCCGTGCCTATCCACGTGCCTTCCCGCAGTGGAGCCCGGCCGAGCTCCTCGGCCAGGCCGTGACCGGCCGGGTCTTCCGCATCCCCGCGGTCCGGGTGGCGATGGCCCGGGAAGCGCAGGCCCGGGGCCGCACCTGGATGTGGGACTTCCGGTGGCGCTCGCCGGTCTCCGGGCGAGCCGTGCACTGCGTCGACCTGCCGTTCGCGTGGGGACGGCTGGAGGCCGAGCGGGTGAGGAGGATCGCCGGCCCACACCCGCCTGACGAGCTGGCCAGGGAGATGCACGCGGCGCTGGTGGCCTTCATCGCCGGCGCTCATGCCCCCTGGCCCGCGTTCGGTCTCGACGCACCGGTGGGCCAGGTCTGGGACTCCCCCTCCTGGACCGCACGGGACCCCTACCGGTTCGAACGCATCGCCGCCGAGGTGGTTGGCTACGCCGGACCCGCGACGGAGCGCAGTACGACGGCGTGAGGGCGTCCTGTCGCCAATGGCGCACCAGCCGTTCCGGGCGCGCCTCCCTCTCAGGGCCGGGAGTGCAGCGCTCCGGTGTCCCCCGACTCCTTCTTCTGCTCGTACTCCAGCACCTGGGCCACCGGGTCGACTCCCCGACGGCGCAGCACCAGCCGGACCACGCCGTCGACGGCGAATCCCAGCACCACACCGAGCGCCACCCCGGCGACGACCCCGAGGATCGGGTTCGCGTGCAGCGCCGCCCCGGCACCGGCGCCCAGAGCGATCGAATAGCCCGCCCACATCACGGCCGCCACACCCGCAATCGGCACGAAGCGGCGATAGGGGTAGCCCACCGCACCGGCCGTCATGTTGACTGCCACTCGTCCGATCGGCACATAGCGCGCCGCCAGGATGAAGACGGCGCCGCGCCGAGCGAGGGCATGCTCGGCCCAGGCCAGGGTCTTCGCACCGCGCCTGGTCCGGAAGATCCGGAACCGGTGGATCGGGAGTTTGGTCCCGATCAGGTAGGCGATGTTGTCCCCTACGAAGGCACCAGCGGCCGCGACCAGCCCGATCAGCCACAGGCTCGG
This sequence comes from Ruania suaedae, assembly GCF_021049265.1. Classification (NCBI taxonomy): domain Bacteria; kingdom Bacillati; phylum Actinomycetota; class Actinomycetes; order Micrococcales; family Ruaniaceae; genus Ruania; species Ruania suaedae. The sequence continues at coordinate 2,795,386 of NZ_CP088018.1, forward strand.
CGCCTCGTGCGAGATCGACAGACTCGTGAGCGCAATGACCACCGACTCGCTCGGGATGGGCGGGAAGAAGCCGTCCACGATGCAGCAGACCAGCAGGACGAGCAGGACCCACGGCGACGCCGCCATCTCCAGGACGGGACCTTCTACAGCTTCTAGCACCGGTGCTCCTCGGGTGTGTATGCGCTCCGACCACCGTACGCAACGCTCGGGCCGCAGGCATCAGGGTCTCCCCCGAATCATCCCTGACGATGTCCCTGACGACGTCCGACCGTGGTCGGATGTGTGCGGCCGCAGCGGCCGGACATCAGAGCACCGCCACCACGCAACAAGGGCCACCCCGTGGTGGGGTGGCCCTTGTTGGAATGGGTGTCCGGCGGTGTCCTACTCTCCCACGACCTCGCGGTCGCAGTACCATCGGCGCTGAGGGGCTTAGCTTCCGGGTTCGGAATGGGACCGGGCGTTTCCCGCCTCGCTATAGCCGCCGTAACTCTATGGAGATGACATGGCACCGCCCGACTCACCCCGCCGAATGGGGGGTGGTGGGGGTGGCGGTCTCTCGGGAACCGCACAGTGGACGCATACACGCAGTGATTATGTATTGTGGTAAGTCATCGGCGTATTAGTACCGGTCAGCTTCACACCTTTCGGTGCTTCCACGTCCGGCCTATCAACCCAGTAGTCTAGCTGGGAGCCTCTCACACCTCGAGGGTGTATGGAAATCTCATCTTGAAGCAGGCTTCCCACTTAGATGCTTTCAGCGGTTATCCCTTCCCAACGTAGCTAACCAGCCGTGCTCCTGGCGGAACAACTGGCACACCAGAGGTTAGTCCGTCCCGGTCCTCTCGTACTAGGGACAGCCCTTCTCAAATTTCCAACGCGCGCAGCGGATAGGGACCGAACTGTCTCACGACGTTCTGAACCCAGCTCGCGTACCGCTTTAATGGGCGAACAGCCCAACCCTTGGGACCTACTCCAGCCCCAGGATGCGACGAGCCGACATCGAGGTGCCAAACCATGCCGTCGATATGGACTCTTGGGCAGGATCAGCCTGTTATCCCCGGGGTACCTTTTATCCGTTGAGCGACGGCGCTTCCACGAGCCACCGTCGGGTCACTAGTTCCGACTTTCGTCCCTGCTCGACATGTACGTCTCACAGTCAAGCTCCCTTGTGTACTTACACTCGCCACCTGATTGCCAACCAGGCTGAGGGAACCTTTGAGCGCCTCCGTTACTTTTTAGGAGGCAACCGCCCCAGTTAAACTACCCACCAGGCACTGTCCCTGATCCGGCTTACGGACCGAGGTTAGATGTCCAGAACGACCAGAGTGGTATTTCAACGTTGACTCCACGAACGCTGGCGCGTCCGCTTCATAGTCTCCCACCTATCCTACACAAGCCGTACCGAACACCAATACCAAGCTATAGTAAAGGTCCCGGGGTCTTTCCGTCCTGCTGCGCGTAACGAGCATCTTTACTCGTAGTGCAATTTCGCCGAGTTCGCGGTTGAGACAGCGGAGAAGTCGTTACGCCATTCGTGCAGGTCGGAACTTACCCGACAAGGAATTTCGCTACCTTAGGATGGTTATAGTTACCACCGCCGTTTACTGGGGCTTAAATTCTGAGCTTCGCCACCGAAGTGACTAACCCGTCCTCTTAACCTTCCAGCACTGGGCAGGCGTCAGTCCGTATACATCGTCTTGCGACTTCGCACGGACCTGTGTTTTTGATAAACAGTCGCTTCTCCCTGGTCTCTGCGGCCTTCCACGCTCACCACCGCTAGGGTGGATCACGCATCCGGCCCCCCTTCTCCCGAAGTTACGGGGGCATTTTGCCGAGTTCCTTAACCACGATTCTCTCGATCGCCTTAGTATTCTCTACCTGACCACCTGAGTCGGTTTAGGGTACGGGCGGCTAGAACCTCGCGCCGAGGTTTTTCTAGGCAGCATAGGATCACCCAATCATCCAGCATACGCTGTCACCATCAGCTCTCAGGCACATGAGGTACGGATTTACCTATACCTCGCCCTACAGCCTTGGACGTGCCAAGCCATAAGACACGCTGGGCTACCTTCCTGCGTCACCCCTGTTACTACGCTTACCTACTACCGGTTCGGGTCGCGCGCTCGGCTCACCCGTCCCCCGAAGGGGATCAGATGAGCGTTGGGCGCTTAGCATCACCGGGCTCGGTATGGGCGGTTCTTCGCCGGTACGGGAATATCAACCCGTTGTCCATCGACTACGCCTGTCGGCCTCGCCTTAGGTCCCGACTTACCCAGGGCGGATTAACCTGGCCCTGGAACCCTTGGTCATTCGGCGGACGGGTTTCTCACCCGTCATTCGCTACTCATGCCTGCATTCTCACTCGTGTGGCGTCCACGGCTGGATCACTCCGCCGCTTCACCCCCCACACGACGCTCCCCTACCCATCCACGCACCTGGACCCACCCGCAAGGGGTAAGCCAAGTCAATGCATGAATGCCACAGCTTCGGCGGTATGCTTGAGCCCCGCTACATTGTCGGCGCAGAATCACTTGACCAGTGAGCTATTACGCACTCTTTCAAGGGTGGCTGCTTCTAAGCCAACCTCCTGGTTGTCTGTGCAACTCCACATCCTTTCCCACTTAGCATACGCTTAGGGGCCTTAGCTGGTGGTCTGGGCTGTTTCCCTCTCGACTACGAAGCTTATCCCCCGCAGTCTCACTGCCACGCTCTCACTTACCGGCATTCGGAGTTTGGTTGACGTCAGTAACCTGGTGAGGCCCATCAGCCATCCAGTAGCTCTACCTCCGGTAAGAAACACGTGACGCTGCACCTAAATGCATTTCGGGGAGAACCAGCTATCACGAAGTTTGATTGGCCTTTCACCCCTATCCACAGCTCATCCCCCCAGTTTTCAACCTAGGTGGGTTCGGTCCTCCACGCGGTCTTACCCGCGCTTCAACCTGGCCATGGATAGATCACTTCGCTTCGGGTCTAGAGCACGCGACTCAATCGCCCTATTCGGACTCGCTTTCGCTACGGCTTCCCCACACGGGTTAACCTTGCCACGTACCACTAACTCGCAGGCTCATTCTTCAAAAGGCACGCTGTCACCCCTGCTAGGGAGGCTCCAACGGATTGTAAGCATTCGGTTTCAGGTACTATTTCACTCCCCTCCCGGGGTACTTTTCACCTTTCCCTCACGGTACTTGTCCGCTATCGGTCACCAGGTAGTATTTAGGCTTACCAAGTGGTCTTGGCAGATTCACACGGGATTTCTCGGGCCCCGTGCTACTTGGGATACTCATCAAGAGGTCACGCGATTTCGTCTACGGGAGTAACACCCTCTATGCTTGGCCTTTCAATGCCATTCGACTATCACGCGACTTTCTGACTCTTTGCCGACCCGGCAGGATCGACCGATGAGTCCCGCAACCCCATGAGTGCAACGCCTGCCGGCTATCACACACCCATGGTTTGGCCTCATCCGATTTCGCTCGCCACTACTCTCGGAATATCTTTTCCTGTGGGTACTGAGATGTTTCACTTCCCCACGTTCCCTCCACACACCCTATGTGTTCAGGTGCAGGTAACCGGGCATGACCCCGGCTGGGTTTCCCCATTCGGAAATCCTCGGATCGAAGTTCGTTTGCCAACTCCCCGAGGCTTATCGCAGGCTACTACGTCCTTCTTCGGCTCCTGGTGCCAAGGCATCCACCGAATGCTCTTAAAAACTTGCCACAAAAATCAAAGATGCTCGCGTCCACTGTGCAGTTCTCAAGCTACCGACACTCACCCACCCGCAGCACCAGCATTACGCCAGCACCCGAGAAGACGGTGCACAACCAACCAACAAACCCCAAAAAGCGAGCTCATTGCCTGGGACACCCAACAGTGTGTTTGCCCCACCCACCAGCGCCCATCAAGGCACCGGTGAAGCGAAGAGCAGTGATCGATGTTCCACCCAAATGCAAAGCACCACCCCCGGAACACTCGCCCGAGGCGTGGCACGCCACCACTCGCGCCCCCAAAAGGACACACGCAGCAGCGAGCTTCACTATGTGAAACTCCTTAGAAAGGAGGTGATCCAGCCGCACCTTCCGGTACGGCTACCTTGTTACGACTTCGTCCCAATCGCCAATCCCACCTTCGACGGCTCCCCCCACAAGGGTTGGGCCACCGGCTTCGGGTGTTACCGACTTTCATGACGTGACGGGCGGTGTGTACAAGGCCCGAGAACGTATTCACCGCAGCGTTGCTGATCTGCGATTACTAGCGACTCCGACTTCATGGGGTCGAGTTGCAGACCCCAATCCGAACTGAGACCGGCTTTATGGGATTCGCTCCACCTCGCGGTATCGCAGCCCTTTGTACCGGCCATTGTAGCATGCGTGAAGCCCAAGACATAAGGGGCATGATGATTTGACGTCATCCCCACCTTCCTCCGAGTTGACCCCGGCAGTCTCCTATGAGTCCCCACCATCACGTGCTGGCAACATAGGACGAGGGTTGCGCTCGTTGCGGGACTTAACCCAACATCTCACGACACGAGCTGACGACAACCATGCACCACCTGTACACCAGTGTCCAAAGAGACCCACATCTCTGCGGGCTTCTGGTGTATGTCAAGCCTTGGTAAGGTTCTTCGCGTTGCATCGAATTAATCCGCATGCTCCGCCGCTTGTGCGGGCCCCCGTCAATTCCTTTGAGTTTTAGCCTTGCGGCCGTACTCCCCAGGCGGGGCACTTAATGCGTTAGCTGCGGCGCAGAATCCGTGGAATGGACCCCACACCTAGTGCCCAACGTTTACGGCATGGACTACCAGGGTATCTAATCCTGTTCGCTCCCCATGCTTTCGCTCCTCAGCGTCAGTAGTGGCCCAGAGACCTGCCTTCGCCATCGGTGTTCCTCCTGATATCTGCGCATTCCACCGCTACACCAGGAATTCCAGTCTCCCCTACCACACTCTAGTCTGCCCGTACCCACTGCAGGCGCGGAGTTGAGCCCCGCGTTTTCACAGCAGACGCGACAAACCGCCTACGAGCTCTTTACGCCCAATAATTCCGGACAACGCTTGCGCCCTACGTATTACCGCGGCTGCTGGCACGTAGTTAGCCGGCGCTTCTTCTGCAGGTACCGTCAGCCGAAGCCTTCTTCCCTACTGAAAGAGGTTTACAACCCGAAGGCCGTCATCCCTCACGCGGCGTCGCTGCATCAGGCTTTCGCCCATTGTGCAATATTCCCCACTGCTGCCTCCCGTAGGAGTCTGGGCCGTGTCTCAGTCCCAGTGTGGCCGGTCACCCTCTCAGGCCGGCTACCCGTCACCGCCTTGGTAGGCCATCACCCCACCAACAAGCTGATAGGCCGCGAGCCCATCCCTCTCCAAAATTCTTTCCAGATACCCTCATGCGAGGAGACCTGAATATCCAGTATTAGACGCCGTTTCCAGCGCTTATCCCGGAGAAAGGGGCAGGTTACTCACGTGTTACTCACCCGTTCGCCACTAATCCACGGTGCAAGCACCGCTTCATCGTTCGACTTGCATGTGTTAAGCACGCCGCCAGCGTTCGTCCTGAGCCAGGATCAAACTCTCCGTAAAAGATTCCATCAACACCCCGACCACGAAGGCCAGAGCATCAACAAACCATACGAAACAAAAATCCCGGCAGATGCACACCCCAACGAGGCAGGGCACACATCAACCAATAAAAAACTGGCATCAATCACTATCAAACACACTGTTGAGTTCTCAAACAACGAACGCGCACCGCCACGATCCCCACGGGGACCCTGATCGGGACTTGTCGCCGACCCCGGCTCTTCAGCAGTGGGAACGACCGGAGGTCCATCCTACCGCATCCGGACCGTCCTACGCACATGGCGGAGGGCCGTCTTTCCGAGGGCTGCTCCGGCGGGATCGGCCACCTTGTCGGTGTCCGTTCCTCCCTGCTCCGGGGCAACGAGTAGATACATTACGCACGCCGCGGGGCCCGGTCAAATCCCGGCCGAGGCGGGGCCGGGGCCGGCTCGGCCGGCCCCGGCAGCGCCCTGCCACGAGCGACAATCGTTGCGCTGGTGCCGATTCGGACGGGTCCGAGGTCGCCGGCGCCGGGCCGCGAAGGCGGTATCGGGGCGCTCCGAGCGATGAGATCGAGGCGGGATGTGCTTCAGCACACACGGGCAGCTCGTCCCGGCACGCGTTGCTCGCCAGACGACGATGCCCGGGACGTCACGGGTGGACGTCTCGGGCATCGGGCGCAGGGCGAGAGCGGGTCAGTCGAGTCCGAGCCGGTCACGGACCACGTCACTCAACATCCCGGCCTCCTGCTCGGCCTGCTCGAGGGTCGCCGCTTCGACCATGACCCGCACCAGCGGCTCGGTGCCCGAGGACCGCAGCAGGACCCGCCCGTGCTCGCCCAGTCGTTCTTCCGCAGCCTCAACGGCCTGATTGACCACCAGGTCCTCGCGCACCCTCGCCTTGTCCACCCCGGGAACGTTCTGGAGGACCTGCGGCAAACGGGTCATCACCCCGGCCAGGTCCGCCAGCGGCCGACCGGTCTGGGCCACCCGCGCAGCCAGATGGAGGGAGGACAGGACGCCGTCGCCGGTCGTGGCGTGCTCGGCCAGGATGATGTGGCCCGACTGCTCCCCCCCGAGCCCGTATCCGCCGGCATGCATCCGTTCGAGGACGTACCGGTCCCCGACAGCGGTCTGCTCGACCGCGATGCCCGCCTCACGCATGGCAAGGAGCAGACCGAGATTGCTCATGACGGTCACCACGAGCGTGCTCGAGGGGAGAGTGCCGGCCTCGTTCATGGCGACGGCGAGGATGCCCATGATCTGATCACCGTCGACGATCGCCCCGGTGTGGTCGACAGCCAGGCACCGGTCGGCGTCACCGTCGAAGGCCACCCCGAAGTCCGCCTCGGAGGCGACCGTGACCGCCTGCAGCTGCTCGGGGTGCGTCGATCCGCACTTCTCGTTGATGTTGCGACCATCGGGCGAGGCGTTGATGACCACCACATCGGCGCCCGCCGCGCGTAATGCTTCCGGGCCCACCACGCTGGCGGCTCCGTTCGCGCAGTCCACGGCGATCCGCAGCCCGGTGAGGTCGGCGTCGATGCTGCCCAGCAGGTGTTCGATATAGGTCTCACGGGCCGACCCGTGATCGGTGGTGACGCGGCCGACGTCGGCCCCGGTGGGCAGGTCCCACTCCTCGTGCAGGCGGGCCTGGATCTCATCCTCGACCTCATCGGGGAGCTTACGCCCCCCACGCGCGAAGAACTTGATCCCGTTGTCGGGCATCGCGTTGTGCGAGGCCGAGATCATGACGGCGAGATCGACCTGATCGGCGTGGGTCAGATGAGCCACCGCCGGAGTCGGCAGGACGCCGAGATCCTCGACGTCGACCCCGGCGCTCGCCAGCCCGGCGATGACCGCGGAGGAGAGGAACTGCCCGGAGATGCGCGGGTCCCTCCCCACGATCGCCCGGGGGCGATGGCCCTGGCGGCGCTCGGTGACCACATGGGCTGCCGTGGCCCCCAGCTGCAGCGCCAGTAGCGCCGTCACCTCGCGGTTGGCGAGTCCTCGGACCCCATCGGTCCCGAACAGTCGAGCCACGCGCTCGTCCTTTCCCTGCGTCGCCCCGGCCGGAGCCGGGCTGGATACACGGAAGGCCCCGGACGACGTCGAGTCGTCCGAGGCCACTACCGCGAGCGCGTCAGCGCTTGGAGTACTGCGGAGCCTTACGAGCCTTCTTGAGACCGGCCTTCTTGCGCTCGGTCACGCGTGCGTCGCGGGTGAGGAAGCCGGCGCGCTTGAGGGAAGCGCGGTTGGAGTCCTCGTCGATCCCGTTCAGCGCCCGGGCGATCGCCAGGCGCAGCGCGCCGGCCTGGCCGGAGGGGCCACCGCCGTCGATACGCGCCACGACGTCGAAGCGCCCCTCGAGGTCGAGCAGCGTGAACGGGGAGTTCACGAGCTGCTGGTGCAACTTGTTCGGGAAGTAGTCCTCGAGCGTGCGCCCGTTGACCTTCCAGGTTCCGGTGCCCGGCACGAGGCGGACACGGGCGACGGCTTCCTTGCGGCGGCCGAGTGCCTGGCCGGGTGCGGTCAGCGAGCTGCCACCACCGGTGGTCGGGGCGGTGCTCTCAGAGGTGTACGAGCTCGGGGCGTCGCCCTCGAACTCCTGGGTCTCGGCGGTCGTCTGGGACACGGTTCTCCTCGTTCAGTGCGTCAGTGGCGCGGACGTCGCGTTACTGCGCGACCTGGGTGATCTCGAAGGTCTTCGGCTGCTGCGCACCGTGCGGGTGCTCGGCCCCGCGGTAGACCTTGAGCTTGCGCAGCTGGGCACGGCCCAGGCGCGTCTTGGGGATCATGCCCCGGATCGCCTTCTCCACAGCCCGCTCGGGGTTCTTCTCGAGGAGCTCGGCGTAGTTGGTCGCCTTGAGCCCGCCCGGGTAGCCCGAGTGGCGGTAGGCGATCTTCTTGTCCCGCTTCGCACCCGTGAGCGCGATCTTGTCGGCGTTCACGACGACGACGAAGTCACCGCCGTCCACGTGCGGCGCGAAGGTGGGCTTGTGCTTGCCGCGCAGCAGTGCGGCAGCGTGGCTCGCCAGTCGCCCGAGCACCACGTCGGTAGCGTCGATGACGTACCAGGAGCGCTCGGTGTCGCCGGGCTTGGGGGTGTACGTACGCACGGTCGTAGCCTTCATTTCTCTGCTGGTCTGCCGGGATCGCCCGCCGCGGCGCTACACGCTCGCGGACCAGGCGGTTCCCTCTGGTCACTTCTACGGTGGTGAGCGTCCTGAAGGTCCCGGAACGGTGAGTGGGAGCACCGACCAGCGTGCATGGACGCACAACGACTCATCAGAGTACTGTGCCGCGGCCGAGCCGGTCAAAGCGGAGCCGAGGGATCTGCGTCACGTCGGCGGCGACGCCGGCAGGGACCGGACTGCACGCGCCGTCCGGGCACGCGTCGCCAGCTGGGTCGGCGGAGGGTAGCCGACCTCCTCGAGCACGAGTCCGCGCGCTGGAGCCACCCCTGCCGCCGGGTTCCGCTGCCCCGAACGCAGCACCTGCGCCGGCCAGTCCACAGGGCGGCGGCCCTCGCCCACCGCCAGGCCGGCTCCGACCAGGGCACGCACCATCGAGTGGCAGAACGCGTCGGCGCGTACGTGCGCGACCACGAGCCCGTCATCATCACGGACCCACCGCAGCTCGGTCAGCGTCCGGATGGTCGTGGCACCGGGGCGCGGCTTGCAGTAGGCCGCGAAGTCGTGCTCACCGAGCAGCAACTGGGCGGCGAGGTCCATCGCGGCGACGTCGAGCGGGCGCCGGTGCCAGGTCACCCACGTCCGCGTCAACGGGTCACGCGCCTCCCCGGAGTCGGCGATGCGGTAGGTGTAACGACGCCAGGTCGCGGAGAAGCGGGCATCGAAGCCGAGGGGCGCCTCCGCGGCCGCGCTCACGTGCACGTCCTCCGGCAGCACCGCGCCCAGGCGTCGTGTCAGCGCCTGTGCCGGCGTGCGCTCGCTACGTCCGGGCGCCGCGAGCCAGGCGTCGAGGGGCACATCCACATGGGCGACCTGGCCGCGGGCGTGCACGCCCGCGTCGGTGCGGCCCGCCACCGTCACGCGGACCCGGTCCAGCCGCAGGACGCGAGCCAGGCCGGCGCTCAGCTCACCCTCGACGGTGCGCCGTCCGGGCTGGGCCGCCCACCCGGAGAACCCCGTGCCGTCGTAGGCGAGGTCGAGCCGCACCCGGACCAGGCCCGGGGGTACCGCATCACGGTCGGCAGGCGCGGCAGGATCGGTGGGCACGGGCACCCCGACAGTTCACCACACCGCGTACAGTCGAGGCGTGCACGAGTCTCCCGCCACCCTCGCCGTCGACTGCGGCGGTGGTGGCATCAAGGCCTCGGTCCTGGACGCCGCGGGCACCATGCACGCCCAGCCCGTCCGGACCGCGACGCCCTACCCGCTCCCGCCGCAGCGGCTGCTGCAGGTGATCGCGGACCTCGCCGATCAGCTGCCCCCGGCGGGCCGCGTGACCGTCGGGATGCCCGGGATGATCCGGCACGGGGTGGTGATCGCGACCCCGCACTACGTCACGCGGGCGGGCCCGCGCACACGCCAACTGCCGGAACTGGTCCAGGCGTGGGCGGGCTTCGACATGCGGGCCGCCGTCTCCGACCGCCTCGGGCTACCCGCCATCGTGCTCAACGACGCCGAGGTCCACGGCGCGGGCGTCATCGCCGGTGCGGGCCTGGAGCTGATGCTCACCTTCGGCACCGGCCTGGGCAACGCCCTCTTCGACGGCGGCACCCTCGCCCCGCACCAGGAACTCTCCCAGGGTCCGGTGCGCTGGGGCCTGAGCTACGACGAATACGTCGGTGAGCACGAGCGCCTCCGGCTCGGCGATGCCATGTGGTCACGACGCATCCGCCGGGTGGTGGAGGTGCTGCGCCCGGTCTACCTCTGGGACCGGCTCTACATCGGGGGCGGCAACTCGCGTCGTCTCGCGCCCGCGGTGCTGGACCGGCTCGACGACGACGTCGTGGTCGTGCCCAACAGTGCCGGCATCATCGGCGGCGTGCGGGTCTGGTCCCTGCGGACCTGAGGGCCCCACCCGGGTCCGGCAAAACCGGTGGCCCGCTCCCCGTACAGCGGGGGCCCCGGTTTGGTTCAATGAGATCCGGCACGCGGGCGAGGAGACGCTGGATGGCGGCTGGCGCGGACGAGGAGGCAGATCCGATCCTGCTGCGCGCGCAGGCCCGGGCCCAGCGCAAGTCGCTCGGTCGACTGTCGGTGCTGCTGCGCCGGAGTGTGCGGCTGGTCTGGGCCTCCAGCCCCCGCCTGTTCCTCGGGCTGCTGGTGCTCCAGGTGGCCGCTGCGGTGGCGCTGGCCGGCCAGGTGCTGGTGGTGCAGGCGGTGCTCACCGCCGTCCTCGCCCTGGAGCAGGAGTCGGGTCTCACGCCCGCCCTGTGGATCCCCGTGGCCGGCCTGGCCGGTCTCACGGCCGCAACGGCCATCATCGGTGCCGTGCAGGGCCACATGCAGCGGATGCTGGGGGAACTGGTCGCGCGGGCGATGTGGGACCAGGTGCTCGGCGTCGCCACCGGGGTGGATCTGGCGAGCTTCGAGTCGCCGGGCTTCTTCAACCGGCTGCAGCGGGTGCAGTCGAACGCCCTCTCCCGTCCCTATCAGGTCACCCAGGGGCTGATCGCCATGGGAGGCGCTCTCGCCGCCAGCGTCGGCGTCGGTGCGGCGCTCGCGACGATCAGCCCGCTGCTCCTGCCCTTGCTGGTGATCGGCGGCCTGCCCGTGCTGCTGGCCAGCCGGCGCGAGAGCAGGCTGGAGTTCGACTTCTCGGTGCGGCAGACACCGTCGTTGCGGATGCGTCAGTACCTCACGCTGCTGCAGACCGGCCGGGACGAGGCCAAGGAGGTGCGGGCGTTCGGGCTCACGAACTGGCTGCACACGCGTTTCGCGGCGGTCTACGACGGGTACCTCGAGCACCTCGGCCAGCACCTGCGCCGCCGCGCGAGGCTGTCGATCCTGGGCAACCTGGCCAGTGCGGTGGTGCTGGTGCTCACGCTCGGCGTCCTCGTCTGGATGATCGTCCGGGGGCAGGTCGACGTCGCCGGCGCCGGCGCCGCGATCGTCGCGATCCGCGTGCTGGCCACTCAGGTGCAGACGCTGTTCGCGGGTGTCCAGCGCATCTTCGAGTCCGGTCTCTTCCTCGACGACCTGCAGGGGTTCCTGCAGCTCGCCCGGCCTGCGAGCGAGGCGGCACCCCGGCCCCCGGCTCCCGCGGCTTTCGCCGTCGTCCAGGCCGACCGCGTGAGGTTCACCTACCCGGGCTCGCAGGAGCCGGCGGTACGCGAGGCCTCGGTGGAGCTGCGCGCCGGTGAGGTGGTGGCCATCGTCGGCGAGAACGGCTCCGGCAAGACGACGCTGGCGAAGCTCGTCGCCGGACTGTACGAACCGGACGACGGCGCGATCCGGTGGGACGGGACCGACATCCGCACCTGGTCGCCGGCCAGCGTGCACAGCAGGATCGCGGTGATCTTCCAGGATTTCGTCCGCTACGCCCTCAGTGCCGAGGACAACGTCGCGGCCGGCGACGTGTCCGGTCCTGCGCACGAGGGGAAGGTGCGCGCGGCTGCAGGAGCCGCCGGTGCGGCCGAGGCGATCGAAGCGTTGCCGCAGGGTTATCGGACGCCGTTGTCGCGACTGTTCGCCGGGGGCCATGACCTCTCCGGCGGCCAGTGGCAACGGGTCGCCATCGCCCGCGGGTACTACCGGGACGCACCGCTGGTGATCCTCGACGAACCCTCCGCCGCTCTCGACCCCCGCGCCGAGGCCCAGCTCTTCGCCAACCTGCGCAGCACGCTCGAGGGCCGGACCGCGATGTTCATCTCCCACCGGTTCTCCACCGTGCGCACCGCCGACCGGATCTACGTGATGGCGGCGGGATCAGTGGTCGAGCACGGCACGCACGAGGAGCTGATGAGGGCCGAGGGTCACTACGCCGAGCTGTTCCGGATCCAGGCAGCCGCCTACCTCCCCACCGAGCCCCCGGGCGGATGACCCAGGCCCTACGGCCTCAGGAGAGCTCGAGCCGGAGGATCCGGTCGTCGTCCGGACCGGCCTCTCCCCGGCCGTCGGTGTTCGAGGTGAGAACCCAGAGCCCGCCGTCGGGGGCGGTGACCACCGTGCGGAGCCGCCCGACATCCAGGAAGGCCTGTGGCTCGCCCGTCTCCCCGTCCGGCCCGAGCGGGACGTGCCAGAGCCGTTGGCCCCGCAGGCCGGCGAGCCAGACGCCGGTGTCGGTCACCGCGATCCCCGACGGCGACGCCTCCTCGGTCGGCCAGGTCACCACGGGATCGATGTACCCGGCCTCGTCCGCCCAGCCCTCGATGTGCGGCCATCCGTAGTTGCCCCCCGGCTCGATGAGATTCAGCTCGTCGAACTCACTGGTGCCGAACTCGGAGGCGTACATGCGGCCGTCGCTGGTCCAGCCGAGGCCCTGCACATTGCGATGACCGTAGCTCCAGACCTCATTCCCGAACGGGTTGCCCGGCGCCGGCTCTCCCGTCGTCGTCACCCGCAGGATCTTCCCGGCCAGGCTGTCGGTGTCCTGCGGGAGGTCGACCTGCCGGGCATCGCCCGTGGTCACGTACAGGTACCCGTCAGGCCCGAAGGCCAGCCGTCCACCGTTGTGATTGGGATCGGACGGGATGCCGTCCAGGATCACCTGGGGGTCGGTCAGCGCGTCCCCGTCCAGGTCGAATCGGACCACGCGGTTGTCCGAGGCGGTGGTGAAGTACAGGTACACGCCATCGTCGGGGCCGAGGGCGAGGCCCAGCAGGCCGTCCTCGTTCTCGTGCTGGACCTCCGGGACGCTTCCGTCCGGGCCGCCGGCGTCGAGGCGCGTGGCACCGTCGTCGTCGATACGGACCACGTGTGCGCTGTCGCGCAGGGTCACGAGCGCGGCGCCGTCGGGCAGGAACGCGAGGTCCCAGGGTGCCTCCAGCCCGGTCGCGATGGTCTCCGCCACGGTGACCTCCATGGTCCCGGAACCACTCTCTGCCGGTGTACCCCCGGTCGCCGTCGGCGCCGGACCGCCCCGGGGCTGCTCGTCCGCGGACGGATCGGTGCATCCCGCGACCGCCACCGCAACCGCCACCAGGACTGTGAAGACGTGGGGCGCGCGCGCCGTGCATACCGTCATGGGAGTCTCCCGCCTGTGCCGGCCGATGGGCTCGGTGCACCTCGACATCGTCCCACCATGTCGCCGTCACCGGCAGGGATATCGGCACCGCATCCGAGCCCGCGGCTCCGGGCCCGACAGTATGCTCGGCTCATGTGTGGGGTAGCCGGGATCCGGCACTTCTCCGCGGAGCCGGTCCCACCCGCCCGGCTGCTGATGATGGCCGACGCGCTCCGGCACCGCGGGCCCGATGACGCCGGTGTCTGGCACGAGGGGCCGGTCGGGTTCGCCCATCGGCGGCTGTCGGTGATCGATCTCGCCGGTTCACCCCAGCCGATGCACAGTGCGGACGGTCGGTGGACGATCGTCTTCAACGGCGAGATCTTCAACTACCGCGCGCTGCGACGTGGGCTGCGCTACCCCTTCCGGACCGAGGGCGATACCGAGACGATCGTCGCCGGGATCGCCGAGGAGGGACTCCCCTTCGTCGACCGGCTGGTGGGACAGTTCGCCTTCGCGCTCCATGACCACCGCGGCGGGGTCGTGCACCTCGTGCGGGACCGGCTCGGAGTGCTCCCTCTCTACTACCACCTGGATCGGGAGCGCCTCGTCTTCGGCTCGGAGATCAAGGCCGTGATCGCTGGGCTGCCCGAGTCCCCGGCAGTCGATGCCGCCGGCCTGGACGCCTATCTCACCGCGCTGTCCGTGCCGGCGCCGCACACCCTCTTCACCGGCGTCTCCAAGCTCCCCGCCGGGCACCGCGCCGAGATCGACGCCACCGGTGAGATGCACCTGGTGCGCTACTGGTCGGTGCCCGAGCCGGACGCCATCGACCTCTGGAGCCCTGACGCGGTGGTCGAGGCCGTCGCCGAGGCCGTGACCGAGGCGGTCCGCGCCAGCCTGGTCGCCGACGTGCCGGTCGGCGCCTACCTCAGCGGTGGAGTCGACTCGAGCCTGATCGCCGCGACCGCCGCAGCGTTGGACCCGGGCCGGGAGCTGCACACGTTCGCCGCCGGGTTCTCCGGCACCGACGACGACGAGCTGCCCTGGGCGCGACGTGTCAGCGAGCTCCTCGGAACCCGCCACCACGAGGTCCTCGTCGACGCCGAGGACTTCGAGCAACTGTGGCCGAGACTGACCTGGCACCGCGACGCCCCGGTCTCCCAGCCGGCCGACATCGCCGTCTTCCGGCTCGCCCAGGCCGCACGCGAGGAGGTGACGGTGGTGCTCTCCGGCGAAGGCGGCGACGAGTTGTTCGCCGGATACCCCAAGCATCGCGCTGCGCGCGCCGCCGCGATGCTCGCCACGGCTCCCGCCGGTCTGCGCGCCGGTCTCGGCAGCCTGGTCGAGGGGCACCTGCCCCGGCGAGCCGCCCGGCACCGTACGGCGGTGCGTGTCCTCTCCGAGCCGACGGCGACCCAGCAGCGCCGCGCATGGTTCGCCCCGTTCACCACGACGGAACGCCGGCGGCTGCTCCAGGGCCTGCCGCAACGCGCGCCCCGAGACGCCGGCGCCGGCGGCACCGACCCGCTGCGCGCGATGCTGCTCGACGACCTGGACTCGTGGCTGCCCGACAACCTGCTCGAGCGCGGGGACAGGATGTCGATGGCCGCCTCGCTCGAGCTGAGGCCGCCGCTGCTGGATCATCGGCTGGTCGAACTGGCGTTCCGGCTGCCATCGCAGTACAAGGTGCGCCGGGGGACGACCAAGTGGGCGCTGAAGGAGGTGGCCCGCAGGGCCCTGCCCGATTCGGTCGTCGACCGCAGGAAGGTGGGGTTCCGTGTCCCCCTCGATGCGTGGTTCCGGAAGGATCTTCGTGACAGCGTGCGGGCCCGCCTCACCGACTCCGGTTCCTTCGTCGCCGAGACCTTCGACCGCGCAGCCGTGCGCGCACTCCTCGAGCGCCACGAGAGCGGACGGTTCAACGAGGAGGCACGCATCTTCGCGCTGCTCTCCCTGGAGGTCTGGCACGAGACGTTCTTCAGGCAACCCGCCGGTGACCGGATCCGCTAGGTCTCAGACGCTGCGGGAGCTGACGTCGCGCTCCCATCGCGGCGCCGTCCCGATCCGTGCGCGCACCCGGGCGAGGCAGATCAACGTGAGGTAGACACCGACGTCCACCAGGCGCGCCGGGTGACGGCGCACCAGGTCGAGCATGTCGTGGAGCTGGGCCCGCTGGCCGGCCGAGATCGGTCCGGCACCGTGCGCGGGTGCGTCGGTGTGCTGCGAGCGGTAGCTCCGACGCAGGATGCGCGTCAGGTCGGCCACTGTGCGGGGCCCGTGCACGATCACCGGATCGGTGGCGACGATCACCACCTCCCGCTCGGTGAACAGGCCGTCGACGAAGAGGTCGTCCGAGACGATCTCCGGGAACTCCCCGAAGCGGGCCCTGCCCTCGCGGGAGAGGCCGTAGCACCCCGCCCCCCACAGCGCGCCCGCGATCGAGGGCAGTCGCTCCCGGACGGCGTACCACCGCCGCACGGACCACCGCGAGCGCGCGACGTCGAAGCGATGCGGTGGGCGCCCGGCGATCGCCCCCGCGGACAGTGCGCGCATGGTCGCCACGGCGGCCCGCCCCGTCAGTTCGACGTCGGCGTCGAGGTAGAGACGCGGCCCGGGTAGAGCGAGACGATCCCCCGCTCGCAGGGCGGCGGTCTTCGACGGCTTCGCCAGTTCGTGGACCCGGACTCCGAAAGCACGCGCGACGTCGGCCGTGGCGTCCGTGCACCCGTTGCACACGACGACCACGTCGAGCAGCCCGTTCCGGACCACCTCGTCGAGGTGCTGCAGCGTGCGGGCAAGGACGGCTTCCTCCTGGTGCGCCGCGATCACCACGGTGCCGAGCGGGGCACTCATCGCGGGCCGCCGGGCAGGGCCGCGCGTGCGGCGGGTGAGAGCAACGCCCGCAGGGCCGCCCGGTTCCGGGGCCGGTGGCAGCGGAGCACGTTGGACAGCACCGCGACGGCGGTGAATGCGGCGGCGGCGGCCCGGCCGTGCCACTTGCCGAAGTAGCGGGTGCGGTTCACCTCCTGCAGGGCGTGCAGGGCATCAGAGGTCCCAGATCCACCGCCGCGGTGACTGACGACCGCCTCCGGCAGGAACCGGATACTCGCTCCCGCCGTACGCAGCCGCCGGCAGTAGTCCGTCTCCTCGGAATAGAGGAAGAACCGGTCGGCGTCCCACGGCCCCACCCTCGCCACGACGGCGGTGGGCACGAGCATCACCGCCCCCGTGGCCCAGTCGACGGTGCCCGGTCGCTCGTAGGCGGCCCGGGTGCGCACCATCTCGCTGAGTGCCCGGGGGCGGGACGGCCACCGGTCACCGAGGAGAGCCTCACCCAGCGAGCCGAGGATGGTCGGCTCCCGGCGCAGGGAGTACTGAATCCGGCCGTCCTCGTCCTCGATGGCCGGGACCACCGCATCCCGCCCACCTGTGGCCATGGCCAAGGACTCGAGCGCACCGGGACCCAGCCGCAGATCCGGGTTGAGGAAGACGATCCACCTCGAGGCCGGTGCGGCCGCCAGGCCACGGTTGATGCCGCCGGCGTAGCCCAGGTTGGCTCCGGCCTCGATGAGCTCGGCCTCCGGACGGCCGGCGAGGATCGGTCGCAGGTCATCGTCGGGGTCGTTGTTGACGACGACGGCGCGCCACGAGAGGGTCCCGGCAGCAGCCGGCACCGTGGCCAGCAGAGCGTCGAGGTCCGAGGCGCTCCGGTAGGAGACGATCACGAGCACGCAGTCGATCACCGCTGCCCTCCTCGCCCACTCCGCGTCGCCGTCCGCCCGTAGTGGCGTGGGCGCGTCGCCATCCACGCGGCCCGCAGCCGCCGGCGCAGTTGCGCCATGAGCGGCGTCGTGACGAACGTGTCACCCGGGGTGGCGAGTTGCAGCGGGCGCGCAACGCTGGTGCCGTCGAGGCGCCAGAGCGCTCCGGTGGCTCCGATCAGGACACACATCACCCCGACGAAGGTGGCGAAGGAGAACGAGTCGAAGGTCGCGCTGGCCACGACGGCGGCAGGCATCGTGACCGCCAGGGTGTGGCCGAGATGCCGGGTCTCCTGGTCACGCCCACGCAGGCGAATGCTGCGGCCGAGCAGGTACGGAAGGACGAAGAACACCAGGAAGCCGGCGACGCCGATCACGCCGCCGGCGATGAGGAACATGTAGACCTGATTGTCCAGGAGCAAGAACTCCTCGGGAGTGACCATCCCGGCTCCCCATCCGAGGAGCGGCCGATCGCGCCACAGTTCCAGCACCGTCGCCGTCCGCTCGATCCGGGCGAGGACGCTCGGATCGTTCTCCGCGTTCGTGAACAGGCCCCTGATCGTGCCGAGCACCCCGCGGTTCAGCACGTGGAACGCCCCGGTGGCCAGCACCCCGATCACCGCGGCGTTGTATCGCTGCCGCCAGGGCCAGATGATCGCCATCAGCACCATCACCACGAAGACCGTCACGATCGCCGAGCGGGAGATGGACAGGGGGATGCCGAGAGCGATCAGGCCCACGGCGGACCAGCGCCACATGCGGGAGTGTCCGGGCGGGGAGAACAGCGCGTAGTGCATCGCGACCGGCAGGACCAGCGCGAGCACGACGCCGAACTCGATGTAGTGGTTCGCCGTACCCGCGACCCGGGGAAAGTCGCCATCTCCGCGCGCGCCGACGTGGATGAGCTCGTAGTTCTGCACCAGCCCCGGAATACTGATGGCGCGGGTCAGATCGAGCTCGGCGAAGAACTGCAGCGCACCGACCAGGGACATCGCACAGGCGAAGACCACCAGCAGCCGCAGGAGTCGATCCAGGTCGCCGCGCGTGCGGATACCGTCCGCGACCGCCAGGGTGACACCGCACAGGGCCGCCATGAGAATCAGCCAGCGGTCGGCGGCGCTCGCCTGGGCCGCCGTCGGGAGGCGATCGAAGCCCACCACGTGCCCGACCAGCTGGACGGCGAGGAAGACACCGACGGCCCAGCGGATCGGCTGCCGTCCTGCCGGAAGGTGATGCGGGCGGATCGCCGAGACGACCCACAGGAACGCCAGCAGTATCCCGATCGCCACGGACGGTCGCCCCACCGCACCCATCCCGCCGATGACGAGGCGCGCGGGGATGAGGAACTGCAGCGCGAGGAAGAGGGCGAGGAGCCCCAGCGTGGTGATCGTGCCACCACGGATCAGCACCGGCACCCACTCCTCGCGCGCCCGCAGCAGCGGGGCCGGGATCCGCAACAGGATCGGTTGCCACCGCGGGGACCCCGGCGCCTCCACGCGCCGGTCAGGACCTGCCATCACCCGCTGACGTCAGTAGCCGGGATGCGGACGCAGCCTGGTCCACCGCGCGGACGACCTCATCCTCGGGCGTCCCGGCGCCTGCCGCTTCCCGTGGTGCGGCCCGCCGCTCGCGTCGTCTGCCGATCCCACGCCTGATGAGCCCCACCATGTCGTCGAAGAGGATCGCGATGAGGACGGAGACGGCGGCGCCGAGCATGGCGACAATCGCCATGTTGCGCATCTTCCCGTCAGCGACCACGGCCGTCACCGACGGCGCCTGCAGGATCTGCACACCCACCTGAGCATCGGCAGGGATGCCGACAGCCCCCTGCCGCTGCGCCAGCTCCTCGCTTGCCAGGTCCAGGACGGCTTTGCCCGTGGCCAGCCCCATCTGGGGGGTCTCTCCCACCACGGAGAAGTCCACGATCGTGGTGCGTGAGCGCGGATCGACCACGTACTGCGAGTTCAGGCCGAGGGACTCGATATGGGCCCGGCTGGCCGGGTTGTCGAGCACGATCGCGAGCACGGTGGCCGTGTCCTCCAGCCCCCCGTAGGGGTTGGCGATCTCCGACTCGACGATTCCCGGCACCAGGATCCCCGTCGCGGTCACCTCGTACTGCGGTCTGACGCTGTCACCGACCGTGACAGTCGCGTAGCCGGTCAACGCAAGCAGTGGCAGCAGGATGTACCAGCGCCGCAGCGCCGCGACCGTGATCCGCCAGACATCCATCGAGGACTCTCCCTCCGGGCAGCGCCATCGCACGCCTAGAAGCCGAGATTACCCGCGGGAGCAGCGCCAGGCAGGCTTCTCACGAAAACTTCGCAATATCTCCGCGCCGTGCTGCAGTCGCGAGCATACTCATCACCATGACAGGGCTCCGTCTCGTCCTCGCGGGAGCCGCCATCGGGAACGGCAACCGTGGCGTCGAGGCACTCGGCCGATCGGTCATCGACGCCGTCGAACGGGACAGTCCGCACACGCTCCTCAGCGTCCTCGACGACGGCTGGGGGGTGCGGCGTGACGGTCGTCGACCGGAGCTGCTCGAGTACGTCGGAGTGCGGCTGTCCCGGCGCTGGCACCGACCGGAGAGCTGGGCGCAGATCCGCCTCGCCCAGGCCCTTCGGCCTCGCATCAACCCTGTGGCGCGGCGGTTCGCCAGAGCCGACGCCATCCTCGACCTGAGCGCCGGCGACAGTTTCACCGACCTCTACGGTCCCGCTCGCCTGGCGATGGTCTGCGCACCGAAGGATGCTGCGCTGCGCGCCGGCCGCCCGCTCGTGCTGCTACCGCAGACCTATGGCCCCTTCAAGACCGCAGCGGGTCGACGCCGTGCGGAGCGCATCGTCCGATCCGCTGCCTTGGCCTACGCACGCGACCCGTGGAGTCACGACCGCCTGCTCGAACTTGCCGGTCGGGATGGGGACGATACCCGGTTGCGTAGCGGCGTGGACGTCGCTTTCGCCTTGGAACCGCGCCTCCCGCGCGCGGAGATCACCGAGCGGATCGAGCAGGTGGGGAGTGAGGGGCCGCTCGCCGGGGTCAACGTCAGCGGTCTGCTGGTCGGCGCAGCGGGGCACGCTCGCTTCGGGCTCGCCGGCGACTACCTCGAGACGATGGTCGCCGTGGTTCGTGGCCTGATCTCGGCGGGAGCCCACGTGCTCCTCGTCCCGCACGTCCACGTGCCGGGCGGGCGGGACGAGAGCGACGTGGCCGCGCTCAGGCTGGTGCTGGAACACCTCAGCGAGCGTGAACGGGTTCGCACCACTCTCCTTCCGCCGCAGCTCGACGCAGCCGAGCTGAAGTGGAGCATCGCCCGGTGCGACTGGTTCGTCGGCAGCCGGATGCACGCCACCATCGCCGCGCTCTCGACGCTGACACCGGCTGCCGCGTACGTCTACAGCGACAAGACCCGGGGCGTCTTCGACACGTGCGGCGTGGGCGATGAGGTGGTCGACGCCCGGCGCACGGCAGGGCGCGATGCGGCGGACCGGATGATCGGCTCCTTCGAGCGCCGGGCAGTGACGAGAACAGTTCTCGAGGACCGCGCGCCCCAGGTTGTCGAGCGGTCACGCGCGCAGCTGCGCGAGGTCCTCGACACGGTCCGCCGATGGCGTGAGAGCCCGCACCGGGCGGTGTCGGCGGGATGAAGGACAGGTCACTCTCGACGATCGGCGCGGTGGTCGATGCCCACCTGTGCACGGGCTGCGGGGTCTGTGCCTATCTTCGCCCCGACGAGCTGGCCATGGCGGACGTCCCCCGCGTGGGCCGGCGCCCCCTGCCCATCGCCGCCGTCACCGGCGGCGCCGGCGGCGCCGGCGGCAACCCTGTCACCGCCTGCCCCGGGCGTCGGCTCGAGCATCCCGCCGGAGCGCTCGACGGCGCCCCCTACGGCGGTGAGTGGGGGCCGGTGCTCGCGCTGTACGAGTGCTGGTCCACCGACCCTGACCTGCGCCATCGGGGTTCCTCCGGGGGCGTCGTCAGCGCCCTGTCCGCCCACGGCGTGACCTCGGGCTCCGCCGTCGGAGTGCTGCAGATCCAGGCCGCCAAGGACGACCCGCTGCAGAACGAGACGGTCCTCAACCGCACCTACGAGCAGATCGTCGGAGCCGCCGGCTCCCGGTACTCCCCCGCGAGCCCGTGCGAGCGGCTCGACCTCGTGGAGGAGGCCGAGGGGCCGTGCATCGTGGTCGGGAAGCCCTGTGACATCGCCGCGGTCCGTACCGCCGGCGAGCTCCGGCCCGCACTCGCCGAACGGCTGGCGCTGACGATCGGCATCTTCTGCGCCGGGACACCCTCCACCGCGGCCACCGGCCAGGTGATCCGCAGTCTCGGTGTGGATCCGGCCGAGGTGAGCAGGCTCGACTACCGGGGTGAGGGCTGGCCCGGACGGTTCCGCGTGGTGACCGCCGGTGGCGACTCGGCCTCGACCACCTACGAGAAGTCCTGGGGCGCACTCACCAAGCACCGACAGTGGCGCTGTCTGATCTGCCCCGATCACACGGGTGAGTTCGCCGATCTGGGAATCGGCGACCCCTGGTACCGCAAGCTCCAGGAGGGCGAGTCCGGTCGATCCTTGGTCATCGTCCGGACCGAACGTGGCCGGGCGGCGCTCGCAACTGCACTGGCAGATGGCGTCGTGGCGGGGCATGAGCTCCCGCTCGAGCGGCTACGGGAGTCACAACCCGGCCTGGAGTCCACCCGGGGGGCGGTCTGGGGACGGCTGCTGACCATGCGTCTGCTCGGTCTGCCGGCCCCCACCTATCGCGGTATGCCTGCGTTCCGGCTGTGGTGGAAGCTCTCGCTCAGGGACAAGGTGACCTCGACCGGTGGCACCTGGCGGCGCGTCCGGGCACGTCGGCTCCGGCGCCCGGAGGTAGGAGCCCAGGAGGCCCAGGAGGCCCGGGAGGGCCGCCGATGAGCCATCGCGCCGACGTCGTCATGATCACCTACCGCAGCGCGGGGTACCTGCACCTGAGCCTGCCTCGCCTGCTGGAGACGCTGGGTGAGCACGACCGCGTCTGGCTGTGGCACAACGGTGACGACGAGGCCACGATCGAGGCGCTCCGGCCGTTCGTGGCGGACGCTCGAGTTCACCGTTACCACCACAGTCGCGAGAACGTGAAGCTCCGCGAGCCGACATCGTGGCTGTGGCGTGACTCCTCGGCACGGTTCGTGTCCAAGGTGGATGACGACTGCCTCGTCGCTCCGGGCTGGCTGGACACCTTCACCGAGGCGCACGACGCGAACCCGCAGTTCGGGGTGATCGGGAGCTGGCGCCATCCGCCCGAGGACTTCCGACCGGAGCTGGCCGCGCGCAAGATCGAGACATTCGCGGGCGGGCATCGGCTGATGCGCAACCTCTGGGTCCAGGGCAGCGGGTACCTGATGCCCCGAGCCCTGGTGGATCGCCACGGGACGATCGGCCCCGAGGAAACCTTCACCGACTACTGCATCCGGACCGCGCGAACTGGTTCCGTGAACGGCTTCTACTACCCGTTCGTGCCCGAGGATCACATGGATGATCCGCGCTCGCCGCACACGCTGATCCGGACCGATGCCGACCTCTCCGCACGGATGCCGTTGTCCGCCGCTGCGAACGGGGTCTCGACGGTAACCGAGTGGACGGAGCAGCTGCGCCGGAGCGCTGCCATCCTTCAGACAGCCTCCCTCGACCCGCGCAGCTACGCGGGCTGGCGTGCCAAGGTCCGGGCGGGGCGCCGCCGTCTCGCGCTCCTGCGGGGGCGCCCAGCCCGTTGGTGACCTACCGGGCCGGCTCTCCGGTGTCGGCCCAGACGTTGGACGAGTCCCAGTCGCTGTTCTGGAGATTGCCGGCCACCCCGAACTTGAAGTCGCGGCCGAACTGGTTGTCGCTGTACGTCGCGCTGTCGACCTCACCCCGGCCGCCACCGTTGATCGTGTAGTTCCCGCCGTTCATCAAGTTCCCGGTGACCAGCAGATTCGAGATCCGGTCGCTCCCGGAGAGCGAGCCGATCTGGATCGCCGAGTTCATCGGATCGTCCGTCGAGGCCACATAGGCCTGCAGGTTGTTGCCGCGGATCGTGACGTCGTCGCCGCTGCGGATCTGGATCGCGTCGTGGTGACCGCCCTGCTGACGCTGCAGGTCATGGATGTAGGAGTCCTCGATCGTGACACCGTCCGCCTGGATCCGGATGCCGTCCTCCGCCGAGTGGATGTCCGCGTGACGGACGGTTCCGCTACCGCTCATGAGGATCCCGATGCCGGTGCTCCCCAGGTTGTCCAGCTCGACGTGCTCGATCAACGTGCCCGTCACGCCACTGCTGACATCGATGGGGTAGCCGCCACCACCACCCTGGACCAGGGTGTTCCGGATGGTCACGTCATCGGCCTCGACGGTGATCGTGCCCCGGACGTGGAGTCCGTCGATGACGGTGCCGTCCTCGGTGATCGTCAGGCTGTCGGAGGAGGTCAGGCTCACCCCGCTCGGGACGCCGGTGCTGCTCTCGTCCGGGAACTCGGATGACGGCTCGGGGCTCGGCTCCGGACTCGGCTCAGGGCTCGGCTCCGGCGTCGGCTCGGGGCTCGGCTCGGGGCTCGGCTCAGGGCTCGGCTCGGGTGTTCCGGGCACGGGGGCTCCCGGTGTCTCGAACGGCTCGCCGTCCACGGTCGAGTTCACGACGTCCGCCGGCTTGCGCTCGGAGAACATGAAGTCGTTGCGGCACCCATGAAGCGCCACTCCCTCGGCGTAGTAGTTGCCGAAGACCACGCCGTTGGTGCGAGTGCGCATGCAGTGCACGTCGGTGTCGAGGATTCGCGTGCCCTCGGCGCCGGGGAAGACCCTGATGCTGTGGTATCCGGTGTAGGCGACGACCGAGTTCTTGATCGTCACGTCGTCGGCCTGCACATTGATGGCACCGCGGACGTACATGGCGTCGACGACAGTTCCCGGTTCGGTGATCGTGATCGTGCCGGAACGCTCCTCAAGATCCGCGACCGCTGCCTCGGTCGGACCGCCGCTGTCACCGGCATCGGTGGAACCGGCAGCCCAACTACCCGCCTCTCGCACCTGGGCCACCGCGGCCGACGGCGCGACGGAGGCCACGGCGGCGACCAGGCCGAGGGAGAGGACGGAGAGGATGGCGGGCGCTCGCCGCCACCTTCTGGGCTGAACAGAGCCGGTTCTGCGAAGTCTGCGCAGGTCATTCTCACGGTTGGCCACTGGCTGGTACTCCTTGGGGTTCAGGGCGATCTCATCACGCAACCGCCTCGGACGTTGTCTGTGCTACTGCGCTGTGTCACCCACACACTGGGGCAACCGCTGTAGCGCAGTCGGGTCCCGGCCCCCAAGAACGACTCCGGCCCAGGACACAGGCAGTACGTCCGGTGACCCGACATGTGCGACCCGGCGAGGGCCGCTTTATTACGAGACCGTAACAGTATGCGTGTCGACTGGCTATTGTCGTCGATCTCTGTATGTGCCCACGGTCACCCATCGGCATGCACCGACACGAACGTGCGTGAGTCACGCAACAAGAGGTGCTCACCGATGGCGGGTGGTCAGGGCCCCAATCGTTGTTCACGGCCTTGATGCTCCGCGATCAGCGCGCGGGCGTCGCGGTCAGCGCGTCGAAGACCCGCACATAGTTCCGCGCCTGGAGTGCCCATGCCAGCTCGGTCTCGATCCGAGCGCGTCCGATGCGACCCATCCGCGCACGGCGAGCCGGATCATCGAGCAGCTCGGCGATCGCGCGCGCGCTCTCGGCCGGGTCCTCCCCCGACACGTAGACAGCTGCACCCGCGGCGCATCGCCTGGTCTCGCGCAGGTCGGTCGCCACCACGGCGACCTCGTGGGCCATGTACTCCAGGGTCTTGTTCATCGTCGATCGGTGGTTGAACTCGTTCTGCGGGTCCGGTGTGACACCGACGTCCGCACTGGAGAGCCACCGCCCGAGCTCCTCGTGGTCCACACGACCGGTGAAGGTCACCCAGCGGTCGAGACCGAGTCGTGAACACTCACCACGCAGACCCTCGAGGCTGTCACCGAAGCCGAGAAGGGCGAACCGGGTATCCAGACGGCCGAGCTGGTGGACGTACGCGTCGATCGCCGCGAGCAATGCTCCGACGCCATCCTGAGGGCCCATGATCCCGACATAGCACACAAGATGATCCGAGGTACCGCGCAGCTCAGGATGGTCCTCGCCCCGACGCATCCGCCCGGCGTCCGGCGTGCTCATCACGACGGCGGTGCGGCGGCGCGGGACCCCACCTCGTGCCTCGGCCACCTCACGGTAGGCAGGGTTGGGCGAGATCACCCGGTCGGCGACGCGATAGGTGCGGCGCTCGAGCCAGAGCAGCGCCCGGTACAGCGGGCCGCGCCTGCCGAAGCGCGCCTCGAACACCTCCGGGCACAGGTCGTGCTGATCGAAGACGAACCTACGGCCCCGCACCTTCCACAGCGCGCCCAGGAGCCAGTACGTGTCGGGCGGGTTGCATGCCTGCAGCACGTCGAAGGGCGCCTCCCGGTTCACCCGCAGGCTCAGGCGCGCGGCCTGCAGCCAGCAGATGACGAACTCCCGCGCGTACGAGAGTGGTCCGCGGGCGCCGACCGGTGCCTGATACGAGTGCACCGCGACACCGTCGATCTCGTGCCGGTCGGCCTCGCCCGGCTCCTCCTTGGGGCAGATCACGCTCACCCGATAACCGGCGTCGAGCAGCGCCGAGCACTCGTTGCGTACCCGACGGTCGAGTCGCAGCGGCAGGTTCTGGATGATGATCACGACGTGCGCCGGTCGCGAGGTGCGGGCGCGGCGGCGCCGGCGAAGCGCGCCGGGCATCAGACCGGCGTCCCGGCTCGCT
This sequence comes from Ruania suaedae, assembly GCF_021049265.1. Lineage (NCBI taxonomy): Bacteria > Bacillati > Actinomycetota > Actinomycetes > Micrococcales > Ruaniaceae > Ruania > Ruania suaedae. The sequence goes on from NZ_CP088018.1 coordinate 2,821,677, forward strand.
TCCGCACCACGAACTGGGCGATGTTCTCGATACTGTCCAGATTCGCGGGGACCGTCTCCTGGTCCGCCACCGCCACCCCGAGGTCGTCCTCCAGGAACTCCACCAGCTCGAGGACCCCGGTGGAATCGACCACTCCGGACGACAGGAGCGACTGGGTGTCTTCCGGCATCCGGGCGGTATCGCCGAACAGGAAGTTCGTCACGATGAATTCTCGGATCTGGTTCCGCACTGCGTCTTCCATCGTGTCCTCACTCGCAGAAAAGACTCCCAAGCCGAACACGGTCACGGTATCCTATTCATGCGCAGTTCATCCCGAGAATTCGCGGAATTTCCGGCTCTGACGAAGGAGTGCAGGTGACCCAGCAATCCGCGAACGTCGGTGAGTATCTCCTGCAGCCTGCGCACGCGGACGAGGTCGCCGTCATCGATCGAACGGGAGCGCACACCTATGCACACCTGCACGAGACGGTCCGGGTGCTGGCCCGGCGCCTCACGACATGGAACCTCGAGGCGGGTGCACGGATCGGCCTGCTGAGCAGGAACTCGATGTTCTGGGCCGCCGCCTACCTCGCCATTCTGCGTTCAGGGCACGTCGTCGTGCCCCTTGCGACGACTCTGACACCTCAGGATGTGCTGCTCAAGGCGCAGTTCGTCGGCTGCGAGGCCTTCCTCGTCGACTCGACCCTGACGCGGCGCTTCGCCTCGGTCCTCTCGTCCGCGCGACGTGTCGCCGACGAGACGGCGACGACCGATCCACAGCCGGGCGGACCGGACGTGATCCGTCCCGTCGACCCCGATGACGACGCGGTACTCGCCTTCACGTCCGGCACGACGTCGCGACCGCGCGCGGTGCGGGTGAGCCACCGGAACATCCAGGTGAACACCGATTCGATCGTCCGGTATCTGGATCTGCACGCCCGCGACCGCATGCTCGTCGTCCTGCCGTTCTCCTACTGTTACGGCGCGTCGTTGCTCCACACTCACCTGCGCACCGGAGCCAGCCTCTCGATCTGCGACACCTTCGCCTTCCCGGAGACGGTGGTCGAGGCGATCCGACGCGACCGGTGCACCGGCATCGCCGGCGTCCCCTCCACCTATCAGCTGCTCCTGCGCGCCAGCTCCTTCGCGACCACCAGCCTGCCCACCTTGCGCACCATGCAGCAGGCAGGCGGACGATTGCCGCAGCCGCAGATCGACCGCCTCGCTGCCGCGCACCCCGGCGCGCGATTCTTCGTGATGTACGGCGCCACCGAGGCAACCTCACGCATGTCCTATCTTCCCCCCGAGCTGCGATGGGAGCGTCGGGGCTCGATCGGGCGAGGACTCCCCGACGTCTCGCTGACCGTCATCGACGCCGCAGGCCATCGGGTCCGGCCCGGCGTCGTGGGCGAGATCTTCGCGCACGGTGCGAGCATCACCAAGGGCTACTGGAACGATCCCGCCGGTACAGCCGCGAAGTTCGTCGACGGCGGGCTGCGGACCGGCGACCTGGCCGAGGTCGACGACGACGGCTACATCTATATCGTCGACCGGCAGGATGACTTCATCAAGTCGTGGGGCTACCGCGTGTCCAGCCACGAGATCGAGGACACGGTGGTCGCCATCCCCGGGGTCAGCAGCGCCGCAGCGGTCGGGCGAGCCGACGACGACGCCGGCGAGGCGATCGTCGTGTTCTACGCGAGCCCGCCGGACGCCGCGATCACTCCGGAGGACGTCCTCGCCCACTGCCGCGAGCGCCTGGCGCGGCATCTGGTGCCACACGAGGTACGACACCTTCCCGAGCTCCCGCTCAACCAGAACGGGAAGGTCCTGAAATCGGAGCTGAAATCGTTGGCCGCCGGTTCGTGAACCCCGATCGAGGGAGCTGTCCGTGCACGGGCCCGACCTGATGACTGTCCTCGGCATCGGCACCGATCTCGTGGCCGTCGCACGGTTCGACCGGCTGATCGAGCGCGGCGGGCGCCGGTTCCTCGAGCGCTGGTTCGCCGAGGACGAGGTGGAGTACTGCCTCGCTCGCAGCGCACCGGCGCCACACGCCGCGGCACGATTCGCGGCGAAGGAGGCGGTGTTCAAATCGCTGCGCATCCCCGGCGCCGGGCCTCCACGATGGCGTGAGATCGAGGTGACCCGGACCGCTGCGGGACTGCCAGGGGTGCGAGTGCACGGATCCATCCGGGACCTGGCCGAGCAGGCTGGAGTCGTGACCGTGCACCTGTCACTCTCCCACGACCGAACCTACGCGACGGCTACTGCGGTAGCTCTGACCATGGCTGCGGCAGCAACCGTCACTCCCCCGCGCCGTGACGACCAGTGATCTGATTCACCTCGCGGAAGAAGTCGCTGCGCTGCATCAGGTCCTCGCGCGAGCCGATCGCCGAGACGCGGCCATCGACCATCACGACGATCCGGTCGCACACCGACAGGGTCGACAGCCGGTGGGCGATCAGGATGATCATGGTGTGCTGTTTGATCAGCCGGAGCGACTCCTGCACGAGTTCCTCGGAGCGGACGTCCAGCGCACTGGTCGGCTCGTCCAGCACGAGGACCTCCGGGTCTCCGGCCAACGCCCGTGCGAGACAGATCCGCTGGCGCTGCCCGCCGGAGACCGCACTGGCGCGTTGCCCGATGATCGTGTCGTAGCCCGAGGGCCAGGACATGACGTCATCGTGGATGTGCGCACGCCTCGCGGCTGCCACCACCTGGTCGTCGTCGATCCACTCGCGATAGAAACGGATGTTCTCCCGGACGGTGCCCCAGACGACCTGCGAGGTCTGGGGAACGTAGGCGACCTTCGCCTGCCACTGTGACCGGCTGATCTCCCGGACGTCGCGGCCGTTCACCCGCACGGCCCCCGAGTCGGGATCGCGCAATCGCAGCAGGAGCTGGACGATCGAGGACTTGCCCGCGCCGGAGGGGCCGACCACGCCGATCGCCTCTCCCCGGCCGAGTTCGAAGCTGACGTCGTGCAGGACCTCCTGCCCGGCCCGATAGGCGAAGGTGACGTGCGAGAGCGCCAGGCTCTGGATGCCGTCGAGGCTGTCGGGTCCGTCCTGCTGCGGACTGAGCCGATACCGCTCGAGCGCATCGACGATCTGGTTCATGAACGGCAGCCGCTCATCGATCCCGGTCAGCGAGAACTGGATCTGTTGAGCGTAGGTCAGTGCACGGATGAGCATCAGGATGACAGCAGCGAGTGCTGCGAGATGAGCCATGCCCGAGATCGAGATGGCGATCAGCGCAATCACCAGGAGCAGCAACGCGACGCTGTGGTACAGGGCGGGGACGACGACAGCCAGGAAGCGCGTCCGTGCGTGGGGCCGGCGGACCTCCTCGACCTGATCGCGGAAACCGGACCGGTAGGTCTCGGTCGCGCCGAAGACCTCGGTCTCCTCGGCGATCAGGACGACTTCCTGGACGGTGTTCGTGAACTCCATCTCCTCGGTGCTCAGTTGCTTGGCGTGTCTGCGCAGCTTGCGCGACAACGGGCGGAGCGCGACGAACAGGATGAACGCCGAGGCCATGAGAGCGGCGGCCGCGACAAAGCTCTGCAGGAATGCGGCCACGACCATGGTGAGGAACATGATCGTCGCCGTCACCGCAAGAGCCAGGTTGATCACCGCTTGGGCCGCATTGGTGACGTTGCGCGTCATCAGCATCTGGAAAGCGCCGTCGCGCTCGCTCGCCTTCACCGACCAGGTGCTCGCCGTGAACGACTGGAAGAGCTGATTGCGCAGGTCGGCCAGGACTTTCGAACTCATCTGGGCCGGCACGTACGCGAGCCCGACCTGCAGGCCGGCACGAAGGAGCGCCATCGCGACGGCGATGGCGAACGCAGCAGTGCGCGAGGTCTCCAGGGACAGGCTCCCGAACTGCTGGGTGATCGTCTGATCACCGACCGCGAGCGCCGCAGCCATCGCGGCGATGGCGGCGAGCAACCCGGCCTCGACGAGTCCCGTCACCACCGCCAGCGCGACCAGCAGGGCTATCCGGGTCCGAGATGCCTGGAAGAACGGGGAGAGCCGCCGCCAGGACCGGCGGACACGGAAGAGCGCGCGGATCGGGCCCGGGCGCGACCGGCCCTCACCCGCACCGGCGTCATTCACGGTGCGTGGTCGCTGTCGTCCCGCGTGCGCGGCCCGGGTCGGTGTCGTACCGGTCGATGAACACCTGGATATCGTCGGTCATCATGAACTCCATCGCCTCGATGAGCCGTTCCTCGCTCCAGTCCCACCACTTGATCCGCAACAGCGCCTCGATCTGAGCGGGGGGGAATCTGAAGCCGGCCACCCGGGCCGGGTTGCCTGCGACGATGGCGTAGGGCGGAACGTTCTGGCGGACGACGCTCCCTGCTCCCACCACGACCCCGTCGCCGAGCGTGACGCCCGAGAGGATCACGCTCTCGTGCCCGATCCAGGCGTCGTTGCCGATCGCCACATCGCCGTGTGTGACCGATGTGCGGTCGGCGAGGTACCCGAACGAGTCACTGAAGGGTGGGTAGGCCGGAAAGCGGTAGGTGGACACATAGTCCACGCGGTGCTCACCCCCGAGGAGCACTCTGGTGCCGTAGGCCAAGGAACAGAACTGACCGATCCGCAGCATGCAACCGGGCGTTCGTGACGACACGACGAGATGCCCCCACGTGTAGCGTCCGATGTCGTACTCGCGCAGATCAGACCGCTGATCCAGCCTGCTCGGCGGCGGCAGGGCGCCGGGGCGGCGCCGTTCCAGACGCCGTCGAAGCCTTCCGGCACCGGCTCGGAGCACACGTCCTGCACTCACCGTGGTACCGATCGCGAGCCACGACAGTCGATGGTGGTCGCGGCCGGACATCGCCGGTTGACGCTGTGGTCCACAGTTCTCCTCACGCCCGTGGTGAGACCAGGGGCCATGAAGGCACCTGAGACCCCCAGGCTAGCCGAGCACACGAATCCCGTCCCGAGTTCGGCCACAGTGGTTCGGGCGCACGGCCCACCGTCGCCACCAGGACAGCCGCGAGCGACGCTAGAATCGTGCATGCCCGCTCACGGCCCAGCAGGGAGCCCGACCGCTGCTGAACGCGCCGTGCGGCGCGTCCTCGCCCGGTACGGCTTCGCCGACTCCTCCGTGGAACGCGTGGAGCCGTTAACTCGACGGCTCAAGAACGAGAACTACCGCGTGCGCGCCGGCGACGCCGACTGGGTCGTCAAGTGCCATTCGTCCACGCCGGACCTGCAGCGCCTCGAGCTCGCCCAGACGTTGGAGAGGCGGCTCGCCGACGTCGGGTTCCCGGTGGCCCCGATCCAACAGTCCGACAGCGGTCACACTCTCGTCCAGGAGGGCGGCGCACACTACTCGCTGCACGCCTGGGTCGATGGTCGGCAGACCACGATCGCAGAGCGGGATCGGGTGATCGCACGCCACCCGGGCTTCGTGCCCGGAATCGCCACCGCGCTCGGCACGATGCATGCCGTCGCCGGCACTCTCCCTCGCCCTCCCGGCGAACCACCCGCGGCAAGAGCCGACGACCTGCTGACGGGACCCGCCCGCGCCTCCCGGCGGCTACGACGCCTTCGGCCACGCCCCCCGCTGCTCTCGGCGATGCACATGGTGCGCCTCAAGCCGGGAAAGTCGACCTTCGACCGATGGATCATCGGGAACCTCCCCGGCGTTGCCAGGTCGGCCGACCGGCTCGCCGCCCAGTCCCTGCGCACCTCGCCTGAGCCCATCGCGATCCACAACGACATCAACTGGGAGAACCTCATCTTCGATGAGGACTTCACCCTCCGGGCCCTGCTCGACTTCGACAATGCGATGTATGCACCGCCCGTCATCGAGGTCGGTGCGGCCGCCGTGGTACTCGTGGGAACGCAGCGCAGTCGAGTGGATGCATTCCTCGCGGCATACGAGGACGCCTCACACCGTCGCACGGACCGGGACGCCGTCGAGCTCGCGATGAGGGTGAAGTGCGCCCAATCCATCCTGAACTCGGTCGGTAGCCACCTCGCCGGTCGCGTCGGTGACCCGGACCTGCTGGCGTCGTGGTGTTCCCATCTCCTCGACTCACTACGCGAGCTGGAGCGGTGGTGAGCCGGAGCGCGCCACCGGGGGCGGGTTCACGGCTCACACCTCCGGGACGTCCCCGGCCAGGACGGGTTCCAGATGCAGGTACTCGGTGGCCCGGCGCTTCTGCTCGATGTCGCGGAACACCCGGTCGACCTGTGTCACCGTGAGACCGGCGGCACGGGCGATCTCCTCCTGCGGCACGTCGTTGTTCTTCCCGTACAGGCACAGGTCCATCTGCTCGTGCGGGAGCGAGAAGTAGAACTCCTCCTGCGACTGGGGCAGCGAGTAGGTGTCGGTGGTGGAGGGACGCATCCTGATCTCCTCCGGCACCCCCAGGTGTGCGGCGAGGGCGTAGACCTGGCTCTTGTACAGGTGCGCGATCGGCTTGACGTCCGCAGCCCCGTCGCCCAGCTTGACGAAGAAACCCTGGTCGTACTCCAGCCGGTTCGGTGTGCCCGCCACCGCGTAGTTCAGCCGGTCGGCGTGGTAGTACTCCAGCATCTTGCGCACCCGCTGCTTGAAGTTGGTCGCGGCGACGATCCCCAGATAGGCCTCCCGCGTCAACCGGTACTGCTGCTGCCGGCCGTCGGGGTCGAGCACCACGACCGAGTAGAGCCGGTAGCTGTCGGAGTCCACGACCGAGGGCAGTACGATCTTCGATCGGTAACCGGGCCCGTACTCCGGGCAGACGAGCCGGATGGCCTCGTCCCGGCGGGCATAGGCCCCGACGGCGTCCAAGGTCGCCGAGATCTCCTCGACCACCGAATCGACCCCGAAGGCATCGGACAGACTCGTGCTGATCCTGAGGGTCTCGGGCGAGGACTCCCGCTCGGGCATGTGGATACCGAACACCCGTTCCGGGCCGAGGCCGCGGCACGCGAGCGCGGCGACCACGCTGGAGTCGATGCCGCCCGAGAGCGCGACGACCAGGCCCTTTCTCCGGGTCCGCGCGAGGTAGGCGGTGAGGCGCTCACCGATGGCGGTGGCCGCCGCTTCGAGGTCGAGGTCGAGGGACTCCCGGCCGAAGGACTGCGTCATCTTCTGTCTCCTACCCGTGCACCAGATCGGTCACTGTCATGGGGGCCGCCGGCGCCCGATCCTGATCCGACGAGGCGTCGCCGGCGATGAAGTGTCGGTGGATGAGCTGGGTCGAGAGCACGGCGAGGATCCGCATGTTGTCGGTGTTACTCATCCGCACTCCCCCTGTCCGGCGGCACTTGCCGACCAGCGCGGCGACGGCCCGCGGCTCGAAGACACCCGCGGCCGCGACCGCGTCGCCGGAGGTGACCTGGTCGACCCATGGCTGCCCCCTGCCCGCGAAGAAGCTGGCGGCGTCCGGTGCGCGGTAGGGCTGCTTGGGCCGGGAGAGGATCCGTTCCGGGACCAGGTCCCGGAACGCCGTCTTGAGGATGTGCTTCTCGCTGAGCCCGAGCAGCTTGTGGCGGGCCGGCAGGCGGTTGGCGAGGTCGACCACGTCCGGGTCGAGGAAGGGGAAACGGCCTTCGACCGAATGCGCCATCAGCATCCGGTCGCCCTGCGCCGCGAGGATGTAGCCCGACAGCAGCGTGGACATCTCCAGCCATTGCGCGCGGCTGAGCGGGTCCCACTCCCGGTGACCGGAGGGCATACGCGCGAGGAGCGGTCCGGAGACGTCGGCATCCCAGTCGGGGTGCGGGACGGTCATCCGCAATAGTGCCGCGCTGGTGTCCCATCGTGTCCGGTGGGACATGGCCGGGTCGGCGGTATCGAGGTGACGCCCGAAGAACTCCCGCGCGAAGGCCGGTACCTGACCCGGTGAGCGGGTCAGCCACGGGTACAGCAGCTCCAGACCGCGCGCCCGGACGGTCGAGGCCGGGTTCCTCGCCACGAACTCCCGCAGACGTGCCTCGCGAAAGAGGTCGTAGCCGGCGAAGACCTCGTCCGCACCTTCGCCGGTGACCACGACCTTGTACCCGTGGTCCTGAGCGAGGCCGGAGAGCAGGAACATCGGCGCGGGCGCGGAGCGGAGCACCGGCATCTCGGCATGGCGCACCACCTCAGGGAAGACCGCGCCGATATCCTCGGCACGGACGGTCACCTCGTGGTGCTCGGTGCCGAGGTGGTGCGCCATCGTGGCCTGGAAGGGCCCCTCGTCGAAATCTTCGTCGGCGAACCGGAGCGAGAAGGTCTGCAGCGGCGCCTCGGTGTAGGCCGCGATCACCGCCGCGGTGATCGCGGAGTCGAGCCCACCGGACAGGTACGCGCCCACCGGGACGTCGCTGCGCAGGAACCGCAGCCGGACCGCCGCGATGACGCGTTCGCGCACGTCGGCGGCGTTGCGCTCGAGGTCCTGCGGTTCCTCGCCGCCCCGAGGCGGGAACTCGGGCTGCCAGTACGGCACCGTCCGGTGGCTCCGCTCGTCCACGAAGGCGACGTGCCCTGGCGGGAGCTGTTCGATCCCCGAGAACACCGTGCGGGGGGCGACCGGGCTCCAGAACGTCATCGTCTCGGCCAACCCGAGACGATCGAAGGCCCGGGGCACGCGGGGATCGGCGAAGAGCGCCTTCACCTCGGAGGCGAACAGCAGCCGGCCTCCCACCCGCGTCAGGTACAGCGGCCTCACTCCGAGACGATCCCTGGACAGGATCAGGCGCCGCCGGTCCCGTTCCCAGATCGCGAGCGCCCACTGGCCGTTGAACCGGGGGAAGCACCCCTCCCGCCACTGCTCCCACGCGTGCAGGATCACCTCGGTGTCGCTGCTGGTCCTGAACCGGTGGCCGAGAGCGAGCAGCTCGCGGCGCAGCTCGATGTAGTTGAAGATCTCACCGTTGAAGGTGACCCAGACCGAGCCGTCGCCGTTTCCCATCGGCTGCGCGCCGCCGCCGACGTCGATGATCGCCAGTCGCGCGTGACCCAGGCCCACGTGGTGGTCGCGGTAGATGCCACTGCCGTCCGGGCCCCGATGGGGCAGCCGGGAGAGCATCCGGGTGAGGAGCGCGAGATCCGGGGCACTGTCGAAGGAGAGCTCCCCGACGATGCCGCACATCAGGCCCGGCCGGGGAGCGCCTGCAGGAGCGACTCGACCGACTCGCGACGACCGAGATCGGCCGGGTTCATCACCTCGTCCGGGAGCGTCACACCACAGCCGTCCTCGATGGCCACCGCGATCTCGATCGCCTCGAGCTGGCTCGCCCCGGGCCCGAGCGGGAGCGAGAGCTCGGACAGGATGCGGCGTCGTCGAGCGGTCATCCGATCTGCTCCATCCCAGCGTCGTGGCGGGCACAGTCTAGTGAGGGAAAGAATGACACAACCCCGCGAGGCCGGCACGGAGTTCGTCACCATTCCTCCTGTCCGGCCGGAGTCGATGCGCTACATTCCGCAAAGAGGTCCGGTGCGGTGCCCACCGTCGAGGAACGGGAGTCGTTGATGAGACTGCGAGCGCAGGACGTGAGCTGGCGGGAGATCGACGGCGAGATGGTGCTCCTCGACCTGCGCACGTCGACATACCTCACCGCCAACCGCGTCGGCACCCTACTGCTGCGGCTGCTCTCGGAGCACGAACGCACGGTCGACGAACTCGCCGACGCGCTGGTGACCGAGTTCGAGATCCCGCGATCGAGAGCGCAGGCGGACGTCGAGGCGTTCATCGCCGATCTTCGCACCCGGAAGCTGCTCGCGGGAGTCGACCCGGCGGACGATCCCACGTGATCCCCGTCCGCGAGCTCACCGCCGCCACCGCAGCGGCCCTGTGCGCCTGCGCGGTGGAGGTCTGCCTGCGCACCCTTCCACTGCCACGCACCGCGCGGATCTTCGGGGTGTCGCTGCGGACCACCGGCGGGAGCACGGTGGCCCCACGACAGGCGGTGCTGGGCCGGCGCGGGCGCCTGCAGGCGCGCGCCGTGCAACGGGTGATGCGTCACTGGCCGTTCGACGACACCTGCCTGCGGCACGCCCTCGTCGCGGGCCATCGGCTGCGGCGCTTCGGGCCCGAGCTGGTCATCGGCGTGACGAAGGTGGACGGAGCCGTCCGGGCGCACGCCTGGTTGGAGTTCGACTCCGGCATCTACGATCCGCTCGGCGCGGCTCCGGCCTATCACCCGCTCACCTCCAGCCCGCCGGAGGGGTGATGGCGCTCGCGTCGCTGTACGGGCTGGTGGTCGACAGCGAGATCGACCTGAAGCTGGAGCAGCGCCCCGCCGACGCAGCTCCCGACATCCGGATCCGGATGGTCGCACCGATGGCGGCCACACGGGAGCGTCCGGCCGGGCGCACGCTCCTGCACCGGCAGACCGAGGACGAGGACCTCTTCACCGCCGTGCGCACCCGGGAGGGCTACCTCGTCCGCTTCTACCGGACCTGCGACTTCTCGATCGACGCGGACCTGCGCATCGTCGAGGCACGCCTGGTCCACGGCGCCGACCCGGACACCGTCGGGGTGCTGATCTGCGGCACACTGCTCTCGTTCATGCTCGCCATGCGCGGCGAACCCGTGCTGCACGCCAGCGCGGTGGAGATCGACGGCGTGGCAGTGGCCTTCGTGGGCAGCTCCGGGATGGGCAAGTCGACCATGGCCACCGTGATGTGCGCACACGGCGGGCGGCTGATCACCGACGACGTGCTCCGCCTCGATCTCGGTCCCGAGTCCGGTCCGGCCCGCCCGCGCTGCTTTCTGGGCGGCGCCTCGCTCCGGCTGCGCAAGGCCGCCGGCGATCTCTCCACGCTCTTCGGATCCCCACCGGCACATCGCACCACCGGCGACGGCCGGGCGGCGCTCTCGATGGCCCCCTCGACGGCGGAGGGGCTCCCGCTCGAGGCGATCGTGATCCCGGTACCGAACCACGACCCCGCCCTCGCGGGACCGGAGCTTCTCCGGCTCAGCCGCACTCAGGCGCTGCTCGCCCTCCTGCAGTTCCCCCGGATCGTCGGCTGGGAGGACGCCACCGTCCTCGACCGCCAGCTACAGGACATGGGGGCGATCGCCGCTACCGTGCCGCTCCACGTCGCCCGGGTCCCCTGGGGCCCTCCCTTCTCGCCCACCCTGGCCGCGGAACTGATGGCCGCACTGGCTCAGCCGCGGCCTGCGACCGGTCCGACCCCGGCCCCACCCCCGCCTGGTGCAGCCAGGCCATCTGCGCCAGGAAGAAGCTCGCCGGATGCGGTCGGGGGCTGAGCCACTCGGCCCGCAACCGCTCCTCGTCCACGAAGTCCGGATCGAACCCACCGGGCTGGAACTCACGGGCGAACGCGCGCTCCCGCTCCCCCCACCGGGAGGAGTTGAAGGCCGCCTTGCTCCGCCGGGCGAGCACCTCATCCGGCAGCAGATCCGAGCCGAGGCGGCGGAACAGGCTGGTGCGTCCGCGGAACCCCCAGGCACCACCCTCCCGGGCGAGTGCCCCGACGACGGGCGCCTCGGCGAGCGGATGGCGCATCCGGAGGCCGTACTCGGCAGCGCTCACCACCGCGTTGTCCAGTCCGAGCCTCGTCGCTCGCTGATCGAAGTCCGCCCAACACGAGGCGTCCCAGCGCAACGGGCCCCGGAGCGCCGCCTCGTCCGCGGCGAGAATCTCCCGGGCCGCCGGCCGTAGCCACGGCAGCAGGTCGGGGTCGGCCCAGCGGCGACGGACCTGGCGACGCAGGAGAGCACCCGGCGCCAGCGACATGGCCGCTGCTCGGACGAGCGCGCCGCTCGGACGTCTCCGGCCCCCGTGGACCAGTAGATGGAGGGGGGTGATCCGGCGGCCCTCCACGAAGATGTCCCCGCCCTCGCCGGTGAGGATCGTGCCCGGATCGAGCTGTTCGAAGAACAGCGGTTGCGTGTGCACCGCCTCGGGCCACACCAGACCGCGCCGGCGGAGGTGACGCGTGGCCAGGTCGCCCAGCGTCGAACGCTGATCGGTCACCGGCAGGACGATGCGCTCGGTCAGGCCGAGGTGGCCGAGGACGAGCGCCTGCCACGAGCTCTCGTCGGCACGCTCGTCGCCGGGGTACACGGCGGTCACCGGGATCGGGAGCGGCGCGCCGACGAGCCGGGCCGCCCGCGTCGCCAGGGCCAGCACCAGCGAGGAATCACGTCCGCCGGAGAAGAGCACGTAGCAGGGCCCGGCCCCGAGTGCCCCGGCGACAGCCTGCTCCAGGGCCGCGCGGGTACTGAGCCGGCCGTCAGCGCGGCGCACCTCACGCGAGGGTGGCATCGCACCCAGCGGAGCCGCGACCGCACGCTCGCGGGCGGTCAGGCGCTGGTAGGACATCCCCGCCTCACCCACGTGCGTTCGCCCGCTCATGCCCGCACGGGCACCAGCGCGCCGCGTGCCGGACAACGGCACGCGGCGCGCAGTGGGTGATCAGCTGAACTCACCCGGTGCCGGCAGGGTGATCCTCCAGAGCCGGATCTCATCCGACCAGTCCTGCAGGTTCGCCCCGCCCAGAGTCATCTCGCGCACGCTACCCACTTCGGTGAGCGTGGGAGCCTCATATTTTCCCATGCGTCCTCTACCCTTCATGCTCGTGGTTCGGGCCACGCCTCCTGGGCGGACGCCCAAGCGGTGAGTTCGACACTAGGAGCAACGGGGTTCTCGCACCCGGGTGATCCAGGGGTGAAAAAACCGGCTCGTCCGCCCTCACCCCGGGGTGAGGGCGCCGGTTCAGCACCCCGGACCGGCCGCCGCCTCGACCCGCGCGAGGTAGAGCTCGAGCGCACGGTCATCGGCCAGGACTCGGTCGCCGGGCACTGGGGGCCTCCGGACCAGCACGTGCCGGACGACGCTGCGAGACGAGCCGGCGGCGGTCCGGGCCGCCCCCGGTGCTACCGCCCGGGCGACGAGGCGGGCCAGTCCCGGCTCCTGTCGCGCCCGATCGACGGGGGCGAGGCGCCCGACACCGGCAGTGAGCGCCCGGAACGCCCAGGACATGGGCAGGGTGCGTCCCATCTCCTCCGGGAGGTCGCCGCCGAGCGTGTCGCGGGCGCGGAGCAGCACGAGGCAGACGTGCGGCGCCACCTTCCAGGCACGGGCCCGTCGTCCGACCTCGCCCCAGTCGGTGACGCGTGCCGCCATCCGTTGCGCGTCCACCAGGTAGAGCAGCCGATTGGCGCCGGTCAACGCGGCGTGCAGGCAGACGTGGATGAAGCCGTCCTCCGGGTCGAGCGTCCACCCGGTGGAGAAGCCGAGACGGATCGGCACCCGCCGGGCGAGCAGCTGCTCGGTGGGCACGGCGAGCGTCCGGCGACGTTCGGCCATGTTGATCATGGACCAGTGCAGATCCACGAGCACGCCAGACGGGCTCCGCCAGTGCATCTCACCCGGCGCCTGAGGATTGCGCAGCATGTCGTCGAAGTCGGCAACCGTCCATCCCGCCTCCCGCAACCGCGTGCTGACCGTCCGCAGATCGCCGGCGGCGACGAGCAGGTCGAGATCCTTGTAGCTGCGCAGGCCCACGACGGGGTGGGCGAGCTCGGACAGGACCGGACCCTTGAACACCGCCCAGGGGACGCCGTCGAGCAGGTCACCGACGTGCCCCAGCAACGTGGTGACGTGCAGATGCATCGCCGCCGCCCGGTCCCGGTCCGGCCGGAGCAGGTGCCCGAGCGCGGGTTGGCTGTCGCGGAGGAGGACGTGGGCCAGGGGTGCCAGCCGGTGGAACCGCACGGCGCCGAGGAACTCCTCCGGATCGGCGGCGACCTCGCGCGCGAGGGCGGGGGTCTCGCCCCGGGCGATCGAGACGAGGCTGTGGGAGATCGCGTGCTGCTGCCTGCTCGCGGTACCGCTCCACATCGCAGCTGCTCCTCCGCTCCCGCCACGCCGGCCGGCGCTGTGCGGGTCAGACTAGGTCATGGCCCGGCTGACCGGTGGGGCAACGGTGTGCGGAAGTTCGGTACGCGGCCGCCGCTCCGGCGCTATCCTGCCGACCAGGGCACCGCTCATCCCCAGGGAAGGGGGAGGCTGTGAAAGGCATCATCCTCGCGGGTGGGTCGGGCACGCGTCTGCACCCCCTCACGATCGGGGTGTCCAAGCAGCTGCTCCCGGTCTACGACAAGCCGATGGTCTACTACCCGCTCTCGACGCTCATGCTCGCCGGCATCCGGGACATCCTGGTCATCACCACCCCGCACGAGGCCGCGAGCTTCGAGCGGCTGCTCGGCGACGGATCGCAGTTCGGCATCTCCCTGACCTTCGCCCACCAGCCCTCACCGGACGGGCTCGCGCAGGCCTTCGTGATCGGCGCCGATTTCATCGGCGCGGACCGGGTCGCGCTCATCCTGGGTGACAACCTGCTGTACGGTCCCGGCCTCGGTACCCGCCTCTCCCGCTTCACCGACATCGACGGCGCGGCTGTCTTCGCGTACTGGGTCAGCGATCCGCGCTCCTACGGCGTGGTCGGCTTCGACGCCGACGGCCACGCGACTTCGCTCGAGGAGAAGCCGGCCGAGCCCGCGAGCAACTACGCGGTCCCCGGTCTGTACTTCTACGACAACGACGTCCTCGAGCTCGCCCGGCAGGCCCGGCCCAGCGCCCGTGGGGAGTACGAGATCACCGACATCAATCGCGCCTACCTCGAGCGGGACCGCTTGCAGGTGCACGTGCTGCCGCGGGGCACCGCCTGGCTCGACACCGGGACCTTCGACCAGATGACCGATGCCGGGGACTACGTCCGCACGATGGAGCGTCGCACCGGTCTGAAGATCGGCGCCCCGGAGGAGGTGGCGTGGCGCAAGGGCTTCCTGACCGACGACGAGCTGCGGGCCCGGGCAGCGGGGCTGCGGCGCTCCGGCTACGGCTCCTACCTGCTCGAACTGCTCGAGCGGGAGGGCCGGTGATGCGGCTGCTGGTGACCGGGGGGGCCGGCTTCGTCGGGGCGAACTTCGTCCGTCACGTGATCGAGCACTCCGACCACGAGGTCGCGGTGCTCGATGCCCTGACCTACGCCGGCCACCGCGCCTCGCTGGCGGGCCTGCCCGCGGATCGCGTGCGCTTCGTGCACGGTGACGTCGCGGACGCTCGCCTCGTCGACGGCCTCGTCGGTGACTGCGACGCCGTGGTGCACTTCGCCGCCGAGTCCCACAACGACCGTTCCCTGCGGGATCCGAGGATCTTCCTGCACTCGAACGTGGTCGGCACGTTCACCCTGCTGGAAGCGGTCCGGCGCCACAACACGCGCTTGCATCACATCTCGACCGACGAGGTCTACGGCGACCTCGAGCTCGACTCGCCGGAGCGGTTCACGGAGACCACCGCCTACAACCCCTCCTCCCCCTACTCCTCCACCAAGGCCGGGAGCGACATGCTGGTGCGCGCGTGGTGCCGGTCCTTCGGCGTCCGGGCCACCATCTCAAACTGCTCGAACAACTACGGGCCGTACCAGCATGTGGAGAAGTTCATCCCCCGGCAGATCACGAATGTGCTCCGCGGCCTCCGGCCCAAGCTCTACGGCGGAGGCCGGAACGTGCGGGACTGGATCCACGTCGAGGACCACTCCTCGGCGGTGCTCGCGATCCTCGAGACGGGCCGGCCCGGCCAGACCTACCTGATCGGCGCGGACGGGGAGTGCTCCAACCGCGAGGTCGTCGAACTGGTGCTGGCCCTGATGGGGCGCCCTGCCCAGGCCTACGACCAGGTGGCCGACCGGCCCGGCCACGACCAGCGGTACGCGATAGACGCGACCAAGTTGCGCACGGAGCTGGGGTGGCGACCCCGCTTCGGCGATTTCGAGCGAGGCCTGGCGTCGACGATCGACTGGTACCGCACGCACGAGGCGTGGTGGGCGCCGTCCAAGGAGGACACCGAGGCCTTCTACGCCAAGCACGGACAGTGATGGACCTGGACAAGGAGCTGGGCCTGTCCACCACCCCGATCGAGGGGTTGCTGCTGGTCGAGCTACCGGTGCGGGCGGACAGCCGGGGCTGGTTCAAGGAGAACTGGCAGCGGGAGAAGATGCTCGCCCTCGGCTTGCCGGACTTCGGTCCGGTGCAGCACAACGTCTCCTTCAACGACCGTGCCGGCACCACCCGCGGCATCCACGCCGAACCGTGGGACAAGTGGGTCTCGGTCGCGAGCGGCCGCGTCTTCGGCGCCTGGGTCGACCTGCGCGAGGGCCCGGGGCTGGGCCGGCTCGTCACCGCCGAGCTGGATCCGTCCCGCGCCGTCTTCGTCCCCCGTGGCGTGGGCAACGCCTTCCAGACCCTCGAGGCGGGGACGGCCTACACCTACCTGGTCAACGGCCACTGGCGGGCGGAGGCCACCTACACCGTCCTCGACCTCGCCGATGCCACCGTCGGGATCCGCTGGCCGATCCCGCTCTCGCGAGCCGAGATCTCGGACAAGGACCGTCACCACCCTCCGCTCGCGCGGGTCACGCCCCTCCCGGCGCGCAGGACTCTGGTGCTCGGCGCCGACGGTCAGATCGGCCGCGCCCTGCGGAGCCGGTGGGGCGAGGTCCCCTCGGTCGAGTACACGACTCGCTCCCAGCTGGACCTCACCGACACCGGGCTCGCCGGCGCCCGCCCGTGGCAGGACTGTGGAGTCCTGGTCAACGCCGCCGCCTTCACCGGTGTCGATGCGGCAGAGACGCACGAAGGGCGCCGAGCCGCGTGGGAGGCGAATGCCACCGCCGTCGGCCGCCTCGCCCGCATCGCCACCGACCACCGCCTCACCCTCGTGCACCTGTCCAGCGACTACGTCTACGACGGAACTGCGCCGCCGTACCTGGAGGATGCGCCGGTGAGCCCGATGGGTGTGTACGGGCAGACCAAGGCCGCCGGCGAGCTCGCCGCCGCCACGACACCGCGGCACTACATCATCCGGACCTCCTGGGTCCTCGGAGACGGCCACAACTTCGTGCGCACCATGCAGCGTCTCGCTGCCGCCGGCGTCGATCCGCGGGTGGTGGGTGACCAGTGGGGCCGGCTCACCCTCGCCGATGACATCGCCGCGGCCATCACGCACCTGATGACCACCGGCGCCCCGTTCGGCACCTACAACGTCACCGGATCCGGCCAGGTGCGCTCCTGGGCCGAGATCGCCCAGGCGGTGTTCCGCCTCAGCGGGCACGACCCGGCACGAGTCACCGAGGTGACGACGTCGCAGTACCTCGCCGATGCGCCCCAGCCGACCGCTCCGCGCCCCACCAGCAGCGTGCTCGACCTCACCAAGATCACCGCGAGCGGCTTCCGGCCCACCGACACCGATGCCGCGCTCGTGCGCTATCTCGCCCCCAACGTCCACCAGTGAGGTCAGTACGCTCCCCTACCCCCGAGGACTGCTCGGACGGTCCGCCACAGGATGGTCAGATCCATCATCACGCTCCAGTTGTCGACATACCGCAGATCCAGCCGCAGCGACTGGGCCCACGACAGATCCGACCGGCCGCTGACCTGCCACAGGCCGGTCAGCCCGGGCTTGACCCGCAGCCGCTGGATGGCGTCGTGATCGTAGGTGGCGACCTCCTCACCGAGCGGGGGGCGCGGGCCGACCAGCGACATGTCCCCGCGGACCACGTTCCACAGCTGGGGCAGCTCATCGATGGACATCCGCCGGAGCAGCCTGCCCACCGGTGTGACCCGGGGGTCCTCGCGCATCTTGAACAGGACCGCGTTGCCCTCGCTCGACGCCAGCAGCGCGGCCCGGGCCCTGTCGGCGTCCACATGCATCGTGCGCAGCTTGATCATGGTGAAGGGCGCTCCGTCCAAGCCGGTGCGCGTCTGCCGGTAGAACGCCGGCCCCGGTGAGGAGGCCCGTACGAGCACCGCGCTGATGGCCAGTACCGGCAGCGCCATGACGAACAGCACCACGCCGAGGGTGCGGTCGAGGACCGATTTCGCGGCCCGCCTGGGCCGGCCAGCCCCGATGTCGACGGTGAGGAGCGGAGTTCCGCCGACCGAGTGGAGCCTGACGCGCTCACGTACGACGTCGTCCATGTGCGGGGCGACGACCAGCTCGATGTGGTGGCGCTCGAGCTGCCAGCAGAGTCTGCGCAGCTCGACGGCGCTGACGGTGCCCGCCGCGACGACGACCGTCGAGATGCCGTGCTCGACCACGATGTCGGTCACCCGCTCAAGGGTGCCCAGCACCGGCGCGCCTCGCCAGTCGCCGTCCCGCGCAGGGGCCGCCGGCAGACTGGCCCCGATGATCTCGAAGCCGAGCTCCGGATCCGAACGGAAGAGGTCGACGAGCGGGTCCAGCTGCCCAGGAGCCCCGACGAGCAGAGTCCGCCGGAGCGAGTGCCCGCGACGACGGCGACGCCTGAGCAGCGCCAGTTGCACCCGCCGGCTCAGGACGACAGCAGCCAGGGTGCCGGCGATGGCGGCCACCAGTGGCACCGGCGGTACCTCGACCGACCCCAGGAAGGCGAGACCGATCAGCAATGAGGCCCATGCCCATCCTGCCCGGAGGACGCCGCGATAGCGGTCGCTACCCATCATCGCGCGGCGGCTGTCATATCCGTGGACCATTGCGATCGCGGCCGCGAACACGAGACCGGCGCCGGTCGGGCCACCGATCAGCAGTCCCACCGATGCCACGGAGGACCGCATCGCGATCGCGATCATGAGGGCTGCGATCATGGCGTCGCCGATGGGCAGTGCCCACCGGTACGCGTGACTCCAGGTGCGTTCTGGCTCGATCGTCGAACGAGCGCCGGTCCTCAGTTCAGCCAGTGAGATCGGGACGGTAGGCCCGGGGGAAAGCACCGACCCGCGAGACGAACGATGCACGCCGACCTTGATCACCTGGTCAAGCGACACACCGTCTCACCTCCCTCGCTCGCACCTGGAGTCACGCCCGGCGTTCAGGGGAACGAGGTCCGAGCGGCTCACTGACACTCAAGCAGGTGGGCCCGCCGCTGGCACGGGTGAAGACGAGGTGAACGCGCGGTATGAGGCGCACGCCGTCCAGGGTGATGGAGGGCGACGCCAGGGTGAGGTGAGCCGCTCGTGCCGGGAGCGCGCTAGCGGGAGACGATCACCGTCAGGGAGTGGATCAGGCGGGCGAGGATCTCGGGCTGATCGACCGAGACGATATGGCCGGCACGTGGCACGCGGACCAGCCGCGCGAGTGGTGCCGCCGCTGCGAAACGGCGTTCGTCGAACCGGAAGTGGTCCCATCCGCCGTTGACCAGCCAGACCGGGACCTCCAGCCGCGCGAGATCGGCCAGGGGGCGCACGTCCCGCATCGCGCGAAGCGCCGGCACCATGGCGTCCAGCGCCACACCGCCGGCCGAGACCTCCCGCGCACCCTCCTCCCCGAGGACGAGGCGCGCCATCACCCGGTGCAGCGCCAGACCGCGGTCCGGCAGCCGCGCGATGACAGCGGCGAGCGCCTGGTAGCCGGCCAAGGGCAGCCCGCGGGGCTCAGCACTGCACGAGGCGGCCACGACGCCCAGCACCGGCATCCGGGTGCGGGCGGCCCACCGGAGCGCGAGATACCCCCCGAGCGACAACCCGGCCAGCACGATCGGGCCGCCGGCATCGGAGGCCGCACGGTCGAGCACCCGGTCGCATCCGTCGAGGGTGAAGGGGGTGTCGATCAGGGCGCCATGGCCGGGCAGGTCGGCCGAGATCACCGGGATGTCCCGCTCGCGCAAGCGGCGCTCGACGCCGTCCCACATGCTGCGCGAACTCCGGATCCCGTGCACGAGCACCACCGTCGCAGCCACATCAGGACTGTACCGGTCCGGCACAGCGAAGGGCCCGGCCGGGAGGTCATCCCGGCCGGGCCCTTCGGGAGGCGGCGCAGACCGGTCAGGTCCGCAGCCACCTCGCGATCCTCACGAGGAGGACATCTTTCACTTGGAGTCGGTGGACTCCTCCGCGGTCTCGTCGGACCCCTCGGCCTGAGCCGTGGTGTCCTCGTCGTCGCTGCTCGCGGCGTCCTCGACCTGGTCGTCGCTGCTCGCGGTGGTCTCCGCAGCGGCCTCGTCGGCCGCAGCGTCCTCCTTGACCGCGCGCTTGGTGGCGCCCTCGGCCTCGGCGACCGTGGCCTGCTTGGGGCTCAGCGGCTCCATCACGAGCTCGATGACGGCCATGGGTGCGTTGTCACCCTTGCGAGGGGCGATCTTCGTGATGCGGGTGTAGCCACCCTCCCGCTCGGCCATCGCCGGCGCGATGTCCGCGAACAGGACGTGCACGACGTCCTTGCGGGACAGCACGGCGTGCACCTGGCGACGGGCGTGCAGGTCACCGCGCTTGGCCTTCGTGATCAGCCGCTCGGCAAGCGGGCGCAGGCGCTTCGCGCGGGCTTCCGTGGTGCGGATGCTCTGGTGCTCGAACAGGGACTGGGCCATGTTCGCCAGCATCAGCCGCTCGTGCGCCGGTCCGCCACCGAGGCGAGGACCCTTCGTGGGCTTGGGCATAATGTTTCCTCAGTTCTTCTTGATGGGGCCGGCTGCTCAGTTGTAGGCGTCGAAGTCGTCGCCGTCGTCGTAAGCGCTGGCCACGAGCGTCGGATCGAAGTCGGCGGGGCTGTCCTTGAGGGACAGGCCGAGTCCGACCAGCTTCTCCTTGACCTCGGTGATCGACTTCGCGCCGAAGTTGCGGATGTCGAGGAGGTCCGCCTCACTGCGGGCGACCAGCTCGCCGACGGTGTGGATCCCCTCACGCTTGAGGCAGTTGTAGGAGCGGATCGTCAGGTCGAGCTGCTCGATCGGCAGGGCGAGGTCCTCGGCCAGTGCCGAGTCCGTCGGCGACGGGCCGATCTCGATGCCCTCGGCCTCGACGTTGAGCTCGCGGGCCAGCCCGAAGAGCTCGACCAGCGTCTTGCCGGCGGAGGCGAGCGCGTCCCGCGGTGCCATGGACCGCTTGGTCTCGACGTCGACGATCAGCCGGTCGAAGTCGGTGCGCTGCTCCACACGGGTTGCCTCGACCTTGTAGGTCACCTTGAGGACCGGCGAGTAGATCGAGTCCACCGGGATGCGGCCGATCTCGGCGTCGAACGGCTTGTTCTGGGCCGCCGAGACATATCCGCGACCCCGCTCCACGGTCAGCTCGATCTCCACCTTGCCCTTGGCGTTGACGGTGGCGATGTGCAGCTCGGGGTTGTGGACCTCGACCCCCGCAGGCGGGGTGATGTCGGCCGCGGTGATCGTCCCGGGGCCCTGCTTGCGCAGGTACATCACGACCGGCTCGTCGTTCTCGGAGGAGACCACGATGTTCTTGATGTTCAGGATGATCTCGGTGACATCCTCCTTGACCCCGGGGATCGTGGAGAACTCGTGCAGCACACCGTCGATGCGGATGCTGGTCACGGCGGCGCCGGGGATCGAGGAGAGCAGCGTGCGGCGCATGCTGTTGCCGAGCGTGTAGCCGAAGCCCGGCTCGAGCGGTTCGATGACGAAGCGCGAGCGGTACTCGTCGACGACGTCCTCGGTCAGGGTGGGGCGCTGTGCAATGAGCACGGTGTGTGTCCTTTCGGCGGACGTCCGCTATATGACGTCGCGGGTTTCCCCTCACCCATCCGTCCGGGAGAGAGGGTCCTGCTGTGCTGGTGCGCTGGCTCGGCGAGCCGCCGCAAGCGGGTCAGACGCGGCGGCGCTTCGGCGGGCGGCAACCGTTGTGCGCCTGCGGGGTGACGTCCTGGATCGAGCCCACCTCGAGTCCGGTCGCCTGCAGCGACCGGATGGCGGTCTCGCGGCCGGAACCCGGACCCTTGACGAACACGTCGACCTTCTTCATGCCGTGTTCCTGCGCCTTGCGGGCCGCGGCCTCGGCGGCGAGCTGAGCGGCGAAGGGGGTCGACTTGCGCGACCCCTTGAAGCCGACCTGGCCGGAGGAGGCCCAGGAGATCACGGCGCCGGAGGGGTCGGTGATCGAGACGATGGTGTTGTTGAACGTGGACTTGATGTAGGCGTTGCCCTGGGAGACGTTCTTCTTCTCCTTGCGGCGCGGCTTGCGCGCGGCGGTCGCCTGGCGAGTCTTGGGAGGCATGTGCGTTCTCTTTCTTCGTGAGGTCGTCGGTCCGGCCGGGCCGGCGGTGTCGGGCAGCCCGGGAGCGGACTACTAGCGACCGGCCTTCTTCTTGCCGGCGACGGTCCGCTTGGGACCCTTACGAGTGCGTGCGTTGGTCTTCGTGCGCTGGCCGTGCACGGGCAGGCCGCGACGGTGACGCAGGCCCTGGTAGGCCCCGATCTCGACCTTGCGGCGGATGTCCGCGGCGATCTCACGCCGCAGGTCACCCTCCAGCTGGTAGGTCGCCTCGAGGTAGTCACGCAGGGCGACGACGTCGTTGTCGCCCAGATCCTTCACACGCAGGTCCGGGCTGAGCCCGGTCGCCTTCAAGGTCTCGGCCGCGCGCGTGCGCCCGACGCCGAAGATGTAGGTGAGTGCCACCTCGAGCCGCTTGTCGCGGGGGAGGTCGACACCGACGAGTCGTGCCATTCGTTCTCACTCCTGTGAGTCGCGGAGGTCGTTCGCACCATCACCCCGGGCTACCCCGGGCCCCGGCCTCCGACCGGGGGTGGACCCGCCGGGTTCGGCGGGCGACGATGCGCTTGTGGAGTGCGTCACCGGGAGGTGACGCGGTCGGGCTCTCAGCCCTGGCGCTGCTTGTGGCGCAGGTTCGTGCAGATCACGCGCACGGTCCCGCTACGACGGATGACCTTGCAGTTGTCGCAGATCTTCTTGACGCTCGGCTTGACCTTCATGATGGGTTCCTTTGCCGGGCGCGACTCACCGGACCCGTCAGGGCCGCGGCGCCGGGACCGGCGTGCTCGGAGGGTGGATTACTTGTAGCGGTAGACGATGCGGCCGCGGGTCAGGTCATACGGGCTCAGCTCGACCACCACCCTGTCCTCGGGGAGGATCCGGATGTAGTGCTGTCGCATCTTGCCCGAGATGTGAGCGAGAACCTTGTGACCGTTGCTGAGCTCCACGCGAAACATCGCGTTCGGCAGAGCCTCGACCACACTGCCCTCGATCTCGATGACACCGTCCTTCTTACCCATGTCCTCCACTATCTGCAGTGCTGTTCTGACACCGGCCGCACTCCTCGCGACCTCCGCGGCACCCCACGGTCGATCCGCCCCCAGGACGAGTCGAGCGATGTGTCGCGGACGTCACGGCAGAGCACGCCCAACGAGCGATCCTACTCCATCACGGCCGGAATGAGTAACCGCGGACTGACCCGAACAGTGCGGTCCCGCTCACATCGGCTCAGGAGTGCTAGCGCTCCCGCCGTCGGGATCGCGGCCCTGATCCGCCGCCAGCAGCCCGGACGTCCGCGCTCGAAGGACGGCGGCCTCCCTCGTGTGGACGCCGAGCTTGCTGTAGATCGCTCTCAGATGGGACTTGACCGTGTTGGAGGAGACGTAGAGGCGCTGAGCAATCCTCGAGAGCGTCTGCCCCGTCGCGAGCGCCTCGAGTACCTTGATCTCCTGCGCGCTCAGTGGCACCCGCTCCAGCGGCGGCGGGAACAGGTCCTCGCCGGAGGCGACACCGCAGCGACGCAAGTAGGCGGTCAACCGACTCGAGCTCTCGGCGATGAGCAGCAGGTCGGCGCTGGGAACCGCGCGGAAGGGCCGGATGAGATCGTGCATCTCGCCCACGGCAGCCGCGAGATGCAACGAGGTCGCCGCGGCGGAGTCCTGGCCGGTCCGCAGCTGGGCACAGCAGCGCACGAGCAGGAGGTCCAGCGCCCGCCGCGGGTGGCTCGCGATCCAGTGCTCACAGTCCGCGGCATGGTGCAGCGCCCGATCGAAGTCGCCGGCGTAGAAGGCTAGGCGTGCGAGCACCGGATCCACACCGGCCACCGAGGCAGGCGGGTGCGCGACCAGCTCCAGCCCGTGCTCCAGGTCGCCGTTCAGGACCAGCACGTCGGCCCAGACGGCGTAGACGACCGTGGCCGCCAGGCTCGGCTCGGCCCGGTCGGCCATGGCCTCCCACTGCGCCTCCAGCATGGCCACCAGGTCGGGACCGGACCGACCCTCCCGGGTGGCGATCCGCAGGAGGTCGGCGAGCACCAGCAGCTCGGCCTCGTCGCTGTCGGCCGGGTCGAGGAGGTCGTCGAGCTCGTCGGTGGGCCATCGCACGTCCACGCCACCGTCGAGGTCGAGCACACAGCCCGCGAGCGCGCGCAGGGCCGGCTCCCGGGGCGCGATCGTCGCGATCGTCCCGATCTCCGCGGCGGCCTGCAGCGCGCGGCCGGCCTCGCGCCGCTTCCCGAGCATCGCCAGTGCGAGTGCGCGGTGTACGAGACCGTGCCGCCGCTCCTGCGGCAGCGCCGCCCGCTCGGCCACCTGCACCGCTGTCTGTGCGGCGCGCTCGGCGCCGATGGG